>NZ_CATKPP010000003.1:0-240353 GCF_949767635.1 Pseudomonas sp. IT-93MI4
CACCAGATGCGCCCGGTCGTAGCGCAACAACAACGACCGCCCGGCCCCGTTATCCAGGCGCTGCACACGCTCGGAAAAATCGCGATGCACCGTCAGACGATTGCCATACGCATCACTGATCGCCACCAACCGCCCGGCACGAAAGTGATAAAACCGCGCTGTATCCCCGGCCAGCGCGAGGATCAGTTCCTCCGGCTCCTCCCCGAGAAAAATCGCTGCCCGCGACAAGCTGTTGTGAATCTGCGGCCGCTCCACACTGGGCAACGGAAACCGCGTGCGGCGATTTTCGTGATCGACCCAGATCACCGCCTCGCCATCGAACTCCAGCCGATGCGCCAGCGAATGACTCCAGCCAAACCCCAGCCCGACATCGATCTCCACCGCGCTGGTGCGGTACAACCGGGTGAATTCGAACGGCAGCAAGCCATCGAGCGTGCCGTCGGTCAGGGTCAGCAGTTCTTCGCCGGTAACCATCGACACCGGACAGCCGTTGGTGCAGGTCAACGGGGCGCAATCGGCGCTGTCGCCGTTGGGGTTTTTCGCTTGATCGGGAGCGTTATCGTGGTGCTCGTTTTTCTTCAGGGCGGCATTGCGCTTCGCATCCCAGCGCAATTGCATGCGGCCCTTTTTCACCCCGGCGGCGATACCCCGCGCGGCGACAGTTTTGTACTGGTCGACGTAATGGATGAACGTGTTGACGATGCCGAACATCGCCTTGACCAGGCGTTTCACAACCGAGAGCAACTGGGCGGCGCGATCCGCCAGGCGTAGCGTCAGATAAGCGATCCCGGCGCCAGCTCCGACGAATGTCAACACAACGCCGATCAGCACATCGATCAGCACCTGCACGATCATCATCGACGCCGTTTCAGCGGTTTTGCCGGCGATCTGGCTGGGCGGCAGCATCTCCAGCCAGAGACTCGCACTGCGCAGCAGCAAACACAGCGCCGCCTCATCACTGACCAGCAACTGCAGCTTTTGCATGACATCCGGAGCTGATTCTGCGAGATGAATCAGATCAGCCGCGCCGCTTCCCAGCCGCTCGGCAAATGCGCCTGGATCCTTGAGAATCTCCGACAGCATGCCGATGCTGTCCCATACCCCCTCGATCGCCGCCCAGCTCCCGGCGAGCATGCCGTTGCCCGCCGCCGTCGCCACCGACTGCGACCACTGCGGCTTGAACCCCTGCCACTCGCTGCGCAACCAGCCATCCAGCTCGCCGGTCAAGCCGTTGTAGGACTGGAACAGCGCCTCGATCTGCTCCGGGGTAACGTCGCTGTGCACCTGCACGCGATAGAACTTGCCTGGCGTACCGGCGAATGTTCCCCGGCCTTGCGCATCCAGTGCCACGGGCGAGGTTTTTCCATCATCCACCGCCACCACATCCACCACGATATCGCCCAGCGGAATGTCGTACACCGACTCGAATTTGCTCTCGATCGCCAGCACCCCGCTTTTCGGGCACTGCACGACGCCGGAGGCAAACTCACTGTCGCCCGTGCTGACGGCGGTGACGCGATCACCGAAGCGGATGATCCGCTCCATGCCCATCAGCGACGGCAGGTCCGCCGCGTGGCTGACCTGGTCGGCCGCTTTGCTGAACCAATGCTCAAGCTGCTGCCGATAGAGGCTGAGGGTGTCGGGGAAGCTGTCGAGTTCCTGCTCGATACGGCTGACGGCTTCCATCAGCGCACGCGACGATGCGGGGTGGAATGAAAAACCGGGTCAAACATGAGCGTTCCCTCGCGCAAAAATTAGGCGCGGGGACTTTGCGGGGGATCAATCAGGAAAGAAGTCAGGCGAGTAGGTGTTTGCTGTAGGACTAATCCGCAAAAGGCTGATTACTACAAAAAACGTATAGCGATAAACGCAAACGTGGCGTGAGGTTTCCCTCACGCCACGTTTATCGAGCGATACAAAATGATTTACCGGGTTTAATCCCGAGCGCTCAACTCTTTGAGTTTGAGCTCGGCCAACGGGTGACCGGCCTTGGTGGCCAGCGTCCACCAGCGCGCCGCTTCGGCCGGATCCGGCGCTTTGCTCGGCGTACCGGCCAAGCTGATCACGCCGACCTGATAAGCCGCTTTGCCATCACCGGCAAGCGCCGCCAGACGCAACAGCCGCACACCCTCTTCGCGGGCACCCAGGCCAACCCCGCGAAACGTCAGAATGTGCCCATAAAAGCTTTGCGCGCCGACATCGCCAAGATTGGCCATGCGCGCAAACTGCCCTTCGAGCCAGCGCCAGCCACTGGGCTGGCGGACAAACCACGACCAGTGAAACAGCCTGCGGGCCAACCAGTAACTGGCCGACGCCTTGAGTCGTAAGAACACTCAGGCCTCCGCCGATTCCGGGTACTCGTATTCGAAAACCCTGACCACTTCCGACGCATGCCAGGAGGCAGCAGCAACGCCATCGGATGGCCCGGAAAAGCGCCCCAGACGCTCGACACACTCAAAGAAACCGGTACGTGGCAAACGGCTGGCACCCTGGCTGATCACCAGCGAACTGCGCAACGGCTGTTCAGCCTTTGCGTCGAGTGCGGCCAGATGCTCAAGTGCCGCGGTCAGCGTCTGCATCGCCGGCGTCGGCAGTTGCAAACGTTCGAGCAAGGCTCGATAGGTCAACAAATGGCGCTGCCTGCGCGCCTGATCCAGCTCCCCCAGCAATCCGTCCCAATGTTGACGACTGATGCGTACGCTCACGATTCATCCCTCCAACCCGGCACCGTCAGTTCCCAGGCCAGGCTGCGACGAATCGCGGCGTCAGGTTGACGCTCGCCGCTTTCGATCATGGCCAGATAAGACGGGCTGATGCCTACCGTGCGGGCCAGCGCCTCAATGGCGATGCCCTTCCCTTCGCGCAAACTGCGTAGTTGGTCCAGACCTGGAAGAATCGGGTCTGGCGTTGCGGCGGCCGGCGCTGGCGCCTGCTGCTGCGGTGTTTCGTTGATGCCTGCTGCTTTCAGTAGAGCCTGATACTGAACCCATGGCAGAACCGCATACTCGGGTTCGCCATCGCGTGCAATTATCTGAATATCCATGACTACCCCGTAGGACAACAACACTTAGCGAGTCGGCACTTTTCCCTAGAAGTGTAATCCTAACAGCGGCCAAGGTCGCGGGGGGGATCTATCTGTCTGCAGGCGGGGTGAATCAGGGCTTTTTCGGGCCCTGAAGCTGAAGTTGCTCGGGGGTATCAGGCAGGCGCTCGACCACCGCAAGTTTTTCCGGCTGCAGGCGGTTGCGCCAGAGCCGAAAAGCATTGAGCTCATCGTCGAGGGTTTTCATCAGCCAGGCCAGAACGGCGATGTCATCGAGCATACCGAACACCGGAATGAAATCCGGAATCGCATCCACCGGGCTGAGGAAGTACATCAGGCCCGCCACCACCGAGACGATGGCTTTCGGGCTGATCGCTCGGTATTCGCCACGCCAGTATGCAAGACACAGTGCCTGGAGCAAACGCAGATCTTCCTTGAGTTTGCCAAGACGATTACCCTGCGCGGCACCTTTGCTCGCCACCGCGAACAACAGGGTCGGCAGACGCCCACGCGCCAGCAATCGACCGGCGAGGGGCAGAAATCGGGCGAAATTCCACGGCGCTTTCATCTATTTCTCCCGTTGAAATGTTATCCACACAAATTGTGGATAACCTTGTGAACAGAGCTGCATTTCAGCGCTGAAAGCCCCGTTTTATAAGGGCCGCGCTCAGATCGGGCGTTTTTTACTCACATAAAAAACCCCAATATTTCATTGACTTGGCGGCTCAGGGCGTCTAGCGCTGGCAGCCTCAATCTCTAGGACTGCTGTAAGCGCCATCCGTTCGCTCTGTTTACCGCCAGCATCGTCCAGATGCAACAACGCCCCGCATATGCGAGGCGTTGTCTTCGAAGCTACAGCCGATTACTTGGCGGCGGCGTCTTCTTTGGCAGGATCCTTGATGGCCAGCAGTTCCAGGTCGAAGACCAGAACCGAGTTGGCCGGGATTGCCGGGCTTGGCGATTGCGCGCCGTAAGCCAGATCGCTAGGAATGTACAGTTTGTACTTCTCGCCAACGTGCATCAGTTGCAGACCTTCAACCCAACCCGGGATCACGCCGCTGACCGGCAGATCAATCGGGCTGCCACGTTCAACAGAGCTGTCGAACACGGTGCCGTTGGTCAGCTTGCCGGTGTAGTGAACAGTCACGACGTCGGTAGGCTTAGGCTGTGGGCCGTCGGCTTTCTTGACCACTTCGTACTGCAGACCGGAAGCGGTGGTGGTGACACCAGGCTTCTTGCCGTTTTCTTCGAGGAATTTCTTGCCAGCGGCTGCCGACTCTTCGCTCATCTTGGCCATACGCTCTTCAGCACGCTTTTGCAGCGCGGCAAAGGCTTCGACCAGTTCTTCGTCTTTCAGCTTCTGTTCTTTCTTGCCGACGGCATCTTCGATGCCCTGGGCTACCGCTTTGGAGTCCAGATCATCCATGCCTTCCTGAGCAAGGCTCTTGCCCATGTTCAGGCCGATACCGTAGGAAGCTTTTTGCGCCGGGGTTTTCAGCTCTACGCTGGTCTGCGAATCACAACCCGCGAGGACCAGGCTAACCAGGGCTACCGCCGCCGCCAACCGATGCTGTTTCATGCTATTTCCTTGTTCATGCGCCGAAAGGGCAATCGAGTAAAGCCGCGAGCTTATCAGGCCGCCACGACCAATGGCTACCGGCATGAGAGCAGGAAATGTCCGATAAGTTCAGGGATTAAAACGCATTCGGGCCAAGGGACGATGAAGCTTCTGTCATCTGAAGCTGACAAGGGCTGATGAGACTTCCTACGACAGTTGGCGTAATGGCCACTTGCCGCACCTGCAACAGCTGAGGCATAACAAGGCAACAACTCGACAAGGATGTTTATCTTGCGCCTCTTATACCGTGTGCTGGCACTGATCATTGTGCTGCTGGGCCTGGCTCTGGCAGTGATTCTGTACTTCGTCGCCAACCCGAAACTTCCATTCTATATCCCGGCCCAACAGGTGCATTACCTGCAGCAGTGGAGCGAGGAGGAACGCCAGACCTACTACTTCACGCCGCAAGGCACACAGGTCAAAGGCCTGCGCTATGAATGGTTCGAGGCGCTGGAACTGCCCTTCTCGCAGCAGCGTTTCGCGTCCCCGGAATACCTCGCACGCTTCGGTTTTCTGGTTGATCCACAGCAGAAAGCCACGTCGAAAAACCCCGGCAATCTGCCGGTCGGCTTTGCCCGCCACGCGAATCCCGGTGGCAGCGAGCAATATCTCGATATCACCTGCGCTGCTTGCCACACTGGTGAATTGCGCTTCAAAGGCCAGGCCGTGCGAATTGACGGTGGTTCGGCGCAGCATGTCTTGCCTTCCAGCGTTCCTACATTGCGCGGTGGCAGTTTCGGACAAGCCTTGGTCGCGAGTCTGGCCTCGACTTACTACAACCCATGGAAATTCGAACGCTTCGCCAGAAATGTTCTGGGCGATGATTACGAGGCGCGCCGCGAACAACTGCGCAAAGACTTCAAGCAATCGCTGAACACCTTCCTCAAAGTCGCCTGGAACGACACGCATCGCGGCCTCTACCCTACCGAAGAAGGCCCGGGCCGCACCGACGCATTCGGCCGTATCGCCAACGCCACCTTCGGCGACGCGATCTCCCCCACCAACTACCGCGTGGCCAATGCACCGGTGGACTACCCGCAACTGTGGGACATGTGGACGTTCGACTGGGTGCAGTGGAACGGCTCGGCGCAGCAACCGATGGCGCGCAATATCGGTGAGGCACTGGGGGTCGGCGCCACGCTGAATTTCTTCGACAACAACGGCCAGCCGCTGCAGGGCGATGCGCGTTATGCCTCGAGTGTGCGCGTGCGCGATCTGCACCAAATCGAAGAAACCCTGCAACGCCTGCAACCGCCGGCCTGGCCGGAGGATGTTCTGGGCGCCATCGACAAACCGCTGGCCGCCGAGGGCCGCGCTCTGTTTGAGGAGAACTGCGCCGGTTGCCACGTGCCGCGCAAGACCCAGGAGGGCGAGCGCTGGGTGCAGCATTTGCACATGCTGCCGGTGGAGGTGATCGGCACCGATCCGAATGCCGCGACCAACATTGCCACCCACCGATTCGACCTGTCGCCACTGCAATGGGACCTGAAAGAGCTGGAGCAGATGGATGTGAAACTGCATCCGACGCCCACCGAACCACTGAATCTGAGCCAGCTATCGGTGGCCAAGGGCCTGGCTTACGTCACCGCATTCGTCGAAAACCGCGCTTATCGCGAGGCTGGTGTCACCCCTCAGGAAAAGCCAAAACTTGATGGCTTCGGTCTGCCGATCGGCGTGCGCGAAAAAGTCGCTTACAAGGCCAGACCATTGGCCGGGGTTTGGGCCACCGCGCCATTTCTGCACAACGGTTCAGTACCGAGCCTTTATCAACTGCTGTCACCGCAGGATGAGCGCGCCACGACGTTCTATAAAGGTTCGTTCGAATACGACCCGCGTCATCTGGGCTATCGCACCGAAGCCTTTACCAATGGTTTCCTGTTCGACACACGAATTTCCGGCAACCACAACAGCGGTCACGAATTCCGCGCCGGCGAGCGTGGCAATGGGGTCATCGGCCGACTGCTGCAACCAGAAGAACGCTGGGCCTTGCTGGAGTACCTGAAAGTACTGGGCGGACCGTTGGAGGCGCAATTGCCATGATGATCAACCCGTACAAAAGACCGTCGATGTTCGCCCGCGTATGGTTGTGGCTGGGGCGCCTGCTAGGCAAAGCCCTGCTGGCATTGCTGATTGTCGGCCTGCTGGGCTGGGCCATCGCCAGCGCGTGGTTCGCCTGGCAGCACCGCGGCCCGGTGTCGGCGCAGGAACAGATTCCCGCCGGTGAAGCGGCGATGACCCAGGACGTGATCCAGACCGCCGTACGCATCGTCGATCAACACCGCGAAGGCACTCGCTACCTGCGTGACGCGCATGCCAAGGCCCATGGTTGCGTGAAAGCCGAAGTGACGGTGCTGCCGGAACTGACACCTGCGTTGCGCCAAGGCGTATTCAGTGAGCCGGGCAAAACCTGGCAGGCGATGATTCGCCTGTCCAATGGCAACGCCTACCCGCAGTTCGACAGCATCCGCGATGCCCGGGGCATGGCAATCAAACTGCTCGATGTGCCCGGCAAACCATTGCTCGGCGACCGTCAGCAGCGCCACGAGCAAGACTTCGTGATGTTCAGCCACCCGAACTTCTTTGTCAGCGATGTCGCCGAGTATCGTCAGAATGTGGCGGCTCAGGCTGACGGCAAAAAGATCATGGCGTTCTTTCCTGGCTGGGATCCGCGCAACTGGCAGATCCGCCACCTGTTCATCGCCTTGGCGACCCTGGCGCCGCCACCGAACAGCCCGACGGCGACCACGTACTTTTCGGTATCGCCCTACAAATTCGGGGAGGCCAATGCGAAGTTTCGGGTCGCGCCGGATCCGGACAATTGCCCGGCGTATGCCCTGCCCCCGCAAAACCACGACCTGCCGAATTTCCTGCGCAGCGCCTTGAATCAGCAACTGTCGACGGATCGGGTGCCAGCGTGTTTTGTGTTGCAGATTCAGCGTCAGGACGCGAACAAGTACATGCCGATCGAGGACACCAGCATCGAATGGCGCGAACAGGATTCACCGTTCGAAAGTGTGGCGCGAATCACTCTGCCTGCGCAGGACTTCGACACACCGGCGTTGAATCTAGAATGCGACAACCTGTCGTTCAACCCGTGGTTTGGTATCGAAGCGCACCGACCGATTGGCGGGATCAACCGCTTGCGCAAAGCGGTGTATGAGGCGGTGAGCGATTATCGGCATAGCCGCAATGCTGAACAGTGAGAATTCCTCTGTAGGAGCTGTCGAGTGAAACGAGGCTGCGATCTTTTGATCTCTAAAAGCAAGATCAAAAGATCGCAGCGTGCCGCAGCTCCTACAGAGGAGATCGAGTGATTTCACAAATCGCAGACAGCAAAAAGCCCGCACTAGGCGGGCTTTCTGTGGTGACCTGGCGTTCAGCGGGTCCAGGTGACCGAATATGGCGCAGCGGACGGGACTCGAACCCGCGACCCCCGGCGTGACAGGCCGGTATTCTAACCGACTGAACTACCGCTGCGCGAAACGCTTGAAACGAATGGTGGGTGATGACGGGATCGAACCGCCGACATTCTGCTTGTAAGGCAGACGCTCTCCCAGCTGAGCTAATCACCCTTCGCTTCGTTACGGGGCGCATTATGCCACAAGTTTTCGTAATGTGTTGATTTAATTGAAGTTTTTTTCAAAAAAATCCGAAAACCGGTGAAACGACACAAACCCGATGGAACAAGGTACAAACTTGAGACAGAAAAAAACCCGCTTCAGCGGGTTTTTCCGTGGTGACCTGGCGTTCAGTGGTCCAGGTTACCGAATATGGCGCAGCGGACGGGACTCGAACCCGCGACCCCCGGCGTGACAGGCCGGTATTCTAACCGACTGAACTACCGCTGCGCTAAACACTTGAAACGAATGGTGGGTGATGACGGGATCGAACCGCCGACATTCTGCTTGTAAGGCAGACGCTCTCCCAGCTGAGCTAATCACCCTTCGCTTCGGTGTGGCGCGCATTCTACGGAGCGACCCAACCTCTGGCAAGCACTTTTTTAATTAATTTTCTCAGGCCTTCCAAAGGCTTAGAGAAGGGTTGGCCTATGACCCGGCGAAGACAATAATGCCCCCCTTTGTATAAAGGAGAGACTCACCCCATGTGGTTCAAAAACCTGCTTATCTACCGCCTGACCCAAGACCTGCCTGTCGATGCCGAGGCGCTGGAAACTGCACTGGCCACCAAACTGGCGCGTCCATGTGCAAGCCAGGAGTTGACCACCTACGGTTTCGTCGCGCCGTTCGGCAAAGGCGAAGATGCGCCACTGGTGCACGTCAGCGGTGACTTCCTGCTGATCGCTGCGCGTAAAGAAGAACGCATTCTGCCGGGCAGCGTCGTGCGCGATGCGGTCAAGGAGAAGGTCGAAGAGATCGAAGCCGAGCAGATGCGCAAGGTCTATAAGAAGGAACGCGATCAGATCAAGGATGAAATCATCCAGGCGTTCCTGCCGCGCGCCTTTATCCGTCGTTCGTCGACCTTCGCCGCGATTGCGCCGAAACAGGGCCTGATCCTGGTCAACTCGGCCAGCCCGAAACGTGCCGAAGACCTGCTTTCCACCATGCGTGAAGTGCTCGGCACCCTGCCCGTGCGTCCGCTGACCGTGAAAACCGCACCGACCGCCGTGATGACCGAGTGGGTGACCACCCAGCAAGCCGCCCCGGACTTCTTCGTTCTGGACGAATGCGAGCTGCGCGACACCCACGAAGACGGCGGCATCGTGCGTTGCAAGCGTCAGGATCTGACCAGCGAAGAAATCCAGTTGCACCTGAGCACCGGCAAAGTGGTCACCCAATTGTCGCTGGCCTGGCAGGACAAACTGTCGTTCATGCTCGACGACAAGATGACCGTCAAACGCCTGAACTTCGAAGACCTGCTGCAGGATCAGGCGGAACAGGACGGTGGCGACGAGGCTCTGGGCCAACTGGACGCCAGCTTCACCCTGATGATGCTGACCTTCGGCGACTTCCTGCCGGCACTGGTGGAAGCGTTGGGCGGTGAAGAGACTCCGCAGGGGATCTAATCCTGACGAGTTTCAAAACTGTGGGAGCGAGCCTGCTCGCGAATGCGGAGTGACAGTTAACATTAATGTGTCTGGCACGCCGCTTTCGCGAGCAGGCTCGCTCCCACAATTGTTTTTGTGGTGTTCATTCAATAATAAGGAACAGGCCATGCGCGCACTGGCTGCACTCAGCCGCTTTGTCGGCAATACCTTCGCTTACTGGGTTCTGATTTTCGCGGTGATCGCGTTCCTGCAACCGGCGTGGTTCCTCGGCCTCAAAGGCGCAATCGTGCCGCTGCTGGGGCTGGTGATGTTCGGCATGGGCCTGACCCTCAAACTCGATGACTTCGCTGCCGTCGCCCGCCATCCGTGGCGCGTGGCTCTGGGCGTGGTCGCACATTTCGTGATCATGCCCGGCGTGGCGTGGTTGCTCTGCCAGATCTTCCACCTGCCGCCGGAAATCGCGGTCGGGGTGATTCTGGTCGGCTGCTGCCCAAGCGGCACCTCTTCCAACGTCATGACCTGGCTGGCCCGCGGCGATCTGGCGCTGTCGGTGGCGATTGCTGCCGTCACCACCCTCCTCGCTCCGCTGCTGACCCCGGCGCTGATCTGGCTGCTGGCTTCGGCGTGGTTGCCGGTTTCGTTCATGGAATTGTTCTGGTCGATTCTGCAAGTGGTGCTGCTGCCGATCGTGCTCGGCGTGGTCGCGCAACGCGTGCTCGGCGACAAGGTGCGCCACGCGGTGGACGTGTTGCCACTGGTGTCGGTGGTCAGCATCGTGATCATCGTCACCGCCGTAGTAGCTGCCAGTCAGGCGAAGATTGCCGAATCCGGGCTGCTGATCATGGCCGTGGTGATGCTGCACAACAGCTTCGGCTACCTGCTGGGTTACTTCACCGGGCGCCTGTTCAAGTTGCCACTGGCGCAGCGCAAGTCGCTGGCGCTGGAAGTCGGCATGCAGAACTCGGGGTTGGGTGCGGCCTTGGCCAGCGCGCACTTCTCGCCGCTGGCGGCGGTGCCGAGCGCGTTGTTCAGCGTCTGGCACAATATTTCCGGGGCGTTGCTCTCGACGTACTTCCGGCGCATGAGCGAGAAAGAAGACCGTGAGGCGCTAGCGCAGCAGCCGGCCGACTGACCGGCAAACTTGATCCCCGGATTAATGCTCGGCAGACTGTTGCGTTACGCGGGGACGACCCTGCGGCTCGATCGAGTTATCAATCTGGGGACGGCCCCGTCAATCGATGGAGGTCTCTCATGTCCTGGATCATTCTGTTTTTCGCCGGCCTGTTCGAAGTCGGCTGGGCCGTCGGCCTGAAATACACCGACGGCTTCACCCGCCCGCTCCCCACCGTCCTGACCGTTGCGGCCATGGCCATCAGCCTTGGCCTGCTGGGTCTGGCAATGAAGGAATTGCCGCTGGGTACGGCTTATGCAATCTGGACCGGGGTCGGTGCCGTGGGCACGGTGATTGCCGGGATCATTCTGTTTGGCGAGTCGATGGCGTTGATTCGGCTGGCCAGTGTGGCGTTGATCATTACCGGATTGATTGGCCTCAAGGTCAGCGCTTAGGCCACTGGCCCCATCGCTGGCAAGCCAGCTCCCACAGGGATCTGCGGTGAACACAAATCTTGTGTAAATCCAGAAAACCTGTGGGAGCTGGCTTGCCAGCGATGAGGGCCGATCAGGCGACGACTATCTGACTGCCCCGCGCAACGCCCCCACCATCCCCTGCAATTTCGCCGGCTGCGCCGCCTCAACCTCGACCGCCGAGCCCGCCACCAACGTCACCCGCGACCACAACCGCTTGAACAGTCCCTTGTTCGGATCGCGACTGAAGAAACTGCCCCACAACCCCTGCAACGCCAGCGGAATCACCGGCACCGGCGTCTCTTCGAGAATCCGCGTCAGCCCGCCCTTGAACTCGTTGATCTCACCATCGGTGGTCAACTTGCCTTCGGGGAAGATGCACACCAGCTCACCGTCCTTCAGATACTGGGCAATCCGGGTGAAGGCTTTTTCGTAGATCTGGATGTCTTCGTTGCGTCCGGCAATCGGAATCGTCCCCGCCGTGCGGAAGATAAAGTTCAGCACCGGCAGGTTGTAGATTTTGTAGTACATGACAAAGCGAATCGGCCGACGCACCGCACCGCCAATCAGTAGCGCATCGACGAACGACACGTGGTTGCACACCAGCAATGCCGCGCCCTCGTCCGGGATCGCCTCGAGGTTGCGGTGCTCGACGCGGTACATGGAATGGCTGAGCAGCCAGATCATGAAACGCATGCTGAACTCGGGGACGATCTTGAAGATGTAGGCGTTGACGCCGATGTTCAGCAGCGACACCACCAGGAACAATTGCGGAATCGACAGTTTGACCACACTCAGCAACACGATCGAAACGATCGCCGACACCACCATAAACAGGGCGTTGAGAATATTGTTGGCGGCAATCACCCGCGCCCGCTCGTTCTCGGCGGTGCGCGACTGGATCAAGGCGTACAGCGGCACAATATAGAAGCCGCCAAAAATACCGAGGCCGAGAATGTCGACCAGCACCGCCCAGGTATGCGCAAAGCCCAGCACTTCGGTCCAGCTGTGGCCGTTGACGCTTTCCGGGATTCCGCCGGAATGCCACCACAGCAATAGGCCAAACACAGTCAGACCGAACGAGCCGAACGGCACCAGTCCGATCTCGACCTTGCGCCCGGAAAGCTTCTCGCAGAGCATCGAACCCAGCGCAATCCCTACCGAGAACACCGTGAGGATCAGCGTGACTACGGTTTCGTCGCCGTGCATCCATTCCTTGGCGTAGGCCGGGATCTGCGTCAAGTAAATCGCCCCGACAAACCAGAACCACGAGTTGCCGACAATCGAACGCGACACCGCAGGCGTCTGGCCCAGACCGAGTTTCAGCGTGGCCCAGGACTGGCTGAAGATGTTCCAGTTCAGGCGCATTTCCGGCGAGGCCGCCGCCGCGCGCGGAATGCTGCGACTGGCGAGATAACCGAGCACCGCAATGCCGACAATCGCGGTCGAAACCAGCGGCGCGTAGTGCGTCGAGGACATGATGATCCCGGCGCCGATGGTCCCGGCAAGAATCGCCAGGAACGTGCCCATCTCCACCAGCCCGTTGCCGCCAACCAGTTCATCCTCACGCAACGCCTGCGGCAGGATCGAATACTTCACCGGCCCGAACAGCGCCGAATGCGTGCCCATGGCAAACAGCGCCACCAGCATCAGCGACAGGTGATCGAACAGGAAACCGATCGATCCGACGGCCATGATCGCGATTTCCGCGAGTTTGATCAGACGAATCAACGCGTCCTTGGCGAATTTTTCCCCGAACTGCCCGGCCAACGCCGAAAACAGAAAGAACGGCAGGATAAACAGCAGCGCGCACAGGTTGACCCAGATCGAACGGTCACCTTCGATGGTCAGCCGATACAGAATGGCGAGGATCAGCGATTGCTTGAACACGTTGTCGTTGAACGCGCCCAGCGACTGCGTGATGAAAAACGGCAGAAAGCGCCGAGTGCGAAGCAGGTTGAACTGTGAGGGGTGACTCATCTTCCGTGTTTCCCTGAGGTCGGTAGAGAATGGCCTGGATCTGCTTATTGGAATCTCGATCGGCGATCCAGGCCACACCTTACCTAAACTTTTCAGGTTATTTCTTCAACCCTGCAATACAAGGTGAGACAAACAGCTCACCGCGCCACGCGCCTTGCACGGTGCGTTTACCGACGATCAGCCACATCACCGCCAGCAGGCTCACCAGCATGCAGCCGACCACGCTGAAAAAACCGAGGTTCAGCGTACTGGCGAGCTTGAGGGTCGCCAGCGAATACACGCCCAGCGGGAAGGTGAACCCCCACCAGCCGAGGTTGAACGGGATGCCGTCACGCAGATAACGCGCGGTAATCAGCAGCGCCATCAACATCCACCACAGGCCGAAGCCCCACAGGGTGATCCCGGCGACCAGCCCGAGGCCCGCAGCGATTTCACCGATGCCCGGCAGGCCGTTGGCGGCGAAGATCGCCGGTGCATCAGCGCCCAGCAGCAACATGCCCAACGCACCAGTACCGATCGGGCCGAGGGCCAGCCAGCTCGAAGCGGCCATGTTTTCGTGGGGCAGTTTATGCAGGGCCATGCGCAGCAGCAGGATGGTCAGAATGCTGAACGCCACCGGCAGGGAAAATGCCCAGAGTACGTAGCTGGTGGTCAGCACCACCAGTTGCGCGTGGGCATCGGCCAGATGCGGCGCGAGCAAGCCGCCGCTGGCCGCCGCCACTTCCGCCGCCACCACCGGCAACAGCCAGACCGCCGTCATCTGGTCGATGCTGTGTTCCTGGCGGGTAAACATCATGTAAGGGATCAACACACCGCAGGCCAGCGACATCGCCACGTCGAGCCACCACAGCACTTCGGCCAAATGAATCACGCCTTCGCCCCAGCGTGGCAGGCCGAACAGCAGAAAGCCGTTGATGATGGTCGCCAGGCCCATGGGAATGGTGCCGAAGAACATCGATACGGTGGAGTGGCCGAAGATCCGCCGCGCTTCATCGAAGAATAAAATCCAGCGCGCGGCATAAGCGAAGGTAAACAGGGTGAACAACAGAATGTTGAACAGCCACAAACCTTCGGCCACCGCGTGCAACCCGGGAATCGCCACCGGCAGTTGCGCCAGCGCCAGGGCCAGCACGCCGGTACCCATGGTCGCGGCGAACCAGTTCGGGGTGAATTGACGGATCACTTCACGCGGATGCTGAAGCTGGCTGAACGGCTTGATGCCGGGTTTAGCAATGTTGGGGCAAGTCATCATGAACTCCTGTCCTCTGGTGAGGTTGAGCCCATGGTAGAACCGAATCGAATATCTATATAACGGGTAATTTCTCTATCTGTTATCTACTTTACAGATAAGCAGTCAAACACTGCCTTCGCTTTCGATCACCAGAATCCGCGCCGCGCCCTGCGGATGCGCCACGTGCTCGGTACCGACTGAAGCGTAGAAGATGTCCCCGACCTCAAGCAGCGCCTGCTTTTCTTCGCCCTGTTCGCGATAGTGCATCCGCACCTGACCATCGAGCACTACGAACACTTCCTCGCCATCGTTGACATGCCATTTGTACGGCTGATCAGTCCAGTGCAGGCGCGTGGTGATGCCGTTCATGTTGGCGATGTCCAGCGCACCCCAGGCACGCTCGGCGGTGAACGACTTGCTGCGGATAATCTTCATCGGTCGATCCGTGAAAAGAAGGCCGGCCAAAGGTAACTGAAAGCACAACGTTTATGGAGCGCTGCAAGCCTTGACTGCTTGCGGGCGCAGGCTGAGCAACAGCGCGGCGACGGCCAGGAAGATCAATCCGGCACCGTAGCCGTCGGTAGTCACCAGCAAACCGTAAGTGCGGGTCAAATGCCCAGCCAGCAACGCCGGCAGGCAGAACGCCAGATAACTCAGCGCGTAATACGCCGACATCAAACCGGCCCGCTCATGCGGCAGGGCTAGCGGCACCAGGCTGCGCACCGCGCCGAGGAAACCCGAGCCAAAGCCGCAACCGGCAACCAGTGTGCCGAGGAAAAACAGCGCCAGACTGGCGCTGTGCACGCCGAGCAAAATCAGCAGCACGCCGATAGGCAGCAGACTGGCGCCGATTTGCAGGGCTTTGCCGGCGGGACGATTGCGCAAAGTGAAAATCATCAGCGCCCCGGTCACGGTCAACGCCGAAACGGTAGCGCCGCCGATCAGGTTCGAAGTCGAACCGGTAGCAGTGCGCACCAGCGACGGTGCCAGTGAGGCAAAAAAGCCGCCGAGGGCCCAGGTTGCGGTGTTCAGCGGCAGCACACGCCATAAGGTCGAACGCGCCTGAACCGGCACATGCAGGGTCGGCCGCAGTGAAGCCCAAGCCCCGGATTGCGGGGTGACGCTTTCCGGCAGACGCCAGACATACACCGCCTGCAACACAAACAGCGCCAGCAGCAGCCAGTAAGTCAGTTGCAACGGCGCCGGGGCGAACTCGGCCAGCAAGCCGCAGCCCATGCTGCCCAGCGCCATGCCGAGCAACGGTGCGACGCTGTTGATCAACGGCCCTTGCTGACGGTCGGTGTCGAGCAGCGTCGCGCTCAAAACAGCGGTGGCCATGCCGGTGGCAAAACCCTGCAATACGCGGGCGCTGATCAGCCAGGCAACACTGTCGGCGCTGATAAACAGCAACATCGCTAGCGCATTGAGCAGCACGGCAGTGAAAATCACCGGTCTACGTCCCAGGTGATCGGACAGCGATCCGACCGTCAGCAGCGCCGCCAGCAGACTCAGCGCATACACGCCGAAAATCAGGGTCAGCACCGCTGCCGAGAAGTGCAGTTGATCCTGATACAGGTGATACAACGGCGTCGGCGCCGTGGAAGCGGCGAGAAAACTGAGTAAGGTGATCGCCAGAAAAATCAGGCTGCCACGGTTGGAAGCAAGGCTGGTCATGGGCACACTCCGCAAAAGCTAATTTTTTGCTTTTGCGGAGTGTGCTCCCGGCTTTGGCTTAAAGCAAATTCTTTGTGTTAAGGTCTGACGCATGGCTACTAAAGAAGGTTTACGCCCCGGCGGCCGCAGTGCCCGGGTGCAAGAGTCGATTCATTCGGCAGTCCGCGCACTTCTGCAAGAACAGGAGCGCAGCACCGTGACCGTCCCGCAAATCGCGGCGCGCGCCGGGGTCACGCCGTCGACGATCTATCGGCGCTGGGGTGATCTGGCGGCGTTGCTCGCCGACGTCGCCCTCGCCCGCATGCGCCCTGACAGCGAACCGGCGGTGACCGGTGACCTGCGTGGTGACATTCGCGCCTGGGCTGAACAGTATCTCGACGAGATGAGCTCAGAGCCGGGGCGCAACATGATGCGCGATGTGCAGGCCAGCGCCACGCCGGGGTACTGCGTGACGATTCTTGGTGGGCAGTTGCAGACCATCATCGAGCGTCACCCTGACGAGCCGGCGCCGAGCGTTGATCATCTGATCAATCTGGTGGTGGCGCCGGTGGTGTTCCGGATTCTGTTTTCGGCGGCGGCGCTGGAGGTGGATGAGCTGCATCGGTTGATCGATATCGCGCTGAAGCAGGACTGACGCTTTCGCTGGCAAGCCAGCTCCCACAGGGTCTGTGATGCTCACAAAAGCTGTGCCCACTGCAGATCCTTGTGGGAGCTGGCTTGCCAGCGATGGGGCATGACCGGTCACCTCAAAAACCACCCGGTTTCAAACCTGCGACACCCCGCCACGCCACGACCTTGGTCGACACTGACTAACCGCCATACTCATGCGAGACTGTCCGCCCGGGCAGGACTGCCGGGGAGTCTTTTGTCGGGAGTGTTGCATGTCGCTGTCCACCGGGCTGATCGCCGCCGTCGCCCTGGCCTATATGGCCATCATGTTCGCCATCGCCTTCTACGGCGACCGTCGCAGCACGCCGTTGCCGCCGCGGATGCGCGCGTGGGTGTACAGCCTGTCGCTGGCGGTTTATTGCACCAGTTGGACGTTCTTCGGCGCGGTCGGTCAGGCGGCGGAACAGCTGTGGTCATTCCTGCCGATCTACCTCGGACCAATCCTGTTGCTGCTGGGCGCGCCGTGGGTCCTGCAGAAAATGGTGATGATCAGCAAACAGGAGAACATCACCTCGATTGCCGACTTCATCGCCGCGCGCTACGGCAAATCGCAATCGCTGGCGGTGGTGGTGGCGCTGATCTGTTTGGTCGGCGTCCTGCCTTATATCGCTCTGCAACTCAAAGGCATCGTCCTCGGTGTGAACCTGTTGATCGGCGCCGGTGCCGACGCCATGGGTACCCGCGCCCAGGACACCGCGCTGATCGTGTCGCTGGTACTGGCGCTGTTCACCATCGTCTTCGGTACGCGCAACCTCGACGCCACCGAGCACCATCGCGGCATGGTGCTGGCGATTGCGTTTGAATCGCTGGTCAAGCTGTTCGCCTTTCTTGCCGTTGGCGCGTTCGTGACCTACGGGCTGTACGACGGTTTTGACGACCTGTTCAATCAGGCGATGCTCGCGCCACGCCTTGAGGAATACTGGAAGGAAACGATTAACTGGCCGTCGATGGTGGTGCAGACCGGGGTGGCGATGATGGCGATCATCTGCCTGCCACGGCAGTTTCACGTCACCGTGGTGGAAAACATCGACCCGCAGGACCTGCGTCTGGCCAAGTGGGTGTTCCCGGCTTATCTGGCGCTGGCCGCGCTGTTCGTGGTGCCGATCGCCCTCGCCGGGCAGATGATGCTGCCGAGTCACGTGTTGCCCGACTCGTTCGTGATCAGCCTGCCGTTGGCCCAGGCCCATCCGGCATTGGCGTTGCTGGCGTTCATCGGCGGTGCGTCGGCGGCCACCGGCATGGTGATTGTGGCCAGCGTGGCACTGTCGACCATGGTTTCCAACGACATGCTCTTGCCGTGGTTACTGCGACGTAACAACGCCGAGCGCCCGTTCGAAGTGTTCCGCCAGTGGATGCTCTCGGTGCGCCGCGTGAGCATCGTGCTGATTCTGCTGCTGGCCTACGTCAGCTACCGCTTGCTCGGCTCCACCGCAAGCCTCGCAACCATCGGCCAGATCGCCTTCGCCGCCGTCACCCAACTGGCCCCGGCGATGCTCGGCGCGCTGTACTGGAAACAGGCCAACCGCCGTGGGGTGTTCGCCGGTCTGGCCGCCGGTACGTTCCTCTGGTTTTACACGCTGATCCTGCCGATTGCCGCCCACAGCCTCGGCTGGTCGCTGAGCACGTTCCCGGGCCTTTCGTGGCTGCACAGCAACCCGCTGAACCTGCCGATCACCCCGCTGACCCAAGGCGTGGTGCTGTCACTGGCGGGCAACTTCACGCTGTTTGCATGGGTCTCGGTGTTGTCGCGCACGCGGGTCTCGGAACACTGGCAGGCCGGGCGCTTCATCGGCCAGGAAATCAGCGCGCGGCCGAGTGCGCGCTCGATGCTCGCGGTGCAGATTGATGATTTGCTGCAACTGGCGGCACGCTTTGTCGGTGAAGAGCGCGCGCGACAGAGCTTCATTCGTTTCGCTTACCGCCAGGGCAAGGGCTTCAACCCGAACCAGAATGCTGACGGCGAATGGATCGCCCACACCGAACGTCTGCTGGCCGGCGTGCTCGGCGCTTCGTCGACGCGCGCGGTAGTAAAAGCCGCGATTGAAGGTCGGGAAATGCAGCTGGAAGACGTCGTCCGAATCGCTGACGAAGCCTCGGAAGTCCTGCAGTTCAACCGCGCCTTGCTGCAAGGCGCGATCGAAAACATTACCCAGGGCATCAGCGTGGTCGACCAGTCACTGAAACTGGTGGCATGGAACCGGCGTTATCTGGAGTTGTTCAACTACCCCGACGGTTTGATCAGCGTCGGCCGGCCGATTGCCGACATCATTCGCTACAACGCCGAACGTGGCCTGTGCGGCCCCGGCGAGGCGGAAGTCCACGTCGCCCGGCGCCTGCACTGGATGCGTCAGGGCCGTGCGCACACCTCCGAACGCTTGTTCCCCAACGGCCGGGTGATCGAGCTGATCGGCAACCCGATGCCCGGCGGCGGTTTCGTCATGAGTTTCACCGACATCACCGCGTTCCGCGAAGCCGAGCAGGCGCTGACTGAGGCCAACGAAGGCCTGGAGCAACGGGTCAGCGAGCGTACGCAGGAGCTGTCGCAGCTCAACGTCGCACTGACCGAAGCCAAGGGCCATGCCGAGGCGGCGAACCAATCGAAAACCCGTTTCCTCGCCGCCGTCAGCCATGACTTGATGCAGCCGTTGAACGCCGCGCGCCTGTTCTCTGCCGCCCTGTCCCATCAGGACGACGGCTTGAGCAGCGAGGCGCAGAAACTGGTGCAACACCTCGACAGTTCGCTGCGTTCGGCAGAAGACCTGATCAGCGACCTGCTGGATATTTCCCGCCTGGAAAACGGCAAGATCAACCCCGATCGCAAACCGTTCGCGCTCAATGAGCTGTTCGATACGCTCGGCGCCGAATTCAAGGCGCTGGCCCAGGAACAAGGCCTGAAGTTCCGTGTGCGCGGCAGCCAGTTGCGCATCGACAGCGACATCAAATTGCTGCGGCGGATTCTGCAGAACTTCCTGACCAACGCTTTCCGCTATGCCAAGGGCCCGGTGCTGCTGGGCGTACGTCGGCGCGATGGCGAGTTGAGCCTGGAAGTGTGGGATCGCGGGCCGGGAATTCCGGAAGACAAACAACAAGTGATTTTCGAGGAGTTCAAGCGCCTCGACAGCCATCAGACCCGCGCCGAAAAAGGTCTTGGGCTGGGCCTGGCGATTGCCGACGGTTTATGTCGCGTGCTCGGCCATACCCTGCGCGTACGTTCGTGGCCGGGGCGCGGCAGCGTGTTCAGTGTCAGTGTGCCGCTGGCCCGGGCGCAATCTCTGCCACAGAAAACTGCGGTGGAGTTGAACGGCAAGCTGCTCAGCGGCGCGCAGGTGCTGTGCATCGACAATGAAGACAGCATTCTGATTGGCATGAACAGCCTGCTGACCCGCTGGGGCTGTCAGGTGTGGACGGCGCGCAATCGCGAAGAATGCGCGGCGTTGCTGAACGAGGGTGTGCGACCGCAACTGGCACTGGTCGACTATCACCTGGACCACGGCGACACTGGAACCGAGCTGATGGCGTGGTTGCGCACCACGCTGGGTGAGCCGGTACCAGGGGTGGTGATCAGCGCCGATGGTCGTCCGGAGACGGTGGCGCAGGTGCATGCGGCGGGGCTGGATTATCTGGCCAAACCGGTGAAACCGGCGGCGTTGCGGGCGTTGTTGAGTCGGTATGTGCCGCTGTAACCGTTTGACTTGAATGTCGCAGCGCTACCACTGACGCCTTCGCGAGCAAGCCCGCTCCCACTTTTGGAATGCATTTCACTGTGGGAGCGAGGCTGCTCGCGAAGCTCTTCGGGTTATTCCGGGAGCTCGACCAGCCCATCGACATCGGTCATCGCCCGCTCCAGCAGATCCGCCGGCAAACTCTTGCTGGCCCGCGCGCCCAGCAATTTGAGCTGCTCACTGCGGCTGACCAGGTTGCCGCGCCCTTCCGTGAGTTTGTTGCGCGCCGAGCTGTAGGCCTTGTCCAGCTGTTGCAGGCGATTGCCGACTTCGTCCAGATCCTGAATGAACAGTACGAACTTGTCGTACAGCCAGCCGGCACGCTCAGCGATTTCCCGGGCGTTCTGGCTCTGCCGCTCCTGCTTCCACAGGCTGTCGATCACCCGTAACGTCGCCAGCAACGTGGTCGGACTGACGATCACGATGTTGCGGTCGAACGCTTCCTGGAACAACGCCGGCTCGGCTTGCAGGGCGGCGGAAAATGCCGCTTCGATCGGCACGAACAGCAAGACGAAATCGAGGCTGTGCAGGCCTTCCAGACGCTTGTAATCCTTGCCGGCGAGGCCCTTGACGTGGCTGCGCAGAGACAGCACGTGCTGCTTGATCGCGACCTGGCCGAGGGTGTCATCTTCGGCGGCAACGTACTGCTGATAGGCAGTGAGGCTGACCTTGGAGTCGACCACCACCTGCTTGTCGCCCGGCAGGTAAATGATCACATCCGGCTGGAAGCGCTCGCCGTCCGGCCCCTTGAGATTGACTTGGGTCTGGTACTCGCGGCCCTTCTCCAGCCCCGCGTGTTCCAGCACCCGTTCAAGGATCAATTCACCCCAGTTGCCTTGGGTCTTCTGGCCTTTGAGGGCGCGGGTCAGGTTGGTCGCTTCGTCGCTCAGGCGCAGGTTAAGCGCTTGCAGACGCTCCAGCTCCTTGGCCAGCGAGAAGCGTTCGCGGGCTTCTGCCTGATAGCTTTCTTCCACGCGTTTTTCGAAAGATTGGATGCGTTCTTTCAGCGGATCGAGCAACTGCCCGAGGCGCTGTTGACTGGTCTCGGCAAAACGCTGTTCACGTTCATCGAAGATCTTCCCTGCCAGCTCGGCGAATTGCGCGCGCAGCTCATCGCGCGAGCCTTGCAGGTCGTTGAGGCGTTGTTGATGGCTTTCCTGTTGCTCGCGCAGTTCGGCGTTGAGCGACGCGGCCTGGGCGTCGAGACGCCGCAATTCGGCTTCCTTGTTGGCACGCTCGATGTTCCAGGCGTGGGAAGCGTCACGGGCATCATCACGCTCGATCTGCAGCAGCTCGACTTCGCGGCGCAGGGCCGCCAGCTCCGCCTGTTTGGCGGCATTGGCTTGGCCGAGGTCGACGATTTCATCGCGGCTGGCTTCAAGTTGGGCGTTGAGCCCGTCCTGCGCCAGTTGCGCCATGGCCAGGCGCTCTTCGAACAAGGCGACCTCGGCTTGCCGATCACTGGCCCGCCGTTGCAGTTGCCAGGCCAGCGCCAGCAGCGGCAATCCCGCGCCCGCCAGACCCAGCAACACGCTGGTCAAGTCCATAGCCATAGCCACTCCTGCCGATTCGATAAAGCCTGAAGGTTAACCAAGGCATGGGGCGTTGGACAGCTCAGTCTTCGAGCAGACCGAGTTCGCGTTGTGCACGCCGGTCGCCGGCGCGGGCGGCCTGGCGCAGCAGATCCTGCCCGATGCGCCGATCACGGGCATTGCCGCACTCGCGGCACATCAATTGGCCGAGACGACTTTGCGCGGCGACCACGCCTTCGCGCGCCGGTTGCTTGAGCAGGCGCCCCGCCAGATGCTTGGCATTACGGCTATCGCCCAGGCGCGGGCTGTCGAGCAGCCATTCGGCCACACGCACGGAAAATCGCATGGGAGGGGTAACACGAGGGTGTTCGGAGGTAACAGAGTCTGATACTGAGCGAAACTTCATAAAACACTGTGGGACAGATCGGAAGGCGCGCCACTCTACTCTCTTTTTCGTACAGGTAAAGTCGAAAAAAACCCGGCACGCCCGTCCTAGAGCAAGCGCTAGGGACAATCCACAGAAGCTGTGGATAACTCAGTGGACAACCGCTCCCGAACCTCCGCAAAGCCTTGTGGAATGGGGCTCGCAGTCAAACTGACGATTTTTTCACCAACAAAAAAAGACGATATTTTTCATTGACTTAAACTTTTGATACAGGCAGCCATCGGGGTCAGGATTGATATGACAGCAAGGTTACCGTCTGCGCAACTAATGTGCACAAGTACCTGTTACCCGGTTATATCGATGCGCTTTTTTGGCCCGTTTTGCGCCTCGGACTGGGGATAAGCGGGTTGGCGCTGGGCATGGCTGCACGCTTTTGTGGCGACGGATGGTTTCTTCGCGAGCAGGCTCGCTCCTGCAATCGGCCCCGTTCTCCTGTGGGAGCGAGCCTGCTCGCGAAGGGGCCAGCCCTGTCCCCGGTGATCCGCGCCACCGACCGAAATCTTTTTTTGCCGCCGGGTTTGCATTGCCCAGGACGTTCCGTTACTATCCGCGGCGTTAGTACCAAGCTGAAAGTCAATTCCGGTCGAACACATCCCCACGGTCAACCTTCTTCCCAGAAGCCCTTCACCGAAAAAAGCGGGAACGACCCCTCGATGGTTTCCAGGTAAATCTTGCGCCGACACTGCCTTTGAATGAATGCAAAGGGTGTTGCGAAGACCACTTACTCTGACCGAACCAGCCTGCAAATTGATCAGGATCTTCACCCCGGGCCCAGAACCTTTGCCCTCGATGTGTTGCCTGTCCTCCTAAGTACCTACCTGCCAGCCCAAGCGCGCCAACTTAATAGCGCTTCAAACTGGCTGCTTTGTTCCAGTCGGGTTCTTTGTTCGACCAATGGTGGTCGACATTACTGGAACGTTTTAACGTTGCACGGCTCTTATCCGTGTCATTTGTAGGAACACCTAATAACTATGTCTACTCAAATCCAGACTCAGGATGCCATTCGCACCCTAACCAACGCTTTTGCCCCAATGAACTGCCTGATCATGGCCGCTCGCAAAGGCTGCTTCAGCTTCACCGTGGTCAATGAACACGGGATCGCTCGCCACAGCGAGCGTCTGTACCCAGATCAGTACTCCAGCGCCGAACCGCTGCAGGCCATTATTGATCGTACGCGTCAGGCATTGATTGCCTGAGAGCCGAAAAGGCTGCAAAAGCAAAAGCCCCGCACAAAATGCGGGGTTTTTTATTGCCCGATATTTCGCTTTTAGCCATTCACGCCTAAGCACCTTCGGATATAACGCCTGTGGCTCGCTGCCGGAAATATTTTAAAAACAGGCCTTTACGTCGCGAATATGACACTACACTTCAACTCAAGCGGCTTGATCCGCTTTCGGCGAGCCTGAGTCGATCCACTGCTGCCAAGGCCCTTTCAGGTATCGCCGGCCAATTACAAGATCCGAGGGTTTTATGGGTATCGCTGCCAGCGAACTGTGCCGCTATGTGATCCGTCCCACACTGATCTATCTGGGACGCCACTGCGCAACTGCCGAATCCCTGCTACTGGGCATTGCCGCCAGCCAGTCCGCCCTCGGTTCCGCCCTGCATGACCGCCGTGGCCACGGCCTCTACCGGATTGCCGAGCACCGCCACCAGGCCCTTTGGGATCACTATCTGGCACTCGATCCGGAGCGTGCGAGCCTGGTTCGCGGCCTCGCCAGCCAACATGCCTTTTTGAGCGGCCCGCACCTGGAATTGACCGTCAACCTGCGTTACGCCACCGCCATCGCCTGGCTGCTGGTAGAAGAACAACACACCCCCCTCCCCGCCCCGGACGATCTGCTGGGCATGGCGCGAATCTGGCGTCAGACCTTCCAGCCGCAAGGTCGTCTGCGCGACTTCACCTACGCCTGGCAAACCTGTGTTTCACCGGTGAATCAGGTCGCGTGTTGACTGGCGAGTTTCAGAAGATCGCTCAACAGGTCGCGAATCTGGTCGGATTGTCCTACAAAACCGCTCTAACTCAAGCCATACGGACTATAGCGCTGGGACGAAAATGTTGGTAATTTTCGCCCCGGTGATCACCAGGAGTTCTAATAATGAAAAAAGTCATGCTCAAAACCACCCTTAGCCTCGCCGTTACCATGGCATCCACCCAGATCTTCGCAGCTGGCTTTGCCATCAACGAACACAGCATCAGCGGGATGGGCACTGGTTACGCTGGGCGATCCTCTTCTGCCGACGACGCAAGCACTGTTTATGGCAACCCTGCCGGCATGTCGCGCCTCACGCGCGAACAAGTCACCGGCGGTGTTGCATTCCTCGATGCCAAGACCGATATCAGCGACGCCAGCTCCAGCCCTAACGGCGGCAGCAACAAAGGCGACATGGTGCCCTTCACCTCTGTACCTATGGGCTTCTACGTCAAACCGATCGATGAGCATTGGGCATTCGGCCTCGGCGTGTACGTGCCGTTCGGTCTGATTACCGACTACGAAAAAGGCTTTGGCGGCCGTTACTTCGGCAGCAAGTCCGAAGTACAAGTCATCACTTTCCAGCCAACTGTCAGCTACAAGTTCAACGACGTGGTGTCGATCGGTTTCGGTCCGACCATCAACCGCATCGACGGCACGCTGGAATCCAACCTGTCGATTACTCAGGCTGCGCCGGACGGCAAGGTCAAGATCAAGGGTGACGACACCGCGCTGGGTTACAACATCGGCGTGCTGGTACAGGCCACCGACACCACTCGTCTGGGTCTGACCTACCACTCGAAAGTCGATTACAAGCTCGAAGGCAACACCAAGGTCAACTACGGCGTATTGGGCGCCGTCGGCCTAAGCGCCCAGCAGAAGTACGACGCTTCGCTGAAGATCACCACCCCTGAATCTGTGGACTTCTCGGTCACTCAGGCGATCAACGATCGCTGGAACGTTTACGCCGGTTCGACCTGGACCCGCTGGAGCCAGTTGAAGAAGATCACCGTTGAAAACTCGGGCGTACAGCCGCTGCTGGCCGGTCAGTTCGGCGAGATCACCGAAGAGCAGAACTGGCACGACTCCTGGGCTTATGCCGTGGGTACTTCGTACCAGCTGAACAAGGAATGGGTACTGCGTACCGGTCTGACCTTCGACCAGTCGCCGACCAACAACGTCGACCGTTCGCCACGCATTCCTACTGGCGACCGCACGATCTTCAGCATCGGTGCCGGCTGGAGCCCGACCGAAGACCTGACCATCGACGTGGCTTACTCGTACCTGAAGGAAGAGTCGGTCAAGATCCACAACCAGAACGATCGTGGCCAGACCTACGATGCCAAGTATGAAAACTCGGCAAACGGTTTCGGTGTTGGCGCAACTTACCGCTTCTGATGCTGCACGGCGAGGCTAAACCCTCGCCCACAAAAAAGCCCCGCTCTCTTTGCAGAAAGCGGGGCTTTTTTGTTCCCGCATGACCGCCACTGTAGGAGCTGCGGCACGCTGCGATCTTTTGATTCTGATCTTTAAAATCAAAAGATCGCAGCGTGCCGCAGCTCCTACAGGAACGGGGCAAAGACATGCATCTTCATGGTTGCAGGGGTTTTGAGGCGATAGCTTTCTCGATCGCCGCAATAAACTCCGGGTCATCCGGCTTGGTCAGGCTGGAGAAATTGGCAACCACTTTGCCCTGTCGATCAATCACATACTTGTAGAAATTCCACTTCGGCGCGCTGCTCTGTTCGGCCAGCACCTTGAACAGGTGAGTAGCATCGTCGCCACGGACTTTCTGCGGTTCGGTCATGGTGAACGTCACGCCGTAGTTGGCGTAGCAGACCTTGGCGGTTTCGGCGCTGTCCCTGGACTCCTGCTTGAAGTCATTGGACGGCACGCCGAGCATTTCCAGGCCTTGCGCCTTGTAATGCTGATTGAGCGCTTCGAGGCCCTCGAACTGTGGGGCGAAGCCGCAGAAACTGGCGGTATTGACCACCACCAGCGGCTTGCCGGCGTAGCGCTGGCACAGATCGACGGATTCCTTGGCGCGCAACTTGGGCAACGAACCTTGCAGCGCCTCCGGACAGTCAGCGGCCTGGGCCAGTCCGGTCAACGCCATCAGCAACGCGGGTACAGCACACCAGCGCATGAGCATGTCGGGGCATCCTTTGAGCAGTCATCAGACTCCCGACGTTACTCGCCATCCAAGCCTACAAGCAAGCGCCCAGGCCCAACTGCATTAACGCCAGGCCGCCCTGATGCCAGCCCCACCACACCAGCGCCAGCAACAGCACGCCGAGTGCGGTGAAGGCGATTTGTGGCCAGGAGCGTTTCATACGGCGCCGACAGCCGGCTGCAGACGTGCCACAGGACGCTCGCGCACTGGCCAGTTCAGCGCGGCTGCCAGCAGACTCAAGAGAATCGCCACTTGCCAGATCAAGTCATAACTCCCGGTACGGTCATACACCACCCCACCCAGCCAGCCGCCGAGGAACGAACCGAGCTGATGGAACAGGAACACGATACCGCCGAGCATGGACAGGTTACGCACGCCAAACAAGGTCGCCACCGTGCCGTTGGTCAACGGCACCGTCGACAGCCACAGGAAACCCATGGCCATGCCGAACAGGTACGCCGAGGTCGTCGTCACCGGCAGCCACAGGAACAGCACGATCACCACCGCACGCAGCAGGTACAACGCCGTCAGCAGACGCGGTTTGGACATGCGCCCGCCGAGCCAGCCGGCGGTGTAAGTGCCGAAGATATTGAACAGCCCGATCAGCGCCAGCACTGTGGTGCCGACGGTTGCCGGCAGATGCTGATCAACCAGATAGGCCGGCAGATGCACGCCAATGAACACCACCTGAAAGCCGCAGACGAAAAAGCCGAACGCCAACAGCCAAAACCCTGAGTGCGAACAGGCTTCGCGCAGCGCTTCGGACAAGCTCTGCTCATGACCGAGTACCGGCAGCGGCTTGTCCTTGAGCATGCTCACCAACGGCACAATCATCGCCACCAGCAAACCGAGTACCAACAGCGCCGCCGACCAGCCGAGCCAGCCGATCAACCCCAGCGTGCCCGGCAACATCGCAAACTGGCCAAATGAGCCGGCGGCACTGGCGATGCCCATGCCCATGCTGCGTTTTTCCGGCGGCACCGCACGACCGACCACGCCGAGAATCACCGAGAACGACGTACCGGACAGACCGATACCGATCAACAGACCGGCATTCAGCGACAGGGTCAGTGCCGAATCGGACAGCCCCATGCACACCAGGCCCGCGGCATACAGCACGCCGCCGACCAGCACCACTTTCGCCGCCCCGAAACGGTCAGCCAGCGCGCCAGTGAACGGCTGCGCCAGACCCCAGATCAGGTTCTGCAAGGCGATCGCGAAGGCAAACACTTCGCGCCCCCAGCCGAACTGCGCACTCATCGGCGACAGGAACAGACCGAAGCCGTGCCGCACGCCCAATGACAACGCCAGAATCAGCGCACTTCCCAGCAACACCCAACCGCACGTACGCCACATCGATGTCATTGTTATTCTCCGTTCGCGGGTATATACCCGCTTAAATCCGGAAAAACCGGCCCTCAGGCCAGTTCATCCAACAGTCGCAGCAAGGTTTCACGCTTCTCGGCGCCCAGACGATCGATCAATCGCTGTTGCGCCGCTTCCCAGGCCGGCAGCGCCGCCGCGAGGCGCTGTGCACCGGTTTCGGTGAGACGGACGATGCGGTTACGCATGTCCTCGCCCTCGGCCAGCGCCACCAGGCCCTCGCCTTCGAGCACCCGCAGGTTGCGCCCCAGGGTGCTGCGATCCAGGCCCATGGCTTCGGCCAGCTCCGAGATGCTCGGTTGATCCAGACGCTGCAGGTTGCACAGCAAAGAATACTGGGCAACGTTGATCCCGAAGCCGTCGAGAGCGCCGTCGTAATGCCTGCTGACGCCACGAGCGGCGCGACGCAGGTTGGTGCACAAACACTGAGAAGGAAGCATGATGCGTGTATATACCCGCGACTGTGTTAAATCAAGTTACACATGAGTTTATCAATGAAGTTTTTGGTGTCTGACACACCGCCTTCGCTGGCAAGCCAGCTCCCACAGTTTTTGCAAGTGCTCAACAAATTTGCAAACGCCCTCAATACCTGTGGGAGCTGGCTTGCCAGCGAAGAGGCCAGACCAGGCAACATAAGTATTCAGACCAACATCACCCCAACCAACACCACCATCTCCAGCAACTCCAGCAACGCCCCGGCCGTATCGCCCGTAGTCCCGCCCAGCCGCCGCATCATCACGTGCCGCAGCCAGACGAACCCGACCAACGCGACAACCAGCGCAGCAATCGCTTTCACCCCGGCAATCAGCAAACACGCCAGCGCACTCGCCCCAAGCACCCACCAACCGATCCTGCGCGGCAGATGATCAGCCAACGCCTGCCCCAACCCTCCCGCCCGCACATACGGCGTAGTCAGAAACAGCCCCAGCAGCGCCGCCCGCCCCAGCAACGGCACGATGATCAACATCACCGCATCCCCCTGCTCGATCAGCGCCAGCAACGCGCAGAACTTCAGCAGCAACACCAACACCAGCGTCACCACGGCAATCGGCCCGCTGCGCGGATCCTTCATGATCGTCAGCGTGCGCTCGCGATCACCGAAACCGCCAAGCCAGGCATCGGCACTGTCAGCCAGACCATCGAGGTGCAGCGCGCCACTGAGCAGCACCCACACCGTCAGCAACAGCGCCGCATGCAGCAACAACGGCGCGCCGGCCAACGCCAGGTTGAATGCCCAGAGGATCCCTCCGAACAGCAACCCCACCAGCGGATAAAACACCAGCGAACGCCCGAGCTGTTGCGGCTCCGGCATACCCGGCAGACGAATCGGCAAACTGCTGAGAAATTGCAGGGCGATCCACAGTGGCAGCATCTCAGTGACCTTCCTTGAGCACGCCATCTGCTTCGACGCTGAGCGCAAACAGCGAAGCATGCGCGACTTCGACATTGAGCAACTGCTCACGCGGCAAACCTCGCGCCTGCGCCAGCAACAGACGCATCACGCCGCCATGACTGATCAACAAAACGCGTTCACCGGCATAGGCCTGATGCAACCGCGCAACCGCGCCCAGCACACGTTCAGCAAAATCGCTGACCGGCTCACCCTGCGGCGGCGTGAACGAATACGGATCGGCCCAGAACAACCCCAGTGCCTCGGCATCGGTCTCCATCAACACCGCAGCGCTCTGCCCCTCCCAGACGCCGAAGTGCAGTTCCTGCAGATCCGTTTCCAACTGCACCGGCAAATTCAGTTGCTCGCCCAGCTCTGCGGCAAACCGTGCACAACGCTGCAGCGGCGAACTGATCAAGCGATCCCACGGCCCGCCCGCGATCACCGCCACACGCATCTGCGCCCAACCCTTTTCCGTGAGCGCATCATCGAGGCTACCGCGCAGCCCACCGCCCAGTTCAGTCTCACCGTGGCGCAGCAGGTCCAGACGCAAGGTCATGCCGGACGATCCGCCACTGCGGCTTCGGCGAACGTCGCCATCTGCCCATGCAGGTCGCAGGCCAGACGCAACAGCGGCACGGCCAATGCCGCGCCGCTGCCCTCGCCCAGACGCAGGCTGAGCTCCAGCAACGGTTCGGCGTTAAGGGTTTCCAGCACATGGCGATGGCCCGGCTCGGCCCCACGATGACCGAACAGCAGCCACTCGCGGCAGGCCGGGTTCAGCCGCACCGCGACCAACGCGGCGACCGTGCAGATAAAGCCGTCGACCAGCACCGCGACGCCTTCCTGCGCACACGCCAGGTACGCGCCGACCAGTGCGGCGATTTCAAACCCCCCGAGGTTGAACAGGGTTTGCAGCGCATCGCCACGTTGCGCCGCGTGCAGCGCCAGTGCGCGTTCGATCACCTGTGCTTTATGGCTGACCCCTTCGGCATTCAACCCGGTGCCGGGACCGGTCAGGTGCACCACCGGACAGTCGAGCAAAGCACAGGCCAGCGCACTGGCGGCGGTGGTGTTGCCGATGCCCATTTCGCCGCCGATGAACAACTGAGCGCCAGCGGCTTTGGCCCGCAGCACGCTGTCGCGACCGGCCTGCAAGGCGAGTTCGCCCTGCGCCCGGGTCATCGCCGCGCCTTTGGCGAAATTCGCTGTGCCCGGGCCGATGTTCAGATGACGCACACCCGGCAGATTCAACGTCGGTGTCACGGTGCCCAGATCGACCACTTCCAGCTGTGCATCGAGCTGCCGCGCCAACACGCTGATCGCCGCACCGCCGCTGACGAAGTTGAGCAACATCTGCCCGGTGACTTCCTGCGGGAACGCGGAAACGCCTTCCGCGACCACCCCGTGATCACCGGCAAAAATCGCGATCCACACCTGTTCAATCGTCGGTTTGATCTGCCCCTGCAATCCGGCCAATTGCACCGCCACGCTTTCGAGGCGACCGAGGGAGCCGGCCGGTTTGGTCAGTTGCTGTTGGCGCGCCGCCGCCTGTTCAACGATCTCGGCATTCACGGATTGGCACGGGTTCAACCACCACGCTTGAGTCATAACGCAGGTCCTTTCAGGGTCAGGGGCAGGCCGGCGACGGTCAGGACGACTCGCTGACAACGCTCGGCCAGAGCTTGATGCAGCCAACCGGCTTCATCGACGTAGCGGCGAGTCAATTCGCCCAGCGGCACGACACCCATTCCGGTCTCGTTGCTGACAAAAATGATTTCCCCCGGCAATGACGCCAGGCAGTCCAGCAGGGCGTCGCGCTCGGCGGCGAGACGCGCGGCGTCATCAAGCATCAGTAGATTGGTCAGCCACAGGGTCAGGCAGTCGACCAGCAAGCAACGCTCGGCACTGGCGTTCTCGCGCAGGACGCGGGCCAGCTCCAGTGGTTCTTCGATCAGCGCCCATTCGGCCGGACGCCGGGCGCGGTGATGGGCGACGCGTTCGTTCATTTCACCGTCCAGCGGCTGGCTGGTGGCGATGTAAGTGACCGCCAGATGGCTGTCGCTGGCGAGTTTTTCCGCCAGGCGACTTTTGCCGGAGCGGGCGCCGCCGAGGATCAGTTGGAGCATGGGGACATCCTGAAAATTATGTGTTGAGGCAATCGCCCTCTTCGCGGGCAAGCCCGCTCCCACAGTGACCGCAGTGGCTGAAACACCTCACTCCCCTGTGGTGGATGGAGATGTTCTGTCATTTATGTATTGAGGCAACCGGCCCCTTCGCGAGCAAGCCCGCTCCCACATGGGAATGCGTTCCAACGTGGGAGCGAGCCTGCTCGCGAAGAGGCCGTAACAGCCAGCCTAAATCCCGCAGAGCTGACGCAACAATTCAGTATCCAGATGCTGCTCCACCAGATCCGCCAGCCGCTCGATATCGCGCTCGCGCAAGCCGTGGTAATCCACCTCCTGCACTTCGCTCAACCCGGCCCAGCGCAGCAACGCGGCACTGGCTTGCGGCGACTCGAACAAGCCGTGCAGATAAGTGCCGAACACCTGCCCGTCCAGACTCTGCGCGCCGTCGCAACGACCGTCATCCAGATGCACCGCCGCATTCTCCAGCGCCGGCCCCACCGTCACGCCCGCATGGATTTCATAGCCACTGACCTCGGCGTTTTCCAGCGCCAGATGCCCACGGACATTGCGCAACTGCTTCTCGGCTTCCAGCGTGGTGTCGAACGCCAGCAAACCCAGGCCGGCACTCGAACCCGACGCGCCTTCCAGCCCCAGCGGATCGTGCACTTGCTCTCCGAGCATTTGCAGACCGCCGCAGATCCCCAGCAACTTGCCGCCATAACGCAGGTGCCGATTGATCGCCGTGTCCCAGCCATTAGCACGCAAATACGCGAGGTCGCTGCGCACGCTTTTCGAGCCGGGCAGGATGATCAGGTCGGCGGCAGGGATAGCCTGCCCCGGGCCGATGAATTGCAGATCGACCTGCGGATGCAGACGCAGCGGATCGAAGTCCGTGTGGTTGCTGATGCGCGGCAGCACCGGTACCACCACTTTCAGCACTTGCTCGGCCTTGTCGGTCTGGCGCTGGTCGATGCCGTCCTCGGCCTCCAGATGCAGGTCCATCACGTACGGCAGCACACCGATAACCGGTTTGCCGGTGCGCTGTTCCAGCCAGTCGAGGCCCGGTTGGAGCAAGGCGATGTCACCGCGAAAACGGTTGATGATGAAGCCCTTGACCCGCGCCTGCTCGCTCGGCGACAGCAGCTCCAGCGTGCCGACCAGATGCGCAAAAACGCCGCCTCGATTGATGTCGGCGATCAGCAGCACCGGGCAATCCACCGCTTCGGCAAAGCCCATGTTGGCGATGTCCCCGGCACGCAGATTGATCTCGGCCGGCGAGCCAGCGCCTTCGACCATCACCAGCGGATACGCCGCGCTGAGCCGTTGATGCGACGCGAGCACCGCCTGCATGGCGATGGCTTTGTAGTCGTGATACGCCACCGCGTTCATGCTGGTGACCGCGCGGCCATGGATGATCACCTGCGCGCCGGTATCGCTGTTGGGCTTGAGCAGCACCGGGTTCATGTCGGTGTGCGGTTCGAGATGCGCGGCTTGTGCCTGCACCGCTTGCGCCCGGCCGATCTCGCCGCCGTCGGCGGTCACCGCGCTGTTGAGCGCCATGTTCTGCGGTTTGAACGGCACCACCGCCACACCCTGACGGGTGGCCCAGCGGCACAGCGCCGTCACCAGCGTACTTTTACCGGCATCGGACGTGGTGCCCTGAACCATCAAGGTTGTCATTGGGTTTCCTTGGCGAAAGCTTGCAGCGCCTGTTCGAGACGCGCTTCTTCAGCGGCGTTGGCAGGCAGGCCGAAACGCAGGCTGCTGTTGTGGGTGAAGATGCGCAGGAGGATCCCGCGTCGGGCCATGAACTCGTGCAGCGCAGGCGCGTGCTCGGTGATCAGCCACTGAAACAACGCGCAACCGCCGTGGGGTTTGAAGCCATAGCGCTCCAGCAACAACGCGAGGCGTTCACTGGCTTCATCGCTGCGAATGCGTTGCCGGGTGTGCGCTTCGGTGTCTTGCAGGCAAGCCTGACCGAGCACCCGCGTCGGCCCGCTGACCGCCCAGGGCCCGACCTGCTCCGCGAGCAATCTGAGCAATTTACGCTCGGCCAGCACGAAGCCCAGACGCACCCCGGCCAGACCAAAAAACTTGCCGAAGGAACGCAGCACAATCAATCCGATCTGGTTGGCATGCGGCGCCAGACTCAGCTGCGGCGTGTTATCCATGAACGCTTCATCGACCACCAGCCAGCCGCCACGCTGGGCCAGCCGCGCGTGCCAGTCGAGCAGCCGCGCCGGGGTCAGACTCAGGCCGGTGGGGTTGTTCGGATTGACCACCACCAGCACGTCGAGGCTATCGAGAAAGAATTCGACTTCCTGCTCCAGCACTTCGCGCACGATGTAACCGCTGCGGCGCCAGGCCTCGGCGTGCTCGGCATAACACGGCGACAACACACCGACCTTGCCGGCGCGGCGCAAACGCGGCAGCAACTGAATCGCCATCTGCGAACCGGCCACCGGCAGCACCTGCGAAGCGCCGTAGTAATCACACGCGGCCTGTTCCAGCCCGTCATCGGTTTCCGGCAAGCGTGCCCAGGCGCGCAGCGGAATTTCCGGCACCGCAAACGGCCACGGCGCGAGGCCGCTGGAGAGGTCGAGCCAGTCAGCCTCGGCAATCCCGTAATCGAGTGCAGCCTTGCGCAGCCGGCCACCGTGCTCAAGCATAGAATTCAGCCCCCACGCAGAGAATCAGCAGCCATAACCATACCCCGCGCTGGACCAATTGCCAGCCGCGATCAATCGAATCGGCATCGGCCGTCGAACCTTCGCCCAGTTGCGGACGCTCATGCAGTTCGCCGTGATAGATCGCCGGGCCGCCCAGTTCGACATTCAATGCACCGGCACCGGCCGCCATCACCGGACCGGCATTCGGGCTGTCCCATTGCGGGCCCTGGCTGCGCCAACATTTCCAGGCGAGCCGGGTGTTGCCCAGCAGCGCGTAGGTCAGCGCCACCAGCCGGGCCGGAATATAGTTGAGCACGTCGTCGATTTTTGCCGCGCACCAGCCGAAGCGTTCGAAGCGTTCGTTGCGATAGCCCCACATAGCGTCGAGCGTATTGCTCAGGCGATAGAGCACTACGCCCGGCGCGCCGGCCACGACAAACCAGAACAGCGCGGCGAACACCGCGTCACTGCCGTTTTCCAGCACCGATTCAGTCGCGGCGCGAGCGACGGCGGTGCTGTCCAGTTCGCTGGTCTGGCGACTGACCAGATAGCCGACGCGTTTGCGCGCCTCTTCCAGATCATCAGCGCGCAAGGCGGCGGCTACCGGCGCGACATGCTCACCGAGGCTGCGCATGCCGAGGGCGCAATACAGCGCAAGAATCTCGACGATCCAGCCTACATACGGTGCCCAGGAAAACGCGGTGGCGAGCAAGGTCAGCGGCAGCACCGCGATCACCCAGGCGGTGACCCCGTGACTGCGCCAGCCACGCCCGCCCGCATTGAAACGGCGCTCGATGCGCCCGGCAAAATTGCCGAACGCCACCAGCGGATGCCAGCGTTTCGGTTCACCCAGCAGCGCATCCAGCGCGACCGCGGCGACACTCAACAACGCCACACTCATTGACTCACTCCCCAATAATTTTCGTACAGCAACTCATTGAGCGGCCGCGCCTGCGCCCACCCTTCGAGTACCAGCATCGGCGCCGGATAGAATTCCTTGACCGGCCCCAGACACAACACCGCCAACGGCTTGGCCCCGGCCGGCAACTGCAGCAGATCGGCCAGTGCCTGCGGTTCGAACAGCGACACCCAGCCCATGCCCAGCCCTTCGGCACGGGACGCCAGCCACAGGTTCTGAATCGCGCAGGACAGCGAGGCCATGTCCATTTCCGGCAGCGTACGACGGCCGAAAATATGTTTTTCGCGATCGTCCATCAGCGCCGCGACCAGGACTTCGGCGCAGTCGTTGATGCCTTCGACCTTGAGCTTCATGAACTCGTCACTGCGCTCGCCGAGGGCTTCGGCGGTACGCAAGCGTTCTTCTTCGACGAGGCTCTGGATCTGCCCACGCAAGGCGCGATCGCTGATGCGGATGAAGCGCCATGGCTGCATCAGACCGACGCTGGGCGCTTGATGCGCGGCTTCCAGCAGACGGCGCAGCAGCTCCGGTTCGACCGTGCCGCCGGTGAAGTGGCGCATGTCGCGGCGTTCGGCGATGGCTCGGTAGACGGCTTGGCGCTCGGCTTCGGAGAATGTGTTGTCGGTCATGGACTCTTCGCGAGCAGGCTCGCTCCCACATTGGACGGGGTGCTTGCTCAAGAAACGCGATCCCCTGTGGGAGCGAGCCTGCTCGCGAAGGCGGCCTGACATTCTGGCGCAAACAACGCGGCAATCGCCGTCGGATTCGACGGAAAGTAAAAATGCACGTACGACGCTGTCATCCGCCCCTCCCGATAAACCGCCTCCGCCCCGCGCCCGCCATTCGGGCTGATGCCCCGGGCAATCGGGGTCAGTTCGGTGCTGGTCAGGGAATGGTGATAGGTATGCCCACGCAGCGAGCCCTCCGGCAGATCCACCGCTTGCAGTGCCAGTGCCGCCAGACGTTTTTGCATCACCGCCTCACCGCGCAGCAGCCCCACCAGTTCGGCGCGGGTGCCGTCAACGTCGGTCAACGCGTCGAGCAGATAGAGCATGCCGCCGCACTCGGCGAGCAGTGGTTTGCCGGCGGCGTGGTGCGCACGGATTGCATCAAGCATTGCCACGTTTTGCGATAGCGCGACATGGTGCAATTCCGGATAACCGCCGGGCAGATACAGACTGTCGGCCTCGGGCAGTTGGGTATCGCGGATCGGCGAGAAGAAACTCAACTCGGCGCCCATCGCCCGTAACAGGTCGAGACTGGCGCCGTAGGTGAAGGCAAAGGCCTCATCGCGAGCGACAGCAATGCGCACGCCGTCGAGCAGCGGTTCAGCGCTGATCATTTCAGGCGCGGCGAATTCCACGGCCGGTGGCAGCGCTACCTCGCAACTGCTGGCCAGTGCTTCAGCCGCCGCGTCGAGACGCAGATCCAGATCATTCAGTTCACTGGCCTGCACCAGACCGAGATGGCGGCTCGGCAACTCGATCCCGGTCTCGCGGGACAATGCGCCGTACCAGCGCAAACCTTCGGTGAGGCTGCCTTCGAGCAATTGCGCATGACGCAAGGTGCCGACACGGTTGGCCAGCACGCCGGCAAACGGCAGGTCCGGCTGGTAACGCGCCAGCCCCAACGCCAATGCGCCGAAGGTCTGGGCCATGGCGGTGCCGTCGATCACGCCGAGTACCGGCACGCCGAAATGCCGCGCCAGATCGGCGCTGGACGGCGTGCCGTCGAACAGGCCCATCACGCCTTCGATCAGGATCAGATCGGCTTCGGCGGCGGCTTCCCACAACAGGCGGCGGCTTTCCTGCTCGCCGACCATCCACATGTCCAGTTGATACACCGGCGCACCGCTGGCGCGCTCGAGAATCATCGGGTCGAGGAAATCCGGGCCGCACTTGAACACGCGCACCTTGCGCCCCTGATTGCGATGCAAGCGAGCGAGCGCGGCAGTGACGGTGGTCTTGCCCTGACCGGAGGCCGGCGCGGCGATCAGTACCGCCGGGCAGTGACGTGGTTGATTCAAAGTTCGACGCCTTTCTGCGCTTTGATACCGGCCTGGAAGGCGTGTTTGAGCATGCCCATTTCGGTGACGGTATCGCCCATCTCGATCATTTCCGGCTTGGCCGCGCGACCGGTGACGATTACGTGTTGCATCGGCGGACGCGCCTGCAGGTCGCTGAGCACTCGATCCAGATCGAGGTAACCGTGCTTGAGGGCGATGTTCAATTCGTCCAGCACCACCAGGCCGATCGACGGATCGCGCAGCAGCTCGCGGGACACTTCCCACGCGGCTTCGGCGGCGGCGATGTCACGCTGGCGATCCTGGGTTTCCCAGGTGAAGCCCTCGCCCATCACGTGAAAACGCACTTGCTCGGGGAAGCGGCGGAAGAACAGTTCTTCGCCCGTGCTGTTGCGACCCTTGATGAACTGCACCACGCCGCACTGCATGCCATGGCCCATGGCGCGGGCGAGCATGCCGAACGCCGAGCTGCTTTTGCCTTTGCCATTGCCGGTCAGCACCAGCACCAGGCCGCACTCGTCAGGGGAATTGGCGATGCGTTCGTCGATCACGGCTTTTTTGCGCTGCATACGCGCCAGATGGCGTTCGTCGCGCTCGGGGGAATCGGTCATGGGGGAGCTCTCCGTTGAGGCTGGATAACGGCGGGCAGGCACAAGAATAGACGGCAAAAAGCCTGGCATCGCCCACCGTGATGCCGCTGGATGGATCAGGCCGGTCTCCGGGCTCATGAGCGGCGAATCGCCTGACTGCGCGCCTTCCCGCGTCGTCGACACAGTGGCTCAATGCACAGTTTTCACTCATTTACCGTTGCGGGGGCAGCGCCGGGATCGTGATCGTGCTTCGCCTGAAGACAACCCTCACCGGCTTCCCTGTTTCACTCTGTCGACACGCGTCACAGAGCACCTGAAACAAGCCGCGAAGGTTAGAGGGTTGGGGGTGGAGCGTCAATTAAAGAGGGGGCCGTCGGGCGAATAACTGCCGTCGATCAATTATCTGACGCCAATCTTGTGCCACACTGAGACAAGTGATATCAAAGAGCCATGCTTTTGTTTGAAAAAGCACACCACAACAATAAGGATGATGACGATGCAAGGCATGATCATCAGCAACCCGCGCCTGGAATTCCTGCGCCCGATGCTTGAACGCTGGTTTGACTGTATCGACCGCTACAACGCTGTACGCGGCGACAACGACACCCCTTACTGGCATGACGAGAAAGCCAATCTCGGCTTGCTCTCCGCGGCAGCCTGGATGGCCGAGCTGGTGACCCTTTGTGATACCTCGACCCGAAAGCAGAACGAGGATGGCGAGCGCAATGCCCGCGCCGATCTGTTCATCGCCGGCGCCGAAGACCGCGCCTACCTTCAGACGACCCAGCGCTGGCCACGGGTCAACAACCTTAATCTGACCCAGGCCCTGCTGGACATCACCAGCGACGCCAAACGCATCAGTTTTGCCAGCGACCTCAAGCTCGGTTGCCTGTTCGTCGCCCCGCAAAAAGCCCAACACAGCGCCAGCCCCGAAGAGTTGCAGGACATGGTCGACGACCTGCAAAAGGAACACTGCTGCGCCGTGGCCTGGTATTTCCCCTACGCCTACCGCAAGTTGCGCAGCGAAGCGGGTAACTATCACCCAGGCATCGCCGTGCTGTTCAAAGAGGCCCGTGGTTGAGCGGTTGAACCATCGGGTGCGCGCACTCCTCTATGATTAGGCATGCATTCATAGGGAAGATCAGTAATGCGCAAAACCCAACTCGCTCTCGTCATCGCCCTCGCCGGAGGGCTCGCCGCCTGCGGTGAATCCTCCAGCCTGCAAGTTTCTGACGGCACCGGTCCGTCACCGAAGCTGCCTGAACCAAACAAAACCCTGATCCCGACGGTGAACATCGCCCCGGCGGTCGGCTGGCCCGCCGGCGGTAAACCGACCGCCGCAGCCGGCACGCAGGTCGCAGCATTCGCCGAAGGCCTCGATCATCCGCGCTGGCTCTACGTGCTGCCCAACGGTGACGTGCTGGTGGCGGAAACCAACGCTCCGCCCAAGCCTGACGACAGCAGCGGCATTCGTGGCTGGGTGATGAAGAAAGTCATGGGCAAGGCCGGCGCTGGTGTGCCGAGCCCAAACCGCATCACCCTGTTGCGAGACGCCGACCACGACGGCGTGGCCGAGACCCGCACGGTGTTTCTTCAAAATCTCAATTCGCCGTTTGGCATGACCCTGGTCGGTAACGATTTGTACGTCGCTGACACCGATCGCCTGCTGCGCTTCCACTACGAATCCGGCGCGACCGAGATCAAGACCCAGCCGATCAAAGTCACCGATCTGCCGGGCGGCACGCTGAACCATCACTGGACCAAAAATGTCATCGCCAGCAAGGACGGCAGCAAGCTGTACGTCACTGTCGGCTCGAACAGCAACGTCGGCGAGAATGGTCTGGATAAAGAAGAAGGTCGCGCGGCGATCTGGGAAGTTGATCGCGCCACCGGCAACCACCGGATCTTCGCCTCGGGCATCCGCAACCCCAACGGCCTCGCGTGGGAACCGACCACGGGTGCGCTGTGGACAGCGGTCAATGAGCGTGACGAGATCGGCAGCGACTTGGTGCCGGACTACATCACCTCGGTCAAGGACGGTGGCTTCTATGGCTGGCCCTTCAGCTATTACGGTCAGCACGTGGATGTGCGAGTTAAGCCGCAAAATCTGGATCTGGTGGCCAAAGCTATCGCCCCGGACTACGCCGTCGGCCCGCACACTGCCTCGCTGGGCCTGACCTTCGCCGAAGGCAACAGCCTGCCGGCGCAGTTCAAGGAAGGCGCGTTCATCGGTCAACACGGCTCGTGGAACCGCAAACCGCACAGTGGTTATAAAGTGATTTTCGTACCGTTCGCGGCCGGCAAGCCGAACGGAGCACCGGTGGATGTGCTGACCGGTTTCCTCGACAAGGACGAGAACGCTTTGGGTCGCCCGGTAGGCGTGGTGATCGACCAGCAAGGTGGTTTGCTGGTGGCGGACGATGTGGGGAACAAGGTTTGGCGGGTTTCGTCCGCCAAGTAACTTTTGCCTGACCTGAAACAACTGTGGGAGCGAACCTGCTCGCGAATGCGTAGTGTCAGCCTCCATTGGGTTGACTGATACACCGCTTTCGCGAGCAGGCTCGCTCCCACATTGGAATGGCTGCTATTTTTCTACGGGTTATGCGCCAGATGCTCCGGCTGCAACACCCGCTTGGCACTCAGGTACGCCTTCTGCCAGTACGCCTTCGACAGACTGTCCAGCTTCACCGTGCCGCCGGTGGCTGGCGCGTGCACGAAGCGCCCTTCGCCGACGTAGATCCCCGCATGACTGACCTGCGAGCCGCCATTGGTGGCGAAGAAGATCAGGTCGCCAGTCTGCAAACCCTCTTTGCCGACATTCGGCGCCTGCATCACGATCATCTCGCGGGTGGAGCGCGGCAAGGAGATACCGGCGGCATCGCGGTAGACGAAACCGATCAGACCACTGCAATCAAACCCGGAATCCGGTGTGTTGCCGCCCCAGCGATAAGGCGTGCCAACCAGACCCAGCGCGCGAAACAGCACGTCTTCAGCAGCAGGCGAAAAAGCTTGGGAAGGCCCGAATACCACCGGAGCGCGTACCACTGGCGCAGGCGGCGAAGTGCGGCTGGCGCAGGCGCTGAGCAGCGCTGCGAAGAAAATCACTGTGAGGCGGGCCGACATCGTCATAAGCAGAACATCCTGATCTGGCTGCGGCTTTCTCTGCCGAATGGACAGAAACAAAACCGCCTGCGGAGCACGCAGGCGGTTTGCCATCAATATAGATACAGGATTCTAGCGGCTACGCGGCAAACTTCAAGTAAGACTTTAACTTCACCTTGTAAAGTCTAGGTCTACTCCCTTGCCGGGCACCGTTTTTGTCGCCACGGACGTGGCGACAACGGGGGAATTACTTGCGAGCGGTGACCACGGTCGGAGCCATCGCGAGGGCGCGCTTGGCTTCGATGAAGGTCTTGCTCCAGTAGCTGTCACCCAGGCTGTCGATGCGAACACCGCCGCTGCGACGACTGCTGGAGTGGATGAACTGATTGTCACCCAGGTAGATCCCGGCGTGGCTTACACGACCGCGACGACCATTGGTAGCGAAGAACAGCAGATCGCCCGGCTCAAGGTTGCCGCGCGAGACCAGAGGCGCATCCACGTTGATCATTTCACGGGTGGAGCGCGGCAGATTCATGCCGGCTTCTTCGCGGAACAGATAACCGATGAAACCGCTGCAGTCGAAGCCGGCTTCAGAGGTGCCGCCGAAACGGTAACGGGTACCGATCAGGGACATGCCGCGTTCGAGGATGCTGTCGGCCAGAACCGGGAGCTCGTACGGCTTCTTGTTGAAGTCCGAGAGTTCTTTTTCGGTGTCCAGCTCTTCCTGGTAAATAACAGAAGACTGGGCAGTGGCAGAATTTTTAACCTGTTGAGGCTGCTCTTGAACTGGAGAATGAGCAGCGCAACCGAACAACAGGGTGACGAGTGCGAGAGGCACGAGGGGTGCGAAGCGATTTAGCATGGGCACGACCGTGGCTGAAGTTGTAAAGAAGCCGAGACTATGCCCGCTATCGGCCTCATTTGCAAATTCAATCGATCTTTTTGTGACTTCCCGGTTTCTCGTTTACATCTAAGCGCTTAAGCCCATTTGACTCGATACGCGGTCTGCATACGTTGCGGAAACGCGGATTTTCTGGCGCCTGAAATATGTCGAAACGTGCTGAAAGCCTCGTATTTCAAGGGCTGGCTACCAACCAAGGGTCTCTTTCAGGAACGGAATCGTCAGCTTGCGTTGCGCCTGCAGCGAGGCCTGATCCAGCTGTTCGAGCAGGTCGAACAATGCACTCATGCTGCGGGTGCCGCGAGTCAGAATAAAGTGTCCGACTTCATCGGTCAGATGCAGACCGCGACGCGACGCGCGCAATTGCAGGGCACGCAATTTGTCTTCATCGGAGAGCGGCCGCATCTGGAAGATCAGCGCCAGGGTCAGGCGCGATTTGAGGTCAGCCAGTTTCACCGGCAGCTCGCGCGGCGAGGTTGAAGCGGCAATCAGCAAACGTCGACCGCTGTCACGCAGGCGGTTGAACAGATGAAACATCGCCTCTTCCCAGTCCGGCTTGCCGGCAATCACCTGCAAGTCATCCAGGCAGACCAGTTCGTACTGCTCAAGGTTGTCGAGGATTTCGATACCACGATCCATCAGCTCGGCCAGCGGCAGATACACCGCCGGTTCACCCATCTGCTCGAAACGCAGACACGCCGCCTGCAACAGATGCGTACGCCCTACCCCATGCTTGCCCCACAGGTAGATGAGGCTTTCGGTCCAGCCGGCGTCGGCTTCGCATAGGCGCTCGACATAGCCGAGTGCAGCGGCATTGGCGCCTGGGTAGTAGTTGATGAAGGTGGCGTCGTCACGCAGACGCACACCTAGGGGCAGCTGAATCGGTTTCATGCTGACTGAACAGTTCTCAAGGAACCGTTAGTGGCCTCTGTGTAAAGTTTGCGAAGTTTATACCCGTGAAGCTGAGCGCACAATGCGACAGACCCCAAGCAAAATCAAAGGTTTGCGTTAACACGCTGGTTTTATGACAGTTTCTCTGACGCGGTATCGAACGAACCCGCCGCAAAACCCGGGCCAACCCGGCACAATGCCGGACCGCCCGTGATCGGATTACAACTCGGGCTCATCTGCCCCGCTGTAAATATCCGAGTCCTTGTACAAATCGTGCACGTGACGCACCAGCACCATGACCACCGCCGCCACCGGCAATGCCAGCAGCACTCCGGTAAAGCCGAACAGCTCGCCGCCGGCCAGGATCGCGAAGATCACCGCCACCGGATGCAGGCCGATCCGGTCGCCGACCAGCAGCGGCGTCAGCACCATGCCTTCCAGCGCCTGCCCGACCATGAACACCGCCACGATGCCGATCATCGGGTACAGGTCGCCACCGAACTGGAACAGCCCGGCAATCAGCGCCGCGCCAATACCGATCACAAAACCCATGTACGGCACGATGGCCGCGAGGCCTGCGATCAGGCCGATCAACAGCCCCAATTCCAGACCAACAATCATCAGACCCGCTGCGTAGATCACGCCCAGCGCCAGCATCACCAGCAACTGTCCGCGCACGAACGCGCCGAGCACTTCGTGGCACTCACCGGCGAGCGAGACGATGGTTTCTTCACGATCACGCGGCAGCAGGCTGCGGATCTTGGCCATCATCACGTCCCAGTCGCGCAGCAGATAAAAACTCACCACTGGGATCAGCACCAGATTCGCCAGCCAGCCGATCAGCGCCAGACTCGAGGCCGTCGCCTGACTCAGCACCACACCGACGATGTCAGTGGTCTGCCCCATGTGTTCGCTGATCGCCGCCTTGACCTTGTCAAACTTCCAGAAGCCGTCAGACAAGCCCAGCTTCGATTGCGCCCACGGCAGCGCCGTGTGCTGCAGCCAGTCAAGCATTTGCGGCGCCAACTCATACAAACGCACCAACTGCTTGGCAAGCATCGGCACCAGCACCAACAGCAACGTGGTGACGATCAGAGTGAACAAGGCGAACACCGCGATCACACCCCAGGTTCGCGACAAACCGAGTTTCTCCAACCGATCCACCAGCGGATCGAACAGATACGCCAGCAGCAACGCCACCAGAAACGGCGTGAGGATCGGATGCAGCAACCAGACAAATGCGCAAAGCAGGACTACCCCACCGAGCCAGAACCAACGCCGCGTATCGGCCATTTACCACTCCCACTGCTTCTATATAAGGAAAGACTTACCAGCGAAACCGCAACGAAGGTGCTACCGGTGCAGGCGCTGAAGCCGCAACAGGCGCTGCACCTGCCACCGCTGGCTGCGGCGCTGCCACTGGCGTCGGTGCTTCGGCCGGCAACTCCTGCAACTTCGCCAACGACAACTGCGCGCGCAACTGATCGGCACTGCCGTTGACCCGATACACGATGCGATCACCATCGACACTTTGCAGACGCACACCGAAGGGTTCGAGTAACCGCAGCAGCGTGGCGTAATGCTCAAGATTCATGCCCTGCACTTCCAGAGTCTGTTGGCCCGAAGCGCCAGGCTTGGCGACAAAGCGCGGCGCCAGACGCTCGGCCACCGCCAGCATCACGGCATCGGCCACGGCAGCCTGGTCGGCGCCCTGCACACTGCCGGCCTCTTTCTGATCGCCCAGCCACAGATGCCACTTGGCCTGCCACTGCCCGCCCTCTTCGTGCGCATGCACCGCCAGCAACGCATCCGCGCCGTAACGCTCCGAAGCGCCGCGCAATGGCGCGGGATCGGTGCCATCCAGCACTGGCGCGGTAGCCACCAGTTGCTCACTCAGATCCGCCAGCGGCAGACGCAGCGGCAAGCCGCGATGCTGAGCCGCAGAACGCAATGGTGCAGCCGCTGCCTGACCGTCGCCGACCAGGCTCGAACCTTCAGTCGAATCGTTCAGCCACCAGCTCAGAATCGACGGCCGACTCGCCCCCCACAACGACAGCCCGGCGCGACGCAGCGCCTGCTCGGTGGTGGCCGGATCGAAATCGACCTTGAGCACCTCCGGCGGCCCGGCATCAAAACCGAACTGACTGATGATCTGCTGCGGATCCTTGCGAATCGCCGCCAGCCCGGGATTTTGCGGCGCCTTGGGGTCACCGGTCAGGCGCAACACCAGCGTATCGAGCGCCGCCTGCGTGGCGCGATCACGCTCTTCCGGCGCCTGGCTGCTGACTGGCTGGCGCACTTGATAGAGACCTTTGAGGTTTTCGGCATGACTCGCCAGGCTGACCAACGACAAACAACCCACAACCAACAATTTACAAAAACGCATGGAAAATTCCCGTCGACAGGAGCGGCTGGAACAGGCCGCGTGAACCGGTTAAGCAAGGCTGTGACAATCTGCCATCGCAAAACATTCACACGCTAGCGGTAAGTTTTTGCACAGTGATAACGATAGACGGTTAATCGGCACACCTTATACAGGCAGCCGTCCGGCACAATTGCAAAAAATTTCAGTCGATTATGCCCCTGCCCGTCGGCGCGAGGATGGCCGCTGCCCCTCAAGCCTGATAAAATCGCGCGCCTTCGCAGACCGGCAACAGCCGGGCACCCCGAAATTCGCGTAAGGCCATCGCCCTCTCGATTTCGATGTTCCCGCTGAACTCGGTCGTTACCCTGAATCCCCTCCCCTAAAGGCCTGGATCATGAGCAAGCAACCCTCCCTGAGCTACAAGGACGCCGGTGTAGACATCGACGCCGGTGAAGCATTGGTCGAACGCATCAAGAGCGTCGCCAAGCGCACTGCGCGCCCGGAAGTCATGGGCGGCCTGGGCGGTTTCGGCGCCCTCTGCGAGATCCCGGCCGGCTACAAACAGCCGGTGCTGGTTTCCGGTACTGATGGCGTCGGCACCAAGCTGCGCCTGGCGCTGAACCTGAACAAGCACGACAGCATCGGCCAGGACCTGGTCGCCATGTGCGTCAACGATCTGGTGGTGTGCGGCGCAGAACCGCTGTTCTTCCTCGACTACTACGCCACCGGCAAGCTGAACGTCGACGTAGCTGCCACCGTGGTCACCGGTATCGGTGCAGGCTGCGAACTGGCAGGCTGCTCGCTGGTCGGCGGCGAAACCGCTGAAATGCCTGGCATGTACGAAGGCGAAGACTACGATCTGGCCGGCTTCTGCGTCGGCGTCGTGGAGAAAGCCGAAATCATCGACGGCTCGAAAGTCGCCACCGGTGACGCACTGATCGCCCTGCCATCGTCCGGCCCGCACTCCAACGGCTACTCGCTGATCCGCAAGATCATCGAAGTGTCGGGTGCCGACATTGAAACCGTTCAGCTCGACGGCAAGCCACTGACCGAACTGCTGATGGCCCCGACCCGCATCTACGTGAAGCCGCTGCTCAAGCTGATCAAAGACACCGGCGCGGTCAAAGCCATGGCCCACATCACTGGTGGCGGCCTGCTGGACAACATTCCGCGCGTTCTGCCAAAAGGCGCTCAGGCCGTGGTTGACGTGGCCAGCTGGACTCGCCCGGCGGTCTTCGACTGGCTGCAAGAGAAAGGCAACGTCGACGAGACCGAAATGCACCGCGTACTGAACTGCGGCGTGGGCATGGTGATCTGCGTGGCTCAGGAGCACGTTGAAGTGGCCCTGAACACCCTGCGTGACGCCGGCGAACAGCCTTGGGTCATCGGCCAGATCGCTGCCGCTGCCGAAGGCGCTGCCCAGGTTGATCTGCAGAACCTTAAGGCTCATTAATGTCCGCAACCTGTGATGTCGTGGTGCTGTTGTCCGGCACCGGCAGTAACTTGCAGGCTCTGATCGACAGCACGCGGACCGGCGACAGCCCGGTCCGCATCGCTGCGGTGATTTCCAACCGCGCCGACGCCTACGGCCTGCAACGCGCCAGTGACGCGGGTATCGCCACCCGCTCGCTGGATCACAAGGCTTTCGAAGGTCGCGAGGCCTTCGATGCTGCCCTGATCGAACTGATCGACGAATTCAAACCGAAACTCGTGGTACTGGCCGGCTTCATGCGCATTCTCAGCGCTGATTTCGTGCGTCACTACCAGGGTCGCCTGCTCAATATCCACCCGTCGCTGCTGCCCAAATACAAAGGGTTACACACTCATCAGCGCGCGCTGGAGGCCGGCGATGCCGAGCACGGCTGCTCCGTGCACTTCGTCACCGAGGAACTCGATGGTGGACCACTGGTCGTACAGGCAGTAATACCGGTAGAGTTGCACGACACGCCGCAGACACTTGCGCAGCGAGTGCATGTCCAGGAACACCTGATCTACCCGATGGCTGTACGCTGGTTTGCCGAAGGCCGACTGGCACTCGGTAAGCAAGGTGCTTTACTGGATGGCCAGTTACTCGCGGCCAGCGGCCACTTGATTCGACACTAGGAGATTTTATGCGTCGCGCCCTGCTCTTCGCTTGCGCTCTGCTCGCCCTGCCTTTCGCGCAGGCGGCAGACCTTCAACCGTTCTCCGCCAGCTACACCGCCGACTGGAAACAGTTGCCCATGAGCGGCACCGCCGAACGCAGCCTGACCAAGGAAGCCAACGGCGTCTGGAAACTCAGCTTCAAGGCGTCGATGATGATCGCCAGCCTGACCGAAGAAAGCACGCTGACCCTGGACAAGGACACCCTGCTGCCACAGTCCTACCACTTCGAACGTGGTGGTCTGGGCAAAGCAAAAAAGGCTGATCTGGACTTCGACTGGAACAGCAAGATGGTCACCGGCACTGACCGGGGCGACGCGGTGAAGATCCCGCTGAACCGTGGCATGGTCGACAAGTCGACCTACCAGTTGGCGCTGCAGCATGACGTGGCCGCCGGCAAAAAGACCATGAGCTATCAGGTGGTCGACGACGGTGAAGTCGACACCTATGACTTCCGTGTATTGGGTGCCGAGAAAGTCGACACCAAGGCCGGCAAGATCGATGCAATCAAGGTCGAGCGCGTGCGCGACCCGACACAAAGCAAGCGCATCACGGTGCTGTGGTTCGCCAAGGACTGGGATTACCTGCTGGTGCGCCTGCAACAGGTTGAAACCGATGGCAAGGAGTACAACATCATGCTCCAGGACGGCACGGTCAACGGCAAAACCGTTAAAGGCAGCTGATCCGCCGCTACAACGAAAAGCCCCGCAATTGCGGGGCTTTTTTATGCCTGCAGTTTTCGCGACGACACATATCCCCTGTGGGAGCGAGCTTGCTCGCGAAGGCGTCAGTTCAGCCGACTTGTTTATGGCTGATACACGGCTTTCGCGAGCAGGCTCGCTCCCACAGGGTTCAGCTCGATCTTCGAGGGTCAGATCAGACCGAAAATTTGGCCACCATATTGTTCAAATCCACCGCCAGCCGCGACAACTCCTGGCTTGCCGCACTGGTCTGATTTGCCCCCGCCGAAGTCTGCATCGCCAGATCGCGGATGTTCATCAGGTTGCGGTCCACCTCCCGCGCCACCGCTGCCTGCTCTTCCGAGGCGCTGGCGATCACCAGGTTGCGCTCGTTGATCAAGGTGAACGCCGAGGCAATTTCCTCCAGCGCCAAACCCGCAGCCTTGGCCAGTTCCAGAGTCGAATTGGCGCGGACGCTGCTCTGTTGCATCGAACTGACCGCCGAATCGGTGCCCTGCTGGATGCCACCGATCATCTGCTCGATTTCCTGGGTCGATTGCTGGGTGCGATGGGCCAGCGCCCGCACCTCATCGGCCACCACCGCGAAGCCACGCCCGGCATCCCCGGCCCGCGCCGCCTCAATCGCTGCGTTCAGTGCCAGCAGATTGGTCTGCTCGGCAATCGAGCGGATCACGTCGAGCACTTTGCTGATGCCGTGAACCTTCTGCGCCAGATCCTCGACCTGCGTTGCATTGGACGTGACGTCGTCAGCCAGGGACTGGATCGAAGTCACCGTCTGGTTGACCTGCTCGCGCCCATGCTGGGCAATCCGGTCAGACTCGCGCGACGCCTCGGAAGTCGCCACGGCGTTGCTCGCGACCTCTTCCACGGCAGCGGTCATCTGATTGACCGCCGTGGCGGCCTGCTCGATCTCCAGGCTTTGCTGGTGCAGCCCGCGCGTGGCGTCCTCGGTGACGCAACTGAGTTCCTCCGAGGCCGACGCCAACTGGCTGGACGATTCGGAAATCTGCCGAATGGTGTCGCGCAGGTTGTGCTGCATGCTTTTCAGCGCCTGCAGCAGCCGCGCCGGTTCGTCCTTGCCGGAGATGTTGATATCGCCCGTCAGATCACCGCCGGCCACCACTTCCGCCACGCCCAGTGATTGCGCCAGCGGCAGGACGATGCTGCGCGTCAACAGCAATGCAAGACCGATGGTGATCAGCGCGGTGATGCCGATCATTACCCCCACCCACACCCGCGAATTGATGAAGACCAGGCGCGCAGCTTCGGTGGCAAGGTTGGCGTTGTGCTTGTTCAGCTCGACCAACTCCTTCAGGGTGGCCGCCATGTCGTCGGCCAACGGGCTCATTTCACCGTTGAGAATCGCCGCCGCCTCCTCCACCCGATTCTGCGCGGACAATTGCATGACCTGCGCCTGAAACTCCAGGTACTTGTGCTCGGCAACCTTGAAGCGGTCGAACAACTTGCGCTCTTCGGGCAGCACGATCAACACGTCATAGCGTTGTTGGGCTTCGCTCAAGACACCGCGCAGATCATTGAGCTTGGCGACATTCTGCGCCAGCGCCTGCGGGTCACGATTGAGCAGCAGGCGCATGGTCAGCGCACGCAGGCGCAACATGTCCTGACTCATCTCGCCGACCGCCATCACGCTCGGCAGCCAGTTGTTGTCGACCTCATCAGACTGGGCGCGCATGTTCGCCATTTGCAGCAGGGCGAACGCCCCCAGGGCAAACACCATCAGCGCCAACACACCAAAACCCAGGCCGGCTCGCGGCGCGATATTGAGACTACGGATGCTCATGACTCTGGTTCCTTCCAAAAGCGCTGCATCAACCCTGCAGCTGGTTGCTTTAGAAGGTATCGGCCCGGCGAAAATTTGCGTAAGACCAAAAGGTGATATCAAAAGGCCTTGATACTTCGAACCCTCGGCATTAACGATTCAGCGCGGTTTCCCGGACTTTGCCGCTGTTCGCGGCAATATCGCCAGGAAGTTATCCCGGGCGACCTTATGCGCAACTTCTTCAGGCAAGGCATCAAGGAACGGCGTGAAGCTGCGCATTTCCTGACCGAGCTTGGTGAAACGGCCTACAACATCCGAGCCGATCATGAACCGATCAGGGTATTTCTCGACCAAGGCCAGCCATTCGGCGCGCGGCTTGCCCTGCTCGTCCAGCAGGTACGGTGTGAGCATGCTCCACGACAGATCGATGTACAGATTCGGATAAGCCTCAAGCATCCGACTCACCGTGGGCAGGAGAAAATCCAGTTGCGTCTGGTGCCGATGAATTTCCGCGCTGGTGCCGGCGTGCGCCCAGATGAACCGCGTGTGCGGATGATTACGCAGCGGTTCCTCGACTTCCTTCAGGTACAGCGGATTTTTCTCACGCTTGGAAGTGATGTTGGAATGCAGCATCACCGGCAAATCGTTTTCGGCGGCCAGGTGATAAATGCGCTTCATCGCCTCATTATTGGCCCGTGGCGTGTCGCCGGCGGTCAACGCCGTCAAGTCATCATGGCGGGTGAACACTTCACCAATGCCCTGCCACAGCCCCGGATACAGATCGAGCATGCGCTGAATGTGCGCGGCGGAGTTCTTGTCATTGGGGTTGAAGCCCGACAGGAACGGATGAAAGTGCTGACGCTGCTCCGGAGTCAGCTTTTGCACGGCATCGGCAACGATCACGTCGGTGGCGCTGTACCAGTAGGCATCGGCATCATCGCCGGCGTAATAACGCGGACGCTTGGGTTCGTCCTCATGCCATTTCTTCGCCACGGGAATCCCGGAAATCATCACATGGTCGATGGAATTGTCCTGCATGGCCGTGAGCAATTTCGCCATGCCGGCGGTTTCCTGGAAAAAATCCACGTAGTGCAAGTGCGCATCGCTGTAGGTGTAATCGCGGGCGCTGGCGCTACCGGCAAATGCCAGCAGGCAGGCAAGACTCAAACGAAACAAGGACACAAGTAATCTCCGGCAGGTAGGCATAGCCTAGACCCTGAGCCGATGACAAGGGTTCATCCTGCAGGAAAGTGGAACGCGGCTCTGTAGGAATGCTCTATAACTGCAAGGTCCTTTTTTGATCGCACGACTTTTTCCTACTGCCAGTGAGGTTGCCATGACTGTTACCGTCAATACCGTCTCCGCCGAAGGTTTTCGTCACACCGTACAGATCGATGACCACGAATTGTTTGCCGACGTGCCGAAGTCTGCCGGCGGCGAGGGCTCGGCCCCCGAGCCACACGACTACTTCGACGCCGCGCTCGGTGCCTGCAAGGCACTGACCCTGAAGATGTACGCAAAGAAGAAAGACATCCCGCTGACCGGCGTGGGTGTCGAGGTCAAACGCGACAACAGCGAAGAGCAAAAAGGCAAATACGCCCTGCACGTGACGCTTACCCTCAAGGGCGTCCTCACCGATGCCCAGCGTGAAGAACTGCTGCGCGTCGCCGATCGCTGCCCGATCCACAAACTGATGACCACCACCGACGTCAGCATCGAAACCCACGCCCCACAAGGCTTCGACAGCCAGTAATCACCCTCTTGCCAGCGGCGGGTTATGCTTCTGGCATCACCCGCTCAGCCTGGAATGCACCATGGATACGCAACCACTGATCATCCGCCCGCGCGCCGAAGACGTCGAAGGCCAGCCGATCCTGCGCCCGCTGCCGTCAGCCAAATGCCGTAGCGTCGGGCCTTTCGTGTTTTTCGACCACATGCTCGAAACGGTTTATCCGACGGGCAAAGGCATGAACATCCGACAGCATCCGCACATTGGTCTGTCGACCCTGACCTACCTCTTCGAAGGGCAGATCCAGCACAAGGACAGCCTTGGCTCCGATCAAGTGGTCAGCGCCGGCGATGTCAGCTGGATGACCGCCGGCAGTGCGATTGCCCATGTCGAGCGCACGCCCGAGCCGCTGTGGGAGCAAAGCTTCACCATGCACGGTTTGCAAATCTGGCTCGCTTCGCCCAAGGATCACGAGCAAGGTCCGGGACATTACAGCCATCACCCGGCGGCAACCTTGCCGGTCAGCGATAACCTTGGTGTGCAGATCCGGATGATCGCCGGGTCAGGCTTTTGCCTGGAATCGCCGGTGCCGGTGCTTTCTCCTACGCTGTACGCCGAAGTAAAGATGCAGACCGCGACCACTTTGCTGATCCCGACCGAGCACGAAGAACGCGCGATTTATGTGCTGAGTGGCGATGCGCAGTTGAATGGCGAGCCCCTCGAACCCCATGCGCTGGCGGTGTTGCCGGCCGGGGAACAGATGAGCCTGTTTGCCGAAAGCGATGTGCACGCAGTGGTGTTTGGCGGCGCTGCGCTGGACGGGCCACGGCGGATCAACTGGAACTTCGTCGCGAGCGATCCGGCGGCGATCGATGAGGCGCGGCGTAAATGGGCGGCCGGGGATTGGCCGACGGTGCCGGGGGAAGTCGAGCGGATCGAACTGCCCTGAGTGTTGTGTCGCTAGAGGGTAAGCCTTCGCGAGCAAGCCCGCTCCCACAAGGGGAATTGTGGTGTGTATGAGTTCTGAGTACACATCACAATCCCCCCTGTGGGAGCGGGCTTGCTCGCGAAGAGGCCAGTAAAGGCGCCGAAAAATCAGCCCTTGAACACTTCTTCCAGCAAGTCATGCATCGACTTGAACGCACGCTTGGCAGTCTTCGCGTCGTACATCATCTTGCCCGGCACATTGGCATGTGGATCGGTGAACGAATGCACGGCACCGCCATAGCTGAGCAACTGCCAATCGACCTTCGCCGCGTTCATTTCTTCTTCGAACGCCGGCAATTGCTCTTTCGGCACCAACGGGTCGGAGGCACCGTGCAGCACCAGCACCGAGCCCTTGATGTTCTTTGCGTCGGCCGCGTTCGGCGAGTCGAGCGTGCCGTGGAACGACACCGCCGCCTTCACCGGCGCACCGGTACGCGCCAGATCCAGCGCACAGCAACCACCAAAGCAGAACCCGAACACCGCCAGTTTCGAGGTATCGACCGCTGCCTCGCCCTGCTTCTGCAATTGTTCGAACGCCGCCTGCATACGCTTGCGCAGCAGTGCCCGATCGTTCTTCAGCGGCATCATCGCGGCGCCGGCCTCGTCAGCGTTCTGCGGACGTACTGCCTGGCCATACACGTCCGCGATCAACACCACGTAACCCTTGGCCGCGACCGACTTGGCGATCTCCTCCGCCCCGGCACTGACGCCCATCCAGTTCGGCGCCATCAACAGGCCCGGGCGAGCGCCCTTGTGCTCAGCGTCGAATGCCAGACGACCTTCATAAGGCTGGCCATCCAACTGATAGACCACGGAACGTACAGTAACTTGGCTCATTTCTGACTCCTGATTAGTTAAACACCAGAATGAAAAAACCCGCCGAAGCGGGTTTTTCTACAACGTGATCAAGCTGACAGTTCAACCAGCAGCTTGTTCAGACGGGTCACGTACGCGGCCGGGTCTTTCAAGCTTTCGCCAGCCGCCAGGGCGGCCTGATCGAAGAGGATGTGCGACAGGTCGCCAAAACGCCCTTCGTTCTGCTCGCCGTCGAGTTTCTCGATCAGCGGGTGGCTCGGGTTGAATTCGAAAATCGGTTTCGATTCCGGCACTTTCTGCCCGCTGGCTTCGAGGATCTGGCGCATTTGCAGGCCCAGGTCCTGTTCGCCGATGGCCAGAATGGCTGGCGAATCGGTCAGACGGTGAGAGACGCGAACCTCGGCAACGGAGTCGCCCAGCGCGGTTTTCAGGCGCTCGACCAGACCTTCTTTGGACTTGGCGACTTCTTCTGCAGCTTTCTTGTCCTCTTCCGAGTCCAGGTTGCCCAGATCAAGGTCACCGCGTGCCACGTCGACAAAGGTCTTGCCGTCGAATTCGCTGAGGTAGCTCATCAGCCACTCGTCGATGCGATCGGTCAGCAGCAGCACTTCGATGCCTTTCTTGCGGAAGACTTCCAGGTGCGGGCTGTTCTTGACCTGCGCGTAGGTTTCGCCGGTGAGGTAGTAGATCTTGTCCTGACCTTCCTTGGCGCGCGCCAGGTAGTCAGCCAGACCGACAACTTGCTCGCCGTCGTCGCCTTGAGTCGATGCGAAACGCAGCAGACCGGCAATTTTTTCCTTGTTGGCGAAATCTTCTGCCGGGCCTTCTTTCATGACCTGACCGAAGTTTTTCCAGAAGCCCTTGTATTGCTCAGGCTCGTTCTTCGCCAGTTTTTCCAGCATGTCCAGCACGCGCTTGGTCAGCGCCGACTTCATCGAGTCGATGATCGGATCTTTCTGCAGGATTTCCCGCGACACGTTCAGCGACAGGTCGTTGGAATCGACCACGCCCTTGATGAAGCGCAGGTACAGCGGCAGGAACGACTCGGCCTGATCCATCACGAACACGCGCTGCACGTACAGCTTCAAGCCTTTCGGCGCTTCACGCTGGTACAGGTCGAACGGCGCGCGGGCCGGCACGTACAGCAGCGAGCTGTATTCGAGCTTGCCTTCGACCTTGTTGTGGCTCCAGGCCAGCGGGTTTTCGAAGTCGTGAGCGATGTGCTTGTAGAACTCCTGATATTCCTCGTCCTTCACTTCAGTGCGCGGACGGGTCCACAGGGCGCTGGCGCGGTTGACGGTTTCCCATTCAACGGCAGGCTTCTCTTCGCCTTCAGCGGCAGTGACTTCTTTCGGCAGCTCGATCGGCAGCGCGATGTGGTCGGAGTATTTCTTGATGATGTTGCGCAGACGCCAGCCGTCGGCGAACTCGTCTTCAGCGGATTTCAGGTGCAGGACGATACGGGTGCCGCGCTCTGGCTTGTCGATGGTGGCGACTTCGAACTCGCCCTCGCCTTTCGACGACCAGTGCACGCCTTCGCTGGCAGGAGTGCCGGCGCGACGGGAATACACATCAACCTGGTCGGCAACGATGAATGCCGAGTAGAAGCCGACACCGAATTGGCCGATCAGGTGAGAATCTTTTTTCTGATCGCCCGAGAGATTCTTCATGAAATCGGCGGTGCCCGACTTGGCGATGGTCCCCAGGTGGGTGATCACATCGTCACGGTTCATGCCGATACCGTTGTCTTCGAGGGTGACGGTCTTGGCGTCCTTGTCGAAGCTCACACGGATTTTCAGTTCAGCGCCACCTTCGAGCAACTCAGGCTTGGCCAGGGCTTCGAAGCGCAGCTTGTCGACAGCGTCAGAGGCGTTCGAGATCAATTCGCGAAGGAAGATTTCCTTGTTGGAATACAGCGAATGGATCATGAGGTGCAGCAGCTGCTTTACCTCGGTCTGGAAGCCCAGGGTTTCCTTTTGAGTTTCCACACTCATGGTCATCAAACTCCAATCAGATGGCAGTGGCCGCGATCCAGAGGGGTCGGCGGCGGGTTGTTCACTGAGTTGGGGGCAGCGTTCAGGATTTCAAGGGCTCATCAATTTTGAAATGTGCACGTGCGGTGGCAATCGGTTCGCTCTCGGTGCTTTGCCAGGCCGTGATGGCGACGTTGGCCACGCGCCGCCCCTGGCGACAGACCTGACATTTGGCCCAAGTGTCGCGAAACTGCCCGGCGCGCAGATAATCCAGAGAAAAGTCGATGATCTTCGGCACCCCGGGCGAACCGGTGAAGATCAGCAAATGTAACGCGGCTGCCAGCTCCATGAACCCGGCAATCACCCCGCCATGGATCGCCGGCAATAAAGGGTTACCAATGTTGTCCTTGTTCGCTGGCAGCTTGAACAGCAATTCATCGCCGACCCGGGAACATTCGACGCCGATCAGCCCGGCGTAAGGAATTATCCGCAACAACGGCGCGTAATCGCCCTGAGCGTGAGCCTGCAGCAGCTGTTGCTTCCAGTCATCGCTCATCGATTCTCTCCTTTGACCTTGCCGCCAAATCCCTGGGTGCCTTTCAGGTTTTTGCCCATGCGCATGAAAGTGCCGACGACATGGGCGATCGGCTGATTCGGGTCATCCTGATAAGCAAAGCCGCGAGCGAAGATCACATCGGTGGTGACCCGGTAACACTGGGCAAAGCCATAGACGTCCTTGTTCGGCTCGGCGGCGTGCATGTAGTCGATACGCAGGTCCAGGGTCGGGCAGACTTCGAACTCCGCCAGCACGCACAACGTGGACATGCCGCACGCGGTGTCCATCAGCGAGGTAATGGCGCCGCCGTGGATGACCCCGGTCTGTGGATTGCCGACGATTTGCGCGCTGTACGGCAACCTCACAGTGAGCCCTTCGCTGCTGGCGCTGTGTACCGTCAAACCGAGCACCTGACAATGGCGCAGGGCCAAAAGAAATCGTGTCGCGCGCTCAAAAACGGGGTTTTCAGCCATTTGATAATTACTCTCGTCAGAGCCTTTTGCCAGTAGTAAGAAATACGGCAAAAGTTCCACTAAAAAACAAACTTATATATCTGAACGAAATGAGGAACTTAACCTTTGGGCCAGTGCTCTTAAGGCCAGTAGTTATTTTCCATAAGGAGAAACACCCCATGCGTAAGACTTTAGCTATTGCCTTGATGTTGACCGCTTCCCTCGGTCTCGCTGCCTGCGATAAAAAATCCGAGGACAAAGCTCAAGATGCCAACCAACATGCTGAGCAAGCTCAGCAAGACATGAACAAAGCTCAGGATAAAGTGAACGACGCAGCAAAAGAAAACGCCGAAGCTGCCAAAGCTCAGGCTGAATCGAATCAAGCTGCTCAGGAAGAAGCTGCCAAGAAGCAATAATTGCGACTTGATGCAGAAAAAGAAAACCCGCCAAGTGCGGGTTTTCTTTTGCCTGCGATTTTTTGTCAGTCTTGGCTTAGAGGCTTTCTTAGAGCAATACGGTTCTAAAAGTCGGACTAATCATCAGCAACAAACTGCAGATCAGGCCGACCAGCCACACCAGGCTGCGCAGGGATGGTTTATCCGCCAGGTATAACCACACGTAAAGAATTCGCACGATCACAAAGATGATCGCCAGCGCATCGATCAACCAGCCTTGGGTTTGCGTGGTGTGCGCCATCAGCACACCCACGGCGAACAGGATGAACGCTTCGATGCAGTTCTGGTGTGCCGCCAGCGCCCGCGCGCCATAGCCAGTGAGTTGCGCCTGCTGTTGGCGCGGTAGATGGTTGTTGTAACCACCCTGCTCTTTCATGGCTTTACCCACCGGCATGCGCGCGATGTAGATCAACAATGCACTGATAAACACACACCAGAACGGAATACTCATCAAGCGGCCTCTTTATTGGTTTCGGGCAATGGCGCCTCTGTAGGGGTATAGACCATCACATCGAGCACGTCGGAATGAAACTCGCGGCGGTACAACACGATGACCACCCCGGCACTCATCAACATGAACAGCCACGGGCTGACAAACCACGCCAGCATGCTCATGCCGAAGTAATAAGAACGCAGACCGAAGTTGAACTGGTTCGCCGCCATCGAAATCACTCGCGCCGCCCGCAGTGCGAACGCCTTGCGCTCCTGCTCCGAGACCTGACGCTCACCGATCATCGGCGCGGAACCGACCAGCACCGCAGCAAAGTTGTACTGACGCATGCACCAGCTGAACGTGAAGAACGCATAGACGAACACCAGCGCCAGACAGAGCAACTTGATCTCCGACATGCCCTGCGATGCCTGCTGCACCATCGGGATATCCGCCAGCAACGACACGGCGCGCTCGGATGCACCGAGCACGGTGAGAATGCCGGCGAGGATGATCAGGGTGCTGGAGGCGAAGAACGAGGCGTTGCGCTCAAGATTGCCGATCACGCTGGCGTCGGCGATACGGTTGTCACGCAGGAGCATGCGGCGCATCCAGTCTTCGCGGTACAGGTGCAGCACACTGGCCAGACACGCGGTATCGCGGGCCTTCCACGACGCATAACGGGTGTAGCCGCCCCAGCAAATGACAAACCAGAGCGCGGCCAGCAGGTGGATCAGATTGGCTTGGATGAACGACATGCAATTCCCTGTGGAGTATGGATGCTACCTGTAGGAGCGAGCCTGCTCGCTCCTACATTAAGACTTCGGCAACCCTTCGACGTTAGCTCGCGGAAAAAGACACTGCCAGACGCCCATAAAAAATGCCCCGTATCGATTGATACGGGGCATTTCTGTTTAAGCGCTGAAGACCCGCTTGTGGCGGGTCAGACAACGTCAGGCAACGGCTTCGCTGCGCTTGCCCAGCAGGCGATCGCAGACCACGGCGACCACCAGGGTCATCACGCATGGCACCAGCCACGCCAGACCCTGCTCGCTCAGCGGCAGGTGCGACAGCTGCGACGGCATCCAGTCAGCCAGACCGGCGCCCTTGAGCGCGTCGATGGTGCCGAACAGGAAAGATACCAGCATGACCGGGCCGAGGATCCGCCCGTGTTCATGCCAGAAGTCCTTGCAGAAGCTCAGAGCCACCAGAACGATGCATGGCGGGTAGATCGCGGTCAGCACCGGGATCGAGAACGCGATCAGCTTGGTCAGGCCCAGGTTGGACACCAGCAGCGAGAACGCGGCCAGGATGATCACCAGAGTCTTGTAGGACAGCGGCAGCACGCGGCTGAAGTATTCAGCGCAGGCGCAGGTCAGACCGACCGCGGTCACCAGGCACGCCAGCGAGATCAGCACCGCGAGGAAACCGCTGCCCAGCGAACCGAAGGTGTGTTGCACGTAAGCATGCAGCACCGCCGCACCGTTGGTGGCACCGACCGCGACTTCGTGGCTGCCGGAGCCGAGGCGGAACAGGCTGATGTACACCAGCGCCAGTCCGACACCGGCGATGAGGCCGGCAATGATCGCGTAACGGGTGATCAGCGCAGGCGACTCGACGCCACGGGAGCGGATCGCGTTGACGATGACGATACCGAACACCAGCGCGCCGAGGGTATCCATGGTCAGGTAACCATTGATGAAGCCCTGGGAGAACGGTGCCGCGACATATTCCGGCGTGGCCTGACCGATATCCCCGGCCGGCAGGGCGAACGCGGCGATGCCGAGTACCGCCAGGGCGATGATTTTCAGCGGCGCGAGGAAACGCCCCACGGTATCGAGCAGACGGCCCGGATACAGCGAGATGAAGAACACCAGCAGGAAGTACACCGAGCTGTAGAGGAACAGCGCCAGAGGGCTTTCGCCGGTCAGCGGCGCCAGACCCACTTCGAACGACACGGTCGCGGTCCGCGGGGTGGCGAACAGCGGGCCGACCGCCAGGTAGCATGCCGCGGCGAGCACACCACCGGCGATCTTGCCGATCGGGCTGCTCAGCGCATCCATCGCGCCACCGACCTTGGCCAGGGCGACGACGGTGACCACCGGCAGACCGACAGCCGTGATCAAAAAGCCCAACGCCGCCATCCAGACGTTAGGTCCGGACTGCAGGCCGACGATAGGCGGGAAAATGATGTTGCCGGCCCCGACGAACAGGGCAAATGTCATAAAGCCCAGTGCCAGGATGTCCTGACCTTTCAAAACTTTCATTAAGGAAATACCACACTACTGAATCGGAATTTAGAGGGGGATTTCCCTGTGGGGTTAGGGAAATGCTGTCAGTCCGTATAAGACTGACCCGTTTAGCGCGTTGCATGCCTTGTGGGCGGCAGACGCAAAAATGGCTGCTAGCCTAACGAATTTGTCTGACAAACGCACTGTTTGAGGGCGAACTATCCGATACACGACGTGTCCGTGTCGCGTTTACGCATCTATTTTTCCTACGGAGCACTCTGCAGGAAGAACCAGCACATGTAGCGAGGGGATTTATCCCCGATGGGGCGCGCAGCGGCCCCGATTGAGACCGTATGGTTTTTTCAGACTGAGCGCACTCACCGGCTTAGGGGACCGCTTCGCAGCCCATCGGGGCGGTGCGACGTTTCGCTAAATCCCCTCACCACAAATGCCCGCTAAAACGCAGATGCCAGAAACAGCAAAGGCCACCCGAAGGTGGCCTTTGTCTGGTGAAGCGTCAGTCAAGCACGAGGCTTACTTGACCGCCCAACCGGTCAGCTCGGCCAGGGCCTTGCCGATGTCTGCCAGCGAACGCACGGTTTTTACGCCTGCGTCTTGCAGCGCAGCGAATTTCTCGTCTGCAGTGCCTTTGCCGCCAGAGATGATTGCGCCAGCATGGCCCATGCGCTTGCCCGGAGGAGCAGTCACACCAGCGATGTAGGAAACAACCGGCTTGGTCACGTGTGCCTTGATGTAGGCAGCCGCTTCTTCTTCAGCCGAACCGCCGATCTCGCCGATCATCACGATCGCTTCGGTCTTCGGGTCTTCCTGGAACAGCTTCAGGATGTCGATGAAGTTCGAACCCGGGATCGGGTCACCACCGATGCCGACGCAAGTCGACTGACCGAAACCGGCGTCAGTGGTCTGCTTCACAGCTTCGTAGGTCAGGGTGCCGGAACGCGAAACGATACCGACCTTGCCTGGCAAGTGAATGTGACCTGGCATGATGCCGATCTTGCATTCGCCTGGGGTGATCACGCCTGGGCAGTTAGGGCCGATCAGGGTAACACCCAGCTCGTCGCACTTAACTTTGGCGTCCAGCATGTCCAGGGTAGGAATGCCTTCGGTGATGCAGACGATCAGCTTGATGCCGCCGAAAGCAGCTTCCAGGATCGAGTCCTTGCAGAAAGGAGCCGGAACGTAGATCACGCTGGCCGTAGCGCCAGTGGCAGCTACTGCGTCTTTAACGGTGTTGAACACTGGCAGACCCAGGTGCTCGGTGCCGCCTTTGCCCGGAGTTACGCCACCAACCATCTTGGTGCCGTATTCGATGGCTTGCTGGGTGTGGAAACTACCTTGCGAACCGGTAATACCCTGGCAGATAACTTTGGTGTCTTTATTGATCAGGACGCTCATTATTTGCCCTCCGCAGCTTTGACAACTTGTTGAGCAGCGTCGGTCAGGCTGGTAGCAGCGATGATGTTCAAACCGCTTTCTGCCAGTACTTTAGCGCCCAGCTCAGCGTTGTTGCCTTCAAGGCGAACAACAACCGGGATTTTCACGCCGACTTCTTTCACTGCACCGATGATGCCTTCGGCAATCATGTCGCAACGAACGATGCCGCCGAAGATGTTAACCAGTACTGCAGCGACGTTGGTGTCGGACAGAATGATTTTGAATGCTTCGGTCACGCGCTCTTTGGTAGCACCACCACCTACGTCGAGGAAGTTGGCTGGCTTGCCGCCGTGCAGGTTGACGATGTCCATGGTACCCATGGCCAGGCCGGCACCGTTGACCATGCAGCCGATGTTGCCTTCCAGGGCTACGTAGTTCAGTTCGAACTTGGCAGCGTGCGCTTCGCGCGGATCGTCTTGCGACGGATCGTGGAAAGTCTTCAGCTTAGGCTGACGATACATGGCGTTGGCGTCGATGTTGATCTTGGCGTCCAGGCAGTGCAGATCGCCGTCAGCCTTGATCACCAGCGGGTTCACTTCCAGCAGGGCCAGATCGTGATCCTGGAACAGTTTGGCCAGACCAACGAAGATCTTGGCGAACTGGGCAACTTGCTTGCCTTCCAGACCCAGTTGGAACGCCAGCTCGCGACCCTGGAATGGCTGAGCGCCAACCAGTGGATCGATAGTGGCCTTCAGAATTTTTTCTGGAGTGTCGTGAGCGATTTTCTCGATGTCCACGCCACCTTCGGTGGAAGCCATGAACACGATGCGACGGCTCGAACGGTCAACGACAGCGCCCAGGTACAGCTCTTTAGCGATATCAGTGCACGATTCAACCAGGATCTTGGTGACTGGCTGACCATTGGCGTCAGTCTGGTAAGTCACCAGACGCTTGCCCAGCCACTGCTGTGCGAAGGCCTTGGCGTCTTCTTTGTTGCGAACCAGCTTGACGCCGCCCGCTTTACCGCGACCACCGGCGTGGACCTGGGCTTTGACAACCCACTCGCTGCCGCCGATTTTGTCGCAAGCTTCTGCTGCTGCTTCCGGGGTGTCTACTGCGTAACCAGTGGAAACTGGCAGGCCGTATTCAGCGAACAGCTGCTTACCCTGATACTCGTGAAGATTCATGCTTTTTACCGTCTTCGTTAGGTACTGCGCATTCGGCGCTGCGCTCTTGATGAGTGCCGCGCCACCTGTGACTGCTGCTTGCGTAGCCTTTCCGGATACCCGGTGCAGCTACGCAAGACTGCGTCCAGCGGACATTCCGCGGTGAGACTTGCTCGCAAGGCTCACGACGGGCCGCAACCGCCGTGGTTTCTTATTGTGTGTCTTAACGCTTCTTGCGGTTGGCAATGTGGATGGCGCCGCCATTCACAGCCAGAGCAGCTTCGTGCAAGGCTTCAGACAGGGTCGGATGGGAGAAAACCATCATGCCCAGGTCTTCAGCGCTGGTGCCGAATTCCATACCGATCGCGCCCTGTTGAACCAGTTCTGCAGCGCTCGGGCCAATCACGTGCACGCCCAATACTCGGTCAGTCTTGGCATCAGCGATGACCTTGACGAAACCACCGGTATCGTTGGCGGCCATGGCACGGCCGGAAGCGGCGAACGGGAAGGTGCCGACGTTAACTTCAACGCCTTCGGCTTTCAAGGCCTGCTCGGTTTTGCCAACCCACGCGATTTCCGGGTGAGTATAAATAACCGAAGGGATCAGGTCATAGTTCATCTGGGCTTTGTGGCCCTTGATGCGCTCGACAACCATGATGCCCTCTTCCGAGGCCTTGTGCGCCAGCATCATGCCGCGAACCACGTCACCGATGGCGTAAACGCCCGGTACGGTGGTGGCGCAGTGATCGTCAACGTGCACGAAACCGCGCTCGTCCAGGGTCACGCCGCTGTCGGCAGCCAGCAGATCAGTGGTCACCGGACGGCGACCAACGGCTACGATCAGCTTGTCGAAAGTGATGGACTGTTCGCCGTTGGCATCGGTGTAGTTAACCACGACTTCGTCGCCGTTCACTTTCGAACCGGTTACGCGAGCACCCAGCTTGATGTCCAGACCTTGCTTGGTCAGGGTTTTCAGCGCTTCCTTGGAAACAGCGGTGTCCGCTGCCATCAGGAAGGTGTCCAGTGCTTCGAGGACAACCACTTCGGAACCCAGACGCGACCACACCGAACCCAGTTCCAGACCGATCACGCCAGCGCCGATCACGCCCAGACGCTTAGGTACGGATTGGAATTCCAGAGCACCAGTCGAATCGACGATGACTTTCTGATCGACCGGAGCCGGTGGAATGTCGATCGGACGCGAACCTGGTGCCAGGATGACGTTTTCGGCTTCGATGACTTCAACCGAACCGTCCGGCTTGGTGACTTCGACTTTCTTGCCAGCCAGCAGCTTGCCGTGGCCCTGGATCGAGGTAACGCCGTTAGCCTTGAACAGGGTGGCAACGCCGCCAGTCAGGTTCTTGACGATGCCAGCCTTGCGGCCAACCATCGCAGCGACGTCCATTTTGACTTCGCCGGTCGAGATACCGTGAACGTTGAAGCTCTCTTTGGCTTCCTTGTACTTCCAGGAGCTGTCCAGCAGCGCCTTGGACGGAATGCAGCCGACGTTCAGGCAAGTACCGCCGAGGGCCTGTTTGCCTTCAGCGTCGGTGTACTTCTCGATGCAGGCAGTGGTGAGACCCAGCTGCGCGGCCTTGATGGCAGCTACATAGCCGCCAGGGCCGGCACCGATCACTACTACGTCAAATTTCTGCGACATTCAAAAAATCCTCTTTAGCGAAAAGCTTCAAGCCGCGCGCTGCGGGCCGTACCGCCGTTGCCGACGGTACGGCCCGCAGCGCATGGCTGCTTCTATCAGATATCCAGCAACAGACGAGCCGGATCTTCCAGCAGGTTCTTGATGGTCACCAGGAAGGTTACAGCTTCTTTGCCATCGATCAGACGGTGATCGTAGGACAGTGCCAGGTACATCATCGGACGGATCACGACCTGACCGTTGATGGCCATAGGACGCTGGATGATGTTGTGCATGCCCAGAATCGCTGCCTGCGGCGGGTTGACGATCGGGGTCGACATCATCGAACCGAAGGTACCACCGTTGGTGATGGTGAAGGTACCGCCGGTCATCTCTTCCATCGACAGTTTGCCGTCACGGGCTTTCTTGCCGAACGTGGCGATGCCGCCTTCGATTTCAGCCAGGCTCATCAGCTCGGCGTTACGCAGAACCGGAACGACCAGACCACGGTCGCTGGAAACCGCAACACCGATGTCGGCGTAGCCGTGGTAAACGATGTCCGCACCGTCGATCGAAGCGTTGACCGCCGGGAAGCGTTTCAGCGCTTCGGTGGCAGCCTTGACGAAGAACGACATGAAGCCCAGGCGTACGCCGTTGTGGGACTTCTCGAACAGGTCCTTGTACTTCGAACGCAGAGCCATGACTTCGGTCATGTCGACTTCGTTGAAAGTGGTCAGCATTGCCATGTTCGACTGGGCTTCAACCAGACGCTCGGCAACCTTGGCACGCAGACGGGTCATCGGTACGCGCTTCTCAACGCGGTCACCGGCAGCGAATACCGGAGCAGCAGCGGCTGGAGCAGCGGCTTTTGCAGGAGCAGCAGCCGGAGCGGCTTTCTTCGCGGCTACAGCAGCCACCACGTCTTCCTTGGTCACACGACCGCCTTTGCCGGTACCGGCAACGGAAGCGATGTTGATGCCGTTTTCTTCAGCCAGCTTGCGCGCAGCCGGAGCAGCAACAGGATCGTCTTCGCCTTCGGCAGCCGCCGGGGCAGCGGCAGCAGCGGCCGGAGCAGCAGCGGCGGCTGGAGCAGCGGCAGCAGCGCCGCCCGCTTCGATGGAGCCCAGGACTTCGTCGGACAGAACGGTGTCGCCTTCGTTTTTGACGATTGCGCCCAGCACGCCGTCGGCGGTCGCCAGCACTTCCAGTACGACTTTGTCGGTTTCGATGTCGACGATCAGGTCGTCACGCTTGACGGCGTCGCCCGGTTTTTTGTGCCAGCTGGCAACGGTGCCATCGGCAACCGATTCCGGGAAAGTGGGGGCTTTGATCTCGATAGCCATTATCTGTGGTTCCTTAAATTCGGTTTCAGGTGCGCGAAGGCGTTAAACGGTAAACGCGTCTTGCAGCAGTTTTTCCTGCTGCTCGGCGTGCATCGATGCGTAACCACAAGCTGGGGCAGCAGAAGCCTCACGGCCCGCGTACTCGAGTACGAGAGACTTGTCGAGGTTACCGATACTGCGACGCAGGTGGTGCTGGCTGCAGTACCAGGCGCCCTGGTTCATCGGCTCTTCCTGACACCAGACGGCATGCTTGACGTTGGTGTAAGGCGCCAGGACCTCTTTCAAGTCGTCCTCAGGGAATGGATACAGCTGCTCGATACGCACGATGGCGATATCGTCACGGCCTTCGGCACGACGTTTTTCCAGCAGGTCGTAGTAGACCTTGCCGCTACACAGAACAACGCGCTCGACCTTTTTCGGGTCCAGGGCATCGATTTCCGGGATCACGGTCTGGAACGAACCTTCAGCCAGATCTTCCAGGGTCGAGACGGCCAGCTTGTGGCGCAGCAGCGACTTCGGCGTCAGCACTACCAGAGGTTTGCGCAGCGGGCGAATCACCTGACGACGCAGCAAGTGGTAGATCTGGGCCGGGGTGGTCGGCATGCACACCTGAATGTTGTGCTCGGCGCACAGCTGCAGGTAACGCTCAAGACGAGCCGAGCTGTGCTCAGGGCCCTGACCTTCGTAGCCGTGTGGCAACAGCATGGTCAGACCGCAGAGACGGCCCCACTTGTGTTCGCCGCTGGTGATGAACTGGTCGATAACAACCTGTGCACCGTTGGCGAAGTCGCCGAACTGGGCTTCCCAGATCACCAGCGCGTTTGGCGTGGTGGTCGAGTAACCATATTCGAAGGCCAGTACCGCTTCTTCCGAGAGGAACGAGTCGTACAGGTCAAAGCGTGGCTGACCGTCGTACAGGTTCTGCAGCGGAATGTAGGTGCCCGCGTCTTTCTGGTTGTGCAGTACAGCGTGACGGTGCGAGAACGTACCGCGGCCGATGTCCTGACCGGTCATGCGGATCGGGTGACCTTCGAACGCCAGGGTCGCGTACGCCATGGTTTCGGCGTAACCCCAGTTGATCGGCAGGCCGCCGGCTTGCATCTTCTGACGGTCTTCGTAGATCTTCGCGACCTGACGCTGAACCACGAAGCCTTCCGGAATTTCCAGCAGCTTGGCGGACAGTTCCTGCAGGGTCTTCAGATCGAAACGGGTGTCGTGACGCGCAGTCCAGGCGTGGCCCAGATACGGACGCCAGTCCACGAACAACTCTTTGTTCGGCTCTTTGACCAGCGATTTCACTACGTGCAGACCGTTGTCCAGCGCGTTGCGGTACTCGTCGACCTTGGCCTGAACACGTTCAGCGTCCAGTACACCGGCCTGAGTCAGGCGATCAGCGTACAGCTCACGGGTGGTGCGCTGCTTGGTGATCTGCTGGTACATCAGCGGCTGGGTGCCGCTTGGCTCGTCGGCCTCGTTGTGGCCGCGACGACGGTAGCAGACCAGGTCGATCACCACGTCACGCTTGAACTGCATGCGGTAATCGATGGCCAGCTGGGTCACGAACAGCACGGCTTCCGGATCATCACCATTCACATGGAGGATCGGCGCCTGGATCATCTTCGCAACGTCGGTGGCGTACTCGGTGGAACGCGAGTCCAGCGGGTTGCTGATGGTGAAACCCACCTGGTTGTTGATCACGATGTGCACGGTACCGCCGGTCTTGAAACCGCGGGTCTGCGACATCTGGAAGGTTTCCATGACCACGCCCTGACCTGCGAATGCAGCGTCACCGTGGATGGAGATCGGCAGCACCTTCTCACCGGTCGGGTCGTTACGACGATCCTGACGGGCGCGAACCGAACCTTCTACCACCGGGGAAACGATTTCCAGGTGGGACGGGTTGAACGCCATGGCCAGGTGAACTTCACCGCCGGTGGTCATCACGTTGGACGAGAAGCCCTGGTGGTATTTGACGTCACCGGAACCCAGCTCGACCTTCTTCTTGCCTTCGAACTCGTCGAACAGCTCGCGCGGGTTCTTGCCGAAGGTGTTGACCAGCACGTTCAAACGGCCACGGTGGGCCATACCGATGACGACTTCCTTGGTGCCGTAGGAACCGGAACGCTGGATCAGCTCGTCGAGCATCGGGATCAGGCTTTCGCCGCCTTCCAGACCGAAACGCTTGGTGCCCGGGTATTTGGTGCCCAGGTATTTTTCCAGGCCTTCACCGGCAGTCACGCGCTCAAGCAGGTGGCTCTTGATGTCGGCGGAGTACGTCGGACGACCACGCACGCTTTCCAGACGCTGCTGGAACCACTGGCGCTGCTCGGAATCGGTGATGTGCGTAAATTCAGCGCCGATGGTGCGGCAATATGTCTGCTGCAACGCTTCGTGAATTTCGCGTAGGCTCGCTTCCTCTTTGCCGATGAACAGGTCGCCGGCACGGAAGGTCGTATCAAGATCGGCATTGGTCAAGCCGTAATGATTGATCGACAGGTCTGCAGGTGCAGGACGCTGCCACAGCCCCAGCGGGTCAAGCTGGGCTGCCTGGTGGCCACGCATACGGTAGGCCTGGATCAATCGCAGCACTTCAACTTGCTTCTTCTCGTGCTCACTGCTCACGCTCCCGGCGGAAACCGGTTGGGCGCGGCGCTGGTTCTTTGCCAGCAGCACGAAATGATCGCGAATTGTGGAGTGCGAAACATCAGTGGCAGAGCTGCCGTCGGCAGGCAGCTTCTGAAAGTAGGTGCGCCACTCTTCTGGCACAGCGTTAGGGTCGTGCAGGTAGAGCTCATAAAGCTCTTCCACATAGGCAGCGTTTCCACCTGAAAGGTAGGCGCTGTTCCACATGCGCTGCATCACGCTTTCTTGCATGCTTGGTCACCCTCGGTTAGGGGAACACCATCGGCGTCAATACCGAGCAAACTTGCAGAAGTCCGAATGCAGCGACCAAAACAAGCCACTTAGGATCACGCTGATAGTCCGGGTACCAGCCCGGATGCCCCTGCTTGTCTCATTTCTTCAAAATAAGAGCTGCAGCTTGTGGCTACTGCTCTGGTTATAGCCATGACGCGGGTTGAAGCCCGCGCCACAGCCTCTTCGTTACAGCGGTTCTACGGTTACAGCAGCTGAATCACACGCCGCTTGAAAGCAGCATGTTACGGATGTGACCGATGGCCTTAGTCGGGTTCAGGCCTTTCGGACATACGTTGACGCAGTTCATGATGCCCCGGCAGCGGAAGACGCTGAACGGGTCATCGAGCGAAGCCAGACGCTCGGACGTCTTGGTGTCACGGCTGTCTGCCAGGAAGCGGTACGCTTGCAGCAGGGCAGCCGGGCCCAGGAACTTGTCCGGGTTCCACCAGAAGGACGGGCACGAGGTCGAGCAGCAGGCGCACAGGATGCACTCGTACAGACCGTCGAGCTTTTCACGCTCTTCAGGGGACTGCAGACGCTCGATGGCCGGAGCCGGCGTGTCGTTCTGCAGGTAAGGCTTAACCTTCTCGTATTGCTTGTAGAAGATGCTCATATCGACAACCAGGTCACGGATGACCGGCAAACCTGGCAGCGGACGAACGATCAACTTATTGCCTTTTACGACAGCGGACAGCGGCGTGATGCACGCCAGGCCGTTCTTGCCGTTGATGTTCATGCCGTCGGAGCCGCAGACGCCTTCACGGCAAGAGCGACGATAGGAGAAACCCTCGTCCTGCTCTTTGATCAGGGCCAGCACGTCCAGCACCATCAGGTCTTTACCACCGGTATCGACCTGGAATTCCTGCATGAACGGCGCAGCGTCCTGATCAGGGTTGTAGCGATAAACACTGACTTGCAACATGGCGGTCACCCTTAATAAGTCCGGACTTTAGGTTCGAAAGTCGGAACAGTCTTCGGCGAGAAGTTTACGGCACGCTTGGCGACGCGTTTCTCACCCGGGAAGTACAGGGTGTGGCACAGCCAGTTTTCGTCGTCACGGTCTTCGAAGTCTTCACGGGCGTGAGCGCCGCGGGACTCTTTACGTACTTCGGCCGCGATGGCGGTAGCTTCAGCCACTTCCAGCAGGTTTTGCAGTTCCAGAGCTTCGATACGCGCGGTGTTGAACGCTTGCGACTTATCGTTGATCTTCACGTTGGCGATGCGCTTGCGCAGATCGGCCAGCTGAGCGATACCCTTCTGCATGTATTCGCCAGTGCGGAATACACCGAAGTAGTTCTGCATGCAGCTTTGCAGCTCGCGACGCAGGGTAGCCACGTCTTCGCCATCGGTACGGCCGTTCAGCGCATTCAAACGCGACAGGGCAGCTTCGATGTCGGCTTCGGTAGCGTCGTCGTATTCGATGCCGTCGGTCAGCGCCTTTTCCAGGTGCAGGCCGGCAGCGCGGCCGAATACCACCAGGTCGAGCAGCGAGTTGCCGCCCAGACGGTTGGCACCGTGTACCGATACGCAAGCCACTTCACCTACGGCGAACAGACCAGGAATGATCTGATCCACGCCTTCGGCGTTCTGGGTGATCGCCTGACCATGAATGTTGGTGGCAACGCCGCCCATCATGTAGTGGCAGGTCGGAACAACCGGAACCGGAGCAACCACCGGGTCAACGTGTGCGAAAGTCTTCGACAGTTCGCAGATGCCTGGCAGACGGCTGTGCAGCACTTCCTCGCCCAGGTGGTCGAGTTTGAGCATTACGTGGTCGCCATTCGGACCGCAACCGTTGCCGGCGATGATTTCTTTAACCATCGAGCGGGCAACCACGTCACGACCAGCCAGGTCCTTCGCGTTCGGAGCATAACGCTCCATGAAACGCTCGCCGTGCTTGTTGATCAGGTAACCACCTTCACCACGGCAACCTTCGGTCACCAGTACACCGGCGCCAGCGATGCCGGTCGGGTGGAACTGCCACATTTCGATGTCTTGTACCGGCACGCCAGCACGCAGCGCCATGCCAACGCCGTCACCGGTGTTGATCAGGGCGTTGGTGGTGGAGGCGTAGATACGGCCAGCACCGCCAGTAGCCAGTACGGTGGCCTTGGCGCGAATGTACGAAGTTTCGCCGGTTTCGATGCAGATCGCGATCACACCGACAAACTCGCCTTCCTGGTTTTTCACCAGGTCGACAGCGTAGTACTCGTTCAGGAACGTGGTGCCGGCTTTCAGGTTGCCCTGATAAAGGGTGTGCAGCAGTGCGTGACCGGTACGGTCGGACGCTGCGCAGGTACGGGCAGCCTGACCACCTTTACCGTAGTCCTTGGACTGACCACCGAACGGACGCTGGTAGATACGGCCTTGCTCGGTACGCGAGAACGGCAGACCCATGTGGTCCAGCTCGAAAACGGCCGCCGGGCCTTCCTGACACATGTATTCGATAGCGTCCTGGTCACCGATGTAGTCGGAACCCTTGACGGTATCGTACATGTGCCAGCGCCAGTCATCGTTCGGGTCAGCGGACGCGATCGCGCAGGTGATGCCGCCCTGGGCGGATACAGTGTGCGAACGGGTCGGGAAAACCTTGGTGATCACCGCAGTCTTGTGACCGCCCTGCGCCAGCTGCAGCGCAGCGCGCATGCCGGCACCGCCACCACCAATAATGATGGCGTCGAAAGAAATCGTTGGAATGTTAGCCATGACTCAGATACCCCAGAGAATCTGCACACCCCAGACGAAGTAAGCGAACATCGCAACGCCGCATACTGCCTGGAAAAGGAAACGTATAGCCGTCGCGGACTTGCCGAACGCCATTGGCGTCAGGTAGTCAGTCGCGATGGTCCACATGCCGACCCAGGCGTGAGCGCCGAGAGCAACAAGGGCCAGGAGGCTGAAAATACGCATCCCGTTGTGGGCGAACAGTTCATGCCACTGGGCGTACTCGAGGCCTGGGTGGGCCACGACGTATCCGATCAGAAAAATGAAGTAAGCCGCGAGAACGACCGCCGACACACGTTGCGCCATCCAGTCATAGAGGCCCGAACGCGAGAGGTTCGTGACGTTAGTTACCATATCCAGACTCCTGCCAGAACGATTACCACCACGGAAACGGCGATAACGATTTTCGAGCCCAGCTTGCCGCCTTCCAGCGTCTCACCGATGCCCATGTCCATGATCAAATGGCGCACACCGGCAACCAGGTGATACAGCAGAGCGGACAGGATGCCCCAAATCACTAGCTTGGCTAGCGGACTGGTCAGACACGCTTTCACCTGACCGAAGCCTTCCTCGGAGCTCAGCGACTTGTCCAATGCGTAAAGCATGATGGCAAGGCACACGAAGAGGATGACACCGGAGATACGGTGAAGAATGGACGTGTAAGCAGTGACTGGGAGTTTGATGGTCCTTAGGTCTAGGTTTACAGGTCGTTGGCTTTTCACGGCTTTTTTTTCACACTGAAGAGCCCCTAACAATCAGGGCAAAGTTGTTGGGGAGTGCACTGGTCAGGTAACCACCACCCAGGGATGCGACCCCCAATGAAAGCAAGCCCAAAAGCCCTTGGCGGTCGGTGGCCGAGTATAGACAGTTAGGCTACTAATGACAACGCAATCACCTACCCCAAATAGCTGATTGCACAAGTCGTATAAAAGGCGTAAATGGCAGTCAATTTCGAGGAAAAAGTGCGCTTAAAGCCTTCTGGAGCAAGACTTTAGGCAAATTGACATTCGAATTTATCTCACTATAGTGGTGCGGGCCCTGCGTGGGGGGTCTGTCTGATGGTTCAAGCATAAATAGGAGGCCACATGGCTGACAAAAAAGCGCAGTTGATCATCGAGGGCGCAGCCCCCGTCGAGCTGCCCATTTTAACCGGCACCGTTGGTCCCGATGTAATCGATGTTCGGGGCCTGACGGCCACGGGCCGCTTCACTTTCGACCCGGGTTTCATGTCGACCGCCTCGTGCGAATCGAAGATCACCTATATCGACGGCGACAACGGCATTCTGTTGCACCGCGGCTACCCGATCGAACAGCTGGCTGAAAAGTCGGACTACCTGGAAACCTGCTACCTGCTGCTCAACGGCGAATTGCCGACTGCAGAACAGAAGGCCCAGTTCGTCAGCACCGTGAAAAACCACACCATGGTTCACGAGCAGCTGAAAACCTTCTTCAACGGCTTCCGTCGCGACGCCCACCCGATGGCCGTCATGTGCGGCGTAGTCGGCGCCCTTTCGGCCTTCTACCACGACTCCCTGGACATCAATAACCCGCAGCATCGCGAAATCTCCGCGATCCGTCTGGTTGCCAAGATGCCGACCCTGGCAGCGATGGTTTACAAGTACTCCATGGGCCAACCCATGATGTACCCGCGCAACGACCTGACGTACGCGGAAAACTTCCTGCACATGATGTTCAACACCCCGTGCGAGATCAAACCGATCAGCCCGGTACTCGCCAAGGCCATGGACCGGATCTTCATCCTCCACGCCGACCACGAGCAGAACGCATCGACGTCCACCGTGCGCCTGGCAGGTTCCTCGGGTGCCAACCCGTTCGCCTGTATCGCCGCCGGTATCGCCGCACTGTGGGGCCCTGCCCACGGCGGTGCGAACGAAGCCGTTCTGACCATGCTTGACGAGATTGGCGATGTGTCCAACATCGACAAATTCATCGCCAAGGCCAAGGACAAGAACGATCCGTTCAAGCTGATGGGCTTCGGTCACCGCGTTTACAAGAACCGCGATCCGCGCGCCACTGTAATGAAGCAGACCTGCGACGAAGTACTGAAAGAACTGGGCATCAACAACGATCCGCAACTCGAACTGGCCATGCGCCTGGAAGAGATCGCGCTGACCGACCCGTACTTCATCGAGCGCTCGCTGTACCCGAACGTCGACTTCTACTCGGGGATCATCCTCAAGGCGATCGGCATTCCGACCAGCATGTTCACCGTGATCTTCGCTCTGGCGCGTACTGTGGGCTGGATCTCGCACTGGAAAGAAATGCTCTCCAGCCCGTACAAGATTGGCCGTCCGCGCCAGTTGTACACTGGCTACGAGTCGCGTGATATCACCAAGCTGGAAGACCGCAAATAAGGCTTGTCTTGCGATAACGTCTTTGAGTTGTATCGGGAACGGCCTCTTATATAGAGGCCGTTTTTGTTTGTCTGGTCGCAGCGGCCTGTGGGCCGACTGGCTTTTGGGCGTTTGTGGGCATATCCGTTGCTTCGGGTGCTGCCGCTGGCGGTTTCGCTCTTACAGCGAGTCACCTTTTCCAAACGCCGAAAAGGTAACCCAAAAGGCTTTGCCCCGGCGTACGGCACTTCGCTGAGGCTCAGTGTTCCCTCGCTACGGTGTCCATCCGGGGGCATCGCCTCCGGTTTGCTTCGCTGCACCTCCTCTCGATGTATGCGGCTCCGCCGCATGGCGCTGCGCGCCTAACCCCCTGATGGACACCTACGCTCGGCCTGCCGAAGGGGCAGAAGATCAAAAGCCACATCAAGAGCCAAAGCCCAAGCAGATCAAAAGATCACAGCCTTCGGCAGTTCCTACATGGAACTGGGTACATTCAGTAAGAAATTTGTCGACTGGCAGGCCGCTTTCGCGAGCAAGCCCGCTCCCACATTTGGATTAAGTGCATTCAGTTAGAGATCGGTCGGCTCGCAGGCCGCCATCGCCAGCAGGTACAGTTCAGATTGCATGCTGCCCCTGCGGCGAGGCCGCCCCACTCAACACAATGAGCGTTAGCTCGAGTACCGCTTTTGATCTGAGGGCCCGTCGGCAGGCTGAGTGGAGGGGTTTATCCGGGGGTGGGAGCGCAGCGACCGTTTGGCGCAGCCAAACACAGCGAGAGGAGGTGCAGCGAAGCAAACCGTAGGCGCTGCCCCCGGATGAATACCGGAGCGAAGGAACCCGAGCCTAAGCGAGGGCCGAACGTCAGGGCACAGACCTTTTGGTTACTTTTGGCTGGGCCGGCATTCCGGGCGTTTGCCAAAAGTGACCCGCCGTAAGGGCGGAACCATAGGAGGCCGTGACCGCAGCAACGGATATGCACACAATTCCAGTCCGATAACCGCCCACAAAAAAAATGCCCCGATCTCTCAACCAGGGCATTTCACTCAAACCACGTAATCAGCGCTTAGTGCGAAACCGCCCCACTCGCCCCCAACCCCGTCTGCGAACGCACAAACTGCGGGAAGAACAGCGCCCGCTCGTTTTCGGCCGCCGCCGACTTGTCAGTAATCGAGAAGAACCAGATACCGATGAACGCAATGATCATCGAAAACAACGCCGGGTACTCGTACGGGAAGATCGCCTTCTCATGATGCAGAATCTGCACCCAGATGGTCGGGCCAAGGATCATCAGCCCCACCGCACTCACCAGCCCCAGCCAGCCACCGACCATCGCACCGCGGGTGGTCAGCTTCTTCCAGTACATCGAAAGCAACAGCACCGGGAAGTTGCAGCTCGCCGCGATGGAGAACGCCAGACCTACCATGAACGCGATGTTCTGGCTTTCGAACAGGATGCCCAGACCGATCGCCAGCACGCCCAGGGCGATGGTGGTGATCTTCGACACGCGAATTTCATCCTTGTCGTTGGCCTTGCCCTTCTTGATCACGCTGGCATACAGGTCGTGCGACACCGCCGAAGCACCGGCCAGGGTCAGACCGGCCACCACCGCCAGAATGGTCGCGAACGCCACCGCCGAGATGAAGCCGAGGAAGATACTGCCACCCACCGCGTCAGCCAGGTGCACCGCCGCCATGTTGTTGCCGCCGAGCAGAGCGCCCGCCGCATCCTTGAAGGCCGGGTTGGTGCTGACCAGCAGGATCGCGCCGAAGCCGATGATGAAGGTCAGGATGTAGAAGTAACCAATGAAGCCGGTGGCGTACAGCACACTCTTGCGCGCTTCTTTCGCATCACTCACGGTAAAGAAGCGCATCAGGATGTGTGGCAGGCCGGCAGTACCGAACATCAGGGCCAGACCGAGGGAGAACGCCGAAATCGGATCTTTCACCAAACCGCCCGGGCTCATGATCGCCTCACCTTTCGGGTGAACCTTGATCGCCTCGGAGAACAGCATGTTGAAGTCGAAGTTGACGTGCTTCATCACCATCAGCGCCATGAACGAGGCACCGGACAGCAACAGCACCGCCTTGATAATCTGCACCCAGGTGGTCGCCAGCATGCCGCCGAACAGCACGTACATGCACATCAGGATACCGACCAGAATCACCGCGACGTAGTAGTCGAGACCGAACAGCAGCTGGATCAGCTTGCCGGCACCGACCATTTGCGCGATCAGGTAGAACGCCACCACCACCAGCGAACCGCAGGCAGACAGGGTGCGGATCTGGGTTTGCCCGAGGCGGTAGGACGCCACGTCGGCAAAGGTGTATTTACCCAGGTTACGCAGGCGCTCGGCGATCAGGAACAGAATGATCGGCCAGCCCACCAGGAAGCCGATCGAATAGATCAGGCCATCGTAGCCGGAGGTGAACACCAGCGCGGAAATCCCCAGGAAGGACGCCGCCGACATGTAGTCACCGGCAATCGCCAGACCGTTCTGGAACCCGGTGATCTTGCCACCCGCCGCATAGTAGTCGGCGGCCGACTTGTTGCGCTTGGACGCCCAGTAGGTGATGCACAGGGTGGCGCCGACGAACACCACGAACATGGCGATCGCGGAAACGTTGAGCGGTTGTTTGTGGACTTCGCCGGTCAAGGCGTCAGCGGCCCAGACGGCTGGAGCGAACGCTGCGATGCTCAAAAGAGCCAGTAGACGCCGGATCATTGCTGAGCCTCCTTGAGAATCGCATTGTTCAGGTCGTCAAACTCGCCGTTGGCGCGCCGTACGTAGATCGCGGTCAGGATGAAGGCCGAGACAATCAGACCGACACCAATCGGAATACCCCAGGTAATCGACGAACCGGGACTGAGTTTCGCCCCGAGCACTTGCGGCCCGTATGCGATCAGCAGGATGAATCCGGAGTACAGCCCGAGCATGATCGCCGAGAGTATCCAGGCGAACTTTTCTCTTTTTCGCACCAGCTCCTTGAAGCGCGGGCTGTTTTGAATCGAGAGGTAAATGCTGTCGTTCATTGTTTTTATCCTCGCAGCACAGATTATTGTTGGAACGTATCCACTGTATGCGGCTGCGGAAAGGGTTCCAGACGACCTTAGTATTAGAACGACATGACGTTTTCGCCAATTTTCAGCACACAAAAAAAATGTGGGAGCTGGCTTGCCAGCGATGGCGTCGTATCAGCCAACTAATCAGTTGACTGACAGACCGCTATCGCGGGCAAGCCCGCTCCCACAGGATGTGCGGTGAACCGAAGCGATTTTGGGTTATTTGGTCCAGTCAGCCACGCGATCCGGGTGTTTGGCGACCCAATCCTTGGCCGCCGCCTCAGGCTTGGCGCCGTCCTGGATGGCCAGCATGACTTCGCCGATCTCGTCTTTCGACGCCCACTGGAAGTTTTTCAAGAACTTGGCGACTTCCGGAGCCTTGGTCGCGAGTTCTTTGCTGCCGATGCTGTTCACGGTTTCAGCCGCGCCATACACACCTTTCGGGTCGTCGAGGAAGCGCAGTTTCCACTTGGCGAACATCCAGTGCGGCACCCAACCGGTGACGGCAATCGATTCGTTCTTCTTCTCGGCACGGGTCAGCTCGGCAATCATGCCGGCGCCGGAACTGGCCTTGAGCGTATATTTGTCCAGGCCGTAATCCTTGATCGCCTGATCGGTTTTGAGCATCACGCCTGAACCGGCGTCGATGCCGACGATGCGGTTCTTGAAGGTGTCATCGGTCTTGAGGTCTTCGATCGATTTCGCCTTGACGTACTCCGGCACGATCAGGCCGATTTTCGCGTCCTTGAAGTTCGGGCCGTAATCGACGACCAGATCCTTGTTCTTCGTCCAGTACTCGCCGTGGGTCACCGGCAGCCATGCCGAGAGCATCGCGTCGAGTTTGCCGGTGGCCACGCCCTGCCACATGATCCCGGTGGCGACGGCTTGCAGCTTCACGTCGTAGCCGAGTTTCTGCTTGATCACCTCGGCCGCCACGTGGGTGGTCGCGACGCTGTCGGACCAGCCGTCAACGTAACCGATGTTCAGGGTCTGTTTTTCAGCGCTGGCGAATGTGGAACTCATCGCAAGCACCAGAGCGGCACCTGCGCCTAAAAGTCGTCGCATCTTCATCGTTTACTTCCCCGAAATGCTGCGCCCGACGGATGCCGGGCATCGTCAACGTATTGTTATGGTGCACAGCGCCCCCATCACGCCTGACCGCAAACTCGCTCGAATGCCAGTGGAGTACTGACGCTTTCGATCATCGGCCTGACGCCCGCAGCGACCTGCTCTGTCAGCGACCTCAATACACCGAGAAACGACATCAGAAGGCCATTAATCACCTCTGAATAATTGGCGCCAGACAATCCGCCCGAACTTTGCATGTGCAAATCATGCAGGCCACCAACCCGCGGATAAATGCAGGTAACATGCGTCGCTTTGCAGCCACTCGGCCTAACCATGTCCGCGACTTCCCGCTTCCCGTTTGTTCCTTATCTCTTCGCCTGCCTGCTCGGCCTGTTTGCCCTTGGCGGCTTCTGGTACGGCCTCGGCAAACCGGTGATCCTGCCGGACGCCGCGACCCCGACGCACAAGTTGCAATGCGCCTCCTACACGCCATTCGACAAGGACCAGTCGCCGTTCGACGTGCCGTTCAAGCTGCGCCCGGCGCGCATGGACGCCGACCTCGCCCTGCTGGCGACGCGCTTCGAATGCATCCGCACCTACTCGATGACCGGCCTCGAAGCCCTGCCGCAACTGGCGCGCAAGCACGGTCTGAAGTTGATGATCGGCGCCTGGGTCAACAGCAACCCGGCGGACACCGAGAAAGAAGTCGACCTGCTGATTGCTTCGGCCAACGCCAACCCGGATGTGGTCAGCGCGGTGATCGTCGGCAACGAAGCGTTGCTGCGCAAGGAAGTCACCGGCGCGCAACTGGCGAAGCTGATCAACAAGGTCAAAAGCCAGGTCAAGCAACCGGTCACCTATGCCGATGTCTGGGAGTTCTGGCTCAAGCACCCGGAAGTCGCGCCGGCGGTGGATTTCCTGACCATTCATTTGCTGCCGTACTGGGAAGATGATCCGTCAAACATCGACGTCGCTCTGCAACACGTGGCGGATGCGCGTCAGGTGTTCGGCAACAAATTCGCGCCCAAGGACGTGATGATCGGCGAGACCGGCTGGCCCAGTGAAGGCCGCCAGCGTGAGACCGCCCTGCCGAGCCGGGTCAACGAGGCCAAGTTCATTCGCGGTTTTGTCGCGATGGCCGAGAAGGAAGGCTGGCATTACAACCTGATCGAAGCGTTCGACCAGCCATGGAAACGGGGCAGCGAAGGTGCGGTCGGCGGTTACTGGGGCCTGTTCGACGCCGATCGCCAGGACAAGGGCGTGCTCGCCGGGCCAGTGACCAATGTGCCGTACTGGAAGGAATGGCTGGGCGTCGGTGGGCTGATTTTCCTCGGCACGCTGCTACTCGGCGGCCGGGTTCGCACCACGCAATCGGCGTTGGTTCTGCCCCTGCTTGCGGCAGTTGCAGCCTGCTCTATCGGCGCCTGGGGCGATCTGGCGCGAGTGACCACGCGGTTTGCCAGCGAATGGCTGTGGGTCGGCTTGCTGACAGCGTTGAATCTGTTGGTGCTGGCGCATGCCGCGCTGACCTTGAGCAACCGTCAGGGTTGGCGTGAACGCGCGTTCAATCTGCTGGAACGCCGCGCTGGCTGGCTGGTTGCGGCAGCAGGATTTGCGGCGGCGGTGATGATGCTGGAGATGGTGTTCGACGCGCGTTATCGCAGTTTCGCCAGCATGGCGTTCATTCTGCCGGCGCTGGTGTACGTATGCCGTCCGGTCAGCGTACCGCGCCGGGAAATTGCCCTGCTGACCGTTATCATCGGTGCCGGCATTGCGCCGCAGTTGTATGAAGAGGGATTGTTGAATCAGCAGGCGTGGGGCTGGGCGCTGGTCAGTGGGTTGATGGCGGCGGCGCTGTGGCGCTGCCTGCGGGTTCGCAAAGGCTGATCTCCCGAGGCCAGTCTGGCCCCTTCGCGAGCAAGCCCGCTCCCACATTTAATCGGGTTCCTCCAGTTGGAATGCAATCGAATGTGGGAGCGGGCTTGCTCGCGAAGGCTGACTCTTAGGCGCTACGGGATGCCCGGACCAACCGCAATCCGCCAATCACCAGCGCAAACACCGCCAACGTCGTGTTGTACAACGCCAGCGCCGGCAGCCCGAACACCAGCGCCAGCACCGCCAGCCACCACCCTGCCCGTCCCGGCAGCACAAAACCGAGCAGCGCTGCGCCCAATGCCGTCCAGCCCAGCACCTTGAAGTGAATCATCAGCCCCAGGTTCGAGCGCACCGTGCACTCCCAGCGGCTCGCCTCATCGACGCAGATGCCGACCCACTGCCCATCTTCCATGAAGCCATAACGCACGCCATAACTGGCGGCCAGCCACAGCGGCAACAGCACGAGCAACAGAATCACGGGCAAGCGGTGGGACATGAATCTCTCCAATCAACGAAATCGGCGGCCAGCTTAATCTGCCCGCACGCATTGGCAAGCACTAACAACTGTTAACTGGTCATCCGCGCCTTGCAAAGTGTATCGTCCAGCTACTATTACTCCGAATTCTGCCTGTTTGGTGCCGAGGCATGGCACTTTGGCGCAAGCCCGGTGGTCATAGCCTGCGAACTTCATTCGGCACCTTCCTTTAAGGGATCCAGTCATGCTCCGTTCCTTGCGCTTCGCCGCGCTGTTCAGCGGCCTTATTCTGAGTGCGTCCGCACTGGCGGTGGATATCGATGCCGCCAGTTATGGCTATCCCCTGACCAACCCGTTCGAGGCGACCATCGCCACCACGCCACCGGACCTGCGCCCGGAATTGCCGTCGAACGACGAGATCAATCAGTCCGACCACAGCATCACCCTGCGCCCGGAACGGGCCTTCATCCTCCCGGACAATTTCTGGGCGGTGAAAAAACTCACCTACCGCATCGCCGAGCAGGACAAACCGGCGCCGCTGATCTTCCTGATCGCCGGCACCGGTGCGCGCTATGACAGCACGCTCAATGAGTACCTGAAGAAGCTCTACTACAAGGCCGGCTACCACGTCGTGCAGTTGTCGTCGCCGACCAGCTTCGACTTCATCAGCGCCGCTTCACGCTTCGCCACCCCGGGCATCACCAAGGAAGACGCCGAAGACATGTACCGGGTGATGCAGGCCGTGCGTGCGCAGCATCCAAAACTGCCGGTCACCGAGTACTACCTCAGCGGCTACAGCCTCGGCGCGCTGGATGCCGCGTTCGTCGCGCATCTGGACGAGACCCGACGCAGCTTCAACTTCAAGAAAGTGCTGCTGCTCAACCCGCCGGTCAACCTCTACACCTCGATCAGCAACCTCGACAAACTGGTGCAGACCGAAGTAAAGGGCATCAACAACAGCACCACCTTCTATGAACTGGTGCTGAACAAGCTGACCCGCTACTTCCAGCAGAAAGGCTACATCGACCTCAATGACGCCCTGCTCTACGACTTCCAGCAGTCGAAGCAGCACCTGACCAACGAACAGATGGCGATGCTGATCGGCACTTCGTTCCGTTTCTCGGCGGCCGACATTGCCTTCACCTCCGACCTGATCAACCGTCGTGGCCTGATCACCCCGCCGAAATTCCCGATCACCGAAGGCACCAGCCTCACGCCGTTCCTCAAGCGTGCGCTGCAATGCGACTTCGACTGCTACCTGACCGAACAAGTGATTCCGATGTGGCGCGCGCGCACTGACGGCGGCAGCCTGCTGCAACTGATCGATCAGGTCAGCCTGTACGCACTCAAGGATTACCTGCACGACAGCCCGAAAATCGCCGTCATGCACAATGCTGATGACGTGATCCTCGGCCCTGGCGACCTCGGTTTCCTGCGCAAGACCTTTGGCGATCGCCTGACCGTTTACCCACTGGGCGGCCATTGCGGCAACCTTAACTACCGCGTCAACAGCGACGCCATGCTGGAGTTTTTCCGTGGCTAAATATCTCCTGCTGATTGCAGCGCTCCTCAGTGCAGGCGTGGCCCAGGCCGACAACAGCAAAGCCAACGCGCCGGTGGTGGTCGATAGCGACGGCTTCAAGGAGCCGCTGTCCAAACTCAAGTTCAACCCGGGGCTGGACCAGCGTGAGTTCGAGCGCTCGACGCTCAACGCACTCAACGTCTACGACCCGCTGGAGTCGTGGAACCGCCGCGTCTACCACTTCAACTACCGCTTCGACCAATGGGTGTTCCTGCCGGTGGTCGACGGCTATCGCTACGTGACGCCAAGCTTCCTGCGCACCGGGGTGAGCAACTTCTTCAACAACCTTGGCGACGTGCCGAACCTGGTCAACAGCCTGCTGCAGTTCAAGGGCAAGCGCTCGATGGAAACCACCGCGCGCCTGTTGCTCAACACCACTATCGGCATTGCCGGTCTGTGGGATCCGGCCACCGCCATGGGCCTGCCGCGCCAGAGCGAAGACTTCGGTCAGACCCTGGGCTTCTACGGCGTACCGGGCGGTGCCTACTTCGTGTTGCCGATCCTCGGCCCGTCGAACATTCGCGACACCGCCGGCCTCGCCGTGGACTACACCGCCGAATCGGCGATCAACTACCTGAACGTGTCGGAAGTCAGCTCCAACCACCCGGAAATCTGGGCCCTGCGTGCGGTCGACAAGCGCTACCAGACCAACTTCCGCTACGGTCAGATGAACTCGCCGTTCGAGTACGAGAAAGTGCGTTACGTCTACACCGAGTCGCGCAAGCTGCAGATCGCCGAGTAACCTCAGCGACAACAAAAAAGGGCCATTCGATGCGAGTCGAATGGCCCTTTTTCATGGATCACTGAAATCCAATGTGGGAGCGAGCCTGCTCGCGAATGCGGTGTCTCAGACCCGAAGGGGGTGGCTGACTCGACGCCTTCGCGAGCAGGCTCGCTCCCACAGGGGTGATGTGTTTATCCTTTGATCGTGCGCCAGATTTTACCGACCACCGAAACCACCGCCAGCACTGCCGCGCCCGCGATGATCCCCGCCACGCCATTGAGCAGCACAGGGACTGCGAACCCGGCGCTACCGGCCGCCACACCGACACTTTCAATCCAGTGATGCACCACGGGAATGCCGTGGGTGAGGATGCCGCCACCGACGAGGAACATTGCCGCCGTGCCGATCACCGACAGGCCTTTCATCATGTACGGGGCGGCGCGCAGGATTGCATTGCCGATGTTTTTTGCTGCCGCACCCGATTTCTGTGTCAGCCACAGGCCTAGATCGTCGAGTTTGACGATGCCGGCCACCAGGCCATAAACCCCCACGGTCATGACGATGGCGATGCCCGACATGACGATCACTTGCTGGGTCAGCGATGCGTCGGCCACGGTACCAAGGGTAATGGCGATGATTTCCGCCGAGAGGATGAAGTCAGTGCGGATCGCGCCTTTGATCTTGTCCTTCTCGTAAGCCACCAGATCGGTGGTCGGCTCGGCCACCGCCGCGCTCAATTGCGCGTGGTCGGCATCAACTTCGGCCTTGCTGTGCAGGAACTTGTGCGCGAGTTTCTCGAAACCTTCGAAACACAGGTACGCGCCACCGACCATCAGCAGCGGCGTCACCAGCCACGGCACAAACGCACTGATCGCCAAGGCCGAGGGCACCAGGATCAGCTTGTTGAGGAACGAGCCCTTGGCGACCGCCCAGACCACCGGAATTTCCCGCTCGGCGCGCACCCCGGAGACTTGCTGGGCATTGAGCGCCAGATCGTCGCCGAGTACGCCGGCGGTCTTCTTCGCGGCCATTTTGCTCATCAACGCCACATCATCCAGAACGGTGGCAATATCGTCGATCAGCACCAGCAAACTGCTTCCTGCCATGAATCTTGTTTCCTTATGTGAATAATGTCGCGCAGCATACCGCGACTGCAGGCCACACGGGGCATTCTTGAGCCGTGCGCGAGGCCGGTGCTACCATGCGCAACCGCCAGAACAGGCAAGGAACCACCGGGTTTATGAGCACAATCCGCGAGCGCAACAAAGAACTGATCCTGCGTGCCGCCAGTGAGGAATTTGCCGACAAGGGCTTCGCTGCGACCAAAACCAGCGACATCGCCGCCAAGGCAGGATTGCCCAAGCCCAACGTCTACTACTACTTCAAATCCAAGGAAAACCTCTACCGCGAGGTCCTGGAAAGCATCATCGTGCCGATCCTGCAGGCTTCGACCCCGTTCAACCCGGACGGCGTACCGAGCGAAGTGCTCAGCGGCTACATCCGCTCGAAGATCCGCATCTCCCGCGACCTGCCCTTCGCCTCCAAGGTGTTCGCCAGCGAAATCATGCACGGCGCTCCGCACCTGAGCGCCGACCTGGTCGAGCAGCTCAACAGCCAGGCCAAGCACAACATCGACTGCATCCAGAGCTGGATCGACCGCGGCCAGATCGCCCCGATCGACCCCAACCACCTGATGTTCAGCATCTGGGCCGCGACCCAGACCTACGCCGACTTCGACTGGCAGATCTCTGCTGTAACCGGCAAGGACAAGCTGGACGAGGCGGATTACGAGGCGGCGGCGCAGACGATTATCCGGCTGGTGTTGAAGGGGTGTGAGCCGGATCAGTGAGACCGCGCTGACGCCATCGCGAGCAGGCTCACTCCTACAGGGAAACGCATTCCAAATGTAGGAGTGAGCCTGCTCGCGATCGAGGCGACACGGTTTCGGCTCAAACCCAAATGGCATCCCACAGCGGATAGTCGCCAAGCCTCTCCACCAGTCCAGCCCGCAAAGGGTTGGCGACGACATACCTTGCCATCTTCACTAAATCCTCCTCCCGCCGCAGTGCCCGGTCATGAAACCCTCTTTGCCAGAGGCCAATATTTCTACCGGTAGCCTGATTCACCGCTTTGGTACTTAGCGACTTGGTCTTTTGCATCAGTTCGCTCAAAGACCCGCTCTGTAATTCGATTAACCAATGAAAATGATCTGGCATTACCACCCACGCCAGTGAGTTCGCCAAGCCGAGATCTTGTGCACGGCGAAATTGATGAACCACCAATCGGCCCAAAGCAAAATCGGCAAAGATCGGTTTGCGATCAAGAGTGTTGGTCGTCAGTAGGTAGATTCGATTGGGCTCGGCATAGCGACCGGCTCGCAATCGGTGTGCAGCGGGTAGATCAGGCATTCCTTTGCCTCCCATGATCAGCTCATGAGAAGACTAGTTCTGCGTGCTCAAGTTGATGGGACAGACTCTTGGCTGGATGTTTCTGGGAGAGAGCTATCGCGAGCAGGCTCACTCCTACAGGGGTTTGTGGTGTTCAGACATTTTGTGTCCAACCAAGATCCCTTGTAGGAGTGAGCCTGCTCGCGAAGGCGGTTAATCATCCGCTACAAAATCAAGCAGCCACCCCCGCATCCGCCCTCAAATCCAGTGCCTCCACAGCCTTGATCGCCACCTGCTCATCAATATCCGACAGATCGCCGCTGATCCCGATCGCCCCCAGCACATTCCCCGCCTGATCACGAATCAACACCCCGCCCGGGGCCGGGACGACGCTGCCCTGGCCCATGCTGTTGAGTGCGGCGATGAAGGCCGGGCGTTGTTGGGCGTCCAGCGCCAGCAGGCGTGAGCCCTTGCCCAGGGCGATGGCGCCCCAGGCTTTGCCGATGGCGATGTTCGGGCGCAGCAGGCTGGCGCCGTCTTCGCGTTGCAGGGTGATCAGGTGGCCGCCGGTATCGAGTACCGCGATGGTCAGCGGCGCGGCGTTGATCCCGCGCCCGGTGCTGATGGCCTGGTTGACCAGGTTGACTGCGACTTTCAAGGTTAAAGCGCTCATGGTGCCGTCCTCATTTTGTTATTGGGAAAGTCGTGGGGCTGCGCTCAAGTGCCGCAGCCCGATGCCACAAATAGAACACAATGAATTATTTTTTTGTATACAATAATTATCGAAAAGCGCCACATGCGACGAAAAGCCACAGCAGAACCGGGCTTACGACGAATGAAACAGGCGCTTGAGAAAATGGATTGACCTGCGCCGTCCGCCGTGAATACACTCTGCGCAAAGCCACTTGTATACAATTACAAAACGTAAAGAGGCACAAAACCATGAGCAAAATGAGAGCAATCGAAGCCGCCGTTCTGGTGATGCGCCGTGAAGGGGTTGATACCGCTTTTGGCATTCCGGGTGCTGCGATCAACCCGCTGTACTCCGCCCTGCAGAAAGTCGGTGGCATCGATCACGTCCTCGCTCGCCACGTCGAAGGCGCGTCGCACATGGCCGAGGGTTACACCCGCACCAAGGCCGGCAACATCGGCGTGTGCATCGGCACGTCCGGCCCGGCCGGTACCGACATGGTCACCGGGCTCTACAGCGCCTCGGCCGACTCGATTCCGATCCTCTGCATTACCGGCCAGGCACCCCGCGCCCGTATGCACAAGGAAGACTTCCAGGCGGTCGACATCACCAGCATCGTCAAGCCCGTCACCAAGTGGGCGACCACGGTTCTGGAACCGGGCCAGGTGCCTTACGCGTTCCAGAAGGCCTTCTACGAAATGCGCTCCGGCCGCCCGGGCCCGGTGCTGATCGACCTGCCGTTCGACGTGCAGATGGCAGAAATCGAATTCGACATCGACGCCTACCAGCCGCTGCCACTGGCCAAGCCAACCGCGACCCGCGTTCAGGTCGAGAAGGCGCTGGCCCTGCTTGATCAGGCCGAGCGTCCATTGCTGGTGGCCGGCGGCGGCATCATCAACGCCGACGCCAGCGATCTGCTGGTGGAGTTCGCTGAACTGACCGGTATTCCGGTGATCCCGACCCTGATGGGCTGGGGCACCATCCCGGACGATCACCCGCTGATGGTCGGCATGGTCGGTCTGCAGACGTCGCACCGTTACGGCAACGCCACGCTGCTGAAATCCGACGTGGTACTGGGTATCGGTAACCGTTGGGCCAACCGCCACACCGGTTCGGTGGATGTCTACACCGAAGGCCGCAAGTTCATTCACGTTGACATCGAAGGCACGCAGATCGGCCGCGTGTTCACTCCGGATCTGGGCATCGTCTCCGACGCCGCTGCCGCGCTGACCGTGTTCATCGAAGTCGCCCGTGAATGGCAAGCCGCCGGCAAGCTGAAAAACCGTAGCGCCTGGCTGCAGGATTGCCAGCAGCGCAAGGCCAGCCTGCACCGCAAGACCCACTTCGACAACGTGCCGGTCAAGCCGCAGCGCGTTTACGAAGAGATGAACCAGGTGTTCGGCAAAGACACCTGCTACGTCAGCACCATTGGTCTGTCGCAGATTGCCGGCGCGCAGTTCCTGCACGTCTACAAGCCGCGTCACTGGATCAACTGCGGTCAGGCCGGCCCGTTGGGCTGGACCATTCCGGCAGCGCTGGGCGTGGTCAAGGCCGATCCGAGCCGGAAAGTCGTGGCCCTGTCGGGGGACTATGACTTCCAGTTCATGATCGAGGAGCTGGCGGTCGGCGCTCAGTTCAAACTGCCTTACATCCACGTCGTGGTGAACAACTCGTACCTGGGGCTGATCCGTCAGGCCCAGCGCGGGTTCGAAATGGACTACTGCGTGCAGCTGTCCTTCGATAACCTGAACGCGCCGGAACTCAACGGTTACGGTGTCGACCACATCGCAGTCGCCGAAGGCCTGGGCTGTAAAGCGCTGCGGGTGTTCGAACCATCGGAAATCGCCCCTGCCCTGCGCAAGGCCGAACAGATGATCGAAGAGTTCAAGGTACCGGTGATTGTCGAGATCATCCTGGAGCGTGTGACCAACATCTCCATGGGGACCGAGATCAACGCCGTCAACGAATTCGAAGACCTGGCACTGGTCGGCAACGACGCGCCAACGGCGATTTCGTTGCTTGATTAACTGCTGACCGCTCTCCCTGTGGGAGCGGGCTTGCTCGCGAAAGCAATTTCACATCCGCCAACGATGTTGACTGACCCAACGCTTTCGCGAGCAAGCCCGCTCCCACAAGGGGGATCCTCACAAGATTTACGGGAGACCACCATGCCGCGTTTCGCTGCCAACCTGTCCATGCTGTTCACCGAACAGGATTTCCTTGCCCGTTTCGACGCCGCCGCCAAGGCCGGTTTCAGTGGTGTGGAATACCTGTTCCCGTACGACTTCAGCTCTGCCGAAATCAAGGCCAGGCTCGATGCCAACGGTCTGACCCAAGTGCTGTTCAACCTGCCGGCCGGTGACTGGGCCAAGGGCGAGCGCGGAATCGCGTGTCTGCCGGATCGCGTTGAAGAGTTCCGCGCCGGGGTCGATCTGGCGATTGCCTACGCGCAAGTGCTGGGCAACACCCAGGTCAACTGCCTGGCCGGTATCCGTCCGCAAGGCGTGGACGATGCCACCGTGGAAAAAACCTTCGTCGCCAACCTCAAATATGCAGCCGACAAGCTGCAGGCGGCGGGTATCAAACTGGTGATGGAAGCGATCAACACCCGCGACATCCCGGGCTTCTACCTGAACAACACGGCGCAAGCCCTGTCGATTCGCGAGCAGGTCGGCAGCGCCAATCTGTTCCTGCAATACGACATCTATCACATGCAAATCATGGAAGGCGATCTGGCTCGCACCCTGCAATCGCACCTGGCCGAGATCAACCACGTGCAGCTCGCGGACAACCCGGGGCGCAACGAACCGGGCACCGGTGAAATCAACTACCGGTTCCTGTTCGAACACCTGGATCGCATTGGTTATCAGGGTTGGGTGGGTTGCGAATACAAGCCGCTGACCACCACTGAAGCGGGTCTTGGCTGGTTGAAAACCCACAACGCCATTTAAGAACACTGCAAAAAAACCTGTGGGAGCGGGCTTGCTCGCGAATGCGGTGGTTCAGTCAACACGGATATTGAATGTTCCACCGCATTCGCGAGCAAGCCCGCTCCCACCCAAAGCAACACCCCCTATTTCGCTTGAGCAAGACAAAAACAAGAGGATTTTCTCATGGCTAAAATCGGATTTATCGGCACCGGCATCATGGGCCACCCAATGGCTTCGAACCTGCAGAAAGCCGGTCACAGCCTGTTCCTGTCGGCGCACCACGACGCCGCTCCAGCCGATCTGGTCGCCGCTGGCGCCGTCGCTCTGGCCAACCCGCGCGAAGTGGCGCAGGAAGCCGAATTCATCATCGTCATGGTCCCGGACACCCCACAGGTCGACGACGTGCTGTTCCGCGCCGACGGCGTTGCTGCCGGCATCGGCAAAGGCAAAGTCGTGATCGACATGAGCTCGATCTCGCCGACCGCCACCAAGGCCTTCGCCAAGAAGATCAACGAGAAAGGCGCGCAATACCTCGACGCCCCGGTATCCGGTGGTGAAGTCGGCGCCAAGGCTGCGACCCTGAGCATCATGGTCGGTGGCGATGCCGATGCCTTCGAACGCGCCTTGCCGCTGTTCCAGGCCATGGGCAAGAACATCACCCTGGTCGGTGGCAATGGCGACGGTCAGACCGCCAAAGTGGCGAACCAGATCATCGTCGCGCTGAACATTCAGGCCGTGGCTGAAGCCCTGCTGTTCGCTTCGAAAAACGGTGCTGATCCGGCCAAGGTGCGTGAAGCGCTGATGGGCGGTTTCGCTTCGTCGAAGATCCTCGAAGTGCACGGCGAGCGCATGATCAAAGGCACCTTCGATCCGGGCTTCCGTATCAGCCTGCACCAGAAGGACCTGAACCTGGCCCTGCAAGGTGCCAAGGAACTGAACATCAACCTGCCGAACACCGCCAACGCCCAGCAAGTGTTCAGCACCTGCGCGGCCATCGGTGGCAGCAACTGGGACCACTCGGCGCTGATCAAGGGTCTGGAACACATGGCCAACTTCTCGATTCGCGACAAAAAATAAAGCCTGCACAAAACCCTGTGGGAGCGAGCCTGCTCGCGAAAACGGTTGCACATTCAACATCGATGTTGGCTGACACACCGCCTTCGCGAGCAGGCTCGCTCCCACAAGGGGTCCGAGTTGCCCTTTCGAATAACAAGAATTCCGGGAGCCCGCCATGTCGGTCGATCCGCAACAACTGCTGCGCGAGCTGTTTGCCACAGCCATCGACGCGGCCCATCCGAACCAAGTCCTCGAAGCCCATCTGCCTGCTGATCGCAGCGGTCGGGTGATCGTCATCGGTGCCGGCAAGGCCGCAGCCGCCATGGCGCAGGTGGTCGAGCGCTGCTGGCAGGGTGAAGTATCCGGTCTGGTGGTGACCCGTTACGGTCACGGCGCTCCGTGCGAAAAAATCGAAGTGGTCGAAGCCGCGCATCCGGTACCGGACGCTGCCGGTCTGGCCGTGGCCAAACGCGTGCTGGAACTGGTCAGCAATCTGACTGAAGACGACCGCGTGATCTTCCTGCTCTCCGGCGGCGGTTCTGCCCTGCTCGCGCTGCCAGCCGAAGGCATCACCCTGGCCGACAAGCAGTCGATCAACAAAGCCCTGCTTAAATCCGGCGCGACCATCGGCGAGATGAACTGCGTGCGCAAGCACCTCTCGGCGATCAAGGGCGGCCGCCTCGGCAAGGCTTGCTGGCCTGCCACCGTCTACACCTACGCAATTTCCGATGTACCGGGCGACCTCGCCACGGTCATCGCCTCCGGCCCGACCGTGGCCGACCCGAGCACTTCTGCCGAAGCGCTGGCGATCCTCAAGCGCTACAACATTGAAGTCCCGGCGTCGGTGCGCAACTGGCTGCAAAGCGCGGAATCGGAAACGGTCAAACCCGGTGATCCGAGCCTCGCTCGCAGCCATTTCCAGTTGATCGCCCGCCCGCAGCAATCGCTGGATGCAGCGGCGGTGAAATGTCGTCAGGCCGGTTTCAGCACACTGATCCTTGGCGACCTCGAAGGTGAGTCACGTGAAGTGGCGAAGGTCCACGCCGGCATCGCTCGGCAGATCATCAATCACGGGCAGCCACTGGCAGCGCCGTGCGTGATTCTGTCCGGCGGCGAAACTACCGTGACCGTGCGCGGCAATGGTCGTGGCGGACGCAACGCCGAATTCCTCTTGAGCCTCACCGACAGCCTCAAGGGCCAACCCGGCGTCTACGCGCTGGCCGGCGACACCGACGGCATCGACGGTTCGGAAGACAACGCCGGCGCAATCATGACCCCGGACAGCTACGCCCGCGCCGCCGCCCTCGGTTTGAGCGCCAGCGACGAGCTGGATAACAACAACGGTTACGGTTACTTCGAGGCGCTCGATGCGCTGATCGTCACCGAGCCGACCCGCACCAACGTCAACGACTTCCGCGCCATCCTGATCCTTGAGAACTGCAAATCATGACGCCTGATAAAAAGGTCAAAATCCTCGCCACCCTCGGGCCTGCCGTCGATGGCATCGAAGACATCCGTGAACTGGTCGAGGCCGGGGTCAACATCTTCCGCCTGAACTTCAGCCACGGCGATCACGCCGACCACGCCAAGCGCTATCAGTGGATCCGCGAAGTCGAGCGCCAGCTCAACTATCCGCTGGGGATCCTGATGGATTTGCAGGGGCCGAAACTGCGCGTCGGCAAGTTCGCCGACGGCAAGGTGCAACTGCATCGCGGTCAGGCGTTCCGCCTCGATCTGGACGCCACACCCGGCGATGAACGCCGGGTGAATCTGCCGCATCCGGAGATCATTGCCGCGCTGGAAGCCGGCATGGATCTGCTGCTGGATGACGGCAAACTGCGCCTGCGCGTGGTCAGCAAATACTCCGACGCGATCGACACCACCGTGCTCAACGGTGGCGAACTGTCGGACCGCAAAGGCGTGAACGTGCCGCAGGCGGTGCTCGATTTGAGCCCGCTGACCGCCAAGGATCGCCGCGACCTGAGCTTCGGTCTGGAGCTGGGCGTGGACTGGGTGGCGCTATCGTTCGTGCAACGTCCGCAAGACATTCTCGAGGCCCGCGAACTGATCGGCGACAAGGCCTTTCTGATGGCGAAAATCGAGAAGCCGTCAGCGGTTGAACAACTGCGCGAAATCGCCGAGCTGAGCGACGCGATCATGGTCGCTCGCGGTGACCTCGGTGTCGAAGTGCCGGCGGAAAGCGTGCCGCAGATCCAGAAAAACATCATCAGCACCTGCCGCGAACTCGGCAAACCGGTGGTGGTGGCGACGCAGATGCTCGAATCGATGCGCTTCTCCCCGGCACCGACCCGTGCTGAAGTCACTGACGTGGCCAACGCTGTGGCTGAAGGCGCGGACGCAGTGATGCTTTCGGCGGAAACCGCATCCGGTGAATACCCGCTGGAAGCGGTGCAGATGATGAGCAAGATCATTCGCCAAGTGGAAAACGGTCCGGACTATCAGACTCAACTCGACGTCAGCCGACCGAAAGCCGAGGCAACGGTGTCCGATGCCATCAGCTGCGCGATCCGCCGCATCAGCAACGTGCTGCCGGTGGCGGTGCTGGTCAACTACAGCGAATCGGGCGCCTCGACATTACGTGCCGCGCGGGAACGGCCGAAAGCGCCGATCCTCAACCTGACGCCGAACCTGCAGACCGCGCGGCGCTTGAGCGTGGCGTGGGGCATTCATTCGGTGGTCAACGATCGTCTGCGTCAGGTCGATGAGGTGTGTTCGACCGCCCTGGAAATCGCCCAGGCGCAAGGCATGGCCGAGCGTGGCGATACCTTGCTGATCACTGCGGGGGTGCCGTTCGGGCAGCCTGGTTCGACTAACTCGCTACGGATTGAAACATTGATTTAGCGCCTGTACCGGCCTCTTCGCGAGCAGGCTCGCTCCCACAGTTGATTTGTGTGCATCACAAACTCAATGACTGAACAAAGATTCAATGTGGGAGCCAGCCTGCTGGCGAAGAAGGCAACTCGGTTTCACTGACTTTCAGAACTGCCCATGCCTGCCAATCATTTCAACACCCACTGCCCCGACTGGGCCGAGGCTTTGCTCAACGGTTTCAGTCAGATATTCCTTAAGCGCCACCCGCTATGCGGCCTGTTGTGCCTGCTGGCGATCCTGCTCACTGCGCCGGTGCTGTTTGCCGGCGCGCTGCTCGGGGCGGTCGCTGGATTGCTCACTGCACAGCGACGTAACTATGCCAAGGCTGATCGTCAGGCCGGTTTGTTCAGCTACAACGGCGTGCTGCTCGGCTTGTTGCTGAGTCTGTATTTCCCCTGGTCACCGCTGCTGCCGCCGCTGATTCTGGCGGCTGGCGGCGTCAGTGCGATGCTCACTCAGCAATGGCTCAAACACGTTTACCGCAGTCGATCGATACCGGCCTACACCTCGCCATTCGTGGCCATCGGCTGGATCCTGCTGCTGTTCGCCGAGCCGTCCGCGCCGACAGCGCACATCGAGATGAACACGCTGAATTTGCTCGCCGCTGAGTTGCGTGGACTGGGTCAGGTGATGTTCCTTGATCATCCACTGGCCGGCGCATTGATCGCCATTGGCTTGTTGATCGCTGATCGCCGCGCCTTTTGCTGGGCATTATTCGCGTCAGCCATCGGCCTTGCGTCCAGTCTGTTGCACCACGAAACCGGCGCGGCATTGCTGGGACTGGGCAGTTACAACGCGGTACTCGCCGCCCTCGCCTTCAGTGCGCAGCGCCAGCAACCGTGGTTGCCGCTGCTGGGCATCGTCCTTGCGCTGCTGGTCACCCCGCTGTTCGTCGCTCTCGGTCTGGCGACGCTGACCGCGCCGTTCATCCTCGCTTGCTGGCTGATCCGCGCCGGGATCCAGATGCTTGGCAAAGCGGCCGTCGACGCCACGCCTTGCGCACAGGGGGACAATCAACCTAGGCTGCGCTGATCTTCAATTCAGGCGTTATCCATGGACAGCAGCAACAGTTGGCGCGAACGGCTTTACGTGATGATTTTCCAGAGCGACACGCTCGCCGGGCGGCGCTTCGACGGCACCTTGCTGTTGATCATCCTCGCCAGCCTGGTGGTGGTGATGCTCGACAGCATCGACAGCATTCACCAGAACTACGCCGATGTGCTGGCCTACATCGAGTGGGGCTTCACCGTCATTTTTCTCGGTGAATACATCCTGCGCCTGTATTGCTCACCGAAACCGTTGCGCTACGCCTTCAGTTTCTACGGACTGGTGGACCTGCTGGCGATCGTGCCGGGGATCCTCGCGCTGTATTACAGCGATGCGCAGTACCTGCTGATCATCCGCATCATTCGGATGCTGCGGATTTTCCGCGTGCTCAAGCTCAGCCCGTACCTCAAGCAAGCCAACTACCTGATGTCGGCGCTGCGTGGCAGCAAGCAGAAGATCGTGGTGTTTCTGGTCAGCGTCTGCACCCTGGTGACGGTGTTCGGCACCCTGATGTACGTGATCGAAGGCCCGGAACATGGCTTCACCAGCATCCCCAAAGGCATCTATTGGGCTATTGTGACGTTGACCACCGTCGGCTTCGGCGACATCGTGCCGAAGACCCCGCTGGGCCAGGTGATTTCGTCGCTGGTGATGATCACCGGTTACTCGATCATCGCCGTGCCCACCGGGATTTTCACTGCAGAACTGGCCAACGCCATGCGCGGCGAACAGCTGCAACATGACTGCCCGATTTGCAAGAAAAACAGCCATGAACAGAACGCAGCGTTTTGCTCGCGGTGCGGCAGTCAGCTGTTTAAGAAAGTGGAATAAGCACAGAGCTTTTTAATCTTTAAACGACTATGCCAGCCCGGCTATAGTCGCTGGCAAAACGGTATCACCCCCGACCGTTATCACCGACACAACAAGGAATGCGCAGTGAAAAAACTCTTTGGCGCCTCACTTCTCGCCGCCGGTCTTGCCTTTGGCAGCGTGGCTCAAGCCGCACCGACCCTGCTCAACGTCTCCTATGACGTGATGCGCGATTTCTACAAGGATTACAACACTGCGTTCCAGAAACACTGGCAGGCCGAGCACAACGAAAACATCACCGTGCAAATGTCCTTCGGCGGTTCGAGCAAGCAGGCGCGTTCGGTGATCGACGGCCTGCCGGCTGACGTCATCACCATGAACATGGCGACCGACATCAACGCCCTCGCCGACAACGGCAAACTGGTGCCGGAAAACTGGGTCAGCCGCCTGCCGAACAACAGCGCACCGTTCACCTCGGCCACCGTGTTCATCGTCCGCAAAGGCAACCCGAAAGCCCTGAAAGACTGGCCGGACCTGCTCAAGGACGGCGTGCAAGTGATCGTGCCGAACCCGAAAACTTCGGGCAACGGCCGCTACACCTACCTCTCGGCCTGGGGCTACGTGCTGAAAAATGGCGGTGACGAGAACAAGGCCAAGGACTTCGTCGGCAAACTGTTCAAGCAAGCGCCAGTGCTCGATACCGGTGGCCGCGCCGCGACCACCACGTTCATGACCAACCAGATCGGCGACGTGCTGGTGACCTTCGAGAACGAAGCCGAGATGATCGCTCGCGAATTCGGTCGCGATCAGTTTGAAGTGATCTACCCGAGCGTCTCCGCCGAGGCCGAACCACCGGTGTCGGTGGTCGACAAAGTGGTCGACAAAAAAGGCACCCGCGCCGCCGCCGATGAATACCTGAAATATCTGTGGTCGCCGGAAGGTCAGGAAATCGCCGCCGCTAACTACCTGCGTCCACGGGACCCGGCAGTGCTGGCGAAGTACACCGACCGTTTCCCGAAAGTCGACTTCCTGTCGGTTGAAAAGACCTTCGGTGACTGGCGTTCGGTGCAGAAGACCCACTTCAATGATGGCGGGATCTTTGATCAGATTTATACCGGCCAGTAAGGCTTAGGCCGTAACGAAAAAGGCGACCTCTACAGGTCGCCTTTTTTGTGGGCATTGGAAATCACCACACTTCCCCCTGTGGGAGCGGGCTTGCTCGCGAAGGTGGTGTGTCAGATACATGTATTTGACTGACACACCGCCTTCGCGAGCAAGCCCGCTCCCACAGGGGATTGTTTGTCAGCCAGTTACATCGGTGGGGTCACGCCATCCTTGCCGGCGGAAATCGATTGCGCCGTCAACGTGCCGTCTGCGTCCTGGGTCACGAAGCTGACAATCTTCACCCCGACCTTGAGCAAGCTGCGATCCCCCGGCGTCAGGTTGACGATCGGCACGTCCTCCGGTACCAGAATCTTCTGCTGCCCGCCCTTGTAGTTGACGGTCAGCACCCGGCCATTGCTGACCACCAGATCACCGACACTGCCATTGGTCATGCTGCTGCCCTTGGCCAGGTCGAATGGCCGATGACCGTCACCGCTGCCGGCCAGTTCCGGCGGGAATACGTGCACTTCCATTGCCTTGAGCGTGCCATCTTCCTGCGGCATGGCGGCCGAGCCAATGTAGCTGCCGGGTTTGATGTCTTCGATATTCGCCAGCGTGACGGCACGCACCTTGGTGTCCGCAGTCAACCGGATCACCACATTCTCGCCGCTGTTGACGTGGACTTTCAGCGAATCGGCGCTGGCCCCGGTGATCTCACCGCGCACGCCGAGACGCATACCGGGAGCATCAGCGGCCTGCACCGCATTGGCACTGAGTAGGCCGATCAAGGCAATCGTGGTGGTGTGACGCAGCAGCTGGCGCAACATGGCAATCCTCCGGTGATGAACAGTAAAAGCGCAGCGGTAAACATAAGCACGCTATCGAAGAAGATGTAAGTGAATGTATCATCAGCCCTCCCCGGCCGGACGCAAGGTTCGCCGATGGACGACACCGCCGTTGAAGCCAATCATTCCGCAACGGAATAACTGATATCGATACAAGGCTTCTACCGCCGCTTCGGTGCGTCCCTTAGCCTCACCGCATTCCCTTTCGCTGGATCGAGAAACCTTATGAACGCCACAACTCACGCAATGACCCGAGGCATGGTGCTGCTGTTCGCCTTCTGCTGCGGCGCGATCGTCGCCAACATTTACTACGCGCAACCCATCATCGGGCTGATCGCGCCGGACATTGGTCTTTCCGACACCATGGCCAGCTTCATCGTCTCGCTGACGCAGATCGGTTATGCGCTGGGCCTGTTCTTCCTGGTGCCGCTGGGCGACCTGCTGGAAAACCGCCGACTGATGATCATCACCACTGTAGTGGCGATTGCCAGCCTGCTCGGTGCAGCGTTCACCAGCCAGCCGAATGTGTTTTTGCTGATCTCGTTGCTGGTGGGCTTCAGTTCGGTGTCGGTGCAAATCCTGATTCCGCTGGCCGCGCACCTGGCGCCGGAAGAATCCCGGGGCCGGGTGGTCGGCGGGATCATGGGCGGCTTGTTGCTGGGCATTCTGCTGGCGCGACCGGTGTCGAGCGTGGTGGCTGACCATTTCGGCTGGCGTGCGATGTTCATGATTGCTGCGGCGTTGATGGCAGCGATCAGCGTGGTGCTGGCGCTGACCGTGCCCAAGCGCCAACCGGATCACAGCGCGTCCTACGGCCAGTTGCTCGGCTCACTGTGGACGCTGCTGCGCCAACAACCGGTGCTGCGTCAGCGGGCGTTTTATCAAGGCTGCATGTTCGCCACCTTCAGCCTGTTCTGGACAGCGGTGCCGCTGGAACTGGCGCGCAACCATGGCCTGTCGCAAAGCGAGATCGCGATCTTCGCGCTGGTCGGCGCCATCGGTGCAATCGCCGCGCCGATCAGCGGACGCCTGGCTGACGCTGGCCACACCCGCATCGCTTCCTTGCTGGCCATGCTGTTCGCCAGCCTGAGCTTCCTGCCGGCCTTCATTCACCCGGCCTACAGCGTCATCGGCCTCGCGGTGACCGGCGTGGTACTGGACTTCTGCGTGCAGATGAACATGGTTCTCGGCCAGCGCGCGGTCTACTCGCTGGACGCCAAAAGCCGTGGTCGCCTGAATGCGCTATACATGACCAGCATCTTCATCGGCGGCGCCTTCGGCTCGTCGGTTGCCAGTGCGGTGTATGAGCATGGCGGCTGGTTGTGGATCGTGATTGTCGGCAGCGCGTTCCCGCTGCTGGCGCTGTTGCGGTTTTTGAGTGCTTCGCAGCGTGGTTCTTTGGCAACGGCATAGGCATCCAGGCTCGCTCCCACAGGTTGCTCACTGGGCCTGTGGGAGCGAAGACGCTTAATACCGAACCAGTTTTTCCATCGCCGCATCCGCCAGAAACGAAGAGCGGCTTTTGACATTGTGTTCACGCACATAGCGATCGATGCGCTGTATCACATAGCCTGGCAACGTCACGTTGACCTTCTCGGTCTTGCCCATGTACGGCGAGATATCCAGCTCGAGCATCCCCCAGCCCATGCCGGCAAACTCCGGATTATTGCGATGGGCCGCTGCCGACGTCGGCATCGGAATCGATTCCCCGTCCGCCGCCATCTCCTGCAACATGAGATGGGCGACTTCAACGGCTGCGTTATAGGCGTCCTCGAAAGTGTCCCCGGCCGTGACGGCGCCGGGAATGTCAGGTATCTGAATACCGATGGCGGTGTTGTCGTCACCCCATTCGATGCAGATCGGATATTGCATTATGGATCTCCCTTGTAGCTGGCTGGCGGGTGGTACAACCCGGCACGCCTCCTGATGCTTTTGACCGTCCCCAGCGGCAAATCCTTTTTAGGGTGAGGAACGGGAATGGTGTACGGGTTGTAACGATGCGTGAAGATGTGATGACTGCCGGTGACTCGATCCAGCGTCCAGCCTGCCTCCTCCAGCTCCTTGATCAATAGCCTGCTTTGCACCTACCGCCTCCTTGCTTCGGCCGAATAAAAGTAACCCTAGAGTTATCTTTACTCAAGCACATAAATCTGCAGGACGACGTTTGGTTGTTTTACCGCATGTGATTGAATGGACGCGGATTACACTCAGCACCCTATTCCCTGTGGGAGCGGGCTTGCTCGCGAAGGCGTTGGATCAGCCAATACATGTGCTGAATGTCAGACCGCTTTCGCGAGCAAGCCCGCTCCCACAAGGGGACTACGACAACTTTCAGATTTGCAGGAAGAATGATGGACCGCCTCGCCGCCATGGAAACCTTCGTCTACGTGGTCGAAACCGGCTCCTTTTCCGCCGCCGCCCGACGGCTGAATATCGGCCAGCCCGCCGTGTCGAAAACCATCGCTCAGTTGGAAAAACGCCTGGCGGTCAGCCTGTTGCTGCGCTCGACTCGCGGCCTGACCCCGACCGAAGCCGGACTCGCGTTTTTCGAACGGGCCAGACGCGCCATCGACGAAGCCAACGAAGCCGATAACGCCGCCCGTGGCAGCGCCAGCGGTTTAAGCGGCAACCTGCGGATCAGCGCTGCGGTGACTTTCGGCCGCCTGCACGTCGTGCCGCAGCTGGGGCCGTTTCTCGAGCAGCATCCACAGCTGAACATCGACCTGATGCTCGATGACCGCAATATCAATCTGGTCGAAGAAGGTATCGACGTCGCCCTGCGCATGGGCCCGCTCAGCGACTCCAGCCTCACCGTGCGTAAAATCGCCGACTGTCGCCGCGTAGTGCTCGGCACCCCGGCCTACTTCGCCCGCCACGGCGAGCCGAGCTGCCCTGCCGATTTGGATAAGCACCAAGGCATCGTCTACAACCTCAGCGGCGGCGCCACCTGGACCTTCACTCAGGGCAGCGAACAACAGACGCAAACCCTCACCGGCCGCCTGCGGGTCAGCGCCGCCGAGGGTTTGCGTGCAGCCGTGCTGGCCGACCAGGGCCTGACCATCGCCTCGCAATGGATGTTCGCCCCGGAGCTGGCAAGCGGTGCGGTCAGGGCGGTGATGAGTGACTGGCGTTTGCCGGATCAGGACTTGTGGGCGGTGTTTCCCACGGGGCGGATGGTCAGTGCGAAGGCGCGGGAGTTTGTGGATTATGTGCAGGGGTTGTTGACCAGCGGATTGTGAAAAACAGCTAATCAAAAGATCGCAGGCTTCGCCAGCTCCTACAGGGACATCATCAATGCCCGGCAACACACAAAAAAACGGCGATCCAGAGATCGCCGTTTGTTCATCACTGCCCGAACTGTTTGCCCAACCCCGGCGGTACGCCGTGGATATCGGTGTCTTCCCAAGGGCCGTTGGGGCTGACGGAGCGAGTCCAGCCGTTGTTCCAGCGGAAGTAGGTGCGCTGGCGGTAGAAGGTGTTGGGCTGGTCGTCGAGGACGTAGACGCCGAGCTTCTGGTCCCAGTGGCTGTTGCCGCCCGGTGGTGGGGCGAAGCTGGCTGAGGTGCGCGGGACTGGCTTGGACGGTTTGGCCGGGATGCTTTTGCCCGGGGTCGGCGAGGTCGACGGGGTCGGGCTCGGTTGTGACGGCGGGATCGGCGGTAGGTTGGTGGTCGGTTCCGGCCGGTGCACCGCACATGCGCTCATGCTCAAGGCCAATGTGATGACGGAGATGCGGGCGAGGCTGTGCATGGCGGTGCTTTCCTGTGGGTTCCGGAGTTATTTGTCCGGGCTGTCGATGGTCAGTGTTTGCGGCGCGGTGGTGCTGCTGGCCAGCGGGCCGCTGCGACCTACCCACTCCCCTGCGGTCGGCTGACCGGCACGGGAAATGCGCGCAACCAGTTGGACTTCAGGAAAGTTCGACAGTTTCAACTGCGGCATCATCGCGTCGGCATCGCCCAGTTCGACAGTGACCGGCAGATCGGCCACGGTCAGACGCTTGGCCGCCAGCGGTGCCGGTGGGCCGGAAACGGCGCGGGCGAAGATGAACACGCTGTCGCCCGGTTGCACCTTGCCTTTGAGTTCGCTGGCCAGATCGACGCGCACCTTGAGCAGAGCGGCAACCTTGGCTGCTGGCGCGGCCGCGTCCTTACCGCCACTGGCTTGCAGGCGCTCGGTGGCTCGCTCGATCCCGCCCTGCAAGGCGGCGCGTGAGTTGTCGCCCTCTGGCAACTGCGCCAGCAGCCGGTTCCAATAGTCGATTGCCTGCTGATAACGCTCACCCTCGAACGCGGCGATGCCGAGCAGGCCGAGGCTGGTGACTTCTTTCGGATCGGCTTTCAGCGCTTCATCGGTCAGGGCCTGGATCTTGTCCGACCACTTTTTGCCATCGGCGAAATACTGCGCCTGCGCCCACTGACCAAGCAGCTCCGGCTGGCGACCGGCCAGGTTGGCGGCGCGTTCGAACATCTTGGCCGCATCTGCCGGACGATCCTGGGCCATGTAGGTGCGCCCGAGGAAGTACAGGCCTTCCGCCGAATCCGGTTGCGCGGCGACGGCACGCTCCAGACGCCGGGTCATCTCTTCCATCGACTGCGGCGCCTGGGCGAATTCGCGGGTCAGTTCGACTTTATCGGCAGCACCGAAATGCAGGTACAGACCCAGGCCCAACACCGGCACCAGCACCGCCGCCAGCAGCGGCAACGGCTTGCCCAGTTTCGACACACGCGGTGCGGCAACGCCTTCGGTATCGGCGAGCAGCTCACGCGCAGCTTCCGCGCGACCGCTGTCCATTTGCGCGGCATCGAGTACGCCTTCAGCCTGCTGCGCTTGCAGCTCGGCCACGCGCTCCTGATACAGCGCCACGTTCAGGGCAGTTCGATCCTCTTCACGCTGGGCGCGACGGCCACGCAAAACCGGGATCAGCAGAAAACTCAGGGCGACCAGAAGCAACAGCCCTGCGGCAAGCCAGAAATCAATCATTCTTGGTTTTTATCCAACAGTTGGTCGAGGCGCTGACGCTCTTCGGTGGACAGCGATGGCGGGGTCTCGGTGCGTTGCGCGCGGCGTCGGCGAACGATCACTGCGATCACCACCAGACCGCCGAACAACAGGCCGGCCGGGCCGAACCACAGCAAGGCTGTCTTTGCATTGAGCGCCGGTTTGTAGCGGACGAAATCACCGTAGCGATCGACCATGAAATCGATGATCTGCTGATTGTCCTTGCCCTCGCCGAGCATGCGGAAAATCTCTTTGCGCAGGTCGGCGGCAATCGGCGCGTTGGAATCGGCGATGTCCTGGTTCTGGCACTTGGGGCAGCGCAGTTCCTTGGTCAGTTCACGAAAGCGCTCGCGATCACCTTCCTTGGCGAACTCGTAGGTGTCGATCGCGGCATGCGCCACACCGGCCAGACTCAGGCCCAAGACCACGGCAGCGATAAAGCGCTTCATGGCTTGGCCTCATCGACCAGTGCCTGATACTTGGCTGCGAGTTTTTCGCGCCAGACCTGTTCGTCGATCACCCCGACGTACTTGTCGCGGATGATGCCCTTGGCGTCGATGAAGAAGGTTTCCGGCGCGCCGTACACGCCGAGGTTGAGGCCCAGCGAACCTTCGTCGTCACGGATATCCAGCGAGTACGGGTTGTGGAATTCGGCCAGCCACTTCAACGCATCGGCGTTGGTGTCCTTGTAGTTGATGCCGTAGATCACCACGCCGCGCTCGGCCAGTTTGTTCAGCACCGGGTGCTCGACCCGGCAGGAAATGCACCAGGTGCCCCAGACGTTGACCAGTGCCGGTTTGCCGAGGATGTCGGCCTTGGTCAGGGTCTTGTCGCCCTGCACATTCGGCAGGCTGAATTCCGGGAAGGGCTTGTTGATCATCGCCGACGGCAGTTCCGCCGGATCGAGGTACAGACCGCGATAAAGAAACACCGCCACCAGCAGGAAAATCGCCAGGGGTACCAGCATCAACCAACGTCTCATGCAGCCGCTCCTTGCAGGCCGAGGGCTTCACGCACCCGGGCTTTGACCTTGACTCGATAACGCCGATCCAGCGCCGCCAGCAATCCGCCCAGACCGGTCAGCAGACCGCCGAACCAGATCCAGCGCACGAACGGTTTGACGTGAACCCGTACCGCCCACGCGCCGTTTTCCAGCGGCTCGCCCAATGCGACGTAGAGATCCCGGGTGAAACCGGCGTCGATCCCGGCCTCGGTCATCATCGAACTCTGCACGGTGTACAGGCGCTTTTCCGGGTGCAGCACGCTGACTTCCTTGCCGTCGCGGATCACCCGAACGGTGCCCTTGTCGGAGGTGAAGTTCGGCCCTTCGAAGTGCTTGGCACCTTCGAACACAAACTGATAACCGGCCAGGGACATCGACTCGCCCGGCGCCAGACGCAGGTCGCGTTCGGCACTGTTCTGACTCGACAGCACCACACCGAGGGCGCATACGGCGATGCCGAGGTGAGCGATCTGCATGCCCCAGTAGCTGCGGGTCAGGGTTGGCAGGCCTTTGATCAGGCCCTTGTGGCGAGTCTTGTCGAAGATGTCGCGCACACCGGCGAGCAGCACCCACGCAGCGAGCAGGAACGTCGCGATCACCGCCCAGTTGAAATCGCCGTAAGCGACACCGGCCACCACGGCCAATGCGACGCTGCCGAGCAGCACCGGGGTCAGCATGTTCGCCAGCCATTTTACCGGGGTGTCTTTCCAGCGGACGATCACGCCGACCGCCATCACCAGCATCAGCAACGCCATCAACGGGATGAACAGCGCGTTGAAGTACGGCGGGCCTACCGACAGCTTGGCGCCGCTGATCGCATCAAGAATCAGCGGATACAACGTGCCGAGCAGAATCATCGACGCCGCCACCACCAGCACCAGGTTGTTGCCCAGCAGCAGGGTTTCCCGCGACCACAGGTTGAAGCCGACCTGGCTCTTGACCACCGGAGCGCGCAACGCAAACAGCGTCAGCGAACCGCCGACCACAAACAGCAGGAAGATCAGAATGAACACGCCGCGCTCAGGGTCGGAGGCAAACGCGTGCACCGAAGTCAGTACACCGGAACGCACGAGGAACGTGCCAAGCAGGCTCAGCGAGAACGCGGCAATCGCCAGCAACACCGTCCAGCTCTTGAACACGCCACGTTTTTCCGTGACGGCCAGCGAGTGAATCAGCGCGGTGCCGACCAGCCATGGCATGAACGAGGCGTTTTCCACCGGGTCCCAGAACCACCAGCCGCCCCAGCCGAGTTCGTAGTACGCCCACCATGAACCGAGGGTGATGCCGATGCCGAGGAAGGCCCAGGCGACAATCGTCCAAGGGCGCGACCAGCGTGCCCACGCGGCGTCGAGACGACCACCGAGCAGTGCAGCGATGGCGAAGGCGAACGCCACCGAGAAGCCGACGTACCCCATGTAGAGCATCGGCGGATGCACAATCAGGCCGATGTCTTGCAGCAGCGGATTGAGGTCACGACCGTCGGCCGGAATCTGCGGCAGGATCCGCGAGAACGGGTTGGAGGTGAGGATCAGGAACAACAGGAAACCGGTGCTGATCATGCCCATCACCGCCAGCACACGGGCGAGCATGACTTGCGGCAACTGCCGGGAGAACACCGACACGGCGAAGGTCCAGCCACCGAGGATCAACGCCCACAGCAGCAGCGACCCTTCGTGGGCGCCCCACACCGCGCTGAACTTGTAGTACCACGGCAAGGCGCTGTTGGAGTTCATCGCCACATAACCGACCGAGAAATCGTCGGTCATGAACGCGTAGGTCAGGCAACCGAAGGCAAACAGCAGGAACGCAAACTGACCCCACGCTGCCGGCTGGGCCAGGCCCATCCACATACGATCGCCGCGCCACGCACCGAACAGCGGCACCACGGCCTGCACCAGCGCAAAACACAGCGCCAGAATCATCGCCAGATGGCCGAGCTCGGGAATAAACAGTGCAGAAGTCATCAATCAACCCTCCTTCGCTGGGGTCGGTGCCGATTGACCACTGTCTTTCAGCGCTTTGGTCACTTCCGGCGGCATGTACTTCTCGTCGTGCTTGGCCAGCACTTCATCGGCCACCACCACGCCGTCGGCGTTGAGTTTGCCCAATGCGACGATGCCCTGCCCTTCGCGGAACAGATCCGGGAGGATCCCGCGGTAGGTGATGGTCACGGCTTTGTTGAAGTCGGTGACAACGAATTTGACGTCCAGCGAGTCCGGCGAACGCTGCAGCGAGCCCTTCTCGACCATGCCGCCGGCGCGGATGCGCGTGTCGTGCGGCGCTTCACCGTTGGCGATCTGGGTCGGCGTGTAAAACAGGTTGATGTTTTCCTGCAGGGCGCTGAGGGCCAGGCCGACGGCAGCGCCGACCCCGACCAGGATCGCCAGAATGATGGTCAGACGTTTTTTGCGCAGCGGATTCACTTGCCGTTCTCCCGGCGCAGACGACGCGCCTCTTGTTGCAGATAGCGCTTGCGGGCCGCGATCGGTGCGACCACGTTGAGGATCAGCACCGCCAGACAGATGCCGTAGGCCGTCCAGACATACAGACCATGGTGGCCCATGGCGAGGAAGTCGCCGAATGAAGCAAAACTCATCGCGCGGCCTCCAGGCTGTTCTGCACTTCTTCTTTCACCCAACTGGCGCGGGCTTCGCGCTTGAGCACTTCAAGGCGCATGCGCAACAACAGCACGGCGCCGAAGAAACAGTAGAAACCCAGCACCGTCAGCAACAGCGGCAGCCACATTTCAGCGGGCATTGCCGGTTTTTCCGTGAGGGTGAAGGTCGCGCCCTGGTGCAGGGTGTTCCACCACTCCACCGAGTATTTGATGATCGGAATGTTGATCACCCCGACGATCGCCAGCACGGCGCAGGCCTTGGCGGCGCTGTCGCGGTTGCTGATGGCATTGCCCAGCGCGATCACGCCGAAATACAGGAACAGCAGAATCAGCATCGACGTCAGCCGCGCATCCCAGACCCACCACGAGCCCCAGGTCGGCTTGCCCCAGATCGCCCCGGTGACCAGCGCCACAGCGGTCATCCACGCGCCGATCGGCGCCGCACATTGCAGGGCGACGTCGGCCAGTTTCATTTTCCACACCAGCCCGACCACGCCGCACACCGCCAGCATCACGTAGATCGACTGCGCCAGCATTGCCGCCGGCACGTGAATATAGATGATGCGGAAGCTGTTGCCCTGCTGATAATCCGGCGGCGCGAAGGCCAGGCCCCAGACGACGCCAATGCTGATCAGCAGCAACGCGGCAATGCTCAGCCACGGCAGAAACCTGCTGCTGATGCCGTAGAACCACTTGGGCGAGCCGAGCTTGTGAAACCAGGTCCAGTTCATACTGTTTCCATCACGGGTGCCGCTCATCGGTGTGAGCAGTCTCAGGGTCTTTGCTGGTTAAATTTTAACCAGACCTCATTATTCGCCGACGCTGATCTTCAGGCCAGCCGCTATTGCAAAAGGTGTCAGGGTGATCGCCAGGGCGGTCAGGCTACCCAGCCACAGCAGATACCCGGTCGCCGGCATCCCTTGCAGGGCGGCCTGCAAAGCGCCACTGCCCAGGATCAACACCGGGATGTACAACGGCAGAATCAGCAGCGCCAGCAACAGGCCGCCGCGTTTCAAACCAACCGTCAGCGCCGCGCCCACCGCACCGAGCAGGCTCAGCACCGGTGTACCCAGCAGCAACGACAACAGCAACACCGGCAGGCAGGCGACCGGCAAACCGAGCATCAACGCCAGCAACGGCGAGAGCAGAACCAGTGCCAGTCCCGAGAACAGCCAGTGTGCCAGCACCTTGGCCAGCACCAGTAGGGGCAGCGGGTGCGGCGAAAGGACCCACTGTTCCAGGGAGCCATCTTCGAAATCACTGCGAAACAGTCCGTCCAGCGAAAGCAGGACCGACAACAACGCGGCCACCCAGACTAACCCCGGGGACAGGTTTTGCAAGACTTGAGTTTCCGGGCCGACGGCCAGCGGGAACAAGGCGATGACGATGGCGAAGAAAATCAGCGGATTGGCCAGTTCCGCCGGGCGACGAAACAGCAAACGGGACTCACGGGCAACCAGCAGGCCGAACACACTCATACTGCCCAGTTCCCCAGATCGATATCGCGATAACCGGCCGGCATCCGGCTCAGTGTGTGGTGCGTGGTCAGAACCACCAGACCGCCGCGCTCGCAGTGCCCGGCCAGGTGTTCTTCAAGCTGCGCCACGCCCTGTTTGTCGAGCGCGGTGAACGGCTCGTCGAGAATCCACAGCGGCGGGCTGTCCAGATACAGCCGCGCCAGCGCCACGCGGCGTTGCTGACCGGCGGACAGGGTGTGGCAGGGAACATCTTCGAATCCGCGCAATCCTACGGCTGCCAGTGCCTGCCAGATCGCCTCGCGTTCGGCCGGCCGATGCAGGGCGCAGAGCCAGGACAGGTTCTCTTCCGGGGTCAGCAGGTCCTTGATCCCGGCAGCGTGGCCGATCCACAACAGGTTGCGCGCCAGTTCGCTCGGTTGTGCAGTCAAGGGCTGGCCGTTGAGCAGCACTTGACCGCTGGTCGGCTGCATCAACCCTGACAACAGACGCAGCAGGCTGGTCTTGCCGCTGCCGTTGGGGCCGCTGATCTGCACCATATCGCCACTGGCCAGTCTTAATTCGAGATTTTCGAAGAGCAGCCGCAGGTCTCGCTCACAGGCAAGGGCAACGGTTTGCAGGACAGGACTGGTCAAGGGATCACGGGCCTTATACGGTTCAAGTCGGCTCTGGCGCGGCCGTTAAAGAGATGCAGGATAAATGCAATGACGGTGCGAAGCAGAGAGCTGGATCAAACAATTGCTATGTTTTCTGAACGAAGCGCAAGACGCGCGGCATTATACATGCCGTGCCTTACTCCCAAGAGCGCAATTTCCTCAGGTTGTGTCCGCGTATGACAGGCGAAATGAACATCCTCCCGCTCCCGCCCACCACCCCGGCGAACACGCGTCCGCTGGTGATGAGCGGTGAGTTGCTCAAGCTGTTGACCCCGGTCGAAGGCTTGATCGGCGCCGGGCAAAGCGCTCAGGCCGAGGTGTTGTCACTCAAGCAGGCGGATCAGACCTTTCAACTGCTGCTCAAGGTCACCGTCGACGGCGGTCGGCAGACCACCGTGCAAGCCAGCAGCAACCTGCCGCTGCCAACCGGCACCAACCTGGCCGTCACTCAGCCGTCGGCGGGCAATCTGGCGATCACCGTGCAACAGGCCATCGCCAGCAGCGTCGCCGCCCTCACCCGCATCGATACGGCGCAGTTGCCGGTCGGCACGTTGCTGCAAGGCAAGGTGCTGACCTCGCAGACACTGCCGCAAGTGCCGGGACAGCCGACGGTGTACCGCTCGCTGGTGAGCCTGCTCAACACCGCGCAAAGTGGCGCCACACTGGACATCGACAGCCCGACGCCACTGCGCATCGGCACCCTGCTCTCGGCACTGGTCGAAGATTCGCAAACCCTCAAGTTCGTGCCACTGAGCAGCCGTCAGGAGCAATTGGCGGTGAGCCAGCAACTGCTCGGCCAACAGACTCGCCAAGGTTCGCTGGACGGTTTGCTCAATGCTCTGCAAAACCTGCCGAGCGACGACGATCAGACCTCGCAGGATCTGCGCGCTGCCGTCACGCGCCTGCTCGCCAACCTGCCCGATGTGCAGCAAATGAGCACCGCCAAAGGCGTGGCCCTGGCCCTGGCCAACAGTGGCGCCTTCCTCGAAGCCAAATTGCTGACCGGACAGAATCCGGCGCTGGCCCCGGACATGAAAGCCGATCTGCTCAAGCTGATCGCGCAACTGTCGCCGGGTGCGCCGGGCAATGCCAGTTTCAACGCGATCATCGCTGCAAACACGCTGGCGCAAGCACTGCCGAGCTTCGTGCGCAACGCCCTCGGCACCCTCGGTCAGGTCAGCGCCAAACCGCTGCCCAGCAGTTTCCCGCTGCCCGACCGCCTGCTGCAAAGCCTCGAAGGTGAAGGCGATCTGGAACATCTGCTACGCCTCGCCGCGGCAGCCGTGTCGCGCCTGCAAAGCCATCAGCTGTCGAGCCTGGAACAGACCGGTGTCACCGATGACGGCCGTCTGCTCAGCACCTGGCAGCTGGAAATCCCCATGCGCAACCTGCAGGACATCGTGCCGTTGCAGGTCAAGTTTCAGCGCGAAGAAGCGCCGGAAAGAGAACCGCAACCCAACGAACGCCGTGACGAACGCGAGCCCAAACAGCAGCTGTGGCGCGTCGACCTGGCGTTCGACATGGAGCCGTTGGGGCCGATGCAGATTCAGGCGCAGTTGATTGCCGGCAGCCTGTCGAGCCAGCTCTGGGCCGAACGCCCATACACCGCCGACCTGATCGGCAACAATCTGTTCGCCCTGCGCCAGCGCCTGCTCGATCGCGGCCTGAATGTCGGCGATCTCGACTGCCACCTCGGCACCCCGCCGCAAGGCAACCAAACCCGCCTCGAACATCGCTGGGTCGACGAAACCGCATGAACGACTCCACTGCTCCACGCCAGGCCATCGCCCTCAAATACGACGGCAACAACGCCCCGACCCTCACCGCCAAGGGCGACGAGGAACTGGCCGAAGAAATCCTGCGCATCGCCCGCGACTGCGAAGTGCCGATCTATGAAAACGCCGAGCTGGTGCGGCTGTTGGCGCGGATGGAACTGGGCGACAGCATTCCCGAGGAGCTGTACCGCACGATCGCCGAGATCATCGCGTTCGCGTGGAATCTGAAGGGGAAATTCCCCGAGGGGCAGGATCCGGATGCGCCGATGGTCGAGAAGGACGTTACCGAACGCGGGGCTGATTACTAGGCCGCGCCGGATACAAGCTCAAGTGCACGCGTCCCCGCTCGACATTCAGTTCAAGCGCGCTCGCCACTGCAGGTTCGCCCATTCAAACCGTGGTGAACGTCCATAATCCTTGATCTCGAGGGGCCTACCTTGCTCGGACAGATTCAGTGCCTTGAAGCCGATTTTCCCGATTCGCCAGTAATACTCATGCACAGGATCGTTGACGCGATAGGGAAGCAGGATCTGCCTGCCCGTCCCCAGCCCATAAGGCCGCACGTCGGCCCAATTAAGCACGCTCGTCTCGAAAGCCGGAGACGAAGGCTCTTCGAACTCTCCGCCGCCAAGATTTGCGACTTTCCAGAAATTGATATCACTACCGTCTGATCGAGCGTGCAGCACCCATACATCGGTCAGTTTGGTAATCGGCGAATCCAGCACTGCGGTCTTTGAACGCGCAGAATAGAAGCCCCGCAACTCCAAGGCTTTCTCAAAATCCAGAGAACGGCCGCTGCTCCTGTAGGTGAGCAGCTTCAAGAACTGTGCACTTGAATCAACAGCGAGCACATCATCTTTGCCATCGCTGTCCAGCCTGGCGCTGTAGAAATGGACCGGCAATGGGTTTTTTCGAGCATCTCCCCAGTGAGCAGGAACGCCCAGACTCGCCCCTTTATTCTCCATCAGCCAAAAATCGGACACTGTGTTATTCAGGGTTTGCACGATCAACACATCTTGCTTGCCGACGCCTCTGAAGTCGCCAGCCAGATATTGCTGAGCTTGCCGGTAGGCATGCCCTTGCGGAACCGAACGCCAGATAACCGGATCAGCAAAATGCCCGCCTTCATTCTTCAATAGCCTGAAAATGGTTTCGTCAGCGTTTCCGGGCGATATCGCCATCAGATCAGCCTTGCCGTCACCTGTGAAATCCGCCAGCAGATAGCGCGTAGTGTCGTAGCAAAGGGCTGTAGCACACCCGGAATCAAAAGAGTCTGGATCAAATAGAAGTCTGTCCTCATACCATTTCTCGGATGCAATCGCGTCTGCGTCCAGCGACGTGACCCAAATATCGACACCTGGACCATCCTGCCGGCGCTGCACTTGTACCGTCCGGTTCGTCCCGTCACCGATGACATCCCCCGTCAGCGCCACTTCCATCGAATCATTGCTGTCGATGTTATCGATGCTGCGCACCCACAACGTAGAACCCGCAAACTCCCTGCAATCCGCTATCAAGCTCGGCTGTACTCCGTCCAGGCATTGCCCCTGCGCTCCGGGAACATAGATTTTCCCGAAATCCCACGGAGTCCAGTGTTGAGAGGGCTCATTGCTTTCACATGCGCGTTCGACCAATTGGCCATTCTGACGCGCTATGCAATGGCCAGAGGCTGTTTTCAGCAGTGCAACTCCCCTGCTCGCGCCGACTGCAATGTCGGAGGGCACAAACGCCCAGCGCTGGTCAGCGTCTGGCTCACATCCATCCAGTGTCACCTGCTGCCCCAATCCATTGGCAACCAGGCACTGTTGCGTCTGGAAATTGACTAGCGGTCTGAAAGGGATATTGACCAGTGGCCCGGCAGCGTGAGCATGGCTGAGCGTGAAATTGAGTCGCGCCACCCAATTGCCATTCCAGGTGGCTTCACTGTACGCACTGCTGACTGGCTCAGCCCCTTCAAAATGAAAGTAACTGGCGACAACATGCCGTTTCGCCTGCACCGCTGCCGGGTCCACGTTAGGAGCGACGGCCGCCGAGGGATAGGTCTCGTGATAAACCACCGGGATATCTGCACTGATCCCGCGCAAGGCCAGGCGCGTCAAACGTGCCGAATAAATATGGTCAGGATGCTCCGTGTACGGGACGGTGTCCGGATTGAGTGCATACACCCGGGTGGCTCCTTCATTGACGATCAGCTCAGTCAAGAGCTGCACAAAAGATGTTCGACTGTAGAGGTTTACCGGACCTGAAGCCGAGTCCAGATAGGGCCAACTCCGAACAGTTTTATCGAGGTCGAGCAAATCGGCCAGCGGCACATCTCCACCACGAACGTCCCCTCCCGGCACACGCAAAAATATGAGCTTCAATCCAGGTCGCTCATTGGCCTTGACGCTCATCACAATGGCTGAATCAGTGAATATCAGGTAAGGCGTCCATCCGGTCGCAAAACCCAGCATTTTCTCATAGGCTTTTGTCGATGCGCTTTCGCGCTTCAGTACATAGTCGAAGCCGGCGCCAGAACTGCCACCGTTCATGAAGATACTGGTCACACAGCCGCCGGCAGCCAGAACTTGCGAAATCCGCGGATCAATAAACAGCAGATCGTCGTCCATATGCGCAACGACATTGACCAGGTGGACACCGTGACAATTTTGCCGGTCGGCCATATTGGCTTCTGGAGCAAGCCTGCTGACCTGAGCCTGACAAGCCGTCAGGAGCAGCACGACTGCCAGCCACAGGGCGGCAACACCGGGTGACTGCACTTTTCTCGCGCGCTCGATTCTGGCTGGCAAATGCATACCCACTCCACGATTGGCTGGATCGGTGAATTGGCGATCAGACGCGTCTGCCTGAAAAGCCGACGGGACTATCGCGAGTCACGAGCAGTGTGAGGAGCGATGAGCGAAATTCTCTACTGTCAGAAATAACAGTTCAGACAGACGGCCATGGGCGAATCAGGCAACAAAATCGAGCGCAAAAAAAATCGCCGGCATGACCGGCGATTCTTATTCAAATGACATGCCTCAACGCATATCAACTTCTGTGCAGCTTGCGCATCAACTCCGCCTCAGCCTGGGTCAAGCCGCAGGACTGGGTCAGCTCATCGACGCTCGCGCCCATGCCCACCAGTTTCGCCGCCTGGGCGAACGACAGGCTCGACGGGTCGCGTTGTTCCAGCGCGACTATCTTGTCCGGCAACGGACCGACGACCGAGCGCAGCTCGTGCAGGGCTTCGCCCATGCGCACGTTGCCGTTCTGGTAGTCGTCGACACGCTTGGCCAGGTCCTTGATGCGCTGATCACGCAGCGCATCGCCCTGAGCCTGTTGCGCAGCGATCACCCGCTGCGCCTTGATGTACGCCAGAAACATTGCCAGCGTGCCTGCCCAGAAGAGGAACAGGACAATGACCGCAACCTCGAGAATCAATCAGATGCTCTCCAGTTCCGACCATTCTTCTTCGCTCATCATCTTGTCCAGTTCGACCAGGATCAGCAACTCGTTGTTCTTGTTGCACACGCCCTGGATGAACTTGGCCGACTCTTCGTTGCCGACGTTCGGCGCAGTCTCGATTTCCGACTGACGCAGGTAAACCACTTCGGCCACGCTGTCGACCATGATCCCGACCACTTGCTTGTCGGCTTCGATGATGACGATACGGGTGTTGTCGCTGATCTCGCCGCTGTTCAGGCCGAAGCGCTGACGGGTGTCGATCACGGTGACCACGTTACCGCGCAGGTTGATGATGCCCAGCACGTAGCTTGGCGCACCCGGTACCGGCGCGATTTCGGTGTAACGCAGGACTTCCTGAACGCGCATCACGTTGATGCCGTAGGTTTCGTTGTCCAGCTTGAAGGTCACCCATTGCAGGATCGGATCTTCAGAACCTTTTGCATTCGTCGCCTGACTACTCATACCCTGACCCCTCGAAAAAACCGCACTGGGCGGTGTGTGTTCTGTGTGGAGGCATTGAAAAATGCCTTCGCCTGACTGTTATGTCGGCTGCTATGTCGATTTATGTAGCGGCTTGTGGCCGCCCAAGTGCTTTGCCCCGCCGCTGGCGATCAACTCGGCCAGCGCGGCTACATCAAGTAATGCACACATGTGCTCGATCACCGTGCCGGCAAGCCATGGCCGCTGACCCCGGTGACTTCTCCATTTGATTTCATTCGGATCCAGACGCAACGAACGGCTGACCTGATGCACCGCCAGGCCCCACTCGTAGCCTTGTACCGAAATCACGTACTGCAGGCCCTGACGGAAGTCATCGCGATAGCGATCCGGCATGACCCAACGCGCCGTGTCCAAGACTTTCAGATTGCCGGCCTGGCTCGGCAGAATCCCGAGGAACCATTCCGGCTGCCCGAACAGCGGCGTCAACTCGTGGCCGGCCAGCGAATAGATCGAACCGAGGCACACCAGCGGCACCGCCAGTGTCAGTCCGGCAACATCGAACAACAGGCATTCGAAGGCTTCCGAAGCCCAGGCCGGACGGCCATCGGTTTCCACCGGGGGCGGCGTGTTGCTCGGTGGCAGGTGCACTTCCACCACTGGCGGCACCAGCGTCTGTTCGACGGGTGCCGGTACCACCGGCGCCGGTTCGGCCACGACCGGTTCCGGCGCGGTTTTCAGCAATTGGGTTTGCAACAGCGGTGCGAGTGTCGAAACCGGCGCGCGCGGCGGCTCGGCTTCTTCGATCAACGCCACTGGCGCCTTGGCGATCGGTGCGGCGGCAGGCGCGACAACCGGGGCGGCAGGTTTGGTGGTTTTCTGCGCATCACGCGCCTGCTCTTCCAGTACCGCAGCCTGGAATTCATCCAGCGCCGCAGCGCTTTCGACCACCTCGACCGGCGCCTCGACCGGCACTTCCACTGGCGGCAACTCGTCAGGGATTTCCTGCAGCAAGCTGTCCAGATAGGACTGCAACGCCAGTTGCGGACGCGATGTCAGCTTGATTGGGCGGTTCATCGGTCAACAGCGCCAGACAGGAGAACCGCGTCGCCTGCTTCGCGAGCAGGCTCGCTCCCACAGGATTTGTGCAAGTCAGGCATGGGTGATCGGAACACGGTCATCTCAAGCCACCTGCGGAACAAGTTGTTGCGCCAGCAGATGCTTGAGCAGCGCGCGGTAAGCCAGCACGCCACGACTCTTGCCGTCGAACTGCGAAGGCGTGACCCCGGCCCGGCTGGCGTCGCGCAGACGCGTGTCGACCGGGATGTAACCCTGCCAGATCTCTTCCGGGAATTTGTCACGCAGCACGCGCAAGGTGCCCAGCGACGCTTGGGTGCGGCGGTCGAACAGGGTCGGCACGATGCTGAACGGCAGCGCCTGTTTGCGCGAGCGGTTGATCATCGCCAGGGTGTTGACCATGCGCTCCAGACCTTTGACGGCCAGGTGCTCGGTCTGCACCGGGATCACCAGTTGCTGGCTCGCGGCCAGGGCGTTGACCATCAACACGCCGAGCAACGGCGGGCTGTCGATGATCGCGTAATCAAAGTCCTGCCACAGCTGCGCCAGACTCTTGGCGATCACCAGGCCCAAACCACTCTGCCCCGGCGACTGGCGCTCAAGGGTGGCGAGTGCGGTACTCGACGGCAACAGGGAAATGCGTTCGTCGCTGGTCGACAGCAGCAACTGTCCGGGCAAGCCTTGCGGCACGCTGCCCTTGTGCAGAAACAGGTCGTAGTTGCTGTGTTCCAGGCTGTCGGGGTCGTAGCCGAAATAGCTGGTCATCGAGCCGTGCGGGTCGAGATCGACCACAACCACGCGCTTGCCCGCCTCCGCCAGCAATCCGGCTAAAGCGATGGAAGATGTGGTTTTACCGACACCACCCTTTTGATTGGCGACTGCCCAGACTCTCATTCGGTTCGTTCCTCCCGGCCGAGATGCTCGACCGAGACATAGCTCAGCGTATTAATGCGGGCGACGGAGAATTGACGGCACTCTCGCGTCCCGGCGTCTTGACCGGGGACGGTGCAGTTTGTGTGCCAGCGCGCTTCAATGCCGCGTCCGGTTGCGCATTGGCGGTACCGGTACCGGTCAGGCTGCGGCGCACATCGAGGTTGCGCGACACCACCAGCACCACACGACGGTTTTTCGCCCGGCCTTCGGCGGTGGCGTTGTTGGCCACCGGCTGAAACTCACCGTAACCCACCGAGGCCAGACGCCCGGGGTTGACGCCCTGCATCGCCAGCATCCGAACGATACTCGACGAACGCGCCGAGGACAGTTCCCAGTTGGTCGGGTACTGCGCGGTGCGGATCGGCTGATCGTCGGTGAAGCCTTCGACGTGAATCGGATTGTCGAACGGTTTGAGGATCGCCGCGACCTTGTCGATGATGTTGAACGCGATATCACTCGGCATTGCGTCGCCACTGCCGAACAACAGGCTGGAATTGAGTTCGATCTCGACCCACAACTCGTTGCCGCGCACGGTCATCTGGTTGGAAGCGATCAAGTCGCCGAACGCGGCACTGATGTCATCGGCAATGCTTTTCAGCGGATCGCTGGCCCCGGCGATACCGGCATCGACCTGCTCGCTGTCCTTGACCAGCGGCTTGGCCGGGGTCACGGTTTTCGGCCGTTCCTCACCGATCGGGATCGGCTTGAGCGAGCGATCGGAGTCAGTGAAAACCCCGATCAGCGCCTCGGAAATGACCTTGTACTTGCCTTCGTTGATCGACGAGATGGAATACATCACCACGAAGAACGCGAACAGCAGCGTGATGAAATCCGCGTAGGACACGAGCCAGCGCTCGTGATTAACGTGTTCTTCCTGATGCCTGCGGCGAGCCATAGTCCATTACCCCCATCAATCCATGAAGCCCTGAAGCTTCAGCTCGATAGAGCGAGGGTTTTCACCTTCGGCGATCGACAAAATACCTTCCAACAACATTTCGCGATAACGCGACTGCCGCAACGCGATTGACTTGAGCTTGGCCGCCACCGGCAGCAACACCAGGTTGGCACTGGCCACGCCGTAGATGGTCGCGACGAATGCCACGGCAATACCGCTGCCCAATTGGGTCGGATCAGCGAGGTTGCCCATCACATGAATCAGGCCCATCACCGCACCGATGATGCCGATGGTCGGCGCATAGCCGCCCATGCTTTCGAAAACTTTGGCAGCCTCGATGTCGCGGGCTTCCTGAGTGTAGAAATCCACTTCGAGAATGCTGCGGATCGCTTCCGGCTCGGCGCCATCGACCAGCAGTTGCAGGCCCTTGCGCGAGTAGTTGTCCGGTTCGGCATCGGCCACGCCTTCCAGCCCGAGCAAGCCTTCCTTGCGTGCGGTGAGGCTCCAGTTGACCACGCGGTCGATGCCGCCGGCCAGGTCCACCCGTGGCGGAAAAAGGATCCAGGCGAGAATCTGCATGGCGCGCTTGAAGGCGCTCATCGGCGATTGCAACAGCGCGGCACCGATGGTGCCCCCGAGCACGATCAGCGCCGCCGGGCCGTTGGCCAGCGCGCCGAGGTGGCCGCCTTCAAGGAAGTTGCCGCCGATGATGGCGACGAACGCCAGAATAATCCCGATAAGGCTTAGAACATCCATCAGATACACGCCTCGACGATGTGCTTGCCGATGTCGTCCAGGCCGTAGACCGCGTCAGCCAGATCAGCTTTGACGATGGCCATCGGCATGCCGTAGATCACGCAGCTTGCTTCGTCCTGCGCCCATACCGAGCTGCCGCCCTGTTTGAGCAGACGCGCGCCTTCACGACCGTCGGCGCCCATGCCGGTGAGCACCACCGCCAGAACTTTGTCACCGTAGGATTTGGCTGCGGAACCGAAAGTGATGTCCACGCACGGCTTGTAGTTCAGACGCTCGTCGCCCGGCAGGATTTTCACCGCGCCACGGCCGTCGATCATCATCTGCTTGCCACCCGGGGCCAGCAGCGCCAGGCCCGGACGCAGGATGTCGCCATCCTCGGCTTCCTTGACGCTGATGCGGCACAGCTTGTCCAGACGCTCGGCAAAGGCCTTGGTGAACGCCGCGGGCATGTGCTGGATCAGCACGATCGGCGCCGGGAAGTTCGCCGGCAACTGGGTCAGCACCCGTTGCAGGGCAACCGGGCCGCCGGTCGAAGTGCCGATGGCAACCAGTTTGTAGGCTTTGCGTTTCGGTGCCGGCGACGACGCGCTGGCGGCTGGCGCACGCGCAGGTGCTGGAGCAGGCGCCGGACGCGTCGGTGCAGCAGCGCTGTGGCTGCTGAAGCTCGAAGCCGCCGGGGCTGGCGCAGGCGTCGGTGCAGCGGCCGGAGCCGGCGCACTGTAGGCACTGAAACGACGATTACTGCGCGAGATGCTGTGGACCTTCTCGCACAGCAGTTGCTTGACCTTCTCGGGGTTGCGCGAGATGTCTTCGAAATTCTTCGGCAGGAAATCCACCGCGCCGGCGTCCAGCGCATCCAGGGTGACCCGGGCGCCTTCGTGCGTCAGCGAGGAGAACATCAACACCGGGGTCGGGCAGCGCTGCATGATGTGCCGCACCGCCGTGATGCCATCCATCATCGGCATCTCGTAGTCCATGGTGATCACGTCCGGCTTGAGGGCCAGGGCCTGATCGATCGCCTCTTTACCGTTGGTGGCCGTGCCGACCACCTGGATGCTCGGATCCGCTGAAAGAATTTCCGAGACGCGGCGGCGGAAAAAACCCGAATCGTCCACCACCAGGACTTTGACTGCCATAAACACTCCATTAGGTGCGGCGGGACGTCGTCGCCCCGCTGCCCCGGATTCAAATACGCTTCGTCGCGTAACGCTTGAGCATGCTTGGAACATCGAGAATCAGCGCGATGCGGCCGTCACCGGTGATGGTGGCGCCGGACATGCCCGGAGTGCCCTGCAGCATTTTGCCCAATGGCTTGATGACCACTTCTTCCTGGCCGACCAGTTGATCGACGACGAAGCCGATCCGCTGGGTGCCCACCGAAAGGATCACCACATGGCCTTCGCGCTGCTCTTCGTGAGCGGCGGAGCTGACCAGCCAGCGCTTGAGGTAGAACAATGGCAGCGCCTTGTCCCGCACGATCACCACTTCCTGGCCATCCACCACGTTGGTGGTCGACAGGTCGAGGTGGAAGATTTCGTTGACGTTGACCAACGGGAACGCAAACGCCTGATTGCCGAGCATCACCATCAGGGTCGGCATGATCGCAAGCGTCAGCGGCACCTTGATGACGATCTTCGAGCCCTGGCCCTTGGTCGAGTAGATGTTGATCGAACCGTTGAGCTGGGAAATCTTGGTTTTCACCACGTCCATGCCGACACCGCGGCCGGACACGTCGGAGATCTCGGTCTTGGTCGAGAAACCCGGGGCGAAGATCAGGTTGTAGCACTCGGTATCGCTCAGGCGATCGGCCGCGTCCTTGTCCATCACACCGCGTTTTACCGCGATCGAACGCAGGACGTTCGGGTCCATGCCCTTGCCGTCGTCGGAGATCGACAACAGGATGTGGTCGCCTTCCTGCTCGGCTGCCAGCACCACGCGACCGCCACGGGCCTTGCCCGAAGCTTCGCGTTCTTCCGGCGATTCGATGCCGTGGTCGACCGCGTTACGCACCAAGTGGACCAACGGGTCGGCCAGGGCCTCGACAAGGTTTTTGTCGAGGTCGGTTTCTTCACCCACCAGTTCCAGGTTGATCTCTTTCTTGAGCTGACGCGCGAGGTCGCGAACCAGACGCGGGAAGCGCCCGAAGACCTTCTTGATCGGCTGCATCCGGGTCTTCATCACCGCGGTCTGCAAGTCAGCCGTGACCACGTCGAGGTTCGACACAGCCTTGGACATGGCTTCGTCGCCGCTGTTGAGACCCAGGCGCACCAGGCGGTTACGCACCAGCACCAGCTCGCCGACCATGTTCATGATTTCGTCGAGACGCGCGGTATCGACCCGCACGGTGGTCTCGGCTTCGCTCGCCGGTTTTTCCGGCGGCGGAGCAGCGGCAGCACGGGCCGGGGCCGGTGCAGCAGCGGCGGCCGGTTTTGGCGCTTCGGCTTTCGGCTCAGGCTTGGGCGCAGCCTTCGGCGCAGCAGCCGGAGCGGCAGCAGCCTTGGCGGCAGGCGCGGCCACAGTCGACGCGGTGCCCGCAGCAGCGGCGCCAACGTCGGTGAACTTGCCTTTGCCGTGCAACTCGTCGAGCAGCGATTCGAACTCGTGATCGCTGATCAGATCGCTGCCGGCAGCGGCGGCCGCCGGTGCGGCAGGCGCAACCGGTGCCGAGGCGATCGCCGACTCCAGCGCTTCCACGGCAAAGTTGCCCTTGCCATGCAACTGATCGAGCAGTGCTTCGAATTCGTCGTCGGTGATGTCCGAGCTGTCGCCCGCCGCCGGTGCCGCCGGAGCAGCCGCAGTCGGTGCGACGGCGTCTGGCGCGAACTGGCCTTTGCCGTGCAGTTGATCGAGCAACGACTCGAATTCGGCGTCGGTGATTTCATCGCTGGCGGCCGCATCGGCAGCCGGCGCAGGTGCAGCAGCAGCCGGGGCTTCGGCTTCGGCCTTGACGGCGTTCAGCGAATCCAGCAGCTGTTCAAATTCGTTATCGGTGATGTCGCCCGAATCGCTCGCATCGCCTTCGACGACCAGCTCTTCGATCATCTCGGCCACTGGCGAAGCCGGGGCTTCGTCGGCCGTTTGCGGCTCGGCCAGACGCGCCAGCGCGGCCAGCAGTTCCGGGGTTGCAGCAGTGATCGGTGCACGTTCACGGACTTCGCTGAACATGCTGTTCACCGCGTCCAGTGCTTCAAGCACCACGTCCATCAGTTCTGCATCAACGCGACGCTCACCCTTGCGCAGGATGTCGAACACGTTTTCGGCGATGTGACAGCACTCCACCAGCTCGTTGAGCTGAAGGAAGCCGGCGCCCCCTTTTACAGTGTGGAAACCGCGAAAAATTGCGTTGAGCAGATCTGCGTCATCCGGGCGGCTTTCCAGCTCGACCAGTTGCTCGGACAGTTGCTCAAGAATCTCGCCGGCCTCAACCAGGAAATCCTGAAGGATCTCTTCATCGGCGCCGAAGCTCATTAATGGGGTGCTCCTACAGGTCTAAAAACCCAAAAAACCTAAAATTCCAAAACTCTAGAATCCGAGGCTGGATAACAAATCGTCCACATCGTCCTGACCGGACACAACGTCTTCTCGTTTATCGGCATGAATCTGCGGACCTTCACCCTGCGAGAGATGTTTTTGTGGATCTTTTTCTGCAAGCATCGCGGCACGGTCGTGTTCGATGCCCGCAAAGCGGTCAACCTGACTGGCCATGAGGACGAGTTTGAGCAAATTGCTTTCGACTTCGGTGACCAGTTGGGTCACACGCTTGATCACCTGACCTGTGAGGTCCTGGTAATCCTGAGCCAGCAGGATGTCGTTGAGGTTGCTCGACACCGCACGGTTGTCCGTGCTGCTGCGTGACAGAAAACCGTCGACCCGGCGCGCCAGTTCGCGGAACTCTTCAGCTCCGACTTCACGACGCATGAAGCGGCCCCAATCGGTGCTCAGCGCCTGGGCTTCTTCAGCCAGGCCATTGACCACCGGGGTGGCGCTTTCCACCAGATCCATGGTGCGGTTGGCCGCGGCTTCGGTCAGCTTGACCACATAGCCCAGGCGTTCGGTGGCGTCGGTGATTTGCGACACTTCCTCGGCCTGCGGCATGTGCGGATCGATCTGGAAATTGACGATCGCACTGTGCAGTTCGCGTGTGAGCTTGCCCACTTCCTGATACAGGCCGCGGTCACGGGTCTGATTGAGCTCATGGATCAGTTGCACAGCGTCGCCGAACCTGCCTTTTTCAAGGCTCTCGACCAGTTCGACCGCGTGTTTTTTCAGGGTCGACTCGAAATCGCCCTGTGAAGATTCGTTATGCTCCATAGCTCCCCCGCGCGTCATCAGCCGATGCGTTCGAAAATCTTCTCGATTTTGTCTTTCAACGCCTGAGCCGTGAAAGGTTTGACCACGTAGCCGTTCACACCGGCCTGAGCGGCTTCGATGATTTGCTCGCGCTTGGCTTCAGCGGTCACCATCAGCACCGGCAGATGCTTGAGTTTTTCATCGGCACGCACGTGGCGCAGCAAGTCGATACCGGTCATGCCCGGCATGTTCCAGTCCGTTACCAGAAAGTCGATGCTGCCGCTGTTGAGTACCGGAATGGCGGTAGTGCCATCGTCGGCCTCGACGGTGTTGGTGAACCCGAGATCGCGCAGCAGGTTCTTGATGATCCGCCGCATCGTTGAGAAGTCATCAACGATGAGGATTTTCATGTCTTTGTTCAATTCGACCTCCAAGCAGTCTTAAACGCGCCCAGCACCTGGACGCGCCACTTCAATCAATCGGCGCAGCACTCGAAGACTGTCTGGAGCACAACAGAGCAAGACCGGTGCCGTTCTCACCGCACCAGCCTCGTTCGCAGTGTCCCCACACTGCCTTCAGCGCGCTCGCCACTCCCCCAAACGCCCCCGCAAACGGGCCGCGCACTGGCTGTGTAACTGGCTGACCCGCGATTCACTGACGCCAAGGACTTCACCGATCTCCTTGAGGTTCAGCTCTTCGTCGTAGTACAGCGCCAACACCAGTCGCTCACGCTCCGGCAAATTGGCAATCGCGTCCGCCAGCGCCGCCTGGAAGCGTTCATCTTCCAGATCGCGTGACGGCTCAAGATGAGCACTGGCGCCATCCTCGTGCAGCCCTTCGTGTTCGCCGTCCTGCAACAGGTCGTCGAAACTGAACAGCCGGCTGCCCAGGGTGTCATTCAAAATCCCGTAGTAATCGTCGAGACTCAATTGGAGTTCGGCCGCAACCTCGTGATCTTTAGCGTCACGGCCGGTTTTAGCTTCAATTGAGCGAATGGCATCGCTGACCATACGGGTATTGCGGTGAACCGAGCGCGGTGCCCAATCCCCTTTGCGCACTTCATCGAGCATCGCGCCGCGGATCCGGATGCCCGCGTACGTTTCGAAACTGGCGCCTTTGCTGGCGTCATATTTGGTCGAGACTTCGAGCAGGCCGATCATCCCGGCCTGAATCAGGTCTTCAACCTGCACACTCGCCGGCAAGCGCGCCAGCAAGTGATAGGCAATGCGCTTGACCAGTGGCGCGTAACGCTCGATCAACTCGTACTGCGCGTCACGTGCCGACTTCTTGTAGTAGTTCATACCGCTCGCGGTCATAACACAGGCCCTGCTGTTTGCTGCACGAGGCGCTCGACGAAAAACTCAAGGTGGCCACGCGGGTTGGCAGGCAGCGGCCAGGTATCGACCTTCTGCGCGATCGCCTTGAACGCCAGCGCGCACTTGGAACGCGGAAAGGCTTCATAGACCGCTCGCTGCTTCTGCACTGCCTTGCGCACGCTTTCGTCGTACGGCACGGCGCCGACGTATTGTAAGGCGACGTCGAGGAAGCGATCCGTGACCTTGGTCAACTTGGCGAACAGGTTGCGCCCTTCCTGCGGGCTCTGCGCCATGTTGGCCAGCACGCGGAAGCGGTTCATGCCGTAGTCGCGGTTGAGCAGTTTGATCAGCGCGTAGGCGTCGGTGATCGAGGTCGGCTCGTCGCAGACCACCAGCAACACTTCCTGCGCGGCGCGGACAAAACTGACTACCGAGTCACCAATACCCGCAGCGGTGTCGATCACCAGCACATCGAGGTTGTCGCCGATGTCGCTGAAGGCCTGAATCAGACCGGCATGTTGCGCCGGGCTCAGGTGCACCATGCTTTGGGTGCCGGAAGCAGCCGGCACGATGCGGATCCCGCCGGGTCCCTGCAACAGCACGTCGCGCAGCTCACAGCGGCCTTCGATCACATCGGCCAGAGTACGTTTGGGGGTCAGTCCCAGCAGAACGTCGACGTTCGCCAGCCCCAGATCGGCGTCCAGCAGCATGACCCGACGGCCAAGCTCTGCCAGCGCCAGAGACAAGTTCACTGACACGTTAGTCTTGCCGACGCCACCTTTGCCGCCGGTCACCGCGATCACCTGTACGGGATGCATGCTGCCCATGTTATTTCTTTACCTTGTCTTGCATAGACGGAGGCCACATTACTGGCTGCGCGTTCTCAACCGGAACAATGCATGGCAGACCATCGATGTAGGTACAAAAACGGTTCATTACCTCAGCCAACCTGCTTGGTCGGGCTGTGGTAGATATCAGCGAACATGTCAGCCATGGCTTCTTCGCTGGGTTCTTCCTGCATTTGCACGCTGACGGCGCGGCTGACCAGTTGATGACGGCGCGGCAGATGCAGATCATCCGGAATCCGTGGGCCATCGGTCAGGTACGCGACCGGCAGTTCATGACTGATCGCCAGGCTCAACACTTCGCCAAGGCTGGCCGTCTCATCCAGTTTAGTCAGGATGCAGCCGGCTAGCCCGCAACGCTTGTAACTGTGGTACGCGGCGGTTAGAACCTGTTTCTGGCTGGTGGTTGCCAGCACCAGATAATTTTTTGAACGGATGCCACGCCCGGCCAGACTTTCCAGCTGCATGCGCAAGGCCGGATCGCTGGCCTGCAAGCCGGCGGTATCGATCAGCACCACGCGCTTGCGCAGCAGCGGGTCGAGCGCCTGAACCAGCGACTGGCCCGGATCGACGTGGGTCACCGGCACATTGAGAATCCGCCCCAGCGTCTTCAGTTGTTCCTGCGCGCCGATGCGGAAGCTGTCCATGCTGACCAGCGCGACATTCTGCGCGCCGTACTTGAGCACGTAGCGCGCGGCGAGTTTGGCCAGGGTGGTGGTCTTGCCCATGCCGGCCGGGCCGACCATGGCAATCACCCCGCCCTCTTCCAGCGGCTCGACTTCCGGTACGGCAATCATTCGCGCCAGGTGCGCGAGCAGCATGCGCCAGGCCTGACGTGGTTCTTCAATATCGGTGATCATCGCCAGCAGATCGCGCGACAACGGCCCGGACAGACCGATTCGCTGCAGACGGCGATACAGATTGGCTTGTGCCGGACGGCTGCCTTGCAGCTGATTCCAGGCCAGCGTGCCGAGCTGCACTTCCATCAGCTCACGCAAACTGTTCAATTCGAAACGCATCGAATCCAGCGCACGCGGATCGATGCCGGCGGACGACTGGGCAGGCGCGGGCGCCGGACGCGCCGGGGCGGCGTAAGTCGGTTCGCTCAACGGCTCGGCAGCGGTCAGCGGCAGGCCGGCCGTCAACGGCAGCCCGGCGAACAACTGGCGATTGGTGTTGCCGTCGGCTTCGCCACGCAGGCTCAGTTCGGCCTGGGCGGTCACGATGCGCGACTGGGTCTTGCGCAGCTCGTCCTCGAGTTCCATGTTCGGAACCCGTGGCGCCAGCGCCGACAATTTGTAATCCAGCGCCGCCGTCAGCTCGACGCCGCCGGCAATGCGGCGGTTGCCAATGATGGCGGCATCAGCGCCCAGCTCATCACGAACCAGCTTCATGGCCTGACGCATATCGGCGGCGAAAAAACGCTTAACTTGCATAAACCACTACCTCAGCCGTTGGGCCCTACTGTCGCAACGATGGTCACTTGCTTGTTGTCCGGAATTTCCTGGTAGGCCAGCACGTGCAGCCCTGGAACTGCGAGGCGGCCGAAACGCGAGAGCATCGCGCGGATCGGGCCTGCTACCAACAGGATCACCGGTTGACCTTGCATTTCCTGGCGCTGCGCCGCTTCGATGAGCGAACGCTGCAGCTTCTCGGCCATGCTTGGCTCCAGCAGAACGCCCTCTTCAGAGCCTTGTCCTGCCTTCTGCAGACTATTGAGCAATATTTGTTCCAACCTTGGTTCCAAGGTGATCACAGGCAGCTCGGAGTCAGTGCCTACAATGCTTTGGACGATGGCGCGGGATACGCCGACGCGTACTGCGGCGACCAAGGCGGCGGTATCTTGACTCTTGGCGGCGTTGTTGGCGATAGCCTCGGCTATGCTGCGGATATCGCGTACCGGCACGTGTTCGGCGAGCAACGCCTGCAGCACTTTGAGCAACTGCGACAGCGAAACCACACCCGGCACCAGCTCTTCAGCCAGTTTCGGCGAGCTTTTGGCCAGCAATTGCATGAGTTGCTGCACTTCCTCGTGGCCGATCAGCTCGCTGGAGTGCTTGTACAGAATCTGGTTCAAGTGGGTCGCGACCACGGTGCTGGCGTCGACCACGGTGTAACCGAGCGATTGCGCCTGGGCGCGCTGGCTGACTTCGATCCACACCGCCTCCAGGCCGAAAGCCGGATCTTTGGCGGTAATGCCGTTGAGCGTGCCGTAGACCTGCCCCGGGTTGATCGCCAGTTCGCGGTCCGGGTAGATCTCGGCTTCGGCCAGGATCACGCCCATCAGGGTCAGGCGATAGGCGCTCGGCGCCAGATCGAGGTTGTCGCGAATGTGCACGGTCGGCATCAGGAAGCCCAGATCCTGCGAGAGCTTCTTGCGCACGCCCTTGATCCGCGCCAGCAACTGACCGCCCTGATTGCGATCCACCAGCGGGATCAGGCGATAGCCGACTTCCAGGCCGATCATGTCGATCGGCGTCACGTCATCCCAGCCCAGCTCCTTGGTTTCCATGGCGCGGGCCGGCGACGGCAACAGTTCCTGCTGACGCTGAACTTCTTGCAGCGCCTGGACCTTGGCGACGTTCTGTTTTTTCCAGAACAGGTACGCACCACCGGCAGCCAGCGCGGCCATGCTCAGGAACGAGAAGTGCGGCATGCCCGGGACGAGGCCCATGACTGCCATCAGGCCGGCCGCCACCGCCAAGGCTTTGGGCGAGGCGAACATCTGGCGGTTGATCTGTTTACCCATGTCTTCCGAACCGGAAGCACGGGTCACCATGATCGCCGCCGCTGTCGATAACAACAGTGATGGCAATTGCGCCACCAAACCGTCACCGATGGTCAGCAAGGCGTACACCTTGCCCGCGTCGGCGAAGGTCATGTTGTGCTGGAAGATACCGACGGCCATACCGCCGATGAGGTTGATGAACAGAATCAGCAGGCCGGCGATGGCGTCACCACGGACGAACTTGCTGGCACCGTCCATCGAACCGTAGAACTCGGCCTCTTGGGCCACTTCCTGACGGCGGGCCTTGGCCTGGTTCTGGTCGATCAGACCGGCGTTGAGGTCGGCGTCGATCGCCATTTGTTTGCCGGGCATCGCGTCGAGGGTGAAGCGTGCGCTCACCTCGGAAATCCGCCCGGCACCCTTGGTCACCACGACGAAGTTGATGATCATCAGGATCGCGAACACCACGATACCGACCACGTAGTTACCGCCGATCACCACTTCACCGAAGGCCTGGATCACCTTACCGGCGGCGGCGTGGCCGTCCTGACCGTGGAGCATCACCACCCGCGTCGAGGCCACGTTCAACGCCAGCCGCAGCAGCGTCGCCACCAGCAGAATGGTCGGGAATACCGCGAAATCCAGCGGCCGCAGCGCATACACGCAGACCAGCAGGACGACGATCGACAGGGCGATGTTGAAGGTGAAGAACACGTCCAGCAGGAACGGCGGCACCGGCAACATCATCATCGCCAGCATGACCAGCAGCAACAACGGCACGCCCAGATTGCCTCGACTGAGGTCGGCAACATTCGAGCGAGCAGTGTTGAATAACTGAGAGCGATCCACCGGTTTTCCCCGTTCCTTTAAAGCAAACTTTTGACGCCCAAAGCAGGCGCACGGCGGCTACTGCAAGAAGCCTTCCAACTTTTGCCGGGGATTGAAATTGAGGTTTGCTTCAGGGGAATTGTCTTGCCAGAAGCTGGGCGCCATGGAGCCGACCGCAAAACAGACGCAGACGGCTATCACCCTTAGCCCAGGTGAAAAAAATCAGAAAACCCGCGTACTCACGGATACCCGGCAGTCAAAATTTGCTCTGGATTAATCTCACCAAGACGCAAATTGCGGCCCACCAGGTAGCGCGTACCCTTACGGATCTGCTTCCCTCCCACGTCGACAAGCGCCTCCTCAGAATCGCCCAAAGTCACGATTTTCTCAGGCTCATGAAAAGGATTGTCGGGATCTGCCTTCAACACACTCAGTGCCCAGACAAAGTAAATGTCCGGCACATCCTGCGGCTCGATCTTCCTCTTGATCCGCGGCTCGATCTCCCATCGAAAGTCCTGTCCTCCCGTGACCTGTAACTGATCACCGACCATGTGAAATTGTGGTTTGTGATAACGCATCAGTAGGCCACCGCCAATGCTGCTCCATATATCGTAGTAGTTGTTGGGCGAAGAGAAAACGCTGACCAACTCTTTAACGGTGCCAATGTTGCCAGCGGCACTATTGAATCTGTTGTAGAGACCATGGTGGGCTACCCCGTCCAACCTTGGCGTGATCGCATTGATATACGAATCGAGATAGCCCGGCACATACGCATCGCTCATGTGCACGAAATGCGTGAAGTCCAACATCGCCATAAAAGAGAACGTGCAAGCGATATGATCAGACTCTTTCACCACCGACCCGGAAACGAACTCAAACCTCATTCCTTCAAGCTTTCTGTAGTTATCTGGCATGACCTTCTCCTTGGCGAATGTTAAAGACAGGTCAGAAGGCGACTTGCCCGTGAAACCTGCCAAGGAACATGGAATAGCTGAATGCCCATTGTGTCCACTGTCAGAACTAACAGGTAGAGGTCTTTTTCAGATAAACGGAAGGCCGCGGTCTTTTGATTTATCAGGAATCGCGCCGCAATGAACACAGATTGGCGGTATCACACAGATCCCCTGTGGGAGCGGCTTGCTCGCGAAGAGGCCATCCGCGACACCACAGAGTCATGAGCAGCACTTTTAAACGCTGGCGTTTGATAGACACCTCCAGACACGCCTTGCGGGCTACACATCCTTGCGCCATTGCCTACAGCTACGCCAGAATCCGCCGGCTTGTGCGCCTTGGGGGCGGGTTCTATTGTGGGTCGGTCGCTGACGAATCAGCGATCGGGTCTCGCAGCCCGCTGATTTCTAGACGCACAACTTCCGTCCTCGTTTTATGGCGGCTGTACGTGGGAGACCTTTGGGTCTGCCGGTTCTAGAGTCCCGGTCTGCGACCCGCGTATAGCTGCCACCTCCCTTTCGTATCGCAGCGAAATGTGGCAGCTCCGTCGACTCTAGGAGCCTCAGCATGATCAAACCAACACCCAACCCACCCGAAACCGACGCCACCTCCCCCTACGAATCCCTCGATTCAAAAAAGCTCCACGAAGCCGCCGACCGCGCCCTCGACCACTACCTCTGCTCGCCCGGCGCCACGCCCATTCAACGTAAAACCCGTTCGATGTACGCCGTGACCGCAGACTTCAAAAACGAAGAACTGCTGGCCGATGCCTGCGAAACACTCGCCTCGGCCAGAACCATCGCCAATGACTTCGCCCATCTGATACCGGCGTCGCAGCGCAGGACGCTGCTGGGCATCGCGCAACTGATCATGCTCGGCGAGCTGGCGGTGAATCGGGCGCTGGATAATCTGCAGTTGCCGCAGTAGCAGGGATCTGTGACAAGCCCTGAGTGAGGCGTTGTGGCTGCTGACGTCTTCGCGAGCAAGCCCGCTCCCACAGGTTCGGCGTGTAGGCACAGGTTTGTGATCGACCCCAATCCCTGTGGGAGCGGGCTTGCTCGCGAAAGCGGCCTCACAGCCGACACATGTCTTCAGGCATAAAAAAACCGCCACCTCATTTAACCGGGCTGCGGTTTGTCGGCTCTTTTCTTCAGCCCACATGACCACTTGTCGGAAACCCGCCAGCACCTGTCAGATCTGACAGGTGCCTAATTCCTCCAACGCGCGCTCAATAACTCCGTCACCCAGCCCCCCGACCGGAGTTCGCCAAATGTCCAGCCAGCAACCCCCTCGAGCCCTCAGACCTCCGTATTTTCCGGCACTGGTCAACCTCAGCCCTGCCGAACACTATGACGGCGGCATACCCATCAGAGCCGTGGAAGGCGATCTGCAAGGCATCATCCCCGCCTGGCTGACCATGTCCATTGGCGATCTGGCCGAGGTGTTCTGGGGCAATGACAGCGCCGCGGTCTGGAGCAAGACCCTAGAGCACGATGCCGAGCTCAACCAGGACCTGGTTTTCACCATTGCCAAGGGCCAGGTACTTGAGGGGGATGCCACGCCAGTGTTCTACCGGATCACGCGCAAGAACCAGGGCGCCCCGGAGGACTCGAAACCGGTCATGACCCTGCTGGTCAAACTCACGCGTCCCGGGGGGTACGATGACATTCCCGGCGATGACGGCCACTCCGATCTCAAGTTCTCCCTCTCCCATAAAGAGGTCGATGAAAACCTGCCGCCCAGCGGGGTGACGATGCACATCGTGCCCTACCGCAACCTCACCCGATACGACCGCATTCTCGCCCGCTGGGGCAGCCAGCAAGTGGTGCATGTCGTTACGCCGGAACAGGCCCAGGACCCGATCAGAAACCCGATCGAGGTTGTCTTCAGCCGCGCCGTTATCGACGCCGCCGGGGACGGTGATCGTGTCGCGGTGGCTTATCAGGTCATTGACCGCTGCGGTAATTACCCGGACGAACGTGCGCCGTGGTCAGCGACGCGTGAATTGCTGGTGGACCTGGGGGGCAATCGGCTGGACGAACCGCAGGTGCTGGTCAACGGCATTCCAACCACCAGCATCGACCTCGACCAGCTCGGGGATGACGATGTGATCGCCCGCGTGTACATCACCAAGGACGATTTTGCGGTGGGCGACAAGGTGCTCCTGACCTGGATCGGCACCCCGGCGCAAGGCTCGCAGATCATCGTCGGGCCGCTGGAGAAAGAGGTGTCGTACGTGCCCTTACAACTCGATTTCCCCATCCCCAACGCCGCCGTCAAAGCCATTGCCAAAGGCGCAGCCTCGGTCGGCTATGTGCGCCGTCGCAGCGATGAAAGCGACCGCCGCTCAAAAAATGCCAGCGTCACCGTGATTGGCGACATCAGCCAGTTAGTTGCCCCTACCGTCGACGAGGCACCGGGCGGAACGTTGCCACCCGAAACGCGCTGGGCAACCGTGCAGATCCCTTGGTATCCCGGTCGCAACAGCAGCGACCTGATCAACCTGATCTGGTCGGCCCAGGCGCCCGGTAACGACACCGTTTATTACGAAGATCCCCGCCCGGTCGGCAACGTAGAGGACAATCAGCCCGTCCTGCGCAGCGTGAGCAATGCCGAAATCCAGCGTTTCAACGGCCTGAACGTCAAGGTCTATTACGTCGTCACCAACAGCGAAACCGGGCTGTTGAGCGTTCGCGAGTCGCTGCCGTTCATGATGCAGGTCGGCGTGGCACTGCCGACGTTCGACCGGCCGGAAGTCGAGGGCGCAGATGCCAACGACGTGCTCGATCCGGACAACGTGCCACCCACCGGTGCCACGCTGGTGATGCCGTACCTCGGCACCCGCGACAAGGATCGTGTGAACTACCGTTGGCGCGGCTCTGCCAGCGGCGGCAGCGTCAGCGACCATGTCGACCTCATCCCCGCCACCGCCGGCAGGCCTGTGCGCATTACCGTGGATAAAAAATACGTGACCACCAACCTGAACGGTACTGTGGTCGCCGATTACAGCATTCAGCGGGCGGGCGAGACGCTGGGGCATTCTCATGAGTTGACGTTGCGCATCGGGACGGCGCTGGGGGAGCTACCGCCACCGTTCCTTGTAGCACCGGCCACCGATCCGATTGATATCCTGGCCTACCCGGACGGGGTGACGGTGCGTATCGAATTCCTTGAAGCATTGAGCGGCGACCAGGCATGCCTGGAGGAAGACAATCCACCGGCAGGTTGGCCGCCGTTTCCTTTGGTGGAATTCAACAGCAACAAGCGAGTGAACACACTGTTGAGCCCCGCATTCCTGGCGGCGCGACATGGAACGGTGATCGAGCTGCGCGGGAACTTGTATCGCAATGGTGGCCACGCTGGCCAATCAGACGCGATCAAGGTGAGACTGCTGAAAATTATCGATGAAGACCCGCGCCTTCCTACACCTGATATCGACGGCAACACCAGTAAAGAGTTGAGCGTTCAAGACCTCACAACAGACGCACGGATTCTCGCGGAAAGATGGCCGTTGTTCGAACCAGGACAACCGATCTGGGCAACCTGTAGAGGCTTTGACAAGAACGGCGAGCCGATAACCAACGACGTCAGGTCGGGAGAGCCCAATGATTCGCCGGATGGATTGTCCCTGGCGGCTCCGATTGAGTGGTTAAAAGAACTGAAGGACGGAACTGAGCTGACGATCAGCGTGAAAGTAAATCTTGACGGAATAGCCAGTGAGTTGACCGCGACAGCCTGCCCACCTCGAATCTATAACCTTAGAGGCACCCAGAGAGATGAAAACTTTGATAATGTCCCGCCTCAACTTATAGGGCCATTGGAAACTTTGGATACTGGTGCGATAAGCATCATTAATCAAAGCTCAACAGGATCACTGAAAATCGTCACATTTAATAGGGATAGCGCTTCAGGGGCGATAGAAGGAAACGTGTTAATTAACGAGAGCGCTGTAACCAAATTCAGGATAGAGCTCAAAGCCCCCGTGCAAAGATTAAGCTTCCACTACGCTGACGTTCAAGCCACCCAAGGCAAAATCCTATTCTACGGCCCAGATGGATATATAGACGAAAGACCACTAATAAGCGGCGCAGGCACTTCACAGTTAATTTTTTCAGCGGCGAACATCAATTACATTGAATTTTATAACGGAGGCGAAGAGCAAGTAATTTTCGATAACTTTATGTTCAACTGATTTCTGTAAGCGCCTCAATTGGGGCGCTTGAAACCCGCTCGATGTACGCCGTGACCGCAGACTTCAAAAACGAAGAACTGCTGGCCGATGCTTGCGAAACACTCGCTTCAGCCAGAACCATCGCCAATGACTTCGCCCATCTGATACCGGCGTCGCAGCGCAGGACGCTGTTGGGCATCGCGCAACTGATCATGCTCGGCGAGTTGGCGGTGAATCGGGCGCTGGATAATCTGGGGTTGCCGCAGTAGCAGGAATTGGTGACAAGCCTTGAATGAAGCGTTGTGGCTGCTGACGTCTTCGCGAGCAAGCCCGCTCCCACAGGGATTGGGGTCGATCACAAACCTGTGCCTGCACGCCGAACCTGTGGGAGCGGGCTTGCTCGCGAAGGCGGCCTCACAGCCGACACATGTCTTCAGGCATAAAAAAACCGCCGCCCCGTTCAATCGGGATGGCGGTTTTTATTGCGTCACTGTCAAGTCAGGAATCGCGCCGCAGATCCGGCGGGATCGGCAGATCGTCTTTCAGTGGATCCGGGCGTTTGCCCTTGCCGGCGCGGTACTGGCGGATCTGGTAGACGTAGGCCAATACTTGGGCGACCGCCAGGTACAGGCCGCCGGGGATTTCCTGCTCGAGTTCGGTGGAGTAGTAGATCGAGCGCGCCAGCCCCGGCGATTCGAGGAGCATGACGTTGTTGGCGACGGCGATTTCGCGGATCTTCAGCGCGAGGAAGTCGCTGCCCTTGGCCAGCAGCACTGGCGCGCCGCCCTTCTCCGAGTCGTACTTGAGCGCGACGGCGTAGTGAGTCGGGTTGGTGATGACCACGTCGGCGTCGGGAATCGCCGCCATCATCCGCCGCTGCGACATCTCGCGCTGGGTCTGGCGGATACGCTGCTTGACCTCCGGCCGGCCTTCCTGATCCTTGTGCTCGTCGCGCACTTCCTGCTTGGTCATCAGCAGTTTCTTGTGGGCTTCCCAGAGCTGCACCGGCACGTCGACGGCGGCGATGATGATCAGGCCGCAGGCCAGCCACAACGTACTCCAGCCGACCAGCGTGACACTGTGAATGATCGCCATTTCCAGCGGCTCGTGGGCGATCCGCAAGAAATCATCGACGTCCGCCGACAACACCACCAACGCCACCCCCAGGGTGATCAGAAACTTGGCCAGCGCCTTGAGCAGCTCGACCACAGCCTTGAACGAGAACATCCGCTTCAGGCCTGCCGCCGGGTTCATCCGGCTGAATTTGGGCGCCATGGAACCGGCGGCAAACAGCCAGCCACCGAGGGAGATCGGCCCGATCAGCGCCGCAAGCAACAGGGTGATCATGATCGGCTGGATCGCCAACAGTGCCATCTGGCCCGACTGCAACAGGAACCTGCCCATGGCCCCCTGATCCATGATCACCTCGCGCGAGAGAGTGAAGTTCAGGCGCATCAGCTCCATCAGGTCTTCGGCCAGCATGCCGCCGAACACCAGCAGCGCACCGGCACCGGCCATCATCACGGCGAGGGTGTTGAGCTCTTTGGAACGGGCAATCTCACCCTTCTCACGGGAGTCCTTTTTTCGTTTGTCCGTGGGGTCTTCTGTTTTGTCCTGACCGCTTTCGCTCTCTGCCATGGCTCAGCGCGCCCGTGCCAGTTCGCGTAACAACTGCAAGGCCTCGGAGGCCAGCGGTTGATACTGATTGAGGATGTCCGCCAGACCGACCCAGACGATGAACAGGCCCAGCACCAGAGTCAGCGGGAAACCGATGGAGAAAATGTTCAGTTGCGGCGCGGCGCGGGTCATCACGCCGAAGGCGATGTTGACCACCAGCAGCGCGGTGACCGCCGGCAGCACCAGCAACAACGCCGCCCCGAGAACCCAGCCAAGCTTGCCGGCCAGCTCCCAGTATTGCGCGGTCATCAAGCCGCCGCCGACCGGCAGCGTGGTGAAGCTTTCGGTGAGCACTTCGAAGACCACCAGGTGGCCGTTCATCGACAGGAACAGCAAGGTCACCAGCATGGTGAAAAACTGCCCGATCACCGCCACCGAGACGCCGTTGGCCGGGTCAACCATCGAGGCGAAGCCCATACCCATCTGGATCGCGACAATCTGCCCGGCCACGGCAAACGCCTGAAAAAACAGTTGCAGGGAAAACCCCAGCACCGCACCGACCAGAATCTGCTCGGCAATCAGCAGCAGGCCACTGAGATCCAGCGGGCTGACCGCTGGCATCGGCGGCAGGCTCGGCGCAATGCACACGGTAATGGCCACGGCGAAATACAGGCGTATCCGCCGCGACACCAGCGTGGTGCCGAACACCGGCATGACCATCAGCATCGAGGCGACGCGAAACAGTGGCAACATGAACGACGCCACCCAGGTACTGATCTGGGTGTCGGTCAACTGAAGCAGCGATTGCATGGCTTAGCCGATGACCATCGGAATGTTTTTGTACAACTGAATGATGTATTCCATGAACGTCTGCACGATCCACGGGCCGGCGACGATCAGGGTCACCAGCATCACCAGCAGACGCGGCAGGAAGCTCAGGGTCTGTTCGTTGATCTGCGTCGCCGCCTGAAACATCGCCACCAGCAAACCGACCAACAGGCTCGGCACCACCAGAATCGCGACCATCAAGGTGGTCAGCCACAGCGCTTCACGAAAGATATCGACCGCAACTTCCGGCGTCATGGCGAGACACCTCCGAAACTGCTGGCCAGGGTGCCGATGATCAGCGCCCAGCCATCCACCAGCACGAACAGCATGATCTTGAACGGCAGCGAAATGATCAGCGGCGAGAGCATCATCATACCCATCGCCATCAGCACACTGGCCACGACCAGGTCGATGATCAGGAACGGAATGAAGATCATGAAGCCGATCTGGAAGGCGGTTTTAAGCTCAGAGGTGACGAACGCCGGCACCAGAATGGTCAGTGGCGCCTGATCCGGGGTGGCGATGTCGGTGCGCTTGGACAGACGCATGAACAGCTCCAGATCGCTGGTGCGGGTCTGGGCGAGCATGAAATCCTTGATCGGTACCTGAGCCTTTTCCACCGCCTGCTGCGCGGTGAGTTTTTCCGCCAGATACGGCTGCAGCGCATCGTTGTTCACCCGATCGAACACCGGGGCCATGATGAACATGGTGAGGAACAGGGCCATGCCGGTGAGGATCTGGTTCGACGGCGTCTGCTGCAGACCGAGGGCCTGACGCAGGATGGAGAAGACGATGATGATCCGGGTGAAACTGGTCATCAGAATCACGGCCGCCGGAATGAAGCTCAGCGCCGTCATGATCAGCAGGATCTGCAGGCTGACCGAATATTCCTGCGCGCCATCGGCGTTGGTGCCCAGCGTGATCGCCGGAATCGACAACGGGTCGGCGGCGAATGCCAGCGGCGCGGCCAGCATCAGGGCCAGTAAAAAGACGATGCGTAGCGCACCCATTACTTCTTATCCTTCTGATCCTTGCCGAGAATCTTCAGCAGATGCTGGGCAAATTCCGGGGTCGCTTTTTCGCTGCTGCTCGGCACTTGCACTGGCTCCTTGAGCACATGCAGCGCGGTGATGGTGCCGGGGCTGAGGCCGAGCAGAATCTGCTCGTTGCCGACCTGCACCAGCATCAAGCGGTCACGCGGACCGAGCGCACGGGAGCCGATCAGCTCGATCACCTGGCCCTTGCCCGCCGGCCCTGCCTGCTGCACCCGGCGCAGCAGCCAGGCGAGGAAGAAGATCAAGCCCAGCACCAGCAACAGACCGAACACCAGTTGCGTCAGTTGCCCGGCCACGCCGCTGCTGACCATCGGCGCGGTGGCAGCAGGCACGGTCGTCGCCGTCGACGGCTCGGCGGCCAGCACGCTCAATGGCAGTGCCAGCAAAGCCCAGAGAAACCGTTTCACTCAGCGCAGCTTCTTGATGCGTTCGCTTGGGCTGATCACGTCGGTCAGGCGGATGCCGAACTTCTCGTTGACCACCACCACTTCACCGTGCGCGATCAGCGTGCCGTTGACCAGTACGTCCAGCGGCTCGCCGGCCAGACGATCGAGCTCGATCACCGAACCCTGGTTCAGTTGCAGCAGGTTACGGATGTTGATGTCGGTGCTGCCCACTTCCATCGAGATCGACACCGGGATGTCGAGGATCACGTCCAGGTTCGGACCGTCCAGGGTCACCGGATCGTTGTTCTTCGGCACGCTGCCGAACTCTTCCATCGGCAGACGGTTGGAGCTTGCAGCGCCAGCGTCGGCGGCCAGCAGCGCGTCGATGTCGGCCTGGCTGCCATCACCGGTCTCTTCCAGGGCCGCAGCCCATTCGTCGGCCAGTGCCTGATCGTCCTGGGCGTTCATTTCGTCGTTCATCATTTGTCCTCGGCGGGCAACAATTCAGTTAAGTGCGTGGGGGAAAAGCGCCGCTTCAGCGACGCTCGATCGGCTCGATCACCTGCAACGCGAGGTTGCCTTTGTGCGAGCCCATCTTGACCTTGAAGGCCGGTACGCCGTTGGCGCGCATGATCATGTCTTCCGGCATCTCGACCGGGATCACATCCCCCGGCTGCATGTGCAGGATGTCGCGCAGCTTCAACTGGCGGCGAGCCACAGTGGCGCCGATCGGTACATCGACATCGAGCACGTCCTGACGCAGGGCGTTGACCCAGCGCTCGTCCTGATCGTCGAGGTCCGACTGGAAACCGGCATCGAGCATTTCACGCACCGGCTCGATCATCGAGTACGGCATGGTCACGTGCAGGTCGCCGCCACCGCCATCGAGTTCGATGTGGAAGGTGGAGACCACGATCGCTTCGCTCGGGCCGACGATGTTCGCCATGGCCGGGTTCACTTCCGAGTTGATGTACTCGAAATTGACTTCCATGATCGCCTGCCAGGCTTCCTTCAGATCGACGAACGCCTGCTCCAGCACCATGCGCACCACACGCAATTCGGTCGGGGTGAATTCACGCCCCTCGATCTTGGCGTGACGGCCGTCGCCGCCGAAGAAGTTGTCCACCAGTTTGAACACCAGTTTGGCGTCAAGGATGAACAGCGCGGTGCCGCGCAGCGGTTTGATCTTGACCAGGTTGAGGCTGGTCGGCACGTACAGCGAGTGCACGTATTCGCCGAACTTCATCACCTGGACGCCACCGACGGCAACGTCCGCCGAGCGGCGCAGCATGTTGAACATGCTGATGCGGGTGTAACGGGCAAAACGCTCGTTGATCATCTCCAGAGTCGGCATGCGTCCACGGACGATGCGATCCTGGCTGGTCAGGTCGTAGCTTTTGACACTGCCGGGTTCGGCAGCGTTATCGGTCTGTACCAGACCATCGTCGACGCCATGCAACAGCGCGTCGATTTCATCCTGGGACAGCAGATCCTGCACGGCCATGTCGTGTTCCTACTGCAGTACGAAATTAGTGAAAAGCAACTGTTCGATCACCACTTTGCCCAGCTCTTTCTGCGCCACTTCCTGGACGCTGGCGGTAGCCTTCTGGCGCAACATCTCCTGGCCGACCGGGGTCGCCAGCGTGGCGAAATCCTGACCGGAGAAGAGCATCACCAAGTTGTTGCGGATCACCGGCATGTGCACTTTGAGCGCTTCCAGATCGGCCTGGTTACGCGCCAGCATGGTGATGCTCACCTGCATGTAGCGCTGACGGCCGTTCTGGTTGTAGTTGGCGACAAACGCCGGCGCCATCGGCTCGAAGATCGCCGGTTGCTTGCCGACCGGCGCAGCCTCGGCCGCTGCGGCAGGCTTGCTCTGAGCGCTGTGCATGAAGTACCAGGTCGCGCCCACGGACACACCGATCGCCAGCAGCAGAGCCACCACGATCAGGATGATCATCTTGAGTTTGCCTTTGGTCGCGGGGTCTTTTACAGCTGCTGCTTCGCTCTTCGCCATGCCAATAATCCGTCACTAATCGGGTTTTCACAGTCGCACGGCAAGGCAAGAGCAAGTGTTATGCCAGAAGTGTCGGAGCTTTGGAGGAGTGGGAGCATGAATCGATGCAAGCCCTGTGGGAGCTGGCTTGCCAGCGATAGCGATTTGTCTGACACATTAGTTTTGAATGTGCCGCCGCCATCGCTGGCAAGCCAGCTCCCACAGGTTTTTGTGGATACTTTGAATCAGGCGTAGTAGTCGACGGCGCTGCTGCCGATCACGCTGGTGGTTTGCGCAGCAGCTTCCGCCACCGCTGCCGGCGTCAGCTCCTCTTCCGCCGAATCCAGTCGACCACCCGCAGCGCTGGTGCGACCACTCTGGCCCTGCTGCGCCTGTTCCTGACCCTGCTGACCCTGCCAGCCACGGCTCTGGTCGGAGACATTGACGTCGACCTGGCCCATGCCCTGCTGGGTGAACATGTCACGCAAGCGATGCATCTGACCGTCGAGCGCTTCGCGCACGCTTGGGTGCGCGCTCATGAAGGTCACCTGGGTCTGCTGGTCCGGAACCATGTTGACCCGAATATCCAGACGCCCCAGTTCCGCCGGCTGCAATTGAATATCCGCCGCCTTCAGGTTGGCGCTGGACAGGTACATGACGCGGTTGACGATTTCTTCGGTCCAGCCGCTCTGATGCATGGCGATCGGTTGATTCACCGGCACCGCGTTCGCGGTTTTCGGAGTGGCCGCCTGAGTCAGCGCCGCCAGACGGTTGGCGAAATCATCGACACGGGTGTCGCTGGTAGCAGCCTTCAGATCTTTCAGGCCATCGTCGATCAGGCCGCTGAAGGCCTTTTCACCATTCTGACTGGTGCTGTCCTTGTCGGCCTGCACGTCGAGCATGCTCGCCATGCCGGCAGCGAAGTTCTGCGCCGCAGTCAATTCACCGTCGGCCTGAGCCTGGGCCGGTGTAGCTTTGGGTTGGGCCTGGCTGCTGGCGGAAATGTGCCCGCCCTGCTCCATCGCCATACGCAGCGCCGGCAACGAGTCGAGTGGATCGGCCGCCGGGTCGAACGCGCTATCGGTTGATGCCGCCGGATCTTTGACCACGGCTGGCGCCAAAGTGGCGGCCACGACCGGCGTTTCGGTTTTGCCCGGTTCCGGTGTTGCAGCGACTGGCGCTGCCACCACCGGCGCGGTCACCAGCGGCTGCACGGTTTGCGCAAGTGCCGGATCCAGCGCCGGATCCACCGGGGTGGTGTCGGCCACTGGCGTCTGCGCGCTGTCGGCGGCCGCATCGGCGGCGGCCTTGTCAGCGGCGGCCTGATCATCGGAGGTGGTCGACGCGGTCTTGTCGGCAGGCAAGGCATTGCCGCTATCGGCAACGGTCTGTTGTGTGGCGGCAGACTTATCCTTGGCGAAATCTTTCTTGTCGCTGTTGTCGGCCACCTTGTCGCGCGCCGGTTTCAACGAACTGTCAGAGTTCGCAAGAGTCTTTTTCGGGCCTTGATCGGCGAACACCTGAGCGAAGCTTGAGGCCTTGTCCCCGGTGTCTGCGGCCATGACCGGCGTTTTCGCGGCGGCGGCTTGCGCCTTGGCCTGGGCGGCAGATTGAAGAAGAACATTGGGGGTCGCAGGCATGACACGGTCTCCGCTGCACTGGGATCGTAGGTACAGTTGACGGGGATTATTGCAAGTGTCGGGCCAGATTTGTCCGGCGCTTGCGAAAAGCGCCGGACGGCAGGGTTCAATGGGTCAGGGCGTGCTGGCGTTCGTCTTCGTAGATCGGGCGAACATCGGCGAACTCGCGACTGATGTCAGCCACCAGCCTGGCAATATCCGAGGGGCTTTTATTTTTGGCTTCCGATTCCAGCTCCTGGCAGAGCGCCGCCAACCGGACAGCCCCCATGTTGCTGGCGCTGCCCTTGAAGCTGTGGGCAACTTCAGACAAAGCCTTGGCATCTGCCGTGTTCTGCAGCTCAGCCAAGCGACTTTCGGAATCGGCCAGAAAGGTATCCAGAAGCTCCGGATAACCCTCCTCCATGACTTCGCGCAGTACGCTCAGCGCCTCGCGATCAATATGTGTGTCAGTCACTTGTTCACTCCTTGATCAAGAATCGGCGAATTATGCCTCAACCCTCCCAGAAAAACTCCACGCAAGCACTGCGACCTTCGTCCGACCAACTGGCGTTATGCCCCAACTGCCGGATCAGGCTGACCCCGCGCCCCGACAGACGGACACCATCCAGCGGCCGCTCCATCACCCGCGCCACGTCAAAACCCTTGCCGCTGTCCTCGACGCGGATCACCAGACACCCCCCGGCACCTTGCGGCTTGACCTGCAGATGCACGCGCACGTAACCGTCCTGCAGGGCTTCGAGCCGCTCGTTGCGCTGTTCATAGTAACGAGCGAAGCCACTGGCATCACGCTTCAGGCTGGAATCCAGGCCAAGAACACCGTGCTCCAGCGCGTTGGAGTACAGCTCGGCGAGCACGCTGTAGATCGCCCCGCCCTGGGTGCGCAAACCGTGCACTTCCTGCAACAACTGCAGCAGATACGGCAAAGGATTGAAGCGTTTGAGCGTCGCCCCGCGAAACTCGAAACTTACCGACCAGTCCAGCGGACAGGATTGACCGCTGTCGGAATACACCGGCGCCGACGGCATCACCTGCGCCGCCTCCAGCAAGCTGATCTCGACCATGCTCACATCGTCGCGGGGCTCGCCGCGAAAGGCGTGCAAGGCCTGCTCGATCTCGGCGAACAGGTTGTCCGGCTCACGATTGGCGGCAAACAGCTGCTGCAAACGCTCGACACCGAACAAGCGGTCGTCGGCGTCAGTGGTGTCGATCACACCGTCCGACAGCAGGAACACCCGGTCACCCACGGCCATGGTCTGTACTTCGGTGCGATCATCAAACGCTTGCGGACTGAGCACCCCCAGCGGCAAATGGCGCGCCGCCAGCGGCACACGTTCGCCGGTGGCGATCCGGTGCAGATAACCGTCAGGCATGCCGCCGTTCCACACCTCTACCGAACGCCGCTGAAAACTCAGACAAAGCATGGTCGCGCAGCAGAACATGTCCACCGGCAGGATGCGCTTGAGCTTGGCGTTCATCTCGCGCAGGGTTTCGGCCAGGCCGTAGCCCTTGGCAGTCATGCCGTAGAACACTTCGGCCAGCGGCATCGCCCCCACCGCCGCCGGCAATCCGTGACCGGTGAAATCACCGAGCAGCACATGCATGTCGCCGGCCGGGGTGTAGGCCGCCAGCAGCAGGTCGCCGTTGAACAACGCATACGGTGATTGCAGGTAGCGGATGTTCGGCGCGCTCAGGCAACCGGAATGCGCGACCTTGTCGAAAACGGCTTTGGCCACGCGCTGTTCGTTGATCAGGTAATCGTGATGTCTGGCGATCAGGTCGCGCTGCTGCAACACCGTGGCCTGCAAGCGGCGCAAGCGATCCATCGCCTTGATTTTGGCGGCGAGGATCACCTGGTTGTAGGGCTTCGCCAGAAAGTCGTCGCCACCTGCCTCCAGACAACGGGCAAGCGCTTCACTTTCGGTCAGCGAAGTCAGAAAGATGATCGGCACCAGGGTTTCCCCCGCCAGCGCCTTGATCTGCCGCGCCGCTTCGAAGCCGTCCATCACCGGCATCATTGCGTCCATCAGCACCAGATGCGGTGGCTGACGCTTGAATACCTCGAGCGCTTCGGCGCCATTGGCGGCGGTCAGCACTTCATGGCCCTGACGGCGGACGATGGTCGACAACAGCAGCCGGTCGGCGGCGCTGTCTTCGGCGATCAGGATCGTCAGCGGCTCTTGCGCCTGCATGGCCGTCAACTGATGTCGAAGAGTTTGTCGAAATTGGAGATGGCGAGAATCTTGCGCACGTCGGAGTTGCTGTTGATCACGCGCACGTCCGAGTCGTCGCCGCCGGCATGATCGCGCAGCAGGAGCAACATGCCCAGCGCGGAGCTGTCGAGGTAGGTGGCATCTTTCAGATCAACCACGATGGAGTCGGGTTTCTGGTCAAGTCGCTCATAGGACTCGCGAAACTCCTGATGGCGCCCAAAATCGAACCGCCCCTTGACCGAAATCGTCAGTTTTTGACCATCCGGAGAGACTTCTGTAACGACTGACATTGACTGGCTTCCTTGTCATTGACGAACGTGTACAAGGTTTAGCACCTGGACAGGGTTGGGGCAAGGCTCAGCGCACAAGCAAATGTGGGAGCGGGCTTGCTCGCGAAGGCGGTGTGTCAGTCAACATTGCTGTCTCTGACACACCGCCTTCGCGAGCAAGCCCGCTCCCACAGGGAGTTTTTGGGCAATTTGAAAAGGGTTGTGTCGCGGGGGGCGCTGCGACAACTGATCCAGCAGCTCCTGCTCACGCTTGTCTTCGAGGCGTTGCGCTTCTTCGCGGTAGCGCTGCACCCGTTTGCGCAGGAGAAACAGTGCGCTGCAGCCAATCCGCCACTGCCGCTCGTCGCCACTGTCAGATCTGACAGTAGACCGAGAAAATATGAATAGCCCTTAATCAAGCGGCAGCAATTTCGCTGCGCTCAGGTCAAAAGGACTGCATCATGGACTCGCCTAGTGCAATTTTCGAAAAACCGTCCCTGATTAGAACCCTGTCACCAACCATCATTACTCATGATGAACTCCTAGGGGGTGATTCCGGCGTGAAGGCGACCTACCCAGGTAAAACAGGCGACAAACTTTCGTTTTACCTGGTTGCCGACGACACCTATACCAGTACAAAGGAGCAAATAAACCTTAGTGATCGGCCGGATTACGCTAAAACCTTCGATTACGCCTTGGATTGGGAGTTCATGGGCAAACAAATATGTGTGTTTTTCGAAGTGATCCGTGACTCCAAGCTCCTGGGTCGTTCCAAAGGCTTCAGCTTCACAATATTGGACAAATGACTCAGACCATCCTCCAGCACCACTGCCGCGGCACGTTAATACGGATCGTGCCGCGGCAAGCGCTGCGACAACTCATCCAGCAGCTTCTGCTCGCGCTTGTCTTCGAGGCGTTGCGCCTCTTCGCCGTAGCGCTGCACCCGTTTGCGCAGGAGAACCGATGCCCGGCAGCCACTCCGCGACTGCCGCTTGTCGCCACTGTCAGATCTGACAGTAGACCGAGGAAAGAAGCATAGCCCTTAATCAAGCGGCAGCAATTTCGCTGCGCTAAGGTCAAAGGACTGCATCATGAAATCGCCTAATGCAATTTTCGAAAAACCGTCCCTGTATAAGACCGCGTCACCAACCATCGTCACATACGCAGAATACGAAGATGAGAAATCCGCCGTTGTGGCGCGCTACCCTGGTAAAAAAGGCGACTTAATCACCATTTACTTTATAGCCGACATCGGCTATCCCTCCATATATATACATACACCCACAGATGATAGGTTTGAATTCCGCAGACATATCAATACTCACGTTGATTGGGATGTTGTGGGCAAACAGATATATGCGTTCTTCACCGTAATACGTGACGGCAAGTATCTTGGCTTATCCGAAATGTTCAAGTTCAATATATTGGACAAATGACCCAGACCATCCTCTAGCACTACTGCTGCGGCACGTTAATACGGATCGTGCCGCGGCAAGCGCTGCGACAACTCGTCCAGCAGCTTCTGCTCACGCTTGTCTTCGAGGCGTTGCGCCTCTTCGCGGTAGCGCTGTACCAGTTTGCGCAGGCCTTCGACTTTGGCGAATGCCTGCTGCCAGGCGTCGCGCGCCTTGATCAAGTTGTTCTGGTGCCAGACCAGGCTCTGGCGCTGCTGGTCGATCGCGGTGTCCAGTTGCGCGAGGAAGCCGTGATAACCCAGCAGCCATTGCCCGGAAACTCCGTCGCTGCCGCGCACGATCCACTGTTCCTGATAATCCAGACGAAAGGCGTCGAGGTCGGCGAGTTTGCTTTCAGCGACTTTGACCTGACCCTGAAAGTAACCCAGGCGTTGCACGGCGGTTTTCTCGGCCTGTTCGGCCATTTCCACCACCGGTGCCAGACGCGCAGCTCGGCTCACGGCCATGGCCGGTTACCCACCCGCCGCAGGCGCGAACAGGGTTTCGAGGTAAGCCTGGCTCTCGCCCATGTTGATCTTGTCGTTGAGGCCCTGTCGCTGGTAGCGAGTCAGTTGCGGTTGCAGCGAGATCGCCAGATCGGTCTCGCGGTCGCCACCGGCGACGTAAGCGCCGACGCTGATCAGATCGCGGCTCTGCTGATAGCGCGACCACAGCTGCTTGAAATACTGCGCGCGCTGCATGTGCTCCGCCGAGACCACGGCCGGCATCACCCGGCTGATCGACGCTTCGATGTCGATGGCCGGGTAGTGCCCTTCCTCGGCCAGACGCCGGGACAACACGATGTGGCCGTCGAGCACGCCCCGCGCCGAGTCGGCAATCGGGTCCTGCTGGTCATCGCCTTCGGACAATACGGTGTAGAACGCGGTGATCGAACCGCCGCCCTTCTCCGCATTACCGGCACGCTCCACCAGTTTCGGCAGTTTGGCGAACACCGAGGGCGGATAGCCCTTGGTCGCTGGCGGCTCACCGATGGCCAGGGCGATTTCCCGCTGGGCCTGGGCGAAACGGGTCAGCGAATCCATCAGCAACAGAACGTTTTTGCCCTTGTCGCGGAAATACTCGGCGATGCGCGTGCAATACATCGCCGCGCGCAGACGCATCAGCGGCGCATCGTCCGCCGGCGAGGCGACGACCACCGAACGCTTGAGGCCTTCTTCACCGAGGATGTGCTCGATGAACTCCTTAACTTCTCGACCCCGCTCACCGATCAGACCGACGACGATAATGTCGGCCTCGGTGAAGCGGGTCATCATGCCCAGCAGCACCGATTTACCGACACCGGTACCGGCGAACAGACCCAGACGCTGACCACGCCCGACCGTCAGCAGACCGTTGATGCAACGGATGCCGACGTCCAGCGGTTCGTGAATCGGGTCGCGGTTGAGCGGGTTGATTGTCGGGCCGTCCATCGGCACCCAGTCTTCAGCCTTCATCCCGCCCTTGCCGTCCAGTGCACGTCCGGCGCCGTCGAGTACGCGACCGAGCATGCTCATGCCCATCGGCAGGCGCCCGGTTTCGGCCAGCGGCACCACACGGGCGCCCGGGGCAATGCCGGCGACGCTGCCGACCGGCATCAGAAAGACTTTGCTGCCGGAAAAACCCATGACTTCCGCTTCCACCTGGGACGGGTGATAGCTGTCGTCATTGATGACCAGGCAGCGCGTGCCCATGGCGGCGCGCAGGCCTTCGGCTTCGAGGGTGAGGCCGACCATGCGCAGCAGGCGGCCTTCGAGAATCGGCGCGCCGGCGATTTCAGTGGCGTCGGCATAGGTGCTGAGGCGCTTGGCGAAACTGGTGCGTTCAAGGCGCATCGGGGGTGTCCGCGAGCGGCTCTTCAGGCGCAGCCGCCAGTTGGCTTTCTTCAGGAATGTCCAGACTCAGGTCCGGCGCGGCCGGGTGCAGAGCCTGTTCGTGCAACTGGTCAAACAGTTTGGCCATGACTTGGGTCACGCGGGTCTCGATGCTGGCGTCGATGCGGCTGTGCTCGGTTTCAACCCGGCAACCGCCCGGCAGCAGCGAGTCGTCTTCGACGATGCGCCAGGATTCCTCATGACGCTCGCGCAAGGCCTTGGCTTGTTCGAAGTCCTGCGGATTGACGTACAGACGCACGTTGTCCACGCCCAACGGCAGCAGCTTGAGCGCATCACGCATGACGTGTTCGATCTGGCTGGAATCGATGGCCAGTTCGCGCTTGATCACCTGTCTGGTGATGTGTTGCACGAGGTCGACCAGCGACTTTTCGATCTGGGTGTCTTGCTCGGCAATCGGCTCGAACAGGTGGGTCATCAGTTGCTCGAGGCTGGCCAGTTTTGCCGCCAGCGCCACTTCGGCTTCCTGCCGCACCTTGAGCGTGGCGCTGTGAAAACCTTCCTTCTCGCCGATGCCAAAGCCCTCGTTGTAAGCCTCCTGACGGATGCTTTCGAGTTCTTCCAGGGTCAGTGGCTGGACTTCTTCCAGCGGCACTTCTTCCATTTCCGGCGGTTCGGGCTCCGGTTCCGGCTCGGGTTCCGGTTTCGGCGGATCGAAGCTGGGCAGTGCCCAGGATTCGAAACCACGGACATCGCGGGCGCGGATCAGATCCGTTACTGACTCGTCATGCTTGTCCATGGGCTTAGATCATTTCCTCGCCGCCCTTGCCACCGAGCACGATTTCGCCGGCTTCGGCCATGCGACGGGCAATGGTGAGGATTTCTTTCTGCGCGGTTTCCACGTCGCTGACGCGCACTGGGCCTTTGGCCTCGAGGTCGTCGCGCAACAGTTCGGCCGCACGTTTGGACATGTTCTTGAAGATCTTCTCCTTGACGCCTTCGTCCGAACCCTTGAGGGCCAGCACCAGCACGTCGGAGGACACTTCGCGCAACAACGCCTGGATGCCACGGTCGTCGACGTCGGCCAGGTTGTTGAACACGAACATGAGGTCTTCGATCTGACCGGACAGGTCTTCGTCGACTTCGCGGATCGAGTCCATGAGCTGGCCTTCGATCGAGCTGTCGAGGAAGTTCATGATGTCCGCCGCACGCTTGATGCCACCCAGGGTGGTGCGCGAGGCATTCGAGTTGCCGGAGAACTGCTTCTCGAGAATCTGGTTCAGCTCTTTCAGCGCCGCCGGTTGCACGGTATTCAACGACGAGACGCGCAGGATGATGTCCAGACGCACCTTGTGGTCAAAGTTGCCCAGTACTTCACCGGCCTGATCCGGATCGAGGTACGCCACCACGATCGCCTGGATCTGCGGGTGTTCGTAACGGATCACGTCGGCAACAGCGCGCGGCTCCATCCATTTCAGGCTGTCGAGGCCGCTGGTGTTGCCACCGAGCAGGATGCGGTCGATCAGGCCGTTGGCCTTGTCTTCACCCAGCGCCTGGGTAAGCATTTTGCGCACGTAGTCGTCGGAGCCGACGCCGAGGCTGGTCTGGTCGCCGACGATGTCGACGAACTCGCTCATGACCTGCTCGACCTGCTCGCGATGGACGTTGCCCATCTGGGCCATGGCCACACCGACCCGCTGAACCTCTTTCGGGCCCATGTGGCGCAGCACTTGCGCGGCATCGGTCGAACCCAGGGACAGCAGCAGAATCGCGGCTTTGTCGACCTTGTTCAGTTTGACGGTTGCGGCTCGGTTATCACTCATCTGCGTTAATCCACTCTTTCACGACCTGAGCCACGCGACCCGGATCCTCGGCCACCAAGCTCTTGATTGCATTCAGTTGTGCGTCGTAACCCTCACTCGGGCTCGGCAACAGAATGCTCTGCGGACCACCGAGGCTCACGCGGTCGTTGGCCAGGTCGCCGTCCAGGCCGCCCATGCCACCGAGTTCCACGTCGCTGCCCAGACCGGCCAGCTCCTTGCCTTTGCCGCCGCCGGTGATGTTGTTCAACACCGGACGCAGCACACCAAACACCAGCACCAGGATGAACAACACACCCAGCACTTGTTTGACGATGTCCCAGAACCATGGCTGGGAGTAGAACGGAATATCGGCAACCACTTCACCGCGTTCGGCGGAGAACGGCATGTTGATCACGCTGACGCTGTCACCACGGCTGGCATCGAAGCCGACCGCGTCCTGCACCAGACGGGTGAAGCGCGCCAGTTCATCGGCGCTCCACGGCGCGCGGGTGGTTTCACCGTTGGCCGCATTGACCTTGACCTGATCGTCGACCACCACCGACACCGACAGACGATTCAGGCGACCCTGCTGCTGTTTGGTGTGGCTGATGGAACGGTCGAGCTCGAAGTTCTTGGTGGATTGTTGACGCTTGTCCGCCGGGTACGGCGCGAGCATTGGCTGGCCGGTGGCCGGGTCCATGATCTGCTGACCGTTGGCATCGACCAGTGGCTGACCTGGCTGAATCATGCCGGTAGAGCCTTGCGCACCACCGGTGGTTTGCGGGGCCGAGGCCGGCGCTGGCGGCTGGTTGCTCAGGGCACCCGGCACACCTTGCGGGCCATTGCTGGCGGTGCGTTGTTCGTTGACCGACTGCTCGCTGCGCAATGCCGGCTGGTCCGGGTTGAACTGCTCGGCAGTTGATTCGACGGCACTGAAATCGATGTCGGCCGACACTTCAGCCTTGTAGCGATCGTTGCCCAGTACCGGCTGCAGAATGTTGTGCACGCGCTGAGTCAGCATGCTTTCCATGCGGCGGCTGTAATCGAACTGCTTGCCAGCCATGGTCATTTCGGAGTTCTCCGCCTGATCGGAGAGCAGGTTGCCCTTCTGATCGACGACGGTGATCTGCGATTTGCTCAGCTCAGGCACGGAGGTCGCCACCAGGTTGATGATCGCGACCACCTGACCCGGCTCCAGCGAACGCCCGGAGTACAGCTCGACCAGTACCGAAGCGCTTGGCTTGCGCTCATCACGCACGAACACCGAACTCTTCGGAATCGCCAGGTGCACGCGGGCGCCCTTGACGTTGTTCAGGCTGGAGATGGTGCGCGCCAGTTCGCCTTCGAGACCGCGACGGTAACGCGTCGCTTCCATGAACTGGCTGGTGCCCAGACCCTGTTCCTTGTCGAGGATTTCGAAACCGATGTTGCCGTCGCTGGGAGTGACACCAGCGGCCGCGAGTTTCATCCGCGCACGGGACAGGTCGTCAGCCTTGACCAGCAAGGCGCCGGAGTTCGGCTCGACGGTGTAAGGGATGTCGGCGGAGGCCAGGGTGTCCATGACCTGCTTGGCGTCCATGCCGGCAAGGCTGCCGTACAACGGACGGTAATCCGGCTGCTGCGACCACAGCACCACGGCAAAGCCAATCGCCACGCTCGCAGCCAGGCCGACCAACAGGCCCACCTGACGCAGCATGGTCATCTCGGAGAGGTTTTCCAGGAAGGACAGGCCGAACAGCGGCGGTTTGCCGTCTATCGGGGTGGCCTTGGCCGGAACGTTATCGGCGACTGCTTCTGCCATGACTCAATCTCGTCCTTAAACCGGCATCTGCATGATGTCTTGATAAGCCTGAACCAGCTTGTTGCGCACCTGGGTCAGAGCCTGGAACGACACGCTGGCTTTCTGCGAGGCGATCATCACGTCCGTCAGATCGACGCCGCTCTTGCCGATTTCAAATGCGTTGGCCAACTGAGTCGACGCCTGTTGGGTATCGCTGACTTTGTTGATGGCCTGACCGAGCATGTCGGAAAAGCTGCTGCCTGCCAGTTCAGGGACGGCGGCAGTCGTTTTCGGCGTGGCCATGGCGTCCATTTTCATGGCCTTCATGTCCATCATCAACCGATTGAATTCAATACCTTGGCTCATGGTCTACTCTCTTGGGCGGCCCGCAATTTTTTGACACTCACTCGGCGGGTACACAGGTGTTAGCAACAAGGGTGCCAGCTCGGCTGGTCTTGTTTCATAAAAGCGGCTAGAGGCTGTGGCTCAACTACAAACACTGAAAAACAACTGTGGGAGCGAGCCTGCTCGCGAAGGCGCACACAAGCTTGAATGACACACCCTCTTCGCGAGCAGGCTCGCTCCACATTGTTCGCGGCGAGTTTCAGGTGGCGAACAGATAACCTTCGACGTCCATCCCGGCATCACGCATCTGCGCCAGTTTGTAACGCAGGGTACGCGGGCTGATACCGAGCTTTTCCGCAGCCTCCTTGCGCCGGCCACGCTCGGTGCGCAGGGTATCGATGATCATCTGGAACTCCCGGCGCCGCAGGTCATCGCCCAGCGCCCCGGCGGATTCAGCCTCGACTTCGATTTCGCGCACCAGCGGTTGCACCGGCGCCGCGGTGTAGGTCACTGCGCCGGTCAGGCAGAAATCCTGCGGCTGGATCAAACCGCCCTGCTGCAGAATCAGCGCGCGTTGAATCGCGTTATCCAGCTCACGCACGTTGCCCGGCCACGGGTAGTGGGTCAGGCAAGCCTGGGCTTCTGGCGAAAGTTTCGCCGCCGCATGCTTCATTTTATTGACGTGTTTGTTCAGCAACCGCTCGGCCAGCGGCAAGATATCGGCAGTGCGCTCGCGAAGTGGACGCCAGGCCAGGGGGAAAACCGACAGACGGTAAAAAAGGTCTTCACGGAAACGCCCCGCCGCCACTTCGCCGGCCAGATCACGGTTAGTGGTGGCGACCACGCGAATGTCCAGGGTGATCGGCTTGCGCGCACCGACGCGCTCGACTTCACGCTCCTGCAGCACCCGCAACAACTTGGCTTGCAGGCCCAAGGGCATCTCGGAAATCTCGTCGAGCAGAATGGTGCCGCCATCGGCCTGCTCGAATTTGCCGGCCTGCGCCGCGATGGCGCCGGTGAACGAGCCTTTCTCGTGGCCGAACAGCGTGGCCTCGAGCATGTTGTCGGGAATCGCCGCGCAGTTGATCGCGATGAACGGCTGATTGGCACGATGGGAATGCTGGTGGATATAACGCGCCAACACTTCCTTGCCGGTACCGGACTCGCCGGAGATCAACACTGTGGAATCACTGCGCGCCACCCGCGCCGCCAGTTCGAGCAACTGCGCGCTGGCCGGCTCGACCGCCACCGGACCTTCGCAATCTGTGGTGCTGATGCTGCCCAAGGCATGTCGCGACACCAGGTCCAGTAGAGCCTTTGGCTCGAACGGCTTGACCAGATAATCCGCTGCGCCCTGACGCATCGCATCCACTGCGCGCTCGACCGCGCCATGCGCAGTCATCAGCAACACCGGCAATTGCGGCTGCCGCGCACGCAGCAAACCGAGCAGTTGATGGCCATCCATGCCGGGCATGTTGACGTCGCTGACCACCAGACTGAACGCTTCGCGCTCGACCGCCTGCAACGCCTCTTCGGCGCTGCCGACTGCATGGTAGTCGTGGCCCGCCAGCAACAGCGTGTCGGCCAGCGCTTCGCGCAACGAGCGGTCATCCTCGACCAGCAAAACCTTGATGCCCATGACGTTTACTCAGCTCCGTGTACAGCGGAAAACAGCGGCAGGATCACCTGCGCGCACGTGCCGCGCCCGACCCGCGAGCGCAGCTGCAATTCTCCCTGATGCGCTCGCGCCACTGCCTTGACCACGGTCAGGCCCAGCCCGGTGCCGGTGACTTTGGTGGTGAAAAACGGTTCGCCGAGACGCTCGAGCACCAGCGGATCAATGCCGCTGCCACTGTCGCTGACGCACAGGCGCAGGCTGTTGTCGCGGGTGTAGCAGTGCACCTTCAGGCGCACGTTGCCATCGCTGGCCTGAATCGCGTTTTCGATCAGATTGAGAATCGCCCCGACCAGGGTGTCGCGGTTGCACAGCAGTTCGCCGGCATGGCTGTCGCACTGCCAGCGGATTGGCAGATCCTGCACATGAGTCAGCGCCGCCGCTTGCAGCGCCTGCATCAGAGTATTCGGGGTGATGCGGTCGGTCAGTGGCAGCTCGCCACGGGCGAACACCAACATGTCGCGCACCTGATGCTCCAGCTCATGCAGGCGTTCTTTGAGACGGCCGGCGAAGCGCTGCTGGGTGGCGACGGGCAATTCCTGCTCAGTCAAATGACTGGCGTAGAGCAACGCAGCGGACAATGGCGTGCGGATCTGATGGGCCAGCGAGGCGACCATGCGTCCCAGCGACGACAGACGCTCGTGGCGCGCCAGTTGATCTTGAAGGTGGCGGGTTTCTGTCAGGTCGTTGAGCAGCACCAACTGCCCCGGCTCGGCATCCAGCGAGCGGGTGGCAATCGACAGGCGTCGACCGTTTTTCAGAGAAATTTCATGACCGTCGTCTTCACGCGGGGCGAAGCAACGGGCGATGACGTGGCGCCACAACTCGCCTTCCAGCGGCAGCCCCAACAAATCGATCGCCGCCGGGTTGGCTTCGCGCACCATGCCGTGGCCGTCGATCACGATGACGCCACCGGGCAACAGATCAAGAAGGTTTTGCAGGCGGTTGGCCAAGCGTTCTTTTTCGGCCAGCTCTTGCATGCGCTGGGCACTGACCACCGCCAGCTCGCCCTTGAGCTCGGTAACCCGGGCTTCAAGCATGCTGTAGGAATCGGTCAGTTGACTGGACATCTGATTGAACAGCGCGAACGCGTGCTCAAGACCCTGACGGCTCGCCTGCTCTACGGACGACGGTTGCCCCTCGGCATGGGAGGCAGATGACATCTGGGCGTGGGGCATTGTGTTCTCTCGCTTGGCTGACCGTCAGTTAAACGGAACGTTGCGAGGGATGTAGCAATACCCGTGCCTAAAAAAAACTGCTTATAAATGAAGGCGTTGAAAAACAGGCGTCAATCATCCGCCTGTTCGTCTCCTTCGCGCCGGCTCATGCCGTACTTGCGCATCTTCTCCACCAACGTGGTGCGACGAATACGCAGGCGTTCGGCGGCACGCGCCACGATGCCATTGGCGTCGTCCAGCGCCTGCTGGATCAGGCCCTGTTCCAGACCACCGAGGTAGTCCTTGAGGTCCAGGCCTTCCGGCGGCAGCATCGCGTTGGCGGTAAAGTCCGGCGTATGACCGTTGATCGCCACGCGCTCTTCGAGATCGCTGCGCAGGCTGTCGACCATCTGCTCGTCTTCGTCGTCGACGTAGCGGAATTTCTTCGGCAACTCGACCACGCCGATCACCCCGTACGGATGCATGATCGCCATGCGTTCCACCAGGTTGGCCAGCTCGCGGACGTTGCCCGGCCAGCCGTGACGGCACAGCGACATGATCGCGGCCGAGTTGAAACGGATCGAACCGCGCTTTTCGTGTTCCATGCGCGAGATCAGTTCGTTCATCAGCAGCGGGATGTCTTCGACGCGCTCACGCAGCGGCGCCATCTCGATCGGGAACACGTTCAGGCGATAGTAGAGGTCTTCGCGGAAGGTGCCGATCTCGATCATGCTTTCGAGATTCTTGTGGGTCGCGGCAATGATGCGCACGTCGACGCTCTGGGTCTTGTTGCTGCCCACGCGTTCGAAAGTGCGTTCCTGCAGCACGCGCAGCAGCTTGACCTGCATCGGCAGCGGCATATCGCCGATTTCGTCGAGGAACAGCGTACCGCCGTTGGCCAGTTCGAAACGCCCGGCACGGCTGGTGATCGCACCGGTGAAGGCGCCCTTCTCGTGGCCAAACAGTTCGCTTTCCAGCAGCTCTGCCGGGATCGCCCCGCAGTTGACCGGCACGAAAGGCGCGTCGCGACGCTTGGAGTGGTAATGCAGGTTGCGCGCAACCACTTCCTTGCCGGTGCCGGACTCGCCGAGGATCAGCACGCTGGCGTCGGTATCAGCCACTTGCTGCATCATCTGCCGGACGTGCTGAATCGCCCGGCTGGTGCCGACAAGGCTGCGGAACAGGTTGGGCTCGCGATGACGACCGCGCTCGCGGGCCTGGTCGTACATCTCGCGATAGACCTGGGCACGGTGCAGGGAGTCGAGCAGTTTGCTGTAGCTGGGCGGCATTTCCAGGGTCGAAAGCACCCGGCGGCGCTGATCTTCCGGCAGGTCGACGGAAGAATTATCGCCCATCAGCAAAACCGGAAGGAACTCATCCCACGTCGAGAGTGTCTTTAACAAGCCCAAAAGTGCACCCGGAGCATTTACCGTCCCGATCAGTACACAGATGACTTCACGACTCGATGACAAAGAGCCGACAGCCTGCTGCCAGTCATGGCTGCCGCAGGGTAAATTTTCTTCGCCGAGAAAATTTAAAATCACCGCCAGGTCGCGGCGGCGGACGCTATCGTCATCGATCAGCAGAATTTTGGTTTCACGCCACATGCAATAGCAACTTCCCTAGTCAACTCAATGCCCGAAAAATGGGGCAAGCGAGACGCTTGCAGGACACCTTGTGCCTGTAGACGCCTGAAATCTGAAAACAGCCACTAGTTAAGTCAAAAAACCGTGCACAGTCAAATTTATGGCGCACATGTCTGGATTAACTGGGGGTTAATTAACCAAACAGATGGTAAACCTTTGCCGCCTTTTGCGCTTGGGTGATCTGCGACATCTCATTGGCTATCGCCTGCCGCTCACCCATCGCCGCCTCCAGAAGCTCCTTGTAGACATGGAGCAATTCCTCAAGGTTACTGCGCAAGGCCTCCTCATCCAGCGAGGCCTCGGCCATGACGTCTTCCATGCAGGAACGGCAAGCCAGATCCAGCTCGCCAATGGCTTCCCAGTTGCGTTCGGCCAGCGCACTGACCAGCGCTTCACGGGTGTCGGCGATTCGCTGCAATACAAGACTCATGGTGCTCTCCTTTAAAACTGCGGAGCAGGCTCGGGGGCGATGGCATCCCAGCCTTCTTTTACCGTGCTCAGCAAGCCGGCGACCTCATCGAGAATGCGCGGATCGCTGGTGATGTTGGCCTCGGCGAGACGCTTCATCATGTAGATGTACAGCCCGTCCAGATCGGCCAGTTCATCGGCACATTTTTCCAGATCCAGACCTTCGCGCAGCCCGCTGACAATGCCAATGGCCTTGCTGATCGAGGTGCACTTGCCAGGAATATCCTTGCGCTCGATGGCACCCTTGGCCTGAGCGATGCGGGCCAACCCGCCTTCCATCAGCATTTGCACCAGACGGTGCGGGCTCGCCTCGGAGGTCTGGGCGTGCGCGCCGACTTTCTGATATTGCCGAAGGGCTAACATTGGGTTCATGTTCTACCTCATTGCCACAATGACTCGTATAACCAGTGTATCGCCAACGAATCACAGAACTTTAGATCAAAAGACAAAAACCCGGCGCACGCCGATAAAGCGTAGCCGGGTTTTTGTCGTTATTGCCTGTTACTTCGCGGATTGCTGAGCGTTCAGCGAGCTGAAGAACGACGTGATATTGCTCGCCGTCGCCTTCATCTGCCCTACCAGCAAGTCCATGGCGTTGTACTTGGCAGTCAACGTCTTGGTCAGGTTGGCAACACGCAGATCCAGCGCCAATTGCTGGCTGGTCAGGCTCTTGGTGTTGTTGTTCAGGATGGACATGCGCTGATCAAGCAGGCCTACGGCAGTAGGGGCGCTACCGGCAGGCGCCTTCAGATACGGATCCACTGCCTTGTTCATGCGCGCCAGCAGACCGTTGGTGTCGTCGGTCCCGGTGAACATCTGCTGCACCTGGCCAGCCTTGCCGGGCTGAGCCATGGTTTTGGTGAACGCAGCAGTATCAAATGTCAGGTTGCCGGTGTTGCGGTCGGTCATCACACCGATCTCCGACAGATAGGACAAAGAACCCTTTGCACCAGCACCAGGAGCAGTCAACTGGCCACGGATGTCGGCGATCAGCGAACGCGGCAACGAGTCACCGGTAAACGCCGCCTGCACTGTCAGTTTGCCGTCTTCATCAGGCGTAGCCTTGGAAAGCGTGTCGATGGTGGTCTTCAGGGTGTTGTAGGCGTCAACAAACGCCTGAACCGACGCCTGCAGCCCCTTGGTGTTGGTATCGACGCTGACAACGGTCGGCGTGGCAACGCCACCAACGAGAGGACTGACAGTGGTCAGATTCAGGGTCAGGCCGCTGATTGCACCACTGACCGTATTGCTCTTGCTGGAAACCTGCAGGCCGTCGATGGTCACCTTGGCATCTTGTGCAGGGCCATTGACGTTGCCAGAGGCGCCTGCCGCCGGATTGGTACCCATCGGCTGAGTACCGTCGATCTCCAGACCGGCAATCCCGCTGACAGAGAGGTCGGTACCTGCGCCCGTCTTGTTCGAGCTGATCACCAGGCGTGAAGCACCGCTGCTGTCGGTCACGATGTTGGCAGAAATACCATTTGAGCCCTGAGCCGTGTTGATTGCGTCACGGGTGCTCTGCAAGGTCGCATTGGCCGGGATCGTGACATTGTAATCAGTGCCATTCTGACTGATTTTCAGGGTACCACTCGGAATGGCACTGGCAGCACCGCCGGCGAAAGAAGCGCTGGCAACTTTCGAGCCAGTGGCCAATTGATTGACAACAACGTTGTAAGTCCCCGACACCGCGGTGTTATCGGAGGTGGCGCCGAGAATCGCTGTGTTGCTCGAGGTCGCCGTGAAGCCGGCAAATGCCGGGTTGGTCTTGCTGCCCAGGTTGGTCATCGCCGTCTGGTACGCGGTCAGCGCACTCTTCAACGTACCGACACCGGAAATCTTCAGGGTATTGGTCTTGGTCGCGGAATCAATCTGCGTCTGCTTCGGCGACTTGTCGGCGTTGACCAGCGCGGTCACGATCGCGCCGATGTCCAGGCCGGAACCCAGTCCGGAACCCGGTAGAATTGGACTTGCCATGTGCATCTCCCTTCAGATTGTTGCCAGACTTTTGACCCATCCAGGCGTCATTCAAGAAAGACAAACACTATTCATGCCAGCTATCAGACTTTGGCGTCGAACAACACATGGCTTGCGTTGGCGAGGCTGTCTGCGAGCTTGAGTGCTTCTGCGGAGGGGATCTGGCGTACGACCTCACCCGTCTCGCTTGCGATCACCTTGACGATGACCTTGCCAGAGTGCTCGTCGATCGAGAACTCCAGGTTACGCTTGATCGATTGAACGAACTTCTCGATCTCTTGCACGGCCAGTTTCAACTTGGCGTCATCCGTTTGCTGACTTTTCCTGTCAGCGACCGGTGCGTCGGCCGGTACAGCCTTTGGCGTCTCCGACGGCTTATCAGCAACAGGCGTCGCTGGCTTGGGAGCCGGATAAGACACGTTAAGCTTTACGCTCATGTCCATGCTCATCACCTCCTAACGTAAAAAAGCGAGAGAGCGCGACCAGCGCACCCTCCCGCCCAAACTCATTCCGAAATTACTGAAGCAGCTTCAGTACAGCGGAAGGCAGTTGGTTGGCTTGAGCCAGAACAGAGGTCGAAGCCTGTTGCAGGGTTTGCTGCTTGGTCAGGTTAGCAGTCTCTGCGGCGAAGTCGGTATCTTGTACGCGACCTTGTGCAGCAGTGGTGTTCTCGGTGATGTTCTGCAAGTTCTGGATGGTGCTGGTCAGACGGTTTTGCGAAGCACCCAGGCTGGCACGAGTTGCACCGATTGCAGCGATAGCGGCGTCGATTGCAGTGATCGCGTTGTCGATGTTCTGCGAAGCAGAACCAGCGCCAGTACCGGTGGTACCAGTCAGAACTACAGTACCGCTACCTACGGACAGGCTGACGGCGTCGAACTTGGAGCTCAGTACCAGGTCGATGTGGTTAGCCGAACCGGTGTTTGCGCCAACTTGCAGGGTTACAGTACCAGCCGAACCGTCCAGCAGGTTTTTGCCGTTCAGGTTGGTAGCAGCCGAGATACGGGTGATTTCGTCAGACATCTGAGCGAATTCAGCGTTGGTTGCGGTCTGGTCAGCAGTGCCGTTGGTGCCGTTACGTGCTTTAACAGCCAGTTCACGCATACGCTGCAGGATGTCGGTCGAAGCTTGCAGAGCGCCTTCAGCGGTCTGAGCAACGGAGATACCGTCGTTGGCGTTCTGGATGGCTTGGGTGTTACCACGGATCTGCGAAGACATACGGTTCGAGATCTGCAGGCCAGCAGCGTCGTCTTTTGCGCTGTTGATTTTCAGGCCGGAAGACAGGCGCTGCATCGAAGTCGACAGAGCGTCGGAAGCGCGGTTCAGGTTCTTTTGAACGTTCAGCGACGTGGTGTTGGTGTTTACTGTTAAAGCCATGACGAATTCCTCGTTGGTTGGGTACTGCGGCTTCCGGCCCTGGCAACCGCCTGGAATGGCCTAGAGAACCTTCGTAATAGTTATCGTCGGGTTGGCAAGTTGCTTGAGGGCTTTTTGAAAAAAATTTGCCATCACCCTGCCACCCCCGAGAAAACAAGGGCTTAGCGCCCCCCACCTGCGAAAAAATGACGCCATAAAACCGACCCGCGCGCAAAGCCGCGGGCCAGTGCGGTCGCTCATTTTGCCGATCGTGCTTTTTGCAACACTTCGATCAACTCGTACTCCATCCAGTCAGCCAGCCCCAACCAGTCCTGACGCTCCTGACAATCGAGCATGTGCGTGAGTACAAAGGACCAGTCCTGCTGAATCGGCGTAGACGCAGCTATCAACAACTGCTGCGCGCCCTCGAACACCTCGACCATATCCAGCGCCGCCTCGACATCACGCCCTAGACGAAACAGCCCGGCGCAGTGGCGGCACTCGTCGACGCAGCGCTCAATCGTCTTCATTGCACAAACTCCTGATTGAACTGCGTCCCGGCGATCAGTGCGCCCGCTCGACTGCTGTTGAAAAACTGCACCTGCGGATGCGCGGCGATATAGCGCTCCAGTACGCACAGATAGCCGCGAAAATTCAGCTGGGTGCTGACCCGCTGGCCATGGCCGTCCTGCACCCAATGCCGCGCCTGATCAACACCGGGGCCCAGATCACCGTCATTCCAACCGGCATGGGTCTTGTTCATCGGGAACGCGAAGTCAGCGCCAAACAGGGTAATGCGCGACGCGCCCATCTTCACCGCCAGATCCACCGCCGGATGAATCACGCTGCCACCGACATGCAGTTGTCCGCGCGGGTATTGCTCACGCAACGCGGCGTACACCGGGCTGGCCGAGTAACCGCCATAGCGCTTGCCTTTCCAGGCGGTCAGCACCGCAGGATCGCTCATAGGCAGATACACCAGCGGGATGCCAGCGGAGTCCTCGAACGGCAAATGCCGGAAGCTGATGCGCTGATCGATGGTGACCACCAGATCCGGGACGATGCCGTGTTCGCGCAGTGGCCGGTAAGCGGTATCGACGCACATCAACAATGGACGTTCAGCCTGCGCATGCACCGCCGCCAGACGCTGGAAATGCCCTTCCAGCGTCGGCCCGGTGCCGATCACATAGATTTCCCGGCCATTGGCGCTGCCGAACAACTGCGCCACATCATCATCGCCGAGCAACACCGGCAGGCAGTCCTGCAAACGCTGTTGAATGAACGGCAAGTGCGGATCGAACTCACGATTGTTGAAGCTCAGGTGCACTTCGCTGACCAGCCGATCGCGGATCTTCGCGTTGAAGTCATCAGCCAGCAGCATCTCGGCCGGCAGGGCGAAAAACGGTGTGCAGATGTCTGACAGATCACCGGCATAGAACAGCTGCACACGCGGATCTTCCAGCCATTGGCGCTGATCGAGCAGTTGCAGCACCAGCGCGAACAACGCGCCATTGAGGATATGCACGTACAACCGCTCAAGGCCGGCGCGCTCCAGCAGCACCGTTGGCAAATCGCCGAGGCCGGTGCCATAGACGTGCAACTGCGGCTTTTCCGCCAGACTGGCAGCCTGGATGCGGGCTTCGTGGACCCGGTCGTGGCGACTGGTCAGTTGAATGCCATTGACGCTGAGCGTCGAGCCCAAGCCCTGCACCAGCTCGGCCTGAAGAGCTGAACTGTCTTCCGCCATCAGCCGCTCGAACAACGCCGGCCAGCGTTGCTGGATGACCTGGGCGTTGGGTTGGAAAAACTCGCTCATGCCGCCTAGCGCTCCATTCAGGCAAAAAAATAGCGTTCAAGGGTAACCTTGAACGCTATTTTTGTATCCGCCGTTTTTGACCAACTCAAGGACGATAGATGATCGCCGAGCCCCACGACAGACCGACACCGAAACCGCTCAGGGCAATGCGCTGCCAGTCGGAATCGAGTACGTGTTTTTCCAGCAGCAGCGGGATGCTCGACGACACCGTATTGCCGGTCTCGACCATGTCCTTGATGAACTTCTCCGGCTCGCCTTCGAAACGGCGGGCCACCGCATCGACAATCGCCGCACTGCCCTGGTGAATGCAGAAGGCGTCGATGTCGTCAGCCTTGAGGCCGGAGTCGTCGAGCAATTCGTGCAAGTGCGCCGGGACTTTGAGCAGCGCGAAGTTGAACACCTGACGGCCGTTCATGAAGAACACGCCATCGGTGACTTTCAGGTGCGGTGCGCCGGAACCGTCGGTGCCGAACTTGGCCTTGCCCAGCGCCCATGAAGGATCTTCGCCCATCCAGGTCGCGGTGGCGGCATCGCCGAAGAGCATGGTGGTGTTGCGGTCTTCCGGGTCGACGATTTTCGAATACGGGTCAGCGGTGATCAGCAGGCCGTTCTTCAGGCCGGCGGCTTCCATGAAGCCCTTGATCGCGTAGATGCCGTAGACGTAACCGGAGCAGCCCAGGGAAATATCGAACGCCGCGACATTAGTCGGCAGACCGAGCTTGTCCTGGACGATCGCCGCGGTGTGCGGCAGACCTTCTTCGTCACCGTTCTGGGTGACGACGATCAGCGCGTCGATCGATTCACGCTTCAGTTCAGGGTTGCTGGCAAACAGCGCATTGGCCGCTTCCACGCACAGATCGGAGGTTTCCTGTTCAGCGTCTTTGCGCGGCAGGAAAGCCGAACCGATTTTGCCGAGGATGAATTCTTCATCCTTCTCGAATTTTGCACCTTGTGCGTAATTGTCCACGCCGGCTACAGGAACGTAGCTCGCAATGCTTTTTATGCCAATCATTACGGCTTCCCAATAAAAAACAGCCCAAAACCACCGCTCGCAAGGATTCGAGGGGCGCCGACAAACAGAAAACGGCCGCCACAAAGGGCAGCCACGGGGAGCGCAAAGGGCTATCACTGGAACCGATTACACGGCCAGGCGCCATCTCCCCGGTCAATACAATACAGTGAAGATGCGCGTTATGACTCGCAGGTCACGCTATTTTGCCGAATCGGTTGCAGATCGGGTTATTCGACCAACGACCAGTCCAGCGGCGTGCCACGTTTGATCGCCTGGCGAGCGCGGCGACCGAGGACGGACTCGGTGTGCTTGGGCGGCAGACCCAGACCTGGGCGAATGGCGCGCAGATTGTCCCCGGAAAAGGCTTCACCGGCCGCCATGTCGGCAGTGACGTACAGCGAGCGGCGATAGACCAGCGACTTGCGCTCGGCCTCGGTGACGCCGTAATGCACCTGGCCCATGGCCTGCCAGGCGCGTTCGGTTTCCACCACCAGGCTGGCCAGTTCCGCCGGCTCCAGCGAGAAACTGGCGTCGACCCCGCCCGCCGAACGGTCGAGGGTGAAGTGTTTCTCCACCACCGTCGCCCCGAGCGCCACAGCGGCCACAGACACGCCAACGCCCATGGAGTGATCGGAAAGACCCACCTCGCAACCGAACAGCTCACGCAGATGCGGGATCGTGCGCACATTGCTGTTGAGCGGGGTTGCCGGGTAAGTGCTGGTGCATTTGAGCAGCACCAGATCCTTGCACCCTGCCTCGCGGGCGGCGCGCACGGTTTCGTCGAGCTCGGCGATGCTGGCCATGCCGGTGGAGATGATCAGCGGTTTGCCGGTCGCGGCCACACGGCGGATCAACGGCAGGTCGGTGTTTTCGAAACTGGCGATCTTGTACGCCGGCACATCGAGGCTTTCGAGAAAGTCCACCGCCGTGTCATCGAACGGCGTCGAAAACGCGAGCATGCCCAACGCTTTGGCCCGGGCGAAAATCGGCGCGTGCCACTCCCACGGGGTGTGGGCCTTCTCATACAGGTCGTACAGCGAAGTACCCGCCCACAGGCTATTCGGGTCTTTGATGAAAAACTCGCCCTCGGCCAGATCCAGGGTCATGGTCTGCGCGGTGTACGTCTGCAACTTCAAGGCGTGCGCGCCAGCCTTGGCGGCGGCTTCGACAATCTGCAGGGCCACCTCCAGCGACTGGTTATGGTTGCCGCTCATCTCGGCAATGATGAACGGCGGCGCATCGGCACCGATCAGACGCTCGCCAATCTTGAAACTACTCATCGCGGTGATCCTTCAAAACCTTGGTGAACGCGCAGGCACTCTGGGTGAATCCGGCGTCACGAAACACATTCAAAGAGGGGCGATTGCCCGGCAGCACCTGAGCGGTGACAACGGTCATCTGCGGCCAGTGCTCGCGGACGAATACCTCGCCTCGCGCCAGGAGCGCCCTGCCCCAGCCGAGACCGAGCCGTCCTTCCAGCAGATACAGCGACACTTCGGCTTCAAAGCCGCGCAAGTCATAACGCAAGACGCCGACCGCGCCGTCATCGGCCTCGGCAATCAACAGCAGACGCTGCGGATTGCGCAGGCTCGCATTCAGCCAGCTCAGGTGCTGCGGCCATTCGATTGCAGCCGTGTCCAGTGACCAACGGCGTACAGCCTCGGCATTGCGCCCGTCGAACAGCAATTGCGCGTCATCCAGAGTCGCCAGGCGCAGCTTGAGCACTGCACCGGCGAGTGCCGCCGCCACGCGCAAAGCACCGCGCCCATCGACCAGTTGCCGTGAACGCTCGGCCAGACTCAGGCGCAGATAGAAATTGTCGACGACAAAACCGATGGCGTCGCGCAGTTGTTCGACGCTGACCTGCTCGCGGGCGCCCATGAACACATGCGCCCCCGCCGCTGCCATGACTTCGCCGTTGGCCTGCTGATTGTTCGATACCGCGATGCAGAGGGTTGGCAGGCCGAGGGCTGCACGCTCCCAACTGGTGCCGCCACCCGCGCCGATAAACAGATCGGCCGCGGTCATGCGTTGCTGGAAATCGCTGACGAAACTGTGCAGGCGCCAATGCGGCCGTGTTGCGGCCAGTGCCTGCATTTGCGCCCACGCAGGATTGTCTGCACCGGCGACGAAATCCACTTCCAGCTCTGCGAAATCCTTCAGCGCCAACATCGCGTGATGGGTCTGCATCGCCGCATCGAAACCACCGAAATTCACCAGCACCCGGCGCGCCTTGGGCTTGATCGCAATGGCCGGACAGACGAACTCCTCGCGCAGCATGGCGTAGCGCGGACCGAGCAAGGTGCGGCAGTCTTCGGGCAGCAGCGGCGCATAGTTTGCGCTGAGACCGGACAGATTCTGATTGAGCAGCAGATCAACGCTGTAGCGGCGGGTGGCGAGATCGTCCACCGCCGCAATCCGTGGCGCCCAACGACGGGCAGCGGTTTGCCAATGATGATCGAGGCCGTAGTGGTCGGCGATGATCCAGTCGAATGCGCCGTGACCTGCCAGCAAGGCGTCCAGCTCCTCGATGTCTGCCTGCCACGGCAGCATCGATTCGATGGCTTGCTGCGGGTCTTCGTCGAGGTAGACGTCCGGCAAGGCGAAGGTCTCGAAACCTTCGGCAGCCAAGGCATCGAGCCGATGCCCGGGCAACCGCCGACAGGCAAACGCGACATGACTGCCCTGTTTGCGCAGCACTCGCGCCAGCGTCAGGCAACGGGCAATGTGGCCACTGCCGATGGTCGGCGAAGCGTCAGCGCGGATCAGCACTCTCATTGCAGTTCTCCGCCGGCCTTGAGCGCGGCGTAGAGGTATTCGGCGCGTTTCCAGTCTTCCAGCGTGTCGATGTCCTGCACCAGATGTCGCGGCAGAATGACCGGCAGACTCGCGGACGAATACAACACTTCACCGCGCAACCACGCCTCGCTGCGACCCCAGTAAAACTGGCCGGCGTCCTGAAAGGCCTCGGGCAGATCCTGCGAGCGGGTTTGGCGAAATTCCGGGTACAACGCGGTCAATGCGCCCTGCCCGTCCAGCGTCAGCGCCCGCTGCACGGGGAAACCAAAGCTGCACACGGAGAACGCAAAGGCTTTGTCCGGGTGCTGCTGCAACAGCTCAAATCCTTGCCGCAGGAAGCGCGCCTGCAACAACGGCGCCGTGGCGTACACGCAGCAGGCGTAATCGAAGGCTGGCAGTTGCTGCAAGGCATGCACGATCACCGCAGCGGTGCCGGTGAAATCATCCGCCAGTTCAGCCGGGCGCAGGAACGGCACTTGCGCACCGTGGGCCAGCGCCAACTCAGCAATTTCCGCGTCATCGGTACTGACCACGACCTGTTCGAACAGGCCACTGTCGAGCGCCGTTCGGATCGAGCGGACAATCATCGGCACGCCGTCGAACGGCAACAGATTCTTGCGCGGGATGCGCTTGCTGCCGCCACGGGCCGGGATGATTGCGACGCTGTTCAAGGACGTTTTTCCAGCAGGAACCAGGTGATGTCGTCCACCGGGAATTGTGGGTCACGGTGATAACCAAAGCCGTAATCGAGCAAGTGCAGATCGGCATAACGATCGAGCATTTCCCCGGCGAAATCGCGCTTGAACAGCTTGCCGCTGTTGCCGCGATAGGACACTTCCACCGGTGCCGGATTGTAGTATTCGGCGATCAGGATGTAGCGCTGGCTCAACGCATACAACTGCGCATAGGCGGTCGGCAGCAGCTCCGGCGCCAGATGGATCAGCACGCCTTTGCTCAGAGTCAGGTCGTAACTGCGCTCGCGCGGAAAGTCGAACAGCGAGCCGTGCCAGATCTGCGCGATGCCCAGTGCCCGCGCCTGAGCACAGGCGTTTTCATTGATCTCGACCCCGAACAATTCACTTTGCGGCAGCAGTTGACGCAGCGCCTGCAGGTTGTTGCCGGCATTGGTGCCCAGCTCGACCACACTGTCGATGCGCCCGGCGCGGCTCAGGGCCTTGGCGAACAACGCCAGGTTGGCCGCGACCAGCGGCTGACCGACGTTGCGATCGACGTACTGGTTGCCGAAATCGCCCTGCCAGAATTTTTCCTGTTCACTCAGATCACGCATTGCACAGTCTCATTCGCCGCCGCAGCGGGATTCATTCGGTCAGCCGGCGCAATTGCTCGACCACATGATCCTGCTGCTCGTCACTGAGCAGCGGATACAGCGGCAGACTGATCGCCTCGGCGTAATAACGTTCGGCTTCGGGGAAGTCACCTTCGGCAAAGCCCAGGTCGCGATAGTACGGCTGCAAATGCACCGGAATATAGTGCAGGTTCACGCCGATGCCGGCGGCACGCAAGCCTTCGAACACCTGACGGTGGGTCAGGCCGATGCGCTCGGTCTGCAGGCGCACCACGTACAGGTGCCACGCCGATTCCGCCTCCGGCTGCGCGCTGGGCAAGCTCAGTGGCAGGTAGGCCAACAAACGGTCGTAGCGCGCCGCCAGTTCGCGGCGACGGGCGATAAAGCTGTCCAGTTTGCCCAGTTGCGACAGACCCAGCGCCGCTTGCAAATCGGTGATCCGGTAATTGAAGCCCAGCTCGATCTGCTGGTAATACCACGGGCCGTGGCTGGGTTCGTTCATCTGCTGCGGATCGCGGGTCATGCCGTGGCTGCGCAGGCGTTGCAGACGCTCGGCCAGTTGCGGGCGATTGGTCAGGACCATGCCGCCTTCAGCACTGGTGATGATCTTCACCGGGTGGAAACTGAACACGGTCATCGCCGCAAATTCCCCGCACCCCACCGGGCGCCCGGCGTAGCTGGCGCCCACCGCGTGCGAGGCGTCTTCGATCACCGTGAAGTTGTAGCGCTCGGCCAGTTCGGCAATCTTGCGCAGGTCACAGCTCTGCCCGGAGAACGCCACCGCCACCAACACTTTCGGCAGCGTGCCGTCCTGCTCGGCCTGATCGAGCTTCGCGGCGAGGGCGAAGGCATCGAGGTTCCAGGTCAGCGGATCGATGTCGACGAAATCCACATCGGCGCCGCAATAGCGCCCGCAGTTGGCCGAGGCCAGAAAAGTGTTCGGCGTGGTCCACAAGCGATCACCCGGGCCAAGGCCGGCAGCGAGGCAAGCGATGTGCAGCGCCGCGGTGGCGTTGCACACCGCCACCGCGAAGTCGGCCTGGCATCGTTCGGCCATTGCCTGCTCGAAACGCTCGATAGTCGGGCCTTGAGTCAGCCAGTCCGATTGCAAAACCTCGACCACTGCATCGATGTCCGCCTGATCAACGCTCTGCCGACCGTAGGGAATCATGCCGACAACTTCGCGTGCAGCTCGGCGATCTGCCCGACCGAGAGGTAGTGCGGGTTGGTGTCGGAGCGGTATTCGAAATCCTCACTCACCGGCCGCCCATGTTCGCCGAGCTTGTCGATGGAGAAATCGACATCGACGCTGGTAAAGCGGATGGAAGGCTGGATGGTGTAGTGGTCTTCGAACTCCAGGGTCATCCGCGCATCGTCCAGCGGCACCATCAGTTCATGCAGTTTTTCCCCGGGACGAATACCAACGTTCTTGTGCGGCAGATGCTCGGCCATGCCCCGCGCCAGATCGACGATGCGAATCGACGGGATCTTCGGCACGAACACTTCACCGCCGTGCATCCGCGCAAAGCTGTCGAGGACAAACTGCACGCCATGATCCAGAGTGATCCAGAAGCGGGTCATGCGCTCGTCGGTGATCGGCAATTCCTGCGCACCGTCGGCAATCAGCTTGCTGAAGAACGGCACCACCGAACCCCGCGAGCCCGCCACGTTGCCGTAGCGCACCACGGCAAAACGCGTTTGTTGTTCGCCGGCAATGTTGTTGGCGGCGACGAACAACTTGTCCGAGAGCAGCTTGGTCGCACCGTACAGGTTGATCGGGCTGGCGGCCTTGTCGGTGGACAGCGCGACGACTTTCTTCACGCCATTGTCGATGGCGGCGGCGATGATGTTCTCCGCACCATTGACGTTGGTGCGAATACATTCGGTCGGGTTGTACTCCGCCGCCGGCACCTGCTTGAGCGCCGCCGCGTGCACCACGTAGTCGATGCCGCGCATGGCCTGCCGCAGACGATCGGCGTCGCGTACGTCACCGAGAAAGTAGCGCATGCACGGCGCGTTGAACGTCTGCTGCATTTCATACTGCTTGAGCTCATCGCGGGAGAACACCACCACGCGCTTGGGCTGGTATTGCTCAAGCAGACGGGCAATGAATTTGCGCCCGAACGAGCCGGTGCCGCCGGAGATGAAGATCGATTTACCGTTGAACATGTGCTGATTCCTGTTCCTTGTCCGACGGACTCAAGCGAGTAACTGCGACCAGTCCAGCGACGCACTGTCGTTCAGACCATACCCTTTGCCGCTCAGGCTCAGGTTGGCGTTGTACGCCTGATCCTGAGCGAACGCGGCGGCCCATTTTTCCTGTAGCGCTGCCAGTGCCTGGGGTGCCTGGGCAATCGCGCCCTGATGCAGGACCTGCACCGACGGCGTCCATACCGTGAGGTAACCGGCCTGAGCGGCTTTCAGACACAGATCGACATCGTTGAAAGCGTCGCCGAATGTGCTGTCGTCCAGACCACCCAATGCTTCAAACAGTTCTTTGCGCACCATCAGGCACACGCTCGATACCGCCGAGCAGTTCTGCTCCACCGACAACCGGTACAGATAGCCGTCGGCATCATGTTTCTCACCGACGAACGCCGAACCCACCCCGCCATGCATACCAAGGATCAGCCCGGCCTGGCTGACTTTGCCGTCGCGATCGACCAGCTTCGGCCCAACCACGCCGATTTCCGGACGCAGGGCATGGTTGAGCAGCGAGTCCAGCCAGTTCGGGTTGACCACTTCCGCGTCGGCCGCAAGCAATACCAGGTATTCGCCCTGCGCCTGGCGGCTGGCGGCGTTGAGCAATGCCGGTACGCTCAGCGATTGATCGGCACGCAGCACCTGGACTTTCGGATGCTGGTACGTACCCAGCCAGTCATTGACCTGGGCCGATTGCGTGGCCGTGGTGGCGATCAGGATCTCGTAATGGTGATAACGGGTGCGCAGTTGCACCCCTTCGAGACAGCGTTGCAGGGCGGGCAGGTCATCGCCGGCCGGAATCACGATCGATACCAGAGGACGATCACTGTGGTGGTAATCGATCTGATAAATGCCCGGCACCGCCGAGGTGACCTTGGCCTTGTAGCCGCGATTGCCCAGGTGGCGCAACAGCGCCAGACGCTCATGCGCGTTTTCTTCCAGCGACGCGGCTTCGGTGATCAGCAGCGGCTCGTCGAGGTGGGCCAGGCTGTTCAAACCGTGCTCTTCGATGATGCGCAGCAGCACGTCAAATTCCAGCGCCTTGTTGAAATCGACGCGGTAGCCGCCTATCTCGATCAAAGCGTCACGCCGAACCAGCCAGTGTCGCGCCATCAGGCCCGGCAGGCTCAAGAGCAGGTCAAGGTTGAAGCCGGGACGGAACACATCCATCAGCGCGCCCTTCTCCCCGCGCTGAATCTCGTCGGTGGAAACAGCACGGCAATCGCCTGCGGACATCAACTCCAGGCTGGCGCGCAACAAACCACTGGCGGTGAACTCGTCGCCCGCCTCGGCCAGCAGCACCCAGTCGCACGGCGACTGACGGGCACTCTGATTGAGTTTATCGACCAGGTTGGCCGGCGTAACCCGGACAAAGTGCAAAGTGTTCTGCGCCGTGGTGGCCGCCGGCGCTTCGCCGGTGGTGAACACGACAATTCTGAACGCCTTGCATTGGCCTTCGAGCAGGCTGTCGAGGCTGACCTGCAACTTGTCGATGTCATCGTCCAGATCCAGCAGGAAGATGCCGAACTGCGGGCCACCGCCGTTGACCGACAGGTGCTCGGCAATCGATGCCAACTGAGCACCATCGGCCTGACGCGAATCCAGCCACTTGAGCAGTCGGCCGGACTGCGTCTGGTCGAACACCTGATGATGGTCTTCCAGCGTCAACGCTTCGAGACGAGCATTCCAGTCGCGCATGTTCTGCGCTTCTTCGTCCTCGCCGGCCAGTTCCAGCTGTTGTGCCAGACGCTTGACCACGGTGCGGTTGAACGCATTGAGGTCGTGCGCCTGCCACAAGCGATCCAGAACACTTTCCGGGGTATCGTTGTTGCGCGCCTGCAGCAAGTGCGCCTGACGAGTCCACACACCCTCCAGGTCGCGCAGTTGAATGCGCCCGGCGGGCATGGCGTGCAGCATGAATTCGAACTGTTCCAGACGATCGAAAAATGGCTGGTTGTAAAACGGCATCTCGACGTATTGCAAAGGCCCGAACCGCCGATCAGGCCTCTTGAGCGACTGATTCCAGGTGGACTGAATAATCAGCTCCGCCGTCAGTGCCCGGCCGCTTTGCAGGCTGTCGACCATCGCCTCGAAGCTCTGCAGGGCAAACGCCTTGCCCTGTTGCGCATCAAGATCCTTGATACCGGTCGGCAGCGACGCGAGGAATTCAGCGAACGCTTCTCGCTCGGCGACCGATTTGGCGTCGACGTAAGTCAACGAGTGATACACCTCGGTGCTGTGCTCGGAATTGCCGTAGTTGATCTCGCGCACCACATAGGGCATCGGCAGAATCCGCGCCTTGGCACTCGCCAGCAGGAAGTACACGTGGCCGATTTCCTGCCACTGGAAATTGGTCCCCGGCGGCAATGCCGAGTGCCAGGTTTTCATCAGGTCAGTACGGGTCACCGCATAAAACGGCGGGATGTACTGACTCATGTAGTCGATAACCCGATCCTGAGCCCGCTCGGACGCATAATCTTCCTGGACTTTCTTGTCGCGACGGTAATAGCTCACACCACCGGACAGCGTCAGGTACATCAGGCAATAGCCGTGGCACATGCCGTAGTCCTGATTCGCCTGCAGGAAACCGACGGACTCGGCCAGCGAATCGTGCAGGATGAAATCGTCGTCAGCCGCCAGCACCATGTATGGCGTGGTCAGTCGCTCTACACCGTACGCCAGTTTGGCCTGCATGCCCCAGTAGGCGAATTGCGGCACGTGATGGTAATCGACGGCGGAAAAATCCCCCTCCGGCCGCTCGGGTGTGGAGTCCAGCACCATGATCCGGCAGGGCAAGCTGCTGTAATACTTCACCGCCCGACGCAGGAACGCCGGCCGATTGTGAGTAATCAGCACCACGGTCAACAGCTCGTTGAGCGGTAGCGCCAGTTCAGAACTGTACTTGCCTTGCATAACTTCTCTCCACAACCGGCGACTCGCCGAGATAACGCTTTGGTGATGGTGCGAATTAACGAACGCGACGCAGATAGCCGTCCGGCGCCACGGTGATCAGCAGCTTGTTCTGCAACTGCTGGTCGATCTCGAAGTCCTGGTTCTCTTCCAGGTACTTCCACACCGCGGTTTTCGGATTGTCGCCCGGGCCCCATGGACGATCCGGGAAGAAATCGGCCGGCATGTCTTCGACCACGGTGTCCATCACCACGCAGTAGCTGTCGACCGAGACCAGCGGCGCATACAGGCGCAGCTCTTCGAGCACGTGGTCGTGGGTGTGGTTGGAGTCGAGCACCAGAATGACCTTCTTGCCTTTGGCCGCAGCCTGCACCTGAGCGGCGATGGCCGGGTCGATGCTCGAACCTTCGATCATCTTGATGCGCTTGGCCATCGGGTGGCTTTCGATCGCTTCACGGTTGTGCGGGCGGATGTCGAGGTCGATGCCCAGCACTTCACCGTGACCTTGCAGTTCCAGCAATGAGGCGTAGTAGATGATCGAACCGCCGTGGGCGATGCCGCACTCGATGACCAGATCCGGCTTGACCTGCCAGATGATCTCCTGCATTGCCATCATGTCCTGCGGCAGCTGGATGATCGGGCGGCCCATCCACGAGAAGTGATAGCTGTACTTGTGTTTGGCCGATTCGTTGAAGAAATCACGGGCCAGGCCAGTGAGTTTCTGGTCGTCACCCTGCTGGGCGATCTGCTCGCGGCACTCGGCTTCGAAAGCTTGGTTGATGCTGTTGTCGGTCATGTTCAAAGTCTCAATGGTCACTGGAACGAAGCGCTGTCGACGGCGTGATAGACGTAGCGTCCACCGGTCATCCGCTTGATTTCTTCGAGGTAATTGGAATTCATCACAAACAGGTGGGCGCCTTCGGGCAGCGCATCCATCGCCTCTTGCGGCGAGGACACCCGCGCGCCGCTCAGCGGCAGATAACGCCCCTGCTTGGCCGGGTTGATATCCACCACGCGATCCACCGCCACACCGGCGCGTTGCAGGAACAGCGAATAGATCACGCCTTTGGACGACGCGCCCCAGATCGCCGAACCCTGCTCGGGTGCGGACTGAATGATCTGCACCGCGCGCTCAAGGCTGGCGGTGAAACCGTCCGGCAGCGTCAGGCGTGGCACCGGTTGCTCCGGGGTCAGGCGCAACGTCGAAAGGTCGGCGACGATGTACAGGTATTGGCCGCCAAACAGGTGGCCGGCCTCGTGCACGGTGCCGAACATCCGGCGCAGGTCATCGAGGCGGAAATAATTGACGTGCTCGTAGAACAGGTCGAACCAGGCCTTGTGCTCGAGGATCCAGTCGAAGCATGGCACTTCGATGTAGATCTGCCCGCCCTGATTGGCTTCGGCGATCACCGCCAGAAAGCTCACCGGGTCTTCGATGTGTTCCAGCACATGGCGCAGGACAATGGCGTCAGCTGCCAGGCCAAGACCACGGGTGAACGGCGCCTTGATCACGTCGGCGTTCTCGCCTTCGTAGGCCGGATCGATCCCGGTGATCGAATAACCGAGGCCCTTGAGCAGCTCAAGAAAGTAGCCCTTGCCGCAGCCGACTTCGATCAGCTCCTGGCCCTTGAAGTGTTTGGCGATGATGCCTTCGACGTCGCTCAAGTGCTTCTGGAACTGGCCCGAATGGGCCTGCTCGTTCTGATAGTCGGCGTCATAGCTGAGCTTGTCGGCATCGAACGCGGCGTTGAAGATCAGGCCGCTGCGCTCATCCTGCACCAGCAGCATGTCGGCGCTGGCCGAAGCCTTGGCCGACTCCGGGTCGGCGAAGGTGCGGTTCTGCAACACCGGCAGGTCGGTGACCCGATACAACTCGTGCCTCATTGCGGCTCTCCCAGTAGCTGTTGCAAACGCTCGGTCACGGCCCAGAACGCCATCGGTTCATGGCTCGGATACGGGTAATGGCCGAGGTTCAGTTTCAGTGCCGCACCGCGCTCGCGCAGCCGTTGTTCAACCAGTGCGCGCACCGATACCGGTTGGCCACTGGCGCAATTGATCACGCCGTTGAAATCACGTTGGTGCAGGATCGCGGCGAGGTAATCAGCAGCGCTGGCGATCGGCAAAAAGTCGCGCAGTTGCTCGCCGCCAGACATGTTGAACGACGTCTCGCCGGCATCGATCGCCCGGTCCAGCGCCGCCAGCAGACTGTTGGGGTTCTGCCCTTCGCCATGCAGATAGAACAGACGCGCCCACTGCAAGGTGAACGGTTTTTCCTGCTGCAGATTTTGCAAAAACAGGTGCAGCGTGTGTTTCGCCAGACCGTAAGGATTGCTCGGCTGCGGCTCGACCTGCTCACTGAGAGGCCCGCTTTGCATGCCGTACTCGAAGCAGGTGCCGGTCACCAATACTTGCGCCACACCCGCCTCGACCGCGCCTTTGATAAAGCGGTAGTCGGCCATCAGGTTGTGCTCGAAATGGAGCAGCGCCCGATAGTTCGGCAACCCCGGCCAGGCCAGGTGCGCGAGGATGTCAATACCGTCGGTGAGCGCCGCAATGTCCAGATCCGCCGCGTGAATATCCGCCGCGACGAATTCGACGTGGTTGATCCACGGCATGCTCGCCGCAGTCTCGACGTTACGCGCCACCGCACGTACCGCGCAGCCACGCGCCAGCAACGCCGCGACCAGATGCCGACCGACGAAGCCCGTGGCCCCGGTAACCAGGACTTTCACAGGACTTTCATCTCAGGCACGGCGATCACGAAGCGCCCGTCCCACTGACGCACCTGCGCCAGTTGCTGACTGACTTCGTGCAGCAGGTTCCACGGCAACACCAGCACGTAGTCCGGTTTTTCGATGTCGATCTGCGCCGGCGCGACAATCGGGATACGGCTGCCCGGCAGAAACTTGCCCTGCTTGTGCGGGTTGGCATCGGCCACCCACGCCAGCAGATCCGGCTTGACCCCGGCGTAGTTGAGCAAGGTGTTGCCCTTGGCCGCCGCGCCGTAACCGACCACCCGCTTGCCGTCGGCCTTGGCCTGCAACAGAAAGCGCAGCAGTTCATGCTTGATGCGTTCGGCAGCAGGCGCGAGGGTCGCGTAGTACTCAGGGGTTTTCACCCCGACATCCAGCTCGGCCTGCAACTGTTGCTGCACCGCCGGCTGCACAGCACGACGCTCTCCGTCCTGGCGCTGCACGAACACCCGCAGCGAACCGCCGTGAGTGCTCAACTGACTGACGTCGAACACTTCCAGACCATTGCGCTCGCACAAGGTCTGCACGGCGGTCAGCGACAGGTAGGAATAGTGCTCGTGGTACAGCGTGTCGAACTGCGCGCCAGCCATCAGCGTCAGCAGTTGCGGAAATTCGAAAGTAGCGACGCCGGTCGGCTTGAGCAGCGTGGCGAAACCACCCAGGAAATCATTGATGTCCGGAACATGCGCGAGCACGTTGTTGGCGGCCATCAGGTCGGCGCCCCAGCCTTCGCTGTGCAGCTGCGCAGCGCTGTCGCGACCGAAGAACACTTCACGAATCTGCAGACCCTTTTCCCGCGCCGCTTGCGCGGTGCTGCGGGTCGGCTCGACACCCAGACACGGAATGCCGCGAGCGGCGACGTACTGCAGCAGGTAACCGTCGTTGGCTGCGACTTCGACCACACGGCTGTCGGCGCTCAGGTCAAAGCGCTCGACCATCTCGGCGACATAACGCTCGGCATGGGCCAGCCAGGTGCTGGAGAACGAACTGAAGTAGGCGTACTCGGCATCGAACAGGCTGTCGGCGCGGGTGTAATCCTCGGTCTGCACCAGCCAGCATTGCTGGCACACCGCAACCTTGAGCGGCACCCATTGCTCGGCCTGTTCCAGGCGCTCGGCGTGCACGTAGGCGTTGGACGGTGGCGAGGTGCCGAGGTCGATCAGCGGCAGGCTCAGCGGTGCGGCGCACCCACGGCAGTTCATAGACGCACTCCGGCAAAGTGTTGATCAAGCGCGGGATGGCTGGCATCACGCGCTGACAAATTATTGACAGGCAACGGCCAGGCAATCGCCAGCCGTGGATCGTTCACCGACAAGCCGCCTTCGTGCTCCGGCGCGTAATCGGCGCTGTGCAGGTAAAGCAGTTCGGCGTCATCGGTCAGGGTCTGGAAACCGTGGGCGAACCCGGCCGGAATCAACAGGCTGCGACCGTCGCCAGCCTTGAGGTGCTCGGCGTGCCAGTGCAGAAAGGTTGCGGAATCCGGACGCAGATCCACCGCCACGTCCCACACTTCACCGCGCAGGCAAGTGATCAGCTTGGCTTCCGGCGCATTGGCATTCTGATAATGCAGACCGCGCACGCTGCCCTTCTCGCGGGTGCAGGAATGGTTGATCTGGCGGATGTGAAATTCGCTGCCGAACGCACTCAGGCTGCCTTCGCAGAACAGCCGGGCGAAATGCCCGCGCTGATCTTCGAAGCGTCTGTGCTGGACGCTGAACAGCCCGGCCAGCGGCAACGGTTTCAAGGAAAACTCGCTCACAGCGCGCCTCGGTACAGGTTCAGTTGGCCGAGAGTGACGTTGCGCATGTCATCGCCGTTCTGCCACGCCAGATGCCAGTCGAGGGTCTGGGTCAGGCATTGCTGCAAGGTCCAGCGTGGCTGCCAGCCGAGTACCTGACGGGCGCGACTGCTGTCCAGACGCAACAGACCAGCCTCGTGCAGTTCGCTTTTTTCGATGCGCAGACCACGTGCCTGTGGCCAGCGACTGGCGAGCAGTTCGACCACTTCGCCGACGCTGCACATGTCCGCCTCGCCCGGACCGAAGTTCCACGCCCCGGCGTATTCCGGGCCTTGTTCGTAGAGGCCGGCAGCCAGTTGCAGGTAACCGGCCAGCGGTTCCAGCGCGTGCTGCCACGGGCGCACGGCTTGCGGGTAACGCAGGGTCACCGGCTCGTCTGCAGTCCAGGCCTTGAGCACGTCGGGAATCAGCCGCTCAGGGGCGAAGTCACCGCCACCCAAGACGTTGCCGGCGCGCGCGGTGGCCAGGGCCAGACCGTGTTCGGCGTACTTGTCAGCCGGGAAAAACGACGCGGCGTAAGACTGCGCCAACAGTTCGCAGCAAGCCTTGCTGCTGCTGTAGGGATCGTGGCCGCCGAGGGCTTCGTCCTCGCGGTACGGCCACAGCCATTCCTTGTTGGCGTAGACCTTGTCGGTGGTCACCAGCACGCAGGCGCGCACGCAACCGACCTGACGGATCGCTTCGAGCAGGTTCAGCGTGCCCATGACGTTGCTGGAGTAAGTGCCCAGCGGATCGCGATAGCCTTCACGCACAAGCGGTTGCGCGGCCAGGTGCAGGACGATCTCCGGCTCGGTGTCGGCGATGATCTCCAGCAACGCGCCGAGATCGCGCAGATCACCGCGTTGATCGTTGATCCCTTCGTGAACCCGCGCCAGTTCATACAGGCTCGGTTCGGTCGACGGATCCAGCGAGAAACCGCTGACTTGCGCGCCGAGGCTTTGCAGCCACAGGGTCAGCCAGCTGCCTTTGAAACCGGTGTGGCCGGTAATCAGTACGCGTTTGCCGCGCCAGAAATCCGCACTCAGGCCCATTGCTTCCATGGGGCCTCCCCGCTCTGCCACAGCGCTTCGAGGTGGTTCTTGTCGCGCAGGGTGTCCATCGGATGCCAGAAGCCTTCGTGTTCGAAGGCGTTGAGCTGTTCGTCCTGAGCCAGACGCGCCAGCGGCTCGGCTTCCCAGGTGGTTTCATCGCCAGCGATGTAGGACAGGACTTTGGGCGACAGCACGAAAAAGCCGCCGTTGATCCAGCCACCGTCGCCACGCGGTTTTTCGGTGAAACCGAGCACCTGATCGCCCTGGCGCTCAAGGGCACCGTAACGTCCCGGCGGCTGCACCGCGGTGACGGTGGCCAGGCGACCGTGGGCTTTGTGGTAATCGACGAGTTGAGCAATGTTGATGTCGGAAACGCCGTCGCCGTAGGTGAAACAGAACGCCTCTTCATCCTTGAGGTAACGGCCGGCACGCAGCAGACGGCCACCGGTCATGGTTTCCTCGCCGGTGTCGATCAGGGTGACGCTCCACGGCTCGCTGTAGTTCTGGTGCACGTCCATGCGGTTGTTGCGCATGTCGAACGTGACGTCGGAGGTGTGCAGGAAGTAGTTGGCGAAGAAGTCCTTGATCGCGTAGCCCTTGTAGCCCAGGCAGATCACGAAGTCGTGAATTCCGTGAGCGGAATACTGCTTCATGATGTGCCAGAGAATTGGCTTGCCGCCGATCTCGATCATGGGTTTGGGCTTGAGGTGCGACTCTTCACTGATGCGCGTGCCGAGGCCACCCGCCAAAATAACTGCCTTCATCGTCTCCCCTCTCGTTCGTCACCGGGCTGCGCATGGCTTGGTTGAGCGATGCGGGCCGTCTGGCTAACCCTTTTGCCGCCTGCGGCGCCGCTGCGATGACCGCGAGCGCTCGTTTTATGGCGATTTGAGGGGGACTTGCAGGAAACGCGCCAGCTCCGCGAACGCTGCGTCGGCGGGAATTCAAGGCATGAAAAAGGGATGAGTCCGTTGCCGGAATCATCCCCTTCATCAAGCGACTTCAATGAAACGGACGGATCAGCCAAACATCGCGAATCCATCGATCGTGGCCGGCAGGTCGTAGGACTGGCCGTCAGCGGTCTGCAGATGTTCGATGTTGTTGTACCCGGCGTACCAGCCCTGCAGCTTCACGCCGTTGTCGGGAACGCCGGCGCTGCCGTCGTTGGCACCATGCAGATAGGCGTCGTCACCGATGCGGGTGACGTTCAACTGGCTGATATTGGCGATGGTGTTCAGGATCAGGGTGTCATTGATATCCCAGCCCTCGTCCTGAATCGATACCAACCCAGTGGTGTTCACGATATAGGTATCGTCACCCATACCGCCCAATGCGATGCCGCCAGTGCCCGACTGCCCCGTGAGATTGAGGTTCAGCACGTCGTTGCCACTGCCACCTGACAACAGATAACTGTTGCCGGTGCCGGTGAGCACGTCAAAACCGTCATTACCAAAGGCACTGCCGTTGTGGACCGTGATGGTGTCACTGCCTTGTCCACCGTCCGCCACAGTGCCCAGGTCATTCGCAGCACTAACGATGACGTCATCGCCGTTGCCGCCGAATAATTTGTCAGCCTGCGCCGCGTCGCCGTCGAGACCGGACTTCAGCCCGCCATAGAGATGATCGTTGCCATCGTTGCCGTTCAGGGTATCGTCACCACTGCTGCCTTCCAGAATCGTATCTTCCCTGTTGGCACCCAGCTCATCGTTAAAATGGCTGCCACGCAAGCCTTCGACATCGTAATGCGTGTCACCGTCAGCCGTGCCGTTCTGGCCGATTCTCCACAGCGTGGCCACCACACCCGTGTCGCTGTCCTCATAGCTGACGATGTCCGTTCCCGCGCCGCCCACGAAGACATCCCGTCCGGCGCCACCGTAGAACAGGTCATCGCCGCTGCCGCCGAAGATGTAGTTGTCGGAATCATTGCCATAACCGGTGAAATCGGCTGTACCGGTGTAGGTCATTTTCTCGATGAACGGGTCCATCTTCATGACCGACAGGCTGGTGTACAGCTCGTCAAACCCCATGCCTGAGTCTGTCTCGACGATGGTCACACCCTCGCTGTTGATCGTGTAGACGTCGCTGCCCCAGCCACCTTCGAAGGTCACGCCGCCCGAGTTGGCAGTGAAGTGATCGTCCAGGTTAGTCCCGACAACCTTTTCCACATTGATCAAGGTGTCGCCCTCGGCGTAGTCGCCGGAACCGAAGCCCTTGCCATCACGAAACTCGATGCTGACCGCGTCGTTGGAACGGCTGTAATCGACGGCGTCAAAGCCATCGGCACCGTCCATGACCATTGCGCCTGCGCCGGCGAAGATCACATCGTTGAAATTCGAACCCTGCACGGCCTCGATGCTCGAGTAGGTATCGCCGAATGCAATACCAGTGGCGCCCCACATGCTCGAGAGCTCGATACTGACGCCTTCAAGGCTGTCGGTGTAGCTGACGGTATCGAATCCTTCACCGCCAACAAACCGGTCGCCACCGTCACCACCCCACAGCCAGTCATTACCGGCGCCGGCAATGATCACGTTGTGCTCGGCATTGCCGTAGCCCTTGAAGTCGCCGGTTCCGGTGAAGGTCATTTTGTCGAGGAACGGGTCCATCTTCTGGATGTTAACGCTGGTGCGCAACTCGTCGTAGCCGCCGCGCTCGTCTTCGATGATCGTCACGCCCTCACTGCCGATGATGTAAACGTCATCCCCGCCGCTGCCTTCCAGCGTGACGCCGGAAACCGAACTGGCAAGGGTGTCATCAAGGAAGCTGCCGACCACTTTTTCGATGGCAACCAGCGTGTCAATGGAACCATCTGCCTTCGTGACGCTGGCAAGCCCTTGGCGGATATCGACGCTGACGCCCGAAGACATGATTCGATAATCCACGGAATCAAAACCCTCGCCACCATCCAGCAGATCGGCTCCGGCAGTCCCCCAGATCTGATCATCCGATTCCAGTCCGAAGAGCTCGTCATTGCCTTCACTGCCGCTCATGACATCGGCTTCACTCGTCCCATAAATCACTGCCATTTGCTTCTTCCTTGCATTGTTGTTGAATCCGGAAACCTGCCTCCCGGTAACAAGCCGATCACGCCAGCAGCAACCGTCCGAGGTCAGCGAATAGAGAAGTATCGACAGGAAAAGCGCTATGCTTGAGGCTCTGCGGTAAAAAAGTGTCGATACTGATACAAACAGGATATTGAAGACGCAAAAAAGGCGACTCGAAAGTCGCCTTTTTCAGCAGTGCCGGTCAATCCGCCAGCCAGCCGTTTTCCCAATAGCGCAGGTTGTCGCCCCGCAGTACGTAGTCGCGCAATACGATTTCTCGCAGTTCATCGCCCATGCGATAGCTCGCATCGGGATCGGCCAGGTGCATGCGGATCGCCTGCAGCCATTCATCGGTGCTGTTGGTCTTGACCCGGGTGCACGGCAGGTAGCCGCGATAGGCCTCGGTATCGGTGCAGATCACCGGGTAACCGCAGGCGCCGTACTCCAGCAGACGCAAGTTGCTCTTGCAGTCGTTGAAGATGTGGAATTCCAGTGGCGCCAGCGCCAGATCGAGATTCAGGCTTGCCAGTTTCGCCGGGTACACTTCCAACGGGATTACCCCGTGGAATTCATGCATGTACGGACGCAGATCATCCGGGCACATGCCGAAGAACACCCAGTCGACTTCGTTGGCCAGCTCACGCACGACATCGGCGATCACCGCCAGGTCGCCGTGGTGACTGGTCCCACCGCCCCAGCCGACCCGTGGTTTTTTCGAAGTGCGGCGCTGGCTGCGCAAGTCAGTCCACAAGTTGCGTGCGAGCATGTTGGGGACGACGCGAATGTCGTGGTGCATGTCCGACAACGCATTGGCCAGTGGCTGGGTCGATACCACCACCCGATCACACAGGCTGATCGCACTGCGCACCATCCGCTCCATTTCCTGTTTATTGGGCATGTTGCGAATATGCGCATTGCGATGAGGAACGTCGATCACATAGTCATCAAGCTCAAAGATGCGCCGGGCATGACTGAATTTCTTCAGTGGCGGAATCTCATCAATGGCACCCTGCGAATAACGCCCCTGCAGCACAATCACGTCCGGGGACTGACGCTCGATATCAATGATCGACGGCAGTCCATAGCAAATCCGCCCTTCAGCGCGGTTGGCCGCTTCCAGTTCGATCAGCGGCTGGCTCATGCGGTAGTGACCGATGGCCGAGGCGTTGATCGGCACGGCAAGCACGTTCGGCAACTGCGCCCGGGAAAATGCACTCCAGCCGGTACGCAGGCCCGGTTCCAGGCTGAAGCTCGTCGCACCGACACCCTGCAACGACAAATTGACGTTGAAGGCCGGATCACGGGCAATGCGCGGCAACCAGCGCTGGTAGAAGGTTTCCTGCTCCTGAAGCTGCAATTGCTCCTCCTCTGCCGTCGCCTGAACACTGGGGCGTGCGCCCAGTGCCAGCAAGGCATAAGGGGTCCACACCACCAGGTATCCTTCCTGACCGATCCGCAGGCACAGATCCACGACATTCAGCGCCTGTTTCAGCGCTTGCTCATCGAGACCGGCGACAGCTTCATAAACCGCCTTGCGCACCATCAGGCAATCGCCACTGACGGCACTCAGGTCATGGACCGCTTGCAGCCGGAACATGTAACCATCCGACTGCAACGACTGACCATAGAACGGCAAACCCACTGCACCTTGCAGACCAAGAATCAGACCCGCGTGCAGTACGCACCCATCAGGATTGAACAGCTTGGCGCCGACCACGCCGACTTCCGGACGCTGCGCATGATTGAGCAGTTCGTCGAGCCAGTCGGCCTGGGTGATTACCGCAAACGAATTGAGCAGCAGCACGTATTCACCACGCGCCTGCCCTACCGCAAAATTATGCAGCGCCGCTGCGTTGCCCTGCTGCGGGTAGTTCAGGACACGAATCCGCTCGCCGCCCAGTTGCGCCATACCGTCCAGCCAGGCCCGCGCCTCGTGGCTTTCACTGCCATTGTCGACCAGCAACAACTCGTACTCGGAGTAAGCGGTCTTCTCCAACAGCGTCTCGACGCAGCGCTGCAAGGCAGCCGTCTGGTCCTTGGTCACAATAATGATCGACACCAGCGGACGCCGGGCATGGCGATAGTCGACACGATTGAGCAACCCGGAACTGCCACGGCGGATTTCGTGGGCAATCCCCAGGCGCTGCAGATGGGCCTCGAGTACACGCGGATTCTGCTCGATGACCGCCGGAGCGGCGAGCCAGGCGGACAGATCGAAGGGCGATTGCACCAGAACTTCGGCGACATGCCCGACCACCTGCGTACCATCACTCTCGACCATGCGCCACAGCACGTCGTGGGGGGCCAGTTCGGCGAACATCGCCGCGAATCCGCCCAGCGCCAGAAAGCGTTCGCGCTTGAACGCCAGCGCGCGCCCGACGTACGGGTAACTGCGCAGCAGGTCGAGGTTGAAATCCGGTTTGAACGCAGGCTCCGCCGATTCGCCGTTGCGCAGGCTGCCTTCATCGCTGTACAGACACGTCAGCGCCGGAGAATAGGCGATGCGCTCGGCCATGATCAACAACGCCGGCACCACCGGACGATCGCCGGCCTGCAACAGGTAGAACCAGTCGGCCCCTTCCAGTTGCGGTAACAATGCATTGATCTGCTCCAGTCCGTCGTCCTGCAACGGCATGCGGAACACCCGACCATCGAGCTCGGCCTCGGAACAGGCAGCGGACAGCACCAGAATCAACTCCGGCAGATAATCCTGTGCGGCAAGCGCCTCCAGCGTGCGCTCGACACCCTCGCGACTGCCGTCGCGATCGATGACGATCGGGACGATGCGCGGCTGATGCGACCAGCCAGCCAGGGTCTCCGGCAGCAACTTGCGCTGCCCCTCGGTGAGCACCCGGCACTCCAGCCATTGCGCATAAAGCTCGGCAAAACTCCAGCTGTCGATGCCGACACACCACTCCTGGCGACTTTGTTTGGTACCCAGGGTGCGGCTCAGAGGCAGCTCTTCCCAGACCCGGGGTGTCTCATCAGCCTTGGTCAGCGGGATGTAGCGAACCCAACCCGGCGCAGGCGCAGATTCGCCGCTGCGCGCCTTGAGCATTTGCAGAATCCACTCGCGCTCGACTTCAACCGCATCTTTCATCGACTGCTGGGCGCACAGGCGCTCCGGGTACAGTCGCTCGGCACTCAGCACATTGTTGGACACCGCCACATTGCCGCGCCGCATCAGACAGACGAACAGCGCGAAATCCAGGGTTGCCACAAAGCAGTGGCCTTCCTGGGTCAACGCCGGCAGCAACTCGACAAGATCTTCCCGGCGAAACAGCGCATTGGTGAACCCACCCAGCACATTGACCGGAAACTTTTCAAAGATGCCCAGCAGGTCGTCGCCCTTGAACAAGCCACTGAGCGGAGACAGCGAAGTGTTTTCCAGACGTGCCGGAAGAATGATGTCGTCAGCGTCCCAGAACAGACGCTGAGCCAGCACCAGCCGGACTTCCTCACGCACCATTTCCTGCGCTTGCTGTTCAACACAGGCGGCATAGAGATGGTCGTCGTCGCACAGAAATTTGACCAATTGGCCCTGCGCCTGTTCCAGGCAGGCCTTGAGATTGCCGACCATGCCCAGGGTGCGCGGATTGCGCACGTAACGCACGGCGACGCCGGACTGCTCGACTACCGCCGCAACGATGGCCTCAATCTCGCTGCCGCGGCTGTCGTCGCAAACGATGATTTCGAGTTGGCCATAAGTCTGGCTCACCGCACTGTTCAAGGTCCGCTCGAAGAAGCGCGGATTGAAGGCGGGAATGACCAGACTGACGAGAGGAAGTGGATTCACGGCGGGCTCACAGGCGGTACGAGCCCGCTCGGTAAAGCGAGCCCATGAAACCGCAAAAAAACATTAACTGAAGGACAAGACAAACGGGCGCCTGCGCGCCCGTCCAATGTCAGATCTTGTTGAACAGACCCAACTGACTGATCTTGCTGAACGCCAGTTGCGAGGCTTGCAGCATGGTCTGCTGCAACGTCAGGCGGGTCATCACCTCGGCCGGATCCGAATCACGGATCGAACCCTGGGTCGTGGTGTTGGCCTGGATCAGGCTCTGGTTGGTGGTGTCCTGGTCATCCAGCGACTGACCGCGCGCACCGATCGAGGTCACCGCAGCGCCAATCTGGTTGGAGGCGCTGTCGATGTTGCCCAGCGCCGACTCCATGGCCCCCTGGAATTTCTGCTTGGCTACCGGATCACCATCGACCGGCATGTTCAGCGCCGTGACCATCTGCCCCAGGGTGTCGAGCACGTTCTGGGTCTGGTGGTTGTTGGACTGAATCGAGAACTGATCGCCCGCACCCGGCGTACCGCCAATGGCGAAGGTCACACCGGCGGCCGTGGCGTTGCTGCCGACCATGGTGCCCGACGACACCGGTTTGCTGTCAGCGGTCACAGGGGCCGCGTACAGGTCGAAATCGGTGGCGCTGGTGAACTTCAGCACCGCGCCGCCGCCCGACGGGAAGGCCGCGCTGTACGCCGCCTGGTTGGTCACGCTGGAGCCGGTGATGACCGCCGTCGACGGGTTGCCCGGGCTGCGCGCGGTAGTGAACGAGTCAGGTGTGGCCGACAGCTGGAAGCTGTGACCGGCGATGACCGCATCCGGGTTGGTGTCGCCGGCTTTGAGGTTGATGTTCAACTTCATGTCGACGCCACGGAAGCTGACGGTCTGGTTGGCACCATTGCTGTTGCTGATCAGGCCGTTCTGGCTGGCCTCGGACGTCACGTCGTTGCCCAGGGCATCGGTGATTTTCAACTGCGTGCTGCTGATGAAATCCACGGTGTATGGCTGGCCCGCCGTGAACTTGGCGTTGTAGGTCGCTGCGGTGCCGACCGTACCGTTGGACAGCACCACACGACCGTCATCCACCGCCGGAGCGGTCATGGTGGTCTGGGTGCGGCTGGTGTTGATGGTCTGCTGGAAGGCGTCCCAACCCGTGGTATTGGTCGCGACCGACATACCGTCGCCAATGCCCAGGTTGATCTGGGTCTGGTCACCGTTATAGGTGTAGGTGCCGTCGACGTTTTGCGAGTACGGCGCGGTATCGGTCTTGGAACCGGAGAACAGGTAGTTGCCGTTGGCATCCTTGGAGTTCATCAGGCCCAGCACTTGTTGCTGGATCTGGCTCAGTTCCGCCGCGTACGCCTTGCGGTTGTCGTCGGTAGCGATACCGTTGTTGGCGGCCAGGCCGATTTCCTTGGCGCGCTGCAGAGCCGTGGTGATGGAGTTCAACGTCGACTCCTGCACGGTCAGCGAGCTCTTGGTGGTGTCGATGTTGCCCTGATACTGGTCGAGCATCGCACTTTGCTGCCCCAGCTTGAGCAGGCGACCGGCGCCGATCGGATCGTCGGCAGCGGTGTTGATGCGCTGCAGGCTGCTCGCTTCGTTGGCGGTCGCGACCGTCTTGCTGTAGTTGCGCTGATATTGAGCAGCTTGCGTCGCGTAATACTGGGCGGTGGAAATGCGCATGAATTACGACTCCTTAAAGACTGTTGATCAGCGTGGCGAAAGTTTCCTGCGCAGCTTTGATGATCTGCGAAGACGCTGTGTAGTACTGCTGATACTTGACCAGGTTGCCGGTCTCTTCATCGAGGTTGACCTGGGACAGCGAATCACGCGCGCCCTTGGCCTGATCGAGGATCACCGAGGTGGCTTCATTGTCGGACTTGCTCTGCGCAGCCTTGGTACCAACGTTGGTCACCAGTTTGTTATAGGCGTCGGTCAGGCTGATGCCCTTGCTGCCGCTGCCGGTGTCCACGGTCTGCTTGGTCTGCAGGCCAACCAGTGTCTGTGCGTTGCGGTTGTCCGAAGACGCCGCGCCGGTCAGGTTGATGGTGAAGGTTTCGCCGGACTTCGGCGTCGCGCCCACGGTGGTCTGTACGGTGAAGGTCTTCTGCACGTTCGGCGTGACCGTGGTGTCCATCACCGGAGCACCGGTGGAGTCGACCATGCCGACCTTGAGGTTCAAGGTGTTGGCCTGCCCCGGCACGATGGTGCCCGAACCGATGGTGTTGCCCTTGGCGTCGACCATGTTGTACGACTGGCTGCCGCTGGCGACCGCACCGAACACCAGTTTGACCGGCGTCGAATATTTGAGCGCATTCTGCAACTCGGTCTGCGACGCCGGGTTGTAGATGTCGAACGAATCAGTCAGCGTCGGCTGGGTGTAGGTACCGGAATTGTTCGCACTGGCCACGCCGGTCAGCGGTGCTGCCGCAGCGATTTTCTTCGGATCGGTCAGCACGGTCTGAATAGTACTTGCCGCGTTACGGGTCGGGGTCACCTTGAAGGTGTCGCCAGCGCTCAGGGCGCCGCCGTTGAGCGCCAGGGTGAAGCCATCGATCACTGGCGGTGGCGTGGTCGTGGTGCTGAACGAGCCCATGTCGGTGCCATCGGAGCGCTTGACCGAATAGTTGGTGGCGCTGGTGAAGGTCACCTGATAATCGCTGGTGGTCAGCTTGCCGGTGTCCTTGATGGTGACATCGAGGTTGCCCGAGCCGGCGCTATTGGTCGACTGCGCAATGCTGCGCTGACTGACCAGTGCGGCACTGTTGATGTTGTTGAAGATCGCGGCGCCGAAGTCACCGTTCTTGTCGATACCCTGGGCTTGTTGGCTGTTGACCTGATCGGCCACTACCAGCGCGACACGCCCCAACTCATTGAGCGAAGGGTCGAGCACTTCTTTGCGATAGGTCAGCAGGCCACCGATTTCGCCACCGCTCATGGCCGACGTGATGTCGATCACGCTTGAGCCGCGGTCCAGCTGAATCGCCATGCGCGTCGGATCGTCCTTGCTCGGCACGGTGCTCAGGGTGTTGGTGGTGTTGCCGATCACCAGCGGCTGGCCGGTGCCGATGTACACGTCAAAACTGGTGCCACGTTCGACAACCTGCGCCCCGGTCAGCTCGGAGAGCTGGCGCACCGCTTCGTTACGACTGTCGAGCAAATCGTTCGGCTGGCCGCCGCTGGTGGAAATCTCGCCGATCTTCTGGTTCAGGTTGGCAATCGAAGTCGCCAGCTTGTTGACCTGGGACGTCATGTCGCCCAGGTTGCCATTGATCGTGGTGTTCTGATCGTTCAGCTGTTTGGCCAGCGCATTGAAACGGCTGGTCAGGGCCTGCGCACCGGTCAGCACCGACTGACGGGAGGTGTCATCAGTGGCCGAGGTCGCCACGCCCTGCATCGAGGTAAAGAACTTTTGCAGCACACCGGTCAGGCCGGTGTTGGTATCGGACATCGAGGCATCCAGCGCAGTGGCCTGGGCACCGTACGCAGCCGCTTCGCTATTGAGCGAGGTCGCGGTATGCAGCTGGTTTTCGAGGTAAGAGTTGTAGACCCGGCGCACATCGGCCAGGGTCGTCCCCGTACCGATGAAGACGTTGCCGAACTGCTGCGATGACTTGGTGCTCTGCACGGTTTGCTGGCGTGAATACCCGGCGGTGTCGACGTTGGCAATGTTGTTACCTGTGGTCGCGAGAGAGGAAGAACTCGCAGACAACCCCGACATCCCGATATTGAGCAAACTCATGATTCAAACCTTACCGTGTGTTTATAGAGGCGTCGTTGAAACGCCGGCCGCAGCGTAGTTTTCGAAACTGTTCATCTGCTTGGCTATCTGCGAAATCTTCGTCGCGTAGTTCGGGTCGGTCGCGTAACCGGCCTTTTGCAACTCGCGTACAAACTGTTCTGGGTTATCGGCCGACTTCACCACATCTTGATAGCGATTATTGGTCTGCAGCAAAGTCACCAGATCGTGGAAACTGTCCTTGTACGAGGCATAGGAACGGAACTGCGCCGTCTCCTTGACCATCTGCCCGTTACGGAACTCGCTGGTGATCGCTCGGGCCGAATCGCCGGTCCAGTTGCTGCTGGCCTTGATGCCGAACAGGTTGTGACTGCTGCTGCCATCCTGGGCACGCATGACCGATTTGCCCCAGCCGGTTTCCAGTGCGGCTTGCGCCACCAGATAACGCGGATCGACGCCAATACGCGCGGCGGCTTCTTTGGCCATCGGCAGCATGGTGTTGACGAATTCGTCGGCGGAGCTGAAAGCGCGCTTGGCCGGCGCCAGCGGAATCTGCGCCATCGCCCGACCGTAAATCTGCATCTGCCCGCCGGACGCCTTGGCGTCTTCGGCACGGGTCAGCCAGTCGCCGTTGTACAGCGGGCCGGCGCCGGTGGCGGCCGTGGTCACGGCACGTTGTGGCAAGGCATTGGTGGCGGTCGGCGTGGCGGACGGCACCAGACCGGCGAGCAAACGATCGGCCAGTTTCGGCGGCAGCGCCAGGCGACGTTTGTTGATCATTGCCATGTCATTGCTGTGCGAGGCTTCGGTAGTAGCCACACGCCCGGAACGCGAGGCCCACAACGGACGCTCGCCATTGAGCCGCGATAACGGCCCATTGGTGGCGGTGGTGCCGGCGGCAATCGGGGTCTGCACCGCAGCGGCTTTCGCCGCCTCTTGCTTGGCGGCGGACGCGGCTGCAGCCTCACCCGGTGCCAGCGGTTTATTCCTCGACATCTGCTTCATCAGCACGTCGGCCAGCCCGATACCGCCGCCCTCGCGGGACAGCGACACCGCCAGTTGCTGGTCGTACATTTCCTGATATTGCTTGGCCGCCGGCGTGTTCATCGGGTTGTCTTTACCCAACGCCTCGGTGGCCGAACGCATCGACTTGAGCATTTCGCCGAGGAACAGCGATTCGAATTCCTGCGCCACCTTGCGCATGTTCGCATCGCTGTTCTTGTCGCCAACCTTGAGCTGGTTCAGACGATTGAGGTCGGAGTACGAACCCGAATCGCCAGTGCCCACCAGACTGCCTTTGCGCATATCCATGGTCGGCGTCCTCAGATCACGATCAGGTCGGCTTGCAACGCGCCGGCCTGCTTCAGTGCTTCGAGAATGGCCATCAGGTCACCCGGTGCCGCGCCAACCTGGTTCACCGCCCGCACGATCTCGTCGAGGGTGGTGCCCGGGCCGAACTTGAACATCGGCTTGGCTTCCTGCTGAGCATTGACCCGCGAACGTGGCACGACGGCCGTCTGCCCATTGGACAGCGGACCCGGCTGGCTGACGATCGGATCTTCGGTGATGGTCACGGTCAGGCTGCCGTGAGTCACGGCGGCCGGCGAAACTTTCACGTTCTGGCCGATGACGATGGTGCCGGTGCGCGAGTTGATGATGACTTTCGCCACCGCCTGACCCGGGTCGACTTCGAGGTTTTCGAGGATCGACAGATAGTCGACGCGCTGGCTCGGATCGAGCGGCGCGGTCACACGGATCGAGCCGCCGTCGATGGCTTGCGCCACGCCAGGGCCGAGCATGTCGTTGATCTTGTCGACGATACGCTTGGCCGTGGTGAAGTCGGAACGGTTGAGGTTCAGCGTCAGGCTGTTGCCCTGGTTGAAACCGCTCGGTACCGAACGCTCCACCGACGCACCACCCGGGATGCGACCGGCCGACGGAACGTTGACGGTGATCTTCGAACCGTCGCGACCTTCGGCATCGAAACCACCGACCACCAGGTTGCCCTGAGCGATGGCGTAGACGTTGCCGTCGATACCCTTGAGCGGGGTCAGCAACAGGGTGCCGCCGCGCAGACTCTTGGAGTTACCGATCGAAGACACGGTGATGTCGACCTGCTGCCCTGGTTTGGCGAACGCCGGCAGATCGGCACTGACCGACACCGCTGCGACGTTTTTCAACTGCACGTTGCCCGATCCCGGCGGCACCTTGATGCCGAACTGCGACAGCATGTTGTTGAAGGTCTGCAGGGTGAACGGGGTTTGCGTCGTCTGGTCGCCGGTACCGTTAAGCCCGACCACCAGGCCGTAACCGATCAACTGGTTGGAACGCACGCCGGAAATGCTGGCGATATCTTTCAGCCGCTCGGCGTGGGCACCAAAGGTTGCGGACAACAGGGCCGCAGCCAGCATGAGGCTCTTGAAATTCAAAGTCGCCACCTAGAAAGGGAACAGCGGGCTGAGGAAGAAACGGTCGAACCAGCCTGGCTGACTCGCATCGGCAAACGAACCGGTGCCCGAGTAGGTGATGCGCGCATCGGCGACACGGGTCGACGACACGGTGTTGTCGGTGGCGATGTCATCGGCACGCACGAGACCTGCGATGCGCACCAGCTCGTCGCCGGTGTTGAGGGTCATCCACTTCTCGCCGCGCACGGCGATGATGCCATTGGGCAGCACGTCGGCCACGGTCACGGTGATCGAACCGGTCAGGGTGTTGCCCTGCGCCGCTTTGCTATCGCCCTTGGTCGCACGGTCGCCGCTGTAGCCGACGTCGAGGCTCAGGTCATTGCCACCCAACGGGTTGTTAGTGGTGCCACTGCCGCCGAACAGCGAAGTCAGGCCGATGCCGGTCTTGCTGTTCTTGGCCACTTGCGAGTTGGCGTTTTTGCTCGCCTGAGTCTTCTCGTTCAGGGTGATGGTGATGATGTCACCGACCCGGAATGCCTTGCGGTCGCTGTACAGGTTCTGCTCGAAGCCGGCCTGATAGATCGAGCCGTTGTTGGCCGCAGACGGCAATGGCGTGCGTGGCAACACCGGAGCGTAATAAGGGTCATTGGGCTTGGGCGTCGGTGCGACGCAGCCCGCGAGCGAGACGACCCCACCCAATGCCAGAACAGATACGAAGCGTTTCATGACCCTACCTCACGGTGTTGCTGGCGACCTCATGGCCGCCCCATAGACTTGATTACAGATTCTGCGTTACGAACGAGAGCATCTGGTCGGCGGTGGAGATCACCTTGGAGTTCATCTCGTAGGCGCGCTGAGTGGTGATCATGTTGACCATCTCTTCAACGGTGCTGACGTTGGAACCTTCCAGGGTGTTCTGCAGCGTGGTACCGAAACCGTTCAGGCCCGGGGTGCCGATTTGCGGCGCGCCGGAAGCAGCGGTTTCCAGGAACAGGTTGTTGCCCACTGCCTGCAGACCGGCCGGGTTGATGAAGTCGGCGGTTTGCAGGTTGCCGATCACCTGAGCGGCCGGGTTGCCTGGCACTGTGATCGACACGGTGCCGTCGGTGCCGACAGTGAAGCTCTGCGCGTTGTTCGGGATGACGATGGCCGGTTCCAGGGCGAAACCGCTGGCGTTGACGATCTGACCGTTGGAGTCGAGGTGGAAAGTACCGTCACGGGTGTAGGACGTGGTGCCGTCCGGCTGCAGGATCTGGAAGAAACCGCGACCGTCGATGGCCATGTCCAGCGGCTGCTCGGTGGTTTGCAGGCTGCCGGCGGTGAAGTTTTTCTGGGTGCCGACGATGCGCACACCGGTACCCAGTTGCAGACCCGACGGCAGTTCGCTGTCCTGGGTCGACTGGGCGCCTGGCTGACGCTTGATCTGATACAGCAGGTCCTGGAACTCGGCACGGTCACGTTTGAAACCCGTGGTCGAGACGTTCGCCAGGTTGTTGGAAATGGTGGTCAGGTTGGTGTCCTGGGCGGACAGACCGGTTTTGGCAACCCATAGAGCCGGAAGCATTCGATTCTCCTCGTGCGCCTGTTTTACGGCGCGACGTTCTGATAATTAGCTGATCTGCAAGACCCGAGCCATGGCCTGGTCGTCGTCTTTGGCGGTGTTCATCATCTTGACGTGCAACTCGAACTGCTTGGCCAGCGCCAGCACCGAGGTCATTTCTTCCACGGCGTTGACGTTGCTCGACTCAAGGAAACCCGACACCAGTTTGACGTTGGCATCGGCCGGCGCCGGCTGGCCATCCTTGGTGTAGATCGAACCGTCGAGGCCCTTGTTGAGGTTCTTGATGTCCGGGTTGACCAGTTTGATCCGGTCGACTTCCGCCATGACGCGCGGGCCTTCGCCCATCGCACGAATACTGATGGTGCCGTCTTCCCCGACTTCGACCTGCTGCTCCGGCGGCACGGCGATCGGACCGCCGTTGCCGAGTACCGGCATGCCGTTGCCGGCGCGCAATACGCCGAGGGCGTCGATGTTCAGGCTGCCGGTGCGCACGTAGCTTTCTCCACCGTTAGGGTTCTGCACGGCAATAAAACCGTTGCCGGTCACGGCGACGTCGAGGTCACGCCCGGTCTGCACCAGCGAACCGGCGGTGAAGTCGGTGGCGGGCCGTTCGCTCATGGCAAACGCACGCGCCGGAAAGCTGTCACCGAACACCGGCATCGAACGCGCCTGCTCCAGGTCGCGCTGAAAACCATTGGTGGAGATGTTCGCCAGGTTGTTGGCATGGGCCTTTTGCGCCAGTGCGTTCTGACTGGCGCCGGTCATTGCCACATAAAGGTACTTGTCCACACTCTTTCCTCTGCATGCCGGACGTTTGCCGCCCACCGCTGTACTGCTGAGCCATAAGCAATTTGCAGACCAACTTTTTTCTGGCGGCTTGCGGCCCGGTAAACAAAGGACTTGCGGGGTTTTGCGGGGAAATTGGAAATGTATCGAAGTCGAAAAACCGGCGGTGTTATGCCGCTGGGCGGCAATCCCGATTGTTGCAGATGGAAAAAGAACCTGTGGTGAGGGGATTTATCCCCGATGGGCTGCGCAGCAGCCCAATCCATCCATTGATGGTGTATCGGATGGACCGCATTTGCCGGGTTTGGGGCGGCTTCGCCACCCATCGGCGATAAATCCCCTCACCACAAAAGCTCTTTTCACCACAGTGTTGCTGTTAAATCTCGGGGTCTTTACCGACCTCATACTCACGCAACTTATTAGCAATGGTGGTATGCGAAACCCCCAACCGCTTACCCAGTTGCCGACTGCTCGGGTGTTCGGAGTACAGCCGCTCCAGTACGGCTTTCTCAAAACGCCCGACGATCTCGTCCAGCCCACCCTCCAGCGAGAAATCGCCAAGCGGCTGACGCACGCCGTAATCCGGCAGGCGGATGTGTTCGACCTTGACCGTGCCGCCCTCGCACAGTGAAACCGCCTGGAACAGCACGTTCTCCAGCTGCCGCACGTTGCCCGGCCAGTGATAATGACTGAGGCGATCCATCGCCGCCGGCGCCAGTTTCGGCAGCGAGCAACCGATCTGGCGGCTGGCCTGATCGAGGAAGTGCTCGACCAGCGGGGTCAAACCGTCGAGGCATTCGCGCAGCGGCGGGATGTGCAGCGACAACACGTTCAAGCGGTGATACAGATCCTGACGAAACTCGCCGCGAGCGCACAGCTCGGACAAGTCGACCTGGGTCGCGCAGATCACCCGCACGTCCAGATACACCTCTTCATCACTGCCGACCCGGCGGAAGCAGCCGTCCTGCAGAAAGCGCAGCAACTTCACCTGTAAGCGCGGGCTCATTTCGCCGACGCCATCAAGGAACAGCGTGCCGCCCGCCGTCAGTTCCAGCAGACCAAGCTTGCCTTCGGCGCGCGCCCCTTCGAACGCGCCGGGGCCGTAGCCAAACAGTTCGGTCTCGGCCATCGACTCTGGCAGCCCTGCACAGTTGAGCGCCATCAGCGGCGACTGCCCACGCGGACTGGCGAGGTGACAGGCACGGGCCAGCAACTCTTTACCGGTGCCGGTTTCGCCTTCGATCAATAGCGGCGCATCCAGCGGCGCCATGCGCCGCGCTTCACGCACGACAGCGGCCATCACTTTCGAGCTCTGGAAGATACTGTCGAAGCCACGCAATTCCTGTTTGCGCACGTTATAGATGCGCTCACCTACGCGGTCGGCGCGGTGCAAGGTCAGTACCGCACCGGCCATGGCTTCGCTGTCGTCGTGCTCCGATTGCAGCGGCGCGATGTCGGCGAGAAAGATGTCGCCCCTGACCTTGACGCGCATGCCGTTGATTCGCGATTTGTTGGCGCGCACCAGTTCCGGCAGGTCGAAATCCTCGGCATAGCGCGACAGCGGAATCCCCGGCACTTCATCCACGCGCACTCCGAGCAACTGCGCCGCCGCGCGGTTGGCCGCAACGATCGAGCCGCCCATGTCGATCGACAGCACCGGAAATTCCAGCGCACCGAGCAACGCGTTCAACTCCATGTGCCGACGCTCGCTGGGCATCAGCCCGACGCGTTTGACCCCAAACACCCCGGCAATCGCCTCGAACTTCGGCCGCAGCGCCTGGAACTGGATGTTGATCAGGTTCGGACAGTGCAGATAGATCGCGTTGCCGTGCTCGCCGCCGACCTCGCCGCGTGCAACGTTGATCCCGTACTCCACCAGCAGGTTGAGGATGTCGCGCAGGATGCCGATGCGGTTTTGGCAGTGGACTTTGATACGCATATAAAGAGGCCCGACGAGGATGAGGGGTTAAACACAATCCCTGTGGGAGCGGGCTTGCTCGCGAAGGCGGTGTGTCAGCTGAATGAATGGTGACTGACACACCGCCTTCGCGAGCAAGCCCGCTCCCACAGGGATAGCGCCCCGACTTTTCTGTCGAGGCGCGCAGATAGTTGTCAAGATTATGTGACAGCCACAGCCCTTTTCAAACCTGCAAATCACTGCAAATGCGCGATATCAGCCAAAGCGTAACGATTTTTTTACGAAATGCAGTGGTTGTTCCTACTAGGAACGCACTCAACCTGCTGCATCACGCCGCACTCTCGGGTAATTCTCAGTCCATCGCTGGACATAACAAGAACGAATTCCCCTAGCAGGAGAGCAGTATGAAGCAGACGCAATACGTGGCCCGCGAGCCCGATGCGCAAGGTTTTATCGACTACCCCGCCGAAGAGCATGCGGTGTGGAACACGCTGATCACCCGCCAGTTGAAAGTGATCGAGGGTCGGGGGTGCCAGGAGTACCTGGACGGTATCGAAAAACTCGGTCTGCCCCACGACCGCATTCCGCAGCTGGGCGAGATCAACAAGGTGCTCGGTGAGACCACCGGTTGGCAGGTTGCCCGCGTCCCGGCACTGATCCCCTTCCAGACCTTCTTCGAATTGCTCGCCAGCAAACAGTTTCCGGTGGCCACGTTCATTCGTACCCGCGAAGAACTGGACTACCTGCAAGAGCCGGACATTTTCCACGAGATTTTCGGCCACTGCCCGCTGCTGACCAACCCATGGTTCGCCGAATTCACCCACACCTACGGCAAGCTCGGCCTGCAGGCCACCAAGGAAGAGCGCGTGTATCTGGCGCGCCTGTACTGGATGACCATCGAGTTCGGCCTGGTCGACACCCCGCAAGGCCAACGCATCTATGGCGGCGGCATCCTGTCCTCGCCGAAGGAAACCGTTTACTCGCTGTCGGACGAACCCGAGCATCAGGCCTTCGATCCGCTGGAAGCCATGCGCACACCGTATCGCATCGACATCCTGCAGCCGCTGTATTTTGTCCTGCCGAACCTCAAGCGCCTGTTCGACGTCGCCCATGAAGACATCATGGCCATGGTTCGCCAAGGCATGCAGCTGGGGTTGCACGCACCGAAGTTTCCGCCAAAACCGAAAGCCGCGTGATCCGCGTCTTTTGCTGACAATTGAGTCTGTCAGTCGCCGTCACTTTGTTTTAGCGTGACGGCATTGACGGGCCGATAGCTTCTATAAAAAAAAACACACTCGATTTCAGGAATCACACCATGTCCACTTTGAACCAAGCCCACTGCGAAGCCTGCCGTGCCGATGCGCCACAAGTCAGCGACGAAGAACTGCCGATCCTGATCAAGCAGATCCCGGACTGGAACATCGAAGTACGCGACAGCATCATGCAGTTGGAGAAAGTTTTCCTGTTCAAGAACTTCAAGCATGCTCTGGCGTTCACCAACGCCGTCGGCGAGATCTCCGAGGCCGAAGGGCACCACCCGGGTCTGCTGACCGAGTGGGGCAAAGTCACCGTGACCTGGTGGAGCCACTCGATCAAAGGCCTGCACCGCAACGACTTCATCATGGCCGCGCGCACTGACGAAGTAGCCAAGACCGCAGAAGGACGCAAGTAATGCACTTTGACGCCATCGGCCGGGTACCCGGCGACCCGATCCTCGGTTTGATGGAGGCCTATGCGCAGGACACTAACCCGCGCAAATTCGACCTCGGCGTTGGCGTCTACAAGGATGCCCAGGGCCTGACGCCGATCCCCGAAGCGGTGAAAATCGCCGAGGCGCAACTGGTCGAAAGCCAGGACACCAAGACCTACATCGGCGGGCACGGCAATCCGCTGTTCGGCAAAGTCATCAATGAACTGGTGCTTGGCGCCGACTCGAAGCTGATCGCCGAACAGCGCGCCGGCGCCACCCAGACTCCTGGCGGCACCGGTGCCCTGCGTCTGGCGGCCGACTTCATCGCCCAGTGCCTGCCGGGCAAAGGCGTGTGGCTGAGCAACCCGACCTGGCCGATCCACGAAACGATTTTCGCCGCCGCCGGGGTCAAGGTCAGTCACTACCCGTACGTGGGCAGCGACAACCGCCTCGACGTCGATGCGATGCTCGCCGCACTCAACGAAGTGCCGCAAGGCGACGTGGTGCTGCTGCATGCCTGCTGCCACAACCCGACCGGTTTCGACCTGAACCATGACGACTGGCAGCGTGTGCTCGACGTGGTGCGCCGCCGTGACCTGCTGCCGCTGATCGACTTTGCCTACCAGGGCTTTGGCGATGGGCTGGAGCAGGACGCATGGTCGACCCGACTGTTCGCCGCCGAAGTGCCCGAGCTGCTGATCACCAGTTCCTGCTCAAAGAACTTCGGCCTCTACCGCGACCGTACCGGCGCGCTGATTGTCTGCGCGAAAACCGCCGACAAGCTGATCGACATCCGCAGCCAACTGGCCAACATCGCCCGCAACCTGTGGTCGACGCCACCGGATCACGGCGCGGCCGTGGTGGCGACCATCCTCGCCGACCCTGAGCTGAAAGCGCGCTGGGCCGATGAAGTGGAAGCCATGCGTTTGCGCATCGCCCAATTGCGCAGCGGTCTGGTCGAAGCACTGGAACCACACGGTCTGCGCGAGCGCTTTGCGCACATTGGCGTGCAACGCGGAATGTTCTCCTACACCGGGCTGTCGCCGGAGCAGGTCAAACAACTGCGTGAGCAGCACAGCGTGTACATGGTCAGCTCGGGTCGGGCCAACGTCGCCGGGATCGACGCCACGCGCCTGGCATTGCTGGCCGAGGCCATCGCCAACGCCTGCAAATAACCCCGCAATCCCCCTGTAGGAGTGAGCCTGCTCGCGATAGCGGCGTATCAGCCAGCATATGAGTTGACTGACACACCGCCATCGCGAGCAGGCTCACTCCTACAGTTGTTTTTGCGGCGACCTTTGTTATCGCGCCCCCCCTGCGGCCATCTGTCGCATTATTTTCAATTAAAAGTCTGATTGTCATTTTTCCTGCTGTATCCTGCGCAGGCTTTCAAGAAGCGCGGATCTACCAGATCTATCAACAGACTTAGCGAGGAGCGCAACCATGCACGAGATTCCTAATCTCCCCTTCCCAAGCCTGCACGTACCTGAGCAGACGACCACGCAACAAGCCGGTGCCCAACAGCCCGAGCCGAAAGAAGCCGTTGAGAGCCGCCAGGCCGACAGCGAAGAGTAAAACCCGCCGTACAGACCGTGTGGAAAGCGCTAAGATGCGCTTTCCACACTGCCTGAAACCGAGCCCGCCATGACCGACGAATTCTCTGAAAGCCAAGCCGCCGTCCTGATCGGCGCCACCGAGAAAATGATCGAGATCTGGAACCGCCTCTCCCCGGAAAAACAGGCCGCCCTGCTCGCCCGTTTCGGCAGCGAAGAAAACGCCCTCGCCGCCCTCGTCACCACACAACTGGTCGCCCCGGCCAAGTCATGAATCTGCCCTGCGGCAAATAGTTTTACTTTTCCCCGCCCCTGACTCGTTCGCGCCGGTATCATAAGCAGCCTATCTAATTCTGCTTTGCCGTGGATCGTTTCTCATGTCGTCCTCTATGCCACAACCCCAGCGCCCCCTGGCGGTCACGCTGCAAGTCGTGTCCATCGTCCTCTTCACCTTTATCGGCTACCTGAACATCGGCATTCCGCTCGCCGTGCTGCCGGGTTACGTCCACAGTGACCTGGGTTTCGGCGCGGTGATCGCCGGGCTGGTGATCAGCGTGCAATACCTCGCCACCCTGCTCAGCCGTCCGTACGCCGGTAAGATCATCGACAACCAGGGCAGCAAGCGCGCGGTGATGATTGGGTTGGCCGGTTGTGGCTTGAGTGGCGTGTTCATGCTGATTTCGGCGTGGACACCGAACTTGCCGATGCTCAGCCTGATCAGCCTGTTGATCGGGCGTCTGGTGCTGGGCAGCGCGGAAAGTCTGGTGGGCTCCGGCTCTATCGGCTGGGGCATCGGCCGCGTTGGTGCGGCGAACACCGCCAAAGTGATCTCGTGGAACGGCATCGCCAGTTACGGCGCGCTGGCGGTCGGCGCGCCGTTCGGGGTGTGGCTGGTCGGTCAGTTGGGATTGTGGAGCATGGGCGTCAGCATCATTCTGCTGGCAGTGCTGGGACTGCTGCTGGCGTGGCCGAAAACCGCGGCGCCGATTGTCGCCGGTGAGCGCTTACCGTTCATGCATGTGCTCGGTCGCGTGTTCCCCCACGGCTGCGGCCTGGCGCTAGGCTCGATTGGTTTCGGCACCATCGCCACCTTCATCACCCTGTATTACGCCACCCGGCACTGGGACAACGCAGTGCTGTGCCTGAGCCTGTTCGGCGCCAGCTTCATCGGCGCGCGACTGCTGTTCGGCAACCTGATCAACCGCCTCGGCGGCTTCCGCGTAGCGATCGCCTGCCTCTCGGTGGAAACCCTCGGCCTGTTGCTGCTGTGGCTGGCACCGGATGCACATTGGGCGCTGGCCGGGGCGGCGTTGAGCGGCTTCGGTTTCTCGCTGGTGTTCCCGGCGCTGGGCGTGGAGGCGGTGAATCTGGTGCCGGCCTCCAGCCGTGGCGCGGCGGTCGGCGCGTACTCGCTGTTCATCGACTTGTCGCTGGGGATCACCGGACCATTGGCGGGGGCGATTGCGGCGGGCTTCGGTTTTGCTTCGATCTTTCTGTTTGCCGCCATTGCCTCACTGAGCGGCCTGATGCTGAGTGTGTATTTGTACCGCATTAAACCAAAACACCACTTTCATTGATCGCCCAATATTGGCCATTCATTGGTTCCGAATGGCCAATGCACAACCGCGGCTTTTATAAGCTATCCATGCAAACGGAAAATGGCGAAGCTACCGTTTTCTCTATTTTTACTGGATACAAACACAATTTTTCGATCTTCCTGGACCGCGAGATCGTGAATAATCTGGTCTTTTGGAAATACAACCTTTCCAACATTACCAAACCCCTCGTCCCAACCCATGTCTTGTTCAAGACTGGCAATAAATGCCTGACTATCCGACCCGCCACGCAAATAAGCATAACCTGCTACCACAACGGTTGATTTCAAATTATAGAGTACTGCTTTCGTCATATAGATATCGCTGAAATCATCACTGATAAATCTTCCCCATCCTTGTTTGCCAAAAAGGTCATCTTCCTCACCATTCGACCCACGACGTTGAAGCTGGAGAAACAGATACTGCGGAACTCCATTATCCGAAGTACCTACAATATAAAACTTATCGTCACGTTTCAGAATCACATTTTTAACCGAAGGTACTCCATCATAATAACCTCCGGCCCCAAAACTGGAGTCAAGATCACCACGGGCATCATACCGGCCAACAAACCAACGTTTATCACGCAGACCGTCTGACGCGGCGACAACATAACCATTCCCTTGGCGAAACATATCCTGTCCTATGACTAAAACAGATGGACCTCGAGAAACCAATCGGTACCCGCCATTACCGAACGTTTCGTCCAACCCACCATTATTTTTTAACTTGACCACAAACGCCCTATCGAAAAATCCTCTGTCGTCAAGCGTGGTCAGAAGCAAAACTCCGCCATCGTCCAACAATTCCATAGTTCCGTGGTAGTCGCGGCCTTTATCCGCCAGAGGTTGCTTCATCTTTGGAACATCTAAACTTGCAGGAACAACCTCTTTCAGATCCAGACTCCACAACATGACGCCTTCGCTGCCAAACCCTTCATCAAGTTTCCCATTCAAATCGAATCGAGCCAGGCCCGTAGCACGATTAAAGCCGTCTTTACGAGCGAAGAACCCCAACACATACTTGCCATGAACACTATCAAACTTCACGCTATAGGGCTGCGGCAAATCCCACCCAGGAAAAAACTCCGAGAGTTTAAAAAAAACACTACCCGCTTTTCCGAAACTCTCGTCGATACCTCCTTCCTCATCAAGCATGCACAGGTAAATCTCTTGCCGCTCCTCGTCAGTTGCTGCGCAAAGAATCCTGTTCGGTTCTGAGAGAAGAGTGACGACCCGAGGTTGAAGCCTCTGACCTTGTTCTCCGTATAAAACGACCTCACTGCGCACACCAAAATCAGTATCGGGAGTACCACGCACAACATTTAAGTTATTCATTTACTTTTGCTCAATCAATGAAAAGAGAGCTCAGTAAACGTGTAACAGCAATCCGGCACACCTGTCAGATATGACAGTCATGTAGACCAATTAGTTATAAAAGAGTCGTTCAATGTCCGGAAATTGATTTAAGTTGAGAGGTGCGTAATGGATACAATGCCCGCTCCGGATGAAATGGAACAACTCCATGACACCAACCCTTAAAAATCCACCTTGCCGCGCCCGGCCTTGATGCTGCCGCGCTTGGTCTTGGATTCGAGCCGGCGCTTCTTCGAGCCGAGGGTCGGCTTGGTCGGGCGGCGCTTCTTTTCGACCTTGGTGGCGCTGAGGATCAACTCGGTCAGACGCTCCAGCGCATCGGCACGGTTGGCTTCCTGCGTGCGGTATTGCTGAGCCTTGATGATCAGCACGCCATCGCTGGTGATGCGACTGTCACGCAGCGCCAGCAGTCGCTCCTTGTAGAACTCGGGCAAGGACGAGGCCGGAATGTCGAAGCGCAGGTGCACGGCGCTGGAGACCTTGTTGACGTTCTGCCCACCGGCGCCTTGCGCGCGGATGTACGTCAGTTCGATCTCGGCATCCGGCAGATGCACGTTGTTGGAAATCACCAGCATGGAAAAAAGTCCGAATTCAGAGCGTGCAGGATACCGCGATTAACCACAAAGCAGGCCTCCTGCGGCCATGCGCAACTTCTTGCATCAATCGTTTCGCGTTATGATCCCCAGCGAAAATTTACCAGTTCAATGCAGGAAGCATAAGCATGAGCAATAAAGCAGTTATCGTTTTTAGTGGCGGACAGGACTCGACGACCTGTCTGATCCATGCACTGAGCCACTATGACGAAATTCATTGCATCACGTTTGACTATGGTCAGCGTCATCGCGCGGAAATCGAAGTCGCGCAGCAACTGGCCAAACAGCTCGGCGTGACCGTGCATAAAGTGATGGATGTATCTTTGCTGAATGAGCTGGCCATCAGCAGCCTGACTCGCGACAACATCCCGGTTCCGACGGTTAATAGTTCTGGCGAAAGTCTGCCAAGCACCTTTGTGCCGGGAAGAAACATCCTGTTTTTGACCCTCGCCTCTATTTACGCCTATCAGGTACAAGCCAGAACGGTCATCACCGGGGTTTGCGAAACAGACTTCTCGGGCTATCCGGATTGCCGGGACGAGTTCGTCAAGGCACTGAACAAAGCCCTTGAGCTGGGCATGGATTACCCATTGAAACTTGATACTCCGCTGATGTGGCTGAACAAGGCGGAAACCTGGGCATTGGCCGATCATTACCATCAGCTTGATTTGGTTCGCCACCAGACACTGACCTGCTACAACGGCATAACCGGTAGCGGATGTGCAAATTGCGACGCTTGCAATCTTCGCGCAAAAGGCCTCAATGAGTTTCTGGAAAACAAGGATGAGGTGATGAACAGCTTGAAAACGAAGCTGAATCTGCAATAAAGCACCCAGCATATAAAAATGCGCTCACTTGAAAATTTCGAGTGAGCGCATTATTTAATCCATCAAGCCTGACTACCCGTCAGATACCTCTTGAACAATGACCTGGCACCGTATGCCGGCATGATATTGAAGAACGCAAAACCGACCTTTATCGCGATCTGGACGTAAATCATGCTGAGTATCGCGCTGTTCTCCATCGTCCCGTAAAAGGCGATGTAGCAGAAAAGAAAACTGTCGATTATCACCGCAAACAAAGTACTCAGAAACACCCGCAAGAAGAGAAATCGGGAGTTGGTCAGTTCTTTGATTTTGCACAACAGATAAGAGTTTATATTTTCCGACACCAGAAACGATATAGACGAAGCTACCAGCACCGACGACAACTGACTGATCACATCATTGTAAGGCCCGTCGAGTTTCCACCCGGGTAGCCCGGGAAGGTACGTAGTCATGGCCAGCAAAATGATAATGGCCGCATTACTGATGAACGCGAAGAGTATCGCCTTGCGCGCCAACCGGAGGCCGAAGGTTTCATTCAGCAAGTCAACGATCAAAAACGTCAGCGGATACAGGAAAGTACCCGGTGTTACGACAATATCAAAATATTCCAGATAGATAGGCTTGGTCGCCGCAATGCTGGTAAAAATATAAAGCGTGAACAGCATCAGGTTCAGAATGATATAAATCATCCAGGAACTCTCGTGGCGATCATTTATTTCATAAGCGGTAAGCGACCCTCCCTGGGAGTAGAATTTCTTGTACAGATTCTTTACTTCTATCTTGTTCAGATTATCCATAATCTCACTATTCAACACTTCACTCAGCTTTATTTTAATTATCTTGCCTGTCGCAATGACCATGATCACCGCCAGGCTTTTTCCGTTTTCGAACCCCAACAGCTTATATTTGGTATTTTCCCTTTCAACGCTGCAATCCATTAAATCGTTCCTCGATTATATCCCCGACAACACAAACACTCTCCAGCGCAAGATCAACTTCAGTTGTTATGAATAACCTTTTACTGACCTTGTCATACACCAGTTTTTCCTTGTCGATGCTTGCCGCGCCTTTCTGCACGATCAGCAGGTCGCCCGGTTCATTCATGCCACTGACTTCATTTTCCAGCAGGACGCCTATCAAATTGAAGGACGTTCCAAAATAGTAAGTCAGTGGAAAAATCGTCGCCAACTCGCCGATTCGCTTATCCAGATTCTGCAGAAGCAGACTTTCCTTGATGACAGGCACTGCCGCCGGGTTCATGTTGCCCTGCGGCGAGATGCTGCTGTCGATGATTTCCTTTTCTTCAAACGAGATCGTCTCTATCTCTTCGTAGGACACTCCGAAAAAGTCGGAAATCTTGCGCACAGTGGACTGCTGTACGTTGACCACTTTACCTTCAAGAATGTTGTAGATCGTGGTTCGGGTCAGTCCACTGGAATTACATAACGACAGCTGCGTTTCCCCGCGACTCTTTATCAGGTACTTGATATTGTTCTTCAGATTCTCCGATCGTTCTCTTCTGTGCATGGAATGCTTACCGTCTTTTATAAAGGCAATTTGGAAATACCCCTCGAATCATCATTCAGGGACTCAACAGGCCCACTAGGAAATAGTTATACGGGTATTAGAGCCGCGGCAGATCATAGCATTCCCCCTCCCTGATTTCGGCATAAACATAGTGTGAACAACACCGCTGGTGTGAACCAGAAAGAACAATTCGAATTCTGTACTGACCCGTCAGTTCTGCTTATCGGGCAGCAGAATCTCGTGAATAGCGATCCTTCCCGCCTGCAGTTTTACACCCTGAGGCCCGGAGAAAAGAATCATTTTATTTGAACAATGTTCATTTTTCTGATTAATTTTCTGGTGTTCCGCCGTGAAAAACCTATGATGCGTCGGGCAGACCGGACTGTCGGCAGCGACCGCAGTCAACAGAAAACGGGCCGGCGATACAGAGATTAGTTTGCGCGCAGTGCCGCGAAAACAAGGAATCCGCTGTATCCGGTCGGGCAAGGGCAGAAACGCACGCACCCTCCGGTAAAACCAAGGAAGTCGCGCTCGTTCGCAGCGCGCTGCACACAGGGAAGGAATACAGACAATGGCAGTCCATACCGAACCGCTCATGAACCAGGCTGATCTGCTGCAACGGGGCCTGGCGGATCTGTGGGCGCAAGACGCCGAACTGGCAGGGATCCTCGACGCGGAAGTTGCCCGTCAGCACCAGGTGCTGTCGCTGGTCTCCTCCTCTTGCGCCGTCAGGCCCATGACCCTGGCCGCCTCCGCTTCGGCACTGGTCAATGTGACGGCCGAGGGGCTGCCCGGCAGACGTTACGGCGGCGGGTGCGAAAACGTCGATCTGGTCGAAGCGCTTGCCATCCGCAGAGCGCGGGAACTGTTCGATGCCCAGTACGCAAGCGTGCAATCGCATTCGGCATCAAACGCCAATTACCACGTGCTGACCGCCCTGCTCGAACCAGGCGATACCTTGCTGGGAATGGGCGTCAAATACGGCGGCCATCATACCCATGGCAGTTCCACCTCATTCGCCGGCATTTACTACAAGGCGATTCGGTACGGCACGACTTCAGCGGGGGTCATCGATTACGACCAGGTGCGCAAACTGGCGCTCGCCCATCGCCCACGCATCATCATGTGCGGCGCGACGGCGTACTCACGGGTCATCGATTTCCAACGATTTCGCGAGATTGCCGATGAAGCCGGCGCCATCCTGCTCGCCGATATTTCGCATATCGCCGGACTGGTTGCCACAGGGCGGCATCCCAGTCCGATCGACGTCGCACACGTCACCACCACCTGCACCCACAAACAACTCATGGGCCCGCGCGGCGGTCTGATCCTTTCGGGTCAAGCGGCGAACACCAAGGTGCCCGGCTTGAGGACGACATTCAGCCGCGCCCTCGACCAAGCCGTTTATCCGCGAATGCAGGGCGCGCCTGCCGTCAACATGATCGCTGCGAAGGCGGCGGCTCTGGCTTACGCAAAGTCCACGGAGTTCGACAGAAGCATGGGGCGGATTCGCAGCACGGCTGACGAGTTCGCCAGCGCCTTTCAGGCTCACGACTACGAAGTCGTCGGCGGGGGCAGTGAGAACCATACGGTATTGATTCGGTTGCGTGGCGGCATCACCGGCGCCATTGCCGAGTCGGCGCTGGAGCGTTGCGCAATTATCGTGGACAAATATCGTGTACCGGGCGAGACACGCCCTTCACTCATTACCAGCGGTCTGCGCATCGGCACGGGCTCCATCGCGCAGCGCAGAATCGATCCGCAGGGATGTCGCCAGATCGTCGATCTGATCTGCCGGATCCTCGACAGTGTGAGACCGATCAGCGAGCAGGATTACCTGCTGGAACCGGCCTTGCGCGAGCAATTCCGGTTGCAGACCGAAGCGTTCTGCACAGCCCATCCCATCGCCGAATACGTCTGACGACCAATAAAAAACCCGGCACATTGGCCGGGTTTCTCACTTTCTGCGTCTGGCTTACTTCGCGGCAGAACCCGCCGCGTGCAGCGCCTGCTGCGCTCCACGCTTGTTCTTGATCACGTAGCAGACCCACATGAACACGACCCACACCGGAATCGCGTACACCGAGATCTGGATGCCCGGGATCAGCAGCATCACGCCAAGGATGAACACCACGAACGCCAGGCAGATGTAGTTGCCGTACGGGTACCACAGCGCCTTGAACAGTGGTGTCTGCTGCGTCTTGTTCATGTGCTGTCGGAACTTGAAGTGCGAGAAGCTGATCATCGCCCAGTTGATCACCAGCGTTGCAACCACCAGCGACATCAGCAGTTCCAGCGCCTGCTGCGGGATCAGATAGTTCAGCAGCACCGCCACCAGCGTGACAGCCGCGGACGCCAGGATCGAACGCACCGGCACGCCGCGCTTGTCGATCTTCGCCAGACCTTTCGGCGCATCGCCCTGCTCGGCCATGCCCAGCAGCATGCGGCTGTTGCAGTAGGTGCCGCTGTTGTACACCGACAGCGCTGCGGTCAGCACCACGAAGTTGAGGATGTGCGCGGCGGTGTTGCTACCGAGCATCGAGAACACCTGCACGAACGGGCTGCCGCTGTACGAATCGCCGGACGCGTTGAGGGTTGCCAGCAGGCTGTCCCAAGGAGTCAGCGACAGCAGGATCACCAGCGCGCCGATGTAGAAAATCAGGATGCGGTAGATCACCTGGTTGATCGCTTTCGGGATCACGGTTTTCGGCTTGTCGGCTTCGGCTGCAGTGAAACCGAGCATTTCCAGGCCACCGAAGGAGAACATGATGATCGCCATGGCCATCACCAGGCCACTGACGCCGTTGGGAAAGAACCCGCCGTGCGACCACAGGTTGCTGACCGAGGCCTGCGGGCCGCCATGGCCGCTGACCAGCAGGTAGCTGCCCAGCGCGATCATGCCGACGATCGCCACGACCTTGATGATCGCGAACCAGAATTCGGCCTCCCCGAAGACTTTGACGTTGGCCAGGTTGATCGCGTTGATCAGCACGAAGAAGGCGGCGGCGGTGACCCAGGTCGGGATGTCCGGCGCCCAGTAGTGGATGTACTTGCCGACCGCGGTCAGCTCCGACATGCCGACCAGAATGTACAGAATCCAGCAGTTCCAGCCCGACAGGAAACCGGCAAAACCGCCCCAGTACTTGTGCGCGAAATGGCTGAAGGAACCGGCCACCGGCTCTTCGACGATCATCTCGCCGAGCTGGCGCATGATCATGAAGGCGATGAAGCCGCAGATGGCGTAGCCGAGGATCATCGACGGGCCGGCGGATTTCAGGACCCCGGCCGAGCCGAGGAACAATCCGGTACCGATCGCGCCACCGAGGGCGATCAGTTGAATATGGCGATTTTTCAGGCCGCGTTTCAGCTCGCCTGATTGCGAGTTTTGTCCACTCATGAAAAAGGTCCCACGCAAGGTTTGATGATGTTCAGTAGACGTTGCTGCAAGGTTGCGATTTCAGACAACCCCGATCAAACCCCAGCGCAAGCACCAGGAATTCAGCGTTTTTACAACGGTCATGCGTCACCTGTTTGTTTTTATCTGTGACGAAATCGAACCCGACACGCTTGTGACGTGGCGGAGTGAACAAGGCGGATAACCTTGAGGTTTGCGCGATTACGCAGAGGGTCACAGTTAAAACGCGGCGCATTGTACACCGCTAACCCCCTGCTGCCAGACCCCGCTGGATCAGCGTGGCGCTTGCCGGGATTGCGTGGGTCCGCCTCGAGACAATCGGGCGGCTGCAAAAATTGAGTCAGGCCTTTGCAGGCCATCGACGGGGACGAGCGAAAAACCGCCCCACGGAGAGAAGTGGAGATCGATCACGGCGTTCATTGCGCCTCCTTCTTGTTATGCACCTGCACGACAGGCATGAGGCGCATCTCACCCTGCAAACAGCGCTGAAACAAGCGCGCCAGAGCCCTGCGCGACGCCTTTGCAGCCGGGCTTCGGCAGGTTTTCCTTACAGCGTCTGCAGAGGGGTAAATCCACTGGGCTTTACCGGTGTTTTCGTAAACTTTTCTTTACGAGGCGTAACGCAGATTTTCCATTTCGGAAAATTCTGTAGGACGTCTGCAAATTGACGGTAGCAAGCTTGCTAATGAAAGTTGCCGCTTAGTTTTTTGTTTTCAAATAAGAAATCCGCCGCTTAAAAACAGAATAAAAAGTTTATTTAAATTTTAAATAAATAATTTTTTGCATTACAAAACACCCTGAACTAGGTTCTTCACGTCTTGCCGGCCAACTCGACCGGCCAGTCATAACCGTGAAAGTCATCTAGGAGATCGACCATGCAAGCACTGGAAAAAGACCTGGACACCGAACTGCAACTGGACGAATGGTTCGAAGCACCGACCCATGAGGCGGCTGTGGAAATGATGCAAGCCGACGCGGTGGTTCCGTTCGGCACGGCGATGTGGCCTCTGTAAGACATCCCCGGGCAGGCACGATCCGGCCGGTCGTGCCTGCCACTTTCTTCACGGTCAGTCAGGGAGGACTCATGGATAAGCCCCGCGCGATCTCGCATTTCCTTTACTACCTCGAACATCACCCTGCCCTTGCCGGTCTCGATTCGGCGAAGGTACTGCTCGGCCACACCGCCGATTACGAAGCCCTGACCGGCGCCATCGCCGAACAGGCCGGCGATCATCCCCGCTTCACGTTCAGTGCCCGTCGCCTGGATCTGGAAAGCACCGCAACGCTGACCGCGGCGATTGCCGACAGCGATCTGTACATTTTCTTCTACGACTCTTCCACCCTGCCCAACCCGCGCCCCGACGGCCCGGAGTTCGTTCGCGCCCTGCAGGGAGTGATGGCGGAAAACTGGAAGAAGTCGCTGCTGTTCAAGGATTACGGCGACTATTTCTACGACACTTTCAGCGTCACCCCGCAGCGCATCGCCGGGCTCAACAGCCACTTGATCCAGCGCATGTCCCAAGCGACAACGCTGAGCTTCAAGGACGACCACGGCTCCTGGTTTGAAACGCCGCTGAGCAGCATCAAAAAGTGGACCGACATCAACGGTGTCGGCAACTTCGACCTGGCCCCCGGCGAAATCGCCACCCACAGCGAAGCCATCAACGGCCATGTGAAATTCAAGGGTACGTTCCTCAGCACCATCCCGTTTGCACGCAAGTACGGCGTGCTGGAGTCGCCACTGGAACTGTGGATCGAGAATTCGACCATCAGCCGCATCGCCACCGATGTGCCGGGGCTGGAACACGACTTCAACAAATACCTGGACGCCAACCCGTCAAACCGACGCATCGAGGAATTGGGGATTGGTACCAATGAAGGGGTGAAAGATCTGTATGCGCGCAATGCCGGGTTCGAAGAGCGGCATTGTGGGTTGCATCTGGGACTGGGCGGTGGGGCCAAGGGCAGTCATCACCTGGACCTGATCTTCTCCGGCGGGGTGTTGGCGCTGGATGACAAGCCAGTGTTTGATGGGCGGTTTGTGTTTTAGGCGACTGACGCCTTCGCGAGCAGGCTCGCTCCCACAGGAGATTTGTGTTCGACGCAATTCTAATGTGGGAGCGAGCCTGCTCGCGAAGAGGCCGAATCAGACGCTACATACCTTCCGCCAGACGAAAAAAAACGCCAACCCTGCGGTTGGCGTTTTTTGCTTTAGCTCGAAGCTTGCCGCTCAAAGCACACAACTGCTTATTCCGGCTTCTTGCGACCGAAACCCGGACGCTGACCGGAACCGGCCGGAGCACCACGACGCTTGCCCGACGGCTTGTCGCCGTCGACCAGTTTGATCCCCGGACGCTTCGGTGCAGGCTTGGCCGGACGCTTGTTGGTGGTGTCGGCAGGACGATCCGCCACCGGCGTACCGCGACCGGCCGGCGCACGACCTTCGCCACGCTCGGTACGACCGTTGGCCGGGCGCGGTGCGCGCTCGCCATCACGGGCAACCGGCTTGCGGCCAGGACGCTCGCCTTCGATCTGCGGCTCGCGGCTCGGACGCGGACCGGTCGGCGCGCCAGCGGCTGGACGCAGGGTACGCACGCGCTCGGTCTTGGCCATCGGCCGCGACGATTTGCGCTGCATACGTTCCAGCTTGTCCTTGCTCTTGGCGTTGAGTTGCGGCATCGCCACCGGGGTCAGACCGACTTCGGCACTCAGCACGTCGACTTCGTACTGGCTCATTTCGCGCCAGCGGCCCATCGGCAGATCAGAGTTGAGGAACACCGGACCGAAACGCACGCGCTTCAGACGGCTGACCACCAGCCCTTGAGATTCCCACAGACGACGAACCTCACGGTTACGGCCTTCCATCACCACGCAGTGATACCAGTGGTTGAAGCCTTCGCCGCCCGGTGCCTGTTGAATGTCGGTGAAGCGCGCCGGGCCGTCTTCCAGCACCACGCCAGCCTTCAGGCGCTCGATCATTTCATCGTCGACTTCACCGCGTACACGCACGGCGTACTCACGGTCCATCTCGTAGGACGGGTGCATCAGGCGGTTGGCCAGCTCACCGTCAGTGGTGAACATCAGCAGACCGGTGGTGTTGATGTCGAGACGACCGATGTTGATCCAGCGGCCTTCTTTCGGACGCGGCAGCTTGTCGAACACGGTCGGACGGCCTTCCGGGTCGTCACGGGTGCAGATCTCGCCATCGGGCTTGTTGTACATGATCACGCGGCGCACCGATTCGGCAGCCTCTTCGCGCTTGATCACCTTGCCATCGATGGTGATCGCGTCGTGCATGTCGACGCGCAGGCCGAGGGTGGCGTCTTTGCCATTGACCTTGATCCGGCCCTGGCTGATCCAGGCTTCGACGTCACGGCGCGAGCCAACGCCGATACGGGCGAGGACTTTCTGCAGTTTTTCGCCTGCTGGGCCGATTTCCTGGTCGTCTTGCTGATTGATGTCACTCATCTGGGCACCTCCCGGTGTGGTCTGTTCAGGCGACGCCTGAAGCATTGAAATCTGGTTTTCGGGCGAAGGGATCGCCGAAGGGTCGCGAATCATACGCGGATGTGCGCCATCGCGCATCAGAGACTAGCTGATCGATCGCCAGTTATTTCTTTTTCCGCCGACCGGCGGCGCCCAGTTTGATCAGGCGCAGCGCGGCTTCGGCCAGCACCGTGCGCTTGTCGTCCTTGTCGAGTTTCTTCCAGGCACGGATCTCGCGCTTGCTGCGGCCACAGCCGAGACAGATGTCGTCGCTGAACTTGCACAGGCTGATGCACGGGTCTTTGGTTGAGCTCATCGAATACTCCAGAACGACACTTGCCCCTGTGGGAGCGGGCTTGCTCGCGAATGCGGTGTATCAGGCAATACATGCATATCTGACACACCGCATTCGCGAGCAAGCCCGCTCCCACAGGGGTTGACCAGTGATCTTGAAAACCGTGTCAGTCCTCGAACTCGCGGCGTTCGGCCTCGATGGCTTCCGCCAGCGCACGGGCTTCGGCTTCTTCTTCGCTCAGCTCGGGTTCGGGCGCTGGCACCGGTTGTTCGAGGGCGGCGACGGCGGCCAGGAGTTTTTCCCGGGCTTCGGCAACGCCAAGAATGTCCTCTTCCGGTTCGGCTTCTGGCTCGGTCTCGAGTTCAACTTCAATCGCTGGCTCGACGGTCTCGACTTCCGGCTCAGTCGTCGACGCTTCACCATCAGCCGCATCGCGTAACAGATCATCGAAGTCGGTCTTGATCCCCTCCTCCATGCTGTCCAGCTCCAGCAACAGCGTGTGGAAACTGGTTTCTTCCTTCGGTTCTTCCGGCTCGGCGCTGGCGTCGGCCTGTTCCTGCAGACCCTGCGGTACCGGTGCGTCGTCGAAATCGAGAACTGGCTCGGTTTCCATCTCGCGCAGCTCAGCCAGCGGTGGCAGGTCTTCGAGGTTCTTCAGGTTGAAGTGATCGAGAAACGCCTTGGTGGTGGCGAACATCGCCGGTTTGCCCGGCACGTCGCGGTAACCGACGATGCGGATCCACTCGCGCTCGATCAGCGTTTTGACGATGTTGGTGTTGACCGCCACGCCCCGCACGTCTTCAATCTCGCCGCGGGTGATCGGCTGGCGATAGGCAATCAGCGCCATGGTTTCCAGCAGCGCCCGGGAATAGCGCTGCGGACGTTCTTCCCACAAACGTCCGACCCACGGCGAAAACTTCTCGCGGATCTGCAGGCGGTAGCCGGAGGCGACTTCCTTGAGCTCGAACGCGCGGCCCTCGCAGGACTTGGCCAGCAGGCTCAGGGCTTTCTTGAAGACCGGCGGTTCGGGGCGCTCGCCTTCTTCGAAAAGTTCGTAGAGGCGTTCAAGCGATTGCGGTTTTCCCGAGGCCAACAGAAAGGCTTCAAGCAGGGGCGCCAGCTCGCGGGGTTCAGTCAGGTTCATGTTTCGACTCGTTATTCGGCTCGGGCTCGCACGTGGATCGCGGCGAACGGCTCATTCTGCACCAGCTCGACCAAGGATTCCTTGACCAGTTCAAGGATCGCCATAAAGGTCACCACCACACCGAGGCGACCTTCCTCGGCAGTGAACAGCTCGACGAATGGCACAAAACCACCGCCCTTGAGCCGTTCCAGCACATCGCTCATGCGCTCGCGGGTCGACAGTGCCTCGCGGCTGACCTGGTGGCTCTCGAACATGTCGCCCCGGCGCAGCACTTCGGCCATGGACATCAGAATCTCTTCCAGCGCGACATCCGGCAACAGCTTGCGCGCCCGGGCTTCCGGGGCGTCGAGCTTGGGCACGACCACATCGCGACCGACCCGGCTCAGGCCATCGATGCCTTCGGCGGCAGCCTTGAAGCGCTCGTATTCCTGCAAGCGGCGGATCAGTTCGGCGCGCGGGTCGTCCTCTTCGTCTTCGACGGTTTCGGCGCGCGGCAGGAGCATCCGCGACTTGATCTCGGCCAACATCGCCGCCATCACCAGGTACTCGGCGGCCAGCTCCAGACGCACCGACTGCATCAGTTCGACATAGCCCATGTACTGACGGGTGATTTCCGCTACCGGGATGTCGAGGATGTTGATGTTCTGTTTGCGGATCAGGTACAGCAGCAGGTCAAGCGGGCCTTCAAAGGCTTCGAGAAACACTTCCAGCGCATCCGGCGGGATGTACAGGTCCAGCGGCATTTCCGTGACCGCTTGGCCATAGACCATGGCAAACGGCAGTTCCTGCTGGGCGCCGGCCTGGGGATCGACAACGGTTTCCACTGCGGACATTCAGGCCTCGACCATGAACGGCGCGGGGTCGCCGCAACCGACGCGGATCACTTCCGGGTCGTCGCCGGTCAGGTCGATCACGGTGGACGCCTTGATCCCGCCGAAACCGCCGTCGATGATCAGGTCCACCTGGTGTTCGAGCAATTGACGCATTTCGTACGGATCGCTCAGCGGATCTTCATCGCCGGGCATGATCAGGGTCACGCTCATCAGCGGCTCGCCGAGTTCGGCCAGCAACGCCAGGGCAATCGGATGGCTCGGCACCCGCAGGCCGATGGTGCGTTTCTTCGGATGCAGCAGCAGACGCGGCACTTCGCGGGTGGCGTTGAGGATAAAGGTGTAAGGCCCCGGCAGATGCGCCTTGAGAATGCGGAAAGTGCCGGTGTCGATCTTGGCGTAGTTGCCCAGTTGCGACAGGTCGCTGCAGATCAGCGCGAAGTTGTGCTTCTCGTCGAGCTGGCGCAGACGGCGCACGCGCTCGATCGCGGTCTTGTCGCCGATCTGGCAACCGATGGCGTAGGAAGAGTCCGTGGGATAAATCACCACCCCGCCCTTGCGGATGATCTCGACTGCCTGTTTGATCAGGCGCGCTTGCGGGTTTTCCGGATGGATCTGGAAAAATTGACTCACGTTTTCTACCTGTTCAGACGGCGGCAATATCTGTGTCATGTTTGAACCGACACCACAGGGGTGGAAGGTCCTCGGGAACCGGCCGGTACTGGCCAATCTCGGACCAGCCTCCAGGGCCATGGAAATCACTGCCGGCGCTGACCAGCAGACCGAACTCGCGGGCAAGGATTGCCAGGCTGCCGACCTGTTCCGCGGGCTGATGGCCATTGACCACTTCGATTGCATGCCCGCCCGCTTGAATATAGTCGGCAATCAGCTTTCGGCGCTTGCTGCGGGTGAAATCGTAGTGCCATGGATGCGCCAGACTGACCCACGCTCCGGCGGCGCGCAGGGTGCCGACGGTGTCTTCCAGCGTCGGCCAGTGTTGCTTGACGTCACCCAGCTTGCCGGCGCCGAGCCATTTACGGAACGCCTCGGCGCGATCCTTTACAAAACCTTCACGCACCATCCAGTCGGCAAAATGCGGACGGGCCGGGGCGTTGCCGCTGTCGCCCAGCTCCTGCTGGATCTGCCGGGCGCCGTCGAGGGCACCGGGCATACCTTTGAGGCCGAGCTTGCGGCTTATTTCTTCCGACCGCAGCCAGCGGCCATCGTGCAATCGGGCGATCGCCTCGACCAGTGGCGCGGCGTTGACGTCGAAACCGTAGCCCAGCACGTGGATGGTCGCGCCGCCCCAGGTGCAGGACAGTTCGACGCCATTGACCAGTTGCATGCCCAGTTCTTCGGCGGCGCTGCGCGCTTCGGCGAGGCCTTCGAGGGTGTCATGATCGGTCAACGCCAGGACTCGCACGCCGTTTTCGAACGCACGCGCAACCAGAACCGCCGGCGCCAGGGCGCCATCGGAGGCCGTGCTGTGGCAGTGCAAATCAACATTCACGGGGAGTTGTAACCTCAAATCAGCTGGCGCTATCGCGCGCCCATATGTTTGTTATTATGCCGCCACATCCAGCTTCTGGCTCTCACTGTGAAACAATTCATCGATTTCATCCCGCTTCTGCTGTTTTTCATCGTTTACAAACTTGATCCACGGGTTGTCGATATCGCCGGTCACGAAGTCACTGTAGGTGGTATTTACAGCGCCACGGCGATGCTGATCATCAGCTCCCTGGTGGTCTACGGCGCGTTGTTCATCAAACAGCGCAAGCTGGAAAAGAGCCAATGGCTGACCCTGATCGCCTGCCTGGTGTTCGGCAGCCTGACCCTGGCCTTCCACAGCGAGACCTTCCTCAAATGGAAAGCCCCGGTGGTCAACTGGCTGTTCGCCCTGGCCTTCATCGGCAGCCACTTCATCGGTGACCGCCTGCTGATCAAACGCATCATGGGCCACGCGCTGACCCTGCCGGATCCGGTCTGGACCCGCCTGAACATCGCCTGGATCGCCTTCTTCCTGTTCTGCGGCGCTGCCAACCTGTTTGTGGCATTCACCTTCCAGAGCATCTGGGTCGACTTCAAGGTGTTCGGCAGCCTGGGCATGACCGTGCTGTTCCTGGTCGGTCAGGGCATCTACCTGTCCCGCCATCTGCATGACGCCGATACCACAACGCCAAAAACCGAGGACTGACATGCTTTACGCAATCATTGCCACCGACGTCGCCAACTCGCTCGAAGCCCGCCTCGCCGCGCGCCCGGCCCACCTCGAACGCCTGCAAGTGCTCAAGGGCGAAGGCCGCATCGTACTGGCCGGCCCGCACCCGGCGGTCGACAGCAATGATCCGGGCGCTGCGGGTTTCACCGGCAGCCTGATCGTCGCCGAATTCGACTCCCTGAGCGCCGCCCAGGCCTGGGCCGACGCCGATCCGTACATCGCCGCCGGCGTGTACGCCAACGTGATCGTCAAGCCGTTCAAGCAAGTTTTGCCGTAACCAAGGAATGTGGAGGGGCTCTGTGGCGAGGGGATTTATCCCCGATAGTTGCGCAGCAACCCAAAGCCATCCAATGCGGTGTGCCTGACACACCGCATGCTCCCATTTCAGGTCTGCTTCGCAGCCCATCGGGGCGGTGCGACGTTTCGCTGAATCCCCTCACCACAACAGCTCTCTCGCCACACTCAACCCACTCCAAGCACTGAACCTTCACGCTTCTCACCGCTCTCAATCGCTCATTATTCTCGTTTGCCTGCCGACAACCTGCCCAATATCCATTTGCAAGCAGGAATCGCAATGCGCAAAGGTCCGTTGTGTCTGATGTGGGTCACGTTGTCGATCATGGCGCCCGCCCATGGTGAGGAAACCACCGAAAGCGGCAGCTCCACGCCATTGTCGTTAAGTGCCGGCAGTCAGATTACCGAACTGCAGCAGCGCCTGAAGGCCAGCGAGCAGCAGCGGGAAGAACTGAGCAAACAACTGCAAAATGCCGACAACACCCGCGAAAGCGCCCTGCTTGCCCGGTTGCGCCAGGAGAATCAGCGCCTGAAGCTGCAACTCAAGGAAGCCCAGGCCAGTCCATTGCCGCGTCTGTTGACCGAACAGCAACAATGGTTCGTCACCGGCGCCGGGGTAGCGCTATTGGCGCTGCTGTGCGGTATCTTTGCCAGTGGAGCAAGCCGAAAACGTCGGCAATGGCTAAATTGAGTGAGTCATGAGCGAGCTGTTACTGATTGATGATGACCAGGAGTTGTGCGAACTCCTGAGTAGCTGGCTGAGCCAGGAAGGCTTCCAGGTACGCGCCTGCCACGATGGCCAGAGCGCGCGCAAGGCGCTGGCCGAATCGGCGCCTGCGGCGGTGGTGCTGGACGTGATGCTGCCCGACGGCAGCGGTCTGGAACTGCTCAAGCAATTGCGCAGCGAACACGCCGATTTGCCAGTGCTGATGCTCTCGGCCCGGGGCGAACCGCTGGATCGCATCCTCGGTCTGGAGCTGGGCGCCGACGATTACCTGGCCAAACCCTGCGATCCGCGTGAACTCACCGCGCGCCTGCGCGCCGTGCTGCGCCGCAGTCACCCGGCCGCTGTATCGACCCAGCTCGAACTCGGCGACCTGAGCTTCAGCCCGGTGCGTGGCGTGGTCAGCATCGACGAGAAAGAACTGACTCTCACCGTTTCCGAAAGTCGTTTGCTCGAAGCCCTGCTCAAGCAGCCCGGCGAGCCGCTGGACAAACAGGAACTGGCGCAACTGGCCCTCGGCCGCAAGCTGACCCTGTACGACCGCAGCCTCGACATGCACGTCAGCAACCTGCGCAAGAAGATCGGCCCCCACCCCGACGGTCGCCCGCGAATCGTCGCCCTGCGCAGCCGTGGTTATTACTACAGCCTGTAAACCGTTTGCTTCTCTGTGGCGAGGGAGCTTGCTCCCGCTGGACTGCGCAGCAGTCCCTCGTTTTTGATTTGAAAAGCGAGGGGCCGCTTCGCTGCCCAGCGGGAGCAAGCTCCCTCGCCACAGGCGGATTGCCAGAGATATTTGTCAGGTCGGGATCGAAGCGTCTTTACCCAAGCTTTACGCAGCGCTGACCGCCGCTGACCTTGATCTCCGTAATCTGAACTCATCCGGAACGTACCGGGAACGAGACAAGGAGATACACCATGCGCAAGACTCTTATCGCTCTGATGTTCGCTGCCGCTCTGCCAACCGTCGCCATGGCCATGCCACAGGATGGCGGCCCGATGGGTGGCCCGCTCGACGGCCCACGCCACGGCGGTCAGATGCACGGCGAGCACGGCAAAGGCCCGTACAGCCAACTCGACCTGTCCCGTGAACAACGTGATCAGATCCGCAAGATCATGGGCGAGCAGATGCATGAGCGTCGCCAGGTAGTCGAGAAGTACCTGGAAAAACTCTCGCCGGCCGACCAGAAAGCCATGAAAGACGAGATGGCCGCCAACCACAAGAAAGCCGAAGCTGATGTACGCAACCTGCTGAAACCGGATCAACAGAAGAAATTCGACGAGATCCAGAAGAAACAGGCTGAACGCCGCGCCGAATGGGCCGAGTTCAAAGCGTGGAAAGAGCAACAACCGCAAAAAGCGCAATAATGCGATAACCTCGGATCCGACGGCTAAGCGCCGTCGGTTCTGTTGCCACTCAATCCAAATGTGGGAGCGGGCTTGCTCGCGAATACGGTGTATCAGACAAAGTAATGTTGACTGACACACCGCATTCGCGAGCAAGCCCGTTCCCACATTGTTGAGTTTTTTGTTTGATTGAGGATTTTCTGTGCGTTCATTGTTCTGGCGTATTCTCGCAAGCTTCTGGCTGGCCATTGCTCTGGTGGCGGGGCTGTCGATTCTGCTCGGGCACATGCTCAACCAGGACGCGTGGATCCTCAGCCGCCATCCGGGCCTCAACACTCTGGCCGCCGAATGGACGCAAACCTACGAAGCCCAGGGCGAAGACGCCGCGCAGGACATCCTCGAACAGCGCAAACGCCAATATCACATCGATGTGCAGGTGCTGAACGAAAGCGGCGACCCGGTGGTGCGTGGCACCTTCCCGCGTCGCGCCGCCGCCTTCGAAGCCCGGCAGAACAACGATGACCGACGCCTGCCCTGGCGGCGCCTGACCGACGAATTCACCAGCGAAAAAACCGGCGACACCTATCTGTTCATCTTCCGCATCCCGCACCCGGAGCTCGACGCCTGGCACCGCGAAAGTCTGCTCTGGCCGCTCAGTGCGCTGGGCATTGCGCTGGTGGTGCTGACCCTGTTCAGCCTGCTGGTGACCTTCTCCATCACCCGCCCGCTCAGCCGTTTGCGCGGTGCGGTGCATGATCTGGGGCAGACCACCTATCAGCAGAACAGCCTGGCGAAACTGGCCAACCGTCGCGATGAGTTCGGCGTGCTGGCCAACGACTTCAACCGCATGGGCGCGCGCCTGCAAAGCCTGATCGGCAGTCAGCGCCAGTTGCTGCGCGATGTGTCCCACGAACTGCGCTCACCCTTGGCACGGCTGCGCATCGCCTTGGCGTTGGCGGAACGGGCCAACCCCGAAGAACGGGAAAAGCTCTGGCCACGCCTGACCCGCGAATGTGATCGGCTGGAAGCGCTGATCAGCGAGATTCTGGTGCTGGCACGGGTCGATGCCGACAACGCCAGTGCCGAAGCGGTAGACCTGAATGCGCTGCTCGGCACCTTGCAGAAAGACGCGCAACTTGGCTCGCCGGAGCAGACCGTGCGCCTGGATGCCGAACCACACCTGACGCTGACCGGCTGGCCGACCATGATCGAGCGCGCCGTCGATAACCTTTTGCGCAACGCCCAACGCTTCAACCCGGTGGATCAGGCAATCGAGATGCAGGCCACGCGTCAGGGCGAACGAATTGTGGTGAGTGTGCGCGACCACGGGCCGGGTGTGCAGGCCGAGCATCTGAGCCAGTTGGGCGAGCCGTTCTACCGGGCGCCGGGTCAGACGGCGCCGGGACATGGTCTGGGGTTGGCGATTGCCAGGCGCGCGGCGGAGCGGCATGGCGGGAGCCTGCTGCTGGCCAATCATCCTGAGGGCGGGTTTGTCGCCAGCCTGGAATTGCCGTTAGTGCCGGGCGCCGTCGTGCAACCCTGATCAAACCTGTAGGAGTGAGCCTACTCGCGATAGCGGTGGATCAGACAAAAATTCATTGACTGATCCACCGCTATCGCGAGCAGGCTCACTCCTACATTTGATCGGTGGTGTCAGGCCTTGCCCGGCCAGGCGCTGACGAATTCGGCCAGATCAACCTTCTCGGCCACACGCGGCTCCTTCTGCGGCGTGCCGAGATACAGGAACGCGATCACCTCTTCGCCCTCTGCCAGCCCCAACCCTTGGGCCACATGTTTCGAATACGCCAGATCACCAGTACGCCACACCGCCCCGATCCCCTGAGCATACGCCGCCAGCAGAATCCCGTGAGCCGCACACCCCGCCGCCAGCAACTGCTCGGCCTTCGGATACTTGACGTGATCCTGCAGTTTCGCGATCACCACGACCACCAGCGGCGCCCGCAGCGGGCCGTTGCGCGCCTTGTCGATCATCGCTTCAGTGACTTCGCCTTCCTGCATCTGCGCCGCTTCGGCCAGCAACTCGCCCATTTGCTCACGTGCCGCGCCTTCGACGGTGAGGAAACGGTACGGCTGCAAGTGGCCGTGATCCGGCGCGCGCAGGGCTGCGCCAAACAGGGCTTCGCGCTGCTCGGCGGTAGGGGCCGGTTCGACCAGACGTGGAACGGAAACACGGTTGAGCAAAGCGTCGAGAGCCTGCATCGGCCACCTCCTGAGAAAAATGTGCGGCTATTCTAGCGGTATCCGGCAACAGGGTGCCGGTTTACATGCCCTGCCCCACGGGTAGAATGGCGCCCTTCCTACATCAGCCCGAGCGGACTTCATGGCGTTGCCGACCTTACGGATCATTGGTTTCATCATCGGCATCTTCCTGATCACCCTGGCCATCGCCATGGTTGTGCCCATGGCCACCCTGGTGATTTTCGAGCGCACCGGCGATCTGCCGTCGTTCCTCTGGGCGAGCATGATCACTTTCCTCGCCGGCCTCGCACTGGTGATCCCCGGCCGCCCCGAACATATCCACCTGCGCCCGCGCGACATGTACCTGCTGACCGTCAGCAGCTGGCTGGTGGTGTGTATTTTCGCCGCGCTGCCGTTTTTGCTGACCCAGCACATCAGCTACACCGACTCGTTCTTCGAAAGCATGTCCGGCATCACCGCCACCGGCTCGACCGTACTCAGCGGGCTCGACACCATGTCGCCGGGGATTCTGATGTGGCGCTCGCTGCTGCACTGGCTCGGCGGTATCGGCTTCATCGGCATGGCGGTGGCGATTCTGCCGTTGCTGCGCATCGGTGGCATGCGCCTGTTCCAGACCGAATCGTCCGACCGCTCGGAAAAGGTCATGCCGCGCTCGCACATGGTGGCGCGTTTGATTGTGGCGGCCTACGTCGGCATCACCATCCTCGGCAGCCTGGCGTTCTGGTGGGCCGGGATGAGCCCGTTCGATGCGATCAACCACGCGATGTCGGCGATTTCCACCGGCGGTTTCTCGACCTCCGACCAGTCCCTGGCGAAGTGGACGCAACCGGCGGTGCACTGGGTCGCGGTGGTCGTGATGATTCTCGGCAGCCTGCCGTTCACCCTGTACGTGGCGACCATGCGCGGCAACCGTCGTGCGCTGATCAAGGATCAGCAAGTGCAGGGTTTGCTCGGCATGTTGCTGGTGACCTGGCTGGTGCTCGGCACCTGGTATTGGTGGACCACCAAGCTGCACTGGCTGGAAGCGCTGCGGCACGTGGCGCTGAACGTAACGTCGGTGGTCACCACCACCGGTTTTGCCCTCGGCGACTACAGCCTGTGGGGCAACTTTTCGCTGATGCTGTTTTTCTATCTGGGCTTTGTCGGTGGCTGCTCCGGCTCGACGGCGGGAGGGATCAAGATCTTCCGTTTCCAGGTCGCCTACATCCTGCTCAAGGCCAACCTTAACCAGCTGATTCACCCGCGCGCGGTGATCAAGCAAAAGTACAACGGCCACCGTCTCGACGAAGAGATCGTGCGTTCGATCCTGACCTTTTCGTTCTTCTTCGCCATCACCATCTGCGTGATCGCCCTGCTGCTGTCGCTGCTCGGCGTCGACTGGATGACCGCGTTGACCGGCGCTGCCAGCACCGTGTCCGGCGTCGGCCCGGGCCTGGGCGAGACCATCGGCCCGGCGGGCAACTTTGCCACCTTGCCGGATGCCGCGAAGTGGATTCTGTCGTTCGGCATGCTGCTCGGCCGACTGGAGATCATTACGGTGTTTGTGCTGTGTATTCCGGCCTTTTGGCGTCACTGACCGGCGCCTGCAACAGCCGCGCCCGGTAATCGCCGGGCGTGGTGTCGAACCAGCGGCGGAACGCACGGAAGAAGTTGCTCGGATCGGCAAACCCCAGCAGATAGGCGATCTCCAGCAAGGTCATGTTCGGCTGCGCCAGATACTGCTCGGCCAGTTCGCGGCGGGTGTCGTCGAGCAACTGCTGAAAACTGGTGCCCTCCTCCTGCAACCGGCGCTGCAAGGTGCGCTGCGACAGATGCAGGGTCTGCGCCACGGTATCGCGCTTGGGTTCGCCCTGCGGCAGTAAACGGCATAACACCTGGCGCGCCTTGTGGGTCACGCGGCTTTCAGAGAATCGCGCCAGGTATTCCCCGGCAAACCGGTCGTGCAGCAGCGCCATGGCCTCGTTGGCGGTGGGCAGTGGTGCTTCCATATCGGCCCGTTCGAAAATCAACGCATCGTACGGCGCGTTGAACATCAGCGGCGCATGAAAGGCTTGTCGGTAAGGTTGCAGGTCAGCGGGCTCGTCGCCTTGAAACAGCACTTTGACCGGATGCAGGGTGCGCCCGGTCAACCAGCCGCACAGGCCCAGCGCACAGGCCAGCGAGGCTTCGGCGCTCTGCCGGGTTGGCGGCAGGTGATCGCCATGCACCGTCAGAATCAGCGCATAGCCTTCTTCGAGCAGACGAAAACTCAGGTCGGCGCTCTCGGCGATAATCCGCTGATAACGCACCAGGCGTTGGAAGCCTTCGGCCAGGGTGTTGCTCGACATCAAGGCATAGCCGGCAACGTGGAACGACGCCGGGCGTACCACCTTGCCCATGTTCAGGCCGATCGCCGGGTTGCCGGACAGCTCGACCGCCCGTTGCCAGAGGCGGGTCATGGAATCTTGCGGGAAGCGCGCATCCGGATCATCCAGGGCCGCGTAATCGAGCCCCAGTTGCTTGAACAGTACCCGGCAATCCAGGCCGTCCATCTCCAATGCTTTGACAATCCCCATCGCCCAGCTTGCAGAAGTCGTTCGTTCGCTCATGGCGTTATTCTTTTACATGATGGATCGCATGTGACGACCCGATTTGCGAAGGATACTAAAGTGGCGCCCATTGTCACTGGCTGATGCCAGTGTTCACTCTAGACTCAAATAAGCTACCCGCCGAACAACTTGCCGTCAGAACAATAACCACAGAGATCGCAGTCGTGGAAAACATCAAGCAATTCAATACGTTCGCCGAGTTCTACCCGTATTACCTCAGCGAACACGCCAACAGTACCTGCCGACGATTGCATTTCATCGGCACCACGCTGGTGATTTTCATTCTGGCCATGACCATCGCCAAAGGCGCCTGGCTGCTGTTGCTGGCCCTGCCGCTGGCCGGTTACAGCTTTGCCTGGGTCGGCCACTTCTTCTTTGAAAAGAACCGTCCGGCGACTTTCCAGCATCCGCTGTACAGTCTGCTCGGCGATTTCGTCATGTACCGCGACATGATCCTCGGCCGCGTGGCGTTCTGAAACCCGACCCACCAGGAGCCTTGCCGATGAACGCCAATGCCCGCTTCACTCACATGCAGGACGGCACGCAGGAAGACTGGGCGATCATCGCCGCGGACTTCAGCGCCTACGCTCGGCAATTGCCGTCGCGGATCGTCGCGCACCTGAAGTTACTGGAAGGTGACTTCGGCGGCTTCCCGGTGGATCGCCTGACCCATTCGCTGCAAACCGCGACCCGCGCCTATCGCGATGGTCGTGACGAGGAATACGTGGTCTGTGCGCTGCTGCATGATATTGGCGACACCCTCGGCTCCTACAACCACCCGGACATCGCGGCGGCGATTCTCAAACCGTTCGTCAGTGCCGAGAATCTGTGGATGGTCGAGAAGCACGGGATCTTTCAGGGTTATTACTTCTTCCATCACCTGGGCATGGATCGGCATCTGCGCGAGCAATTCGCCGCGCATCCGCAGTATCAGGCCACGGCGGAATTTTGCGCCAGGTACGATGCGGCGGCGTTCGACCCGGCCTATGAAACCCTGCCGCTGAGCTTCTTCGAGCCGATGATGGAGCGGTTGTTTGCCCAGCCGAAGCACTCGATCTACAAGGCGGCGATGGAAGAACATAGCCCGGCCTGAGAACACCACAACTCAACATGGGAGGGGGCTTGCTCCCGAAGGCGGTGTGTCAGATAAACATGTACTTACTGATACACCGCATTCGGGAGCAAGCCCCCTCCCACAGGAGATATCTGGGGTCTAGGCAATCTCGGCAACGTTGGCGGCCTTGAGCTGTGCCTCCCGCGCCTGTGCATCCGCCAGGCGATACAGCTCGATCGTGCCATCCCAGTGCTCGATCAACGCCGTGCACGACTCCACCCAATCGCCGCAATTGAGGTAATCCACCTCGCCGACCTTGCGGATCTCGGCATGGTGAATGTGCCCGCAGACCACGCCGTGCAATTCGCGTTTCACGCATTCGTGGGCGATGGCTTCTTCGAAGTCGCTGATGAAGCTCACTGCCGTCTTCACCTTGTGTTTCAGGTACGCCGACAACGACCAGTAGCCGTAGCCATAACGCGCTCGCCAGTGATTGAGCCAGCGGTTGAGGGTCAGGGTGAATTCGTAGGCCGAGTCGCCGAGGAAGGCCAGCCAACGGTGGTAGCGGGTGATCACGTCGAACTGGTCGCCATGGATCACCAGCAGGTGCCGGCCATCCGCCGTGACGTGCACCGCCTCGTCGACCAACTGGATGTTGCCGAGAATCAGCTTCGAATAGCGGCGCAGGAATTCATCATGGTTGCCGGTGACGTAGATCACCTCGGTGCCGCGCTTGCTCATGGTCAGCAGGCGACGGATCACGTTGGTGTGCGCCTGCGGCCAGTACATGCCACCGCGCAGCTTCCAGCCGTCGATGATGTCACCGACCAGATAGATCTTGTCGGCGTGGTAGCCCTTGAGAAATTGCGACAAGTGCTCGGCCTGGCAATCCCGCGTGCCCAGGTGCACGTCGGAAATCCACAAGGTACGCACCCGTTGTTTGCGGCTGGGTTTGGCGAGCTCGGCGCTGGTCATGGGCAACCCTCTGCGATGTTTTCGCCACTGTGCACGTGCCGGGTGAATCGACCATGACAGACAGGCGTCAGTCGTGTGACAGCGCGCAAGCCCGTCGCCCCGGTGTAGACTGGCGCTCACTTCGGAGACTTCTTCCATGCGCCCGATCCTCACCCTGCGCCAATACACCCACGACCTGATCGTCCACAGCCACGACCACGCGCAACTGGTGTTCGGTCTGTCCGGCGCGCTGGATTTCGAAGTCGAGGGTCAGGGCAGCCAGGTGCGCCAGCAGAGTTTCGTGGTCGTCCCTGGCGGCGCGCATCACGCCTGCGGCAGCCCCGATGGCAGTCGTTGTCTGGTGCTGGACGTGCCCGACGGGCAATGGCTGAACGACTCACTGGGCGAGCACGCCGACGCCAGTCAGCGCTTGCTCGACCAGCCTGCGCGATTGTCGCTTGATGCCGGGCAAAGCCAATTGGTCCACTGGCTGGCACACAGCCCGGTCAGCGATCCGCTGATCGCCCAGCAAGGCGCAGTGTTGCTGCTGGCCAGCCTGAATCACGCCAGACCTGCCGAACATTCGGCGCGGCGCCTGCCCTACGCGGCGCTGGATGCGCACATCGAACAATACGCCGCCTACCCGCTGCAGGTGGCCGATCTGGCGCAGATCGCCGGGCTGTCCAGCGCCCGCCTGCATGCGCGGTTCATGGCTGAATGCGGGCAGACGCCGATGGACTACATTCGCAGCCGGCGCCTGCACAAGGCGGTTTGCCTCCTGCGTGACACGGCGCTGCCCATCGGTGAGATCGCCAGTCGGGTCGGCTACAGTTCGCAAAGCGCGTTCGCGGCGGCGGTGTTGCGCGAGTTCGGCGCTTCACCGGGGCAGTTACGCCGCGACTCCTGCGACAAAAAACGCTAGTTCGCCGACAGACTTCTGCGCCGCAACACGTTTCAATGGGCAACATTGAAACCGTGTTCGGATTAAGGATTGCAATGACTCCGCGTACCGCCCTCGGCGCCCTGCATATCGGCGCTTTAATGTTCGGCCTGACCGGTGTGTTCGGCAAACTCGCGGCCGCCTCGCCGGCAGTGATCGTCTTCGGACGTGCCGCGTTTGCCGTGCTCGCCCTGGCCTTTTTTGCCCGCTTCGCCAGTCAGCACGGCTGGCGGACACTGCAGGCGGTCGACTGGCGGCGTCTGGCGCTCAGCGGCGTGTTGCTGGCCGGGCACTGGGTGAGTTTTTTCATCGCGGTGAAGGTCGCCGGCGTGGCCATCGCGACCCTGGGCTTTACCAGTTTCCCGGCGTTCACGGTGATTCTCGAAGGGCTGATTTTCCGCGAACGCATCCGCGCCAATGAAATCGTGCTGGTGGTGCTGGTCAGCGTCGGTCTGGTGCTGGTGACCCCGGCGTTCGATCTGGCCAGCGGCGCCACCACCGGGTTGCTCTGGGCGGTGCTGTCGGGCTTGCTGTTCGCCCTGCTGTCGCTGACCAACCGCGCCAGCTCTGGACGGATTCCGGCGGTGCAGGCCGCGCTGTGCCAGAACGTGGTGGTGGCGCTGTGTCTGCTGCCGGTCGCTGCCCCGCAACTGAGCGAAGTGCGCGCGCTGGACTGGCTGTGGATCGGTCTGCTCGGAGTGTTCTGCACCGGTGTCGCCCACAGCCTGTTTGTCGCCAGCCTCGCGGTGATCAAGGCGCGCACCGCCGCCGTGGTGTTCGCCATGGAGCCGGTCTACGGAATCACCGTCGCCTGGTTGCTGTTCGATGAAAACCCGACCGTGCGCATGCTGATCGGGGGGGCGCTGATCATCATCGCCATCGTGGTCTCGGCGCGGATGTCAGGCAGCGCCGACAAGAAAACCGTGGCTGCCGAAGCCGCGTCTCACTGAGTGCGATCGTTGTGGCCAAGGTCGCGCTCAGGGTCGATCTGATCGCGCACCCGCTGCTTGAGCACCTTAGCCTCGGGAAAACCGCCGTCGGCCTTGCGCTCCCAGATCTGCACGTCGTCGCAGCTGATGTGAAACACCCCGCCGGTGCCCGGCACCAGAGACACCTTGCCGAGGTCATCGCCGAAAGTGCTGAGCAGTTCCTGCGCCAGCCACGCAGCGCGCAGCAGCCACTGGCATTGGGTGCAATAGGTGATGACGACTTCCGCTTTTTTCACGCTCATGTGCGCTGAAACTCCTGAGACAGAGGGCGCCGCTATAATAGCCGGCTTTATCGCTTGCCCCGAGACTCACCATGCGCCGTTTGCTGTTCTGCCTGCTGCTTGGCTTCCTGCCCCTCTTTGCTAATGTCACCGTGCATGCCGCCGAAGCGCCCCGCCCGAAAGTCGGCCTGGTGCTGTCCGGCGGTGCTGCCCGTGGCCTGGCGCACATCGGCGTGCTCAAGGCGCTTGAGGAGCAAGGCATCAAGATCGATGCGATTGCCGGCACCAGCATGGGCGCGGTGGTCGGTGGCCTGTATGCCTCGGGCTACAAGATCGATGAACTGGAAAAACTCGCGCTGAACATCGACTGGCAACAGGCGCTGTCCGACGCGCCGCCACGCGAAGACGTGCCGTTTCGCCGCAAGCAGGACGACCGCGACTTTCTGGTGAAACAGCAGCTGAGTTTTCGCGATGACGGTAGCCTCGGCCTGCCGCTGGGGGTGATTCAGGGCCAGAACCTGGCGCTGATGCTGGAAAGCCTGCTGGCGCACACCAGTGATACCCGCGACTTCGACAAACTGCCGATCCCGTTCCGCGCCGTGGCCACCGACATCGCCAATGGCGAAAAAGTGGTGTTCCGCAAAGGCCACCTGCCGCAGGTGATCCGCGCCAGCATGTCGATTCCGGCGGTGTTTGCCCCGGTCGAACTGGACGGGCGGCTGCTGGTGGACGGTGGCATGACTGACAACATCCCGCTCGACGTCGCGCGGGAGATGGGTGTCGACGTGGCAATCGTGGTCGACATCGGTACGCCGCTGCGCAACCGCAAACAACTGACGACCGTGGTCGATGTGCTGAACCAGTCGATCACCCTGATGACCCGGCGTAACTCCGAAGAGCAACTGGCCGCCCTCAAACCCACCGACGTGCTGATCCAACCGGCGCTGGCGGCATTCGGCGTCACCGATTTCGGCAAGGCCCAGGAGATGATTGACGCCGGTTACCGCGCCACGCGGATTCTCGACGCCCGCCTCGCTCAGCTCAAACCTCACGAATCTCAAGACGCCGAACTCAATGCCGCCCGCGCCCCAGGCCAGCGCACGCCGATCATCACCGCGATCAGGGTCGAGAACGACTCGAAAGTCGGCGATGAGGTGATTCGCTATTACATCCGTCAGCCGATCGGCGAGCCGCTGGATCTGGGCCGACTGCACTCGGACATGGGTACGCTGTACGGCCTCGATTACTTCGAACAGGTGCAGTACCGCGTAGTGCACAAGGGCCAGGATCACACGCTGGTGATCAGCGCCCGGGGCAAACGCAGCGGCACCGATTACCTGCGGGTCGGCCTGAACCTGTCTGACGATATGCGCGGTGACAGCGCCTTCAACCTCGGCGCCAGCTACCGCATCAACGGCATCAACCGCCTCGGCGCGGAATGGCTGACCCGGGCGCAGATCGGCGACAAACAGGAGCTCTACACCGAGTTCTATCAGCCGCTGGACGTCGGCTCGCGCTACTTCGTCGCGCCGTATGCTGCGTTTGAGGCGCAGAACGTCGATGCCGTGCTCGACAACGATCCGATCGCCCAATACCGCGTCGAACGCTACGGTTTCGGCCTCAATTTCGGCCGGCAGATCGGCAATAACGGTGAAATCCGCTTCGGGGTCGGCGAGGCCTGGGGCAAAGCGGATGTGCGCATCGGCCATCAGGACCTGCCGAGAGAAAACTTCACTGAAGGGTTCTACTCGCTGAAGTACTCGTTCGACTCGCTGGACAACGTCTACTTTCCCCACGAGGGCAAGGACGTCAGCCTGACCCTGATGCAATTCGAACCGGGCCTCGGCTCGGACACGCGCTACCGACAATGGGAGTTCAAGCTGGACAAAGCCATGAGCCATGGCCCGGATACACTGATTCTCGGCGGCCGTTATGGCCGAACGCTGGACGATGCCAATGTGGTGACGTCGAGTTTCCTGCTCGGTGGTGCGCGACAGTTATCGGGCTTTCGCGAGGATTCGATTTCCGGGCAGAACGTCAGCCTGATGCGCGCGGTGTACTACCGCCGGTTGACGCCACGCTCTTATTTGCCGCTCGATTTCCCGCTGTATGCCGGGGCTTCGCTGGAGCGTGGGCGGGCATGGAACAACGACAATGAATTCGACAGCGGCTACATCAATGCCGCCAGTGTGTTTATCGGCTTCGATACGCCGTTGGGGCCGCTGAACTTCACCTATGGCTTGAATGATGCGAACGAGCAGGCGGTTTATCTGAATCTGGGGCAGACGTTCTGATCATTCAGGTGGATCTATATTGCCTGCCAGGCCGCCTTCGCGAGCAAGCCCGCTCCCACACTGAAACGCATTCCAACTGTGGGAGCGGGCTTGCTCGCGAAGGCGATAGTTCAGTCAGCGAACAATTCCGCTGACTCAACCTTCAGCGAATCCCCGCCAATAACGTCCGCGCCGTTTGCTTGAGGGGTTCATCCCCTTCCTTGAGCAACTCATTAAGCAAGGCAATCGCGCTGTCGATATCCCCATCATCAATGCAGGTCTGTGCCTGTTCGAGTTTCACTGACCCGACAGCAGGTTCCGGCTCCTGCAAGCTCAGCGGCTCCAGCGCCAGAGTGGACGGAGGATCGCCGAACGCATTGAGAAAGTCATCGTCCAGCGGCTGCGCGTCCGGTTCGGGGATCCACTCCAGCTCCGCCTCTTCGCTGGCCCCGGTTTCGGGTAACTCGAAGTCTGCTGGCAGGATCTCAAGTCCTGAGTTCGATGCAGACAGATCCGGGTGCTGCTCAGGTGCAGAGCGACTGCCCTCAAGATCCCAACTGGACGCCATCGACAGCTCACCCAGATTCAATTCGAAATCATCCTCGGGCGCCTGCGCCACCGCTGCGGCAGCGACCATCGGCACTGCCGGGGTTATCGGCGCAGCGCCGGTCAATTTTGGATGCCGTTCACGGATCGCGGCCAGTTGCTGAGGATCCACCCCGGCATCACGCAGGCGATGTTCCTGTTGTTCATAAGCAGCGCTGTCGCCCTGCCGCCCCAGCACTTCGAGCAATTGCACACCCAATTCGGTGCGCTCGGGCTCCTTGTCCATGGCATTGCGCAACAACCCGACCGCCTCACTCAAACGCCCATAAGCCAGATAGATCCCCACCGCCTCCAGCACATCGCCGGCCGCCGGTTCTTCACGGTGTTCGGTGGCTGCGCGGATGCTCGCCGATTGAGTGGCTGGCGGGTCTTCAGGATCTGCTTGCCGATCTGCCGGCAGAGCTGCCAGTGGCGCCGCGCCCTCAGCCAGTTGCCGGCGACGTCGTACGAACAACCCGGTACCCAATAATCCCAACAGCACCAGCAAGCCACCGAGCAGCGGCCAGTTGAGGCCATCGTCGGCAGCTTCAGGCGCGGTGGTGACCGGCGCGGGTGTTGGCGGCGTAACGGCCGGTGCCGCTGGCTTTTGCAATTCGCTCAAACGCGTTTGCAGATCACTGACCTGCTTTTTGCCGTCGGCAATCTGCACATCTTGCGCCTGCAGTCTGGCGTTGAGTTCGTCCACGGTCTTCTGCAACTGCTGATTGAGCAACACGCTGGCCGCCAATTGCTCGGCCACGGCATCGTTGGCTGGCGCCGCCGGAGCGGGTGGCGCTGAAGGGGCGGCGTCGCGCTTGCCCTGAGCAGCCTGAGGCGCCGCCGTGGCAGGTTCGACGGTGGGAAATTCAGAAGATTGCGGACGTGGATCGGGCTCGTCGGTGGCCGGCACGATACTCGGCGATCCGGGTGGATCGATCAGCAGCGTGTACTCGCGCAACAAGCGGCCATTGGGCTGATCGAGCTGCACCAGAAAATTCAGAAAAGGTTCATTGACCGGTTTGCGCGAGGTCACCCGGATCATCTGGCGATTGCCATGCAGGATCGGGGTGAACCTGAGGTCATTGAGGAAGAACACCCGCTCGACCCCGGCCCGGCCGAATTCATCCGCGGTGGCCAGGCTGGCCGAGAGGTCGCTGGCACTGAGGCCCACGGCATCCACCAGGGCGATGTCGGCCTTGAGCGGCTGATTGAGGGCCGAATGGACGGTAATGTCCCCCAACCCCAGCGCCATCGACCAGGTCGAATAGCTGAATACACCAGCGACCAGCAGCCATCTGGCGCCACCGCGCAGTACAACGTGCCGACTTGCGAGCATGAGCATCCCTTAAATAAGCAAAACCGGTTTCTATGCGTTCGCACATCCGGTACGAACACGATATTGCCCAGTAGTTCTTATAGTCTGCTCTGCGCGATCCCTCAAAAAACCGGCGCGCGGTTTATGCCTCAAGATTTTTCCAGGTTGCCCAGAATGTGCCCGTGAACGCGCATGCACACTTTAAGATCCGCCTCGTCGACGCCTTCGAACAATTCGTGACGCAGCTGCGTGGCAATGGTTTCGATTTGTTCGATCAGCGGCAACGCCGGGGCGCAGAGCACGATTTTTTTCGCCCGGCGGTCTTCCATCACCGACTGACGTTGCACCAGGCCCTGGCTTTCCAGGCTGTCGAGCAAACGCGCGAGGGTCGGCCCTTCGACACCGACGCTTTGCGCCAGCTCGCGTTGGGTCGGCGCGTCTTCGAAACGCGCCAGATGCAGCAGCACCAGCCAGCGCGCCTGGGACAAGCCCAGACCGGCCAGCCGGCGATCCAGTTCGGCACGCCAGCCACGAGACATCTGGGCCAATTGCATGCCAAAGCGGTGTTGATCGGTTAACGGCATAAAACACTCATGAGTAGACTGACAAATAGAGAAAAACTAATTATTAGTCAGCTAAGCATGACATTTGGCTATAGGCAAGAGCCGACCTGTACTGAATCGTTACAACTGCCTGACGGTTGGCGCAATCGCCCTCTTACATTTCGAATTCCGATTGCAGCGCAGCCCTTACGCAGTAAAGAACGCCTTCCGGAACCCGACCGGCGAACAGCTCGGCCACTTCGGCGACCGACGGCAACTCGCCCTCGCCGTCGAGGAACGCGTCCTGCACTTCGCCCATCAGCTCTTCAGGCAAATCGAGCGCCTGCTCCAGCGACAACTGTTGCTTGCCGATGGCCTCGGCGAGCATGGTGTAGACGTTCTTTTCCGAGCATTGCAACTGCCCGGCGATCTGCATCGGGGTCATGCCGGCGCGGGCCAGGGTGATCAGTTCGTGACGCACATCGGCCACCACTTTCGGCGCCTCGGCCTCGCCGCCGAGCACTTCGAGGAAGGCTTCGCCGTAACGTTCCAGCTTGCGCGCACCAACACCGCTGACCCGCGCCATGTCGGCCAGCGAGGTCGGCTGGCTGCGGAGCATTTCCAGCAGGGTCGAATCGGGGAAGATGACGTACGGTGGCACGCCATGCTCTTCGGCGAGTTTGCGGCGCAGTGCACGCAAGGCTTCCCACTGTTCGCGCTCTTCGCCACGCACCAGCTGACTGGCCGGACTCTTGCTGGCGGTCTTGGCGGTGACTTGCGGCTTGAGGTCGCGGCGCAGCTCCAGGCTCACTTCGCCCTTGAGCAATGGCCGGCAGGTATCGCTCAGGCGCAGGCCACCGTAGCCTTCATGATCGACGTCAGCCAGACCACGCGCCACCAGTTGCCGGAACAACGAGCGCCATTCGCTCTCGCTCAGCGCCTTGCCGACGCCGTACACCGACAGGTGCTGATGGCCAAAGCTGCGGACCTTTTCGTTGTCCTTGCCCAGCAACACGTCCACCAGATGGCCGACGCCATAGCGCTGGCCGGTGCGATAGATCGCCGACAGTGCCTGGCGCGCCGGCTCGGTGGCGTCCCAGGTCTGCACGCCGTCGACGCAGTTGTCGCAGTGGCCGCACGGCTCGGGCATGTCTTCGTCGAAATACGCCAACAGCGTCTGCCGGCGGCAGCGGGTTTCTTCGCAGAGCGAGAGCATCGCATCGAGTTTGTGCTGCTCCAGACGCTTGTGGCGCTCATCGCCTTCGGAGTTCTGCAGCATCTGCTTGAGCATCACCACGTCTTGCAGACCGTAGGCCATCCACGCATCCGCCGGCAGGCCATCACGGCCGCCGCGCCCGGTTTCCTGGTAATAGGCTTCCAGGGATTTCGGCAGATCGAGGTGCGCGACGAAACGCACGTTGGGCTTGTCGATGCCCATACCGAACGCCACGGTGGCGACCATGATCAGGCCTTCCTCGTTGAGGAAGCGCTTCTGGTGATAGGCGCGCAAATCGTTGGGCAAACCGGCGTGATACGGCAGCGCCGGGAAGCCCTGCTCGCTGAGGAACGCGGCGACTTCCTCGACCTTCTTGCGCGACAGGCAGTAGACGATGCCGGCATCGCTGCGCCGCTCGGCAAGGAACGCGAGCAACTGCTTGCGCGGCTGTTCCTTGGGCACGATGCGGTAGAAGATGTTCGGCCGGTCGAAGCTCGACAGGAAACGCTCGGCGTTCTGCAAGTGCAGGCGGGTGACAATTTCTTCGCGGGTACGCTTGTCGGCGGTCGCCGTCAGGGCGATGCGCGGTACGTCGGGGAACATTTCCGCCAACTGGCCCAGTTGCAGGTATTCCGGGCGGAAATCATGGCCCCATTGCGACACGCAGTGCGCTTCGTCGATGGCGAACAGGGCGATGTTCAAGCCTTGCAGGAACGACAGCATGCGCGGCTGCACCAGACGCTCGGGCGCCAGATAGAGCATTTTCACTTCGCCACGTTTGATTCGTGCGGCGAGGTCACGCTGCTGCTCGGCGCTCAACGTGGAGTTCAGCGCAGCGGCGGCCACGCCCAGCTCTTCGAGGGTGGCGACCTGATCGTCCATCAGGGCGATCAACGGTGACACCACCACCGCCAGGCCTTCGCGCAGCAGCGCCGGCACCTGGAAGCACAGGGACTTGCCGCCACCGGTAGGCATCAGCACCAGCGCATCACCGCCGCTGGCCACGCGCTCAATGATTGCACCCTGGCGGCCACGGAAACTGTCGTAGCCGAAGATGTCCTTGAGGACGCGTTGAGCCTGTTCGAGCATAAAAACTCCAAAAATCTACCGAAACATCCCTGCACAGGCTGGTTCAGGACAGCCACAGCTGCTTAAACAAAACGTAAGAGCGCATTGCCAGACCACCGCAATACGAGCAGGGAGCGCAAAACGCGGCAGTATACCCGAGCCCTCCCCGGCAGGGGGTGCCGCTGATAAGACTCCGCTAGCCGCCAACACGAAAACCCTGTGGGATATTCGTGTTGCCTGTAATTGCGGCAAATCTGCCGTGCGGCTGGCTTGAGCGCTCAAGAAGGCCTAGAATTCCCGCATTGTTTATTCCCCCAAGGTAGCCCCGTAATGTCCTTCGCTGAGCAACTAACCCGCCTGCAAGTCTTTCTCGACGCCGACGAGCTGCACGAAGAGGCGCTGGATTACGTGGCCGCCCACGGTTACCTGACCGCCCTGTCAATCTGTGCAGAAGACGTACCGGAGCGTGAGTGGATCGACGCCCTGTTCGCCGAAGAGCCGCATTACAGCAGCGAAGCCCAGCGCGAAGAAATCGAAGCCACCCTGATTGGTCTCAAGGCACACATCGCCCGCCAATTGGCGTCCGACGAAGAATTCGAACTGCCGTGTGACCTGGACCTGGGCGACGAGCCGGACGACTCTGAACTGCGCGGGTGGTGCATCGGCTTCATGGAAGGCGTATTCCTGCGTGAAGCGGCCTGGTTCGAAACCGCTGAAGAAGAAGTCAGCGAAATGCTCCTGCCGATCATGGTCGGTTCGGGCTTGTTCGACGAGCAGCCAGAGTTCGAAGACATCGCCAAGGACGCCAACCTGATGGACGACATGATCGTGCAGATCCCGGAAGCCCTGACCGCGCTGTACCTGCTGTGCCAGGCGCCAGACGAAAAACCGGCGATCCTCAAGCCACGTCACCACTAAGATCCGGCCTATGGACAACCCCATAGGCAACCGCCCCCTGATGTTGCGCTACTTCCTGCTGGCCGTCGGCTGGCTCAGCGTGGCACTGGGGGTGATCGGGATTTTCCTGCCGGTTCTGCCCACCACCCCTTTCCTTTTGCTGGCGGCCGCCTGTTTCGCCCGCAGCTCTCCGCGTTTCTATCAATGGCTGGTCGAGCACCCGAAGCTCGGGCCATGGATCCGCGACTACCTCGACGGCAACGGCATTCCGCTCAAGGGCAAGGTCTACGCGATCGGGCTGATGTGGGCGAGCATTCTGTTCTCGTGCTACCTGGTGCCACTGCCGTGGGCGCGGGGGTTCATGTTGACCAGTGCGGTGTTGGTGACGGTGTACATCCTTCGGCAAAAGACTTTGGATAAATCCTGAATACCGCCGCCCCCGCTACATCTGCATTTATCCCCGAGACAGCGCCTCAGGCCGTCTGTTTCGTGTGTTTCGAGCCAGTTATCCAAGTGCCCTGCCACTGACCGCTCGTCGGACAAAACCTCCTACCTGTTATTTCTGACAGTTGGCAGCACTCGCCATATCAGGCCCAATCAATCAACGCCTTCCTCGCAGAGCCCCATGTCCTTCGCTGAGGTTTTTCGTCATGACGCACTTTCACTCCTTCCTGTTTCCACGCTTGCAGACTGAGATTCCGGGGCTGAAACTGCGTCCCTTGCGGATTTCGGCCATGATAGAGCCGATCGTCGATGGGGACGGCGGTATCAACTGCAAAACCTACTACCAGTTTCCCGACGGTTTGTTCTGCTCCGTCGATGCCTACGCCGAACCCATGCGCAAAGGTGACACGCTCGATATCTATTGGGGCAAGGACCACAAGATCTTTACCCGGGTTCTGCAGGACGACGAAGACGGCAGCAACCAACCGGTGTTTTTCTTCCTGCCTGTGACGAACATCCTTCCCGGCTGGGTCGACGAGGTCTACTACGTACTGACCCGCGCAGGCAGCACCAGCCCCGACGAGCCCGCCACGCCCTTGCGAATACTGGTGAAGCTGGATCTGCCAGGCGGCAAAGACGATGAGCCCCATTTGCCCGGACATGCAAAATTGCACATCGTGCAGCTGCCGCGTGACGTCATCGTTAACGGTGTGGATGCGGTTTGGGCAGCCAAGGGTGTGCCGATGGTTATTCCTCGCTACCCGAACATCGCCGTGCGCGACGTTATCCAGGTGCAATGGGGCAATGCCTTCTTGCCACCTCATACCGTCAGCGCCGATGAAGCAGCCGGCACGGCACCTATCGAGATCACCGCACACCAGGACGATATTGTGGCCGGTGGCGACGGCAACGCGCAGGTGGTGCATTACGGGATCCATGACGAGGTATTCAACCACTCCGAGAAGTGGTCGCTGAGGCCCCCAGTCAAAGTCATGTCCGGAATCCGGCAGCTGGATGAGCCGATTATCCAGGAGTCAGTCAACGGCATCATTGATCTCGACCAATTGAACAATCGCGATGTCAACGTGCATGTTCGCGCCTCCACCAGCGATTTCGAGGTGGGTGACACCGTCACCATGACTTGGGTAGGCACACCACCCACCGGTGCTCCGTTGCCCAACCGACAATCCCAGAGGGTGGAAAGCTTTCCCAGCATCCTCATGTTTCAGATTCCGAATGCGCAGGTCCGGGCGATTGCCATGGGAACCGCAGACGTATCGTATGTGCGCTACAAAAAGGACGATGGCTCTGCGCTCCCCTCCAGGCACGAACTCGCCAGCGTGGAAGGCCGGATCCCCGCGCCGGTCTTAAGCGAAGCCGCGGGCGATACGGTGAGCACCGATATCACATCGGCCACCGTGAACATTCAGTACCCGGGCATGACCGCGGACGATATCGTCGACATGGCCTGGCTGGGCACCAAGGCCAATGGCATTCCCTACTTGTATGAGGCTCGGCACATCGTCAGCCCGGAGGACGTGGAAAATCATCTCGTGACCTTGTACGTGCCGGGAAAACATCTGCGGGTGCTGGAGAACGGTGCACTGAATCTGTTCTACCGGGTGTCCCGTGACGGGCCGCACTGGCGGGGCACGCATGAGTCCGGGCATCAGGAAATCAACGTGTTGCGATTCACCTGAGTCGCAGGTGTCAGGTCAACCCGCCGGCCCGGACAGCGGGTTGCCCGGCAGGCCAGCACAAAAAACGCCCCGCAGGTGCGAGGCGTTTTCAGGTATTCACATCATGAAGCGGCTTACCAGGTCCAGCGCGCTCCGACATTCAAGTCATACGGCTTCTCGATGTACTTGCCATGGCTGTAGTCGTAACCGGCATACACCTGCAGGTCCTTGGTCAATGCCACTGCAACGCCTGCTCCCAGCACACCACGGGTGCCAGACAAGTCGTTGTTGAACTGATTATCAGCGTTGACCGTCACGCGGTTGTTATTGATGAACTCGTGCTGCACCGCAACGCGCACATAAGGCTGGGCGACCATGCCATTGCCCATGTTGAAGTTGCGGCCCACCGTGGTTCCCGCTTCACCCAGCACCGAGCGGCTGCGATCGCCGTCGGCCTGCATGCCATTGTCCAGGTCGAAGCTGCGCCCGCGAATCAGCGCAGTCGACAGTTTGCCGTACGGCCCGATGTAGTAGCCGTTGCCCAGGGTGATCTGACGCCCGAACTCCGCCGAGGCGCTTATGCCGGAGTTGTCATAACTGCCCTTGGCCCGCGTGCCATCGCTCATGCCGACTTTCGTATCGTTCTGAAAGCGGTTGAACTTGAGCAGCGCATCAAAGTAGTAACCGCTCTGCTTGTTCATCCAGGTCACGTAAGGGCCCAGATAGTAGCTGTCGACCGTACCCGAAGTCCCCTGTGCGACGTCCAGGTTGGTATGGCTGTAGCCGCCCATGATCCCGGCCACCCACAGACTGTCGCCCAGGTGCGTATCCGCCCCCAGAGAAAGTCCTTGCTGGGTCTGCTGATAACCCACGCCGGAAGCGGCGCTGATGTTGTACTTGTTGCCGTAGGTGCGCATCCACAGGCCGGTGTCACCCCCATTGAAACGCAACTCGCCCATGCGGCTGCGCAATGTTCCCGCCTCGGCATACAACAGCGTCACCGGAGCGTTGAACAGCGCCAGTACCGATTTCGCCCCGGGGCTGATGGTCTTGGTGGTCGGGTCGAGAAACCATTCCGTCCCGCCCTCCCCCACTTCTCGCCGAGCGAGGTCATACGACCAGGTACCCAGATCGACATGCCCGCCTCTCAGGGCAAATTGCGCGTCGCCGGCGGCGGTGTGCACCAGGGTCAACTGCTGCGGGTTCACCGCGTCCAGACCGGAAGCGGCCACCAGTAATCCGAATTGCCCGGTGGCAACGCCCCTGACATAGAGAAAGTCGTGCTGACCGGTGGCGAAATTGCCCTTCATTTCGACCGTACTGGAACCATCCGGCGATCCGGCCAGCGTGCCGACGTTCAACTCGTAGAACGTATCCGGCACATCCTGCGCACCAAAGCGCACCGTCCCGCCATTCATGGCGAGTGTTCCGACCTTGTCATTACCGGTCAGGGTCCAGCTCGAACCGCTGTTGACGGTCACGCCGTTGACATTGTCGAGACGGCCGGTCAGTTGCGAGTTGTTCTGCAGGGTGACGTTGGCGGTCGAACCGTTTTCGACCAGCACATCGCCCTTCATGTTGCCCTGATCGAAGGTGAGATTGGCGGTACTGTTGCCGGTGACGTTGACGTTGCCTTGCAGCGTGCTGTCGCTGACAGACATGCCCGCGGTGGAAGCGCCCTGCACCGTCAGCACGTTGCCGTTGCCCCCCGTCAGGGAAGACTGGTTCAACACCTCAAGGGTGGCATTGATGCCCTTGTCCACAAGAATCGCATCACCGGTGCGGCCTTCCACACTGGCGTTGTCGAGCCGCAGTGAATTGTTGCCCAGGCCCGAGGGATCCCTGCCCATAGTCACCCCGGTCTTGTCGCCGCTGATAACCGTGCTTGCGGAGGCGCGTACATCCCCCCCCAATATGTTCAGGCCGGTACTGTCAGCCCCTGTGCCCGTCACCTGACTGTTGATGAGCGTGAGCGTGCTCAAGCCGGTGACCTGAGCACCGATTTCCCCACCCTTGAATTGACTGTCGGTTGCAGTGACCGTGGAGCCCAGGGTCGAGCCGATAGACCGATTGACCGCCAGCCCCATAAAGTCGCTGGTCACGATGGCGCGAGTGAGATCACCCGTGCTGCCGGTTATGCGGATACCCACCAGCCCACTGTCGGCATTGACCGTTGCGCCGTTGATATTCAACGTTGATCCGGACGTGACAGACAGACTCTGGGTGGTGGCCCCCGCGATGTTCAGCACACTTGCGTTGCGTACCAGATAATCGCTCTGTGGTGTGCTTGCATCGATATTCAGCGTATTGCCGTTATCGACAATAACGGCGGCAAAAGAATGCCCGCCGGTAAAAAAAAATGCTGGCAGCACGACCAGCATTTTAAAGAGTCCTGCCGCAGCATTTTTTTGCAGCGAAACATGGTTTTTGTTCATGACGTGGCTTCCTGAATGTTCATCACCTCACATCTTTCAGAAGAAACGCCAAAAGACTGTAAGAGGCGCGAACAATACCTATCCGGGTCAAGCAAAAATGTAGGAGAAGTCCTAGATCCGGACGGAAAAGTCCTGTCCCGCTCGAGGAATGATCCGCCTGTTTCAGCAACCGTTTCAGCGAGGACACGGGAGGCGTAGCGGCCTCCCGTGTTTCCTTTGAAACGCATTGAATCAGGTAGGCAACGGGCAACTTCCGCCATCACCCGGATTGACCAGGTACACCCTGACCAAATGCTGTTGGGAGGTCGTCTCACGTCCGTTAATGACAGCCTTATATTTGACGCCACCCCACGCATTCAGAGTCGCGAGCAAGGGCGCGTATGGGATCTTCACAATGAAGCCGGACGCGGCCTCCTGCTCTGTCGGTGTGTAGAACACCTCCTCGTCTGTCTCGGGTTTGGGGTTTGCACCGCCGTCGTCGGTATAACCCTGATAGGTGAATGTCAGCTCTTGATTCGCCAGTGCCAATTCCCCGCCCGGGACCCGCACCTCGACCACCACACCCTCGATGGGATCCAGGCGCAAGGCTTTGCAGTTCAGCCAGTCAGTATAATTGGGATCAAGGTGTAAAAATGCCGGATCAGGGACAGTGTCCTCTTGAATCTCCACATCCACCTCCCGAGGTTTTGAAATATCTACGTTGTCGTTCAGCGGATGACCGATGACGTAAGCCATCGGGTGCTTTGGATTACCATTACCTGCCGCCGCAATAACGTCCCACTTCACTTTCCACTCAAGCGATGTGGGAACAGGGTCTGAAATCGTAACGAGGCCACCATCCTCCTCAGAAACAAGCTGGCCCGCATATACAAGTTGAACGGTGTCATATTCCTTGGCGCCGCCATAGGTATTGACCGTAACAGTAACGTCCCCATCTTTGTCGGCTTCTCGCAACTCATTGGCAGGGCCTCCGGAATCACCCTGAACCGTCACCAACGCCAGATTTGGATTGGTCGGGTCTGGATTATTCGGATCAATCGGCAGACCGGGCTTTCGCAAATCAACCTTAACTTCTTTGGAAATCGGAGTTGGCGGGTAATAGGTGCTGCCGCGTTTGATTTGGTACTCGGCGTCTACAGTTTTTTCACCAGGGTTGTCCTTGACCACGTCTTTGAATGAAATATCGACGTAAACCGGGAACCCGCTGATGGTCTTCGCCATCTGCGGAATGCCGTCGTAGGTCACCACCAACTCATCTCCCGGCAAGTAGTGGGTGTATTCTTCAAGGATTCCCACGCCCAAAGGCGTTTGCGCATCCGTCAGATCGACCAGACCGTCCTTGTCAAGCAGCGGAATATCAAGGGGCAACAGCCCCTCGGGTGGGTCTGTCAGAACGACCGTAACGGAAACTGGTGGAGAAAAAGTACTTGGGTTTCCCTTACGGTCGGTGACTCTGAAAAAAAGCGCGTGAGTCCCTTCATCTTGCTTGAATACTTGTTCAGCGGTAAGTCTAAGCACGATCTCATTGATGGTATCAGTCCGGGTGACCGAATCGACAACCTCTGCCAACACTGTCGAGTCCCCATATAACAACTCTATAAAATCGCCAATCTTCATATCTCCATACTCAGGAATCTTAATGGCTACAAAATCATTGTCGTCCAGATATTTTTTGGTAATACCGTCATTTACTATTTCATCTGGAAGTCCAACCGGAAAAAACGGGTGCGGAGGAGTTCTATCAACATTGCACTTCAACGGAACAGAGTTACTCTCATTACCGCCTTGATCGATAAAGTATCCCAACTCATGTGTCCCCGGCCTATCGGTGTATCCGACAGGAAACGTCATTTCGATTTCAAGAATATCGGCGTCCAGCGGCGTCTCATAATTGTATCGAGTAGAGGGTATCGGACTTCCGTCAAACGTCAGATCAATGAAGCCGGGTATCCTCTCCGGGTCGTCAGCCTCCGCAGGTCTCGGAACCAGACACTTGAAAAGCTTTCCCTGCTGGCTCAGCGGAATCTGATTGGTTTCATCATCCGACGTATCGCTTAGAAATGCGTTATCTGGATGCACTTTGATGATGGGTGCAGGTACTTTTGTAACAGCACGGCGAACTTTCAGATAATCGACCCGACTTTGTTCAGCGGGCGTCAATGGTTGACGACTTGCCATTTTTCAGCTCCTTCAGAAACGGGCTTTATCTGCCCGGGATTTTGTCAAACAACGAACGCCCAAAACGCGGGCACAACACTCTCTGTCAGCCCCGAATAAATACTCGTGACTGTCCCGGCTAAAACCGGCTAATGCACTTTAATGAATCAATTACCCGTTACGGTTCCGTACAGGTTTCATTAGTGGGCGAACACACTGCACCACTGGGCATGGTTCTATTGATAATCACGAAATCTTTTTTTGAAACACCCTGCCCACCCGTAAACTTTTTCAAGGTGTAATGACATAACGCCGAACCCCGGTTTTGCATCGGCGCTATCAATCTTTCGTAATCGGTCACATGCACTTCAAAACCGTTTCTTGCCTGATCCGCACTCAACGTGGTGAAGAACGGTTGCGCGGCCCCGGGAATGGGCGTGGTGCCATTCGGTCCCGCGCATCCCTGCCAGAACAACGTCACGATGTCCTTCTCGTCAAACGCCGGGTTGCCTTCAATCCTCACGCGCACCCGCTCCCAGAGACGCGGTTTCGCACAGCAGTCAAGCGTCCCTTCGATGCCAGCGTCAGGGAACGAAGGCTCTTGGAGACCTTCGATAATGATGATCGACACCTTGACGGGCGTGAATGGCGCCAACTGCTGGTTGATGCCATTGCTGGTGGTGTAATGGACCGGCAACGCCGGGTTCAGCCGGTCCTGGTCAATGACCGCCCATGGAATATTGAACGGCACTCTCTTGCCGGCAACGTCACCGCTCTGGACGATGTATCTCGCCACGGGCGTACTGATGCTCCCCCAATAAACTTCGATCGTGTGTCCTCGTTCGGGTGCGTCGAACAAGGTCAGGAAGCCGTCGGCGTCCTCGCCGAAATCTTCGGTAAGCAATGTGTTCAGCACCTTGGATTTGGCGCCGTAGATCTCCAGCAAGGCAAGCCTGGGGTTCAACAACGCCGGCGCATTGGCGTGATCCTGGCCTGCCACCGTCAGGTTCACCGATACCAGGGTTTCCATTGATGGTTTGCTATCGACGCCCCCTGAACGCACGCGGTAAGTGACACGAGCATTCACCGGACCCAGCCCCTTGGCTGTGAGCGCACTCCACGGCACAGGGATCACGCAAGGAAAGTTGGCCGGGTCGACATCCTGCGGCGGCAGAACAGTGCCATCCCAGTCCAGCAGTACCTGATCGCCGCTCAACGGATTGTCATAGGCATCGATTTCGACCGTCACCGCCCCTTGATTGACCGCCCCCTCCCGGGCGTGCTGACGATCGATCAAGCCTCTGTCCGACAGGGGAATGCGCGGAGGCTTGTGGATGGGTGCCCCCGGGGTCAGATCGACGAACACAGGCAGCAACCGCGAGCGTGGTCCCCGGTTTCCGGCCCAGTCGCGCAAGCGATAATAGATGTATCGCTGCCCATGACCACGCAGGCGAATTTCGTCTGCGTAGACGGTGATGATGAGTTGATCGTTATCGATATCAAACTGACTGAACGCCTGCTCGCGGATTTCGGTTTCGAAGCCCGGTGGCGTGTCGGTGTCCGTCCAGTAATAAATCGCCCGGTCACGGGCCTTCACGTCCAGATAGAGGCGTACTTTGAAACGAACCTGACCGTGCTCGTCCAAATAGTCATCGGTGATGTCGCCCTCAAGATCCAGCAGCTCCAGCATCGCCGGTTCCTGGCCGTCATCCGGCGGCACTCTATCGACGGTGATGGTTTTTTTCAGCGATTCCGCTGCGTTGCCACCAATCACGAGCTTGTACGACAGGTCGTAAACGCCAGCTTCCAGGTCCCTTTGAGGCACCGAAACAATCTTGTCACCCGGATCAATGGGAATATCGAACGGGAACACCCCCGCCGTGTCGTCATCAAAGGGAAGCCCCCGTCGCCTGAAGCCCACCCACACGACGTCTTTTGCGAATTCCGGCTCTGTCGAGAAATCCCACGCCGGAATCGTGATTTTCAAATCGCGATTCAATACATCGCGAGGTAATAGCCCGTCCGGGCTCTCATTTCCCTCTTCGTCTTTCAGGATATCCGGAACAATCGGTTCTGGAATAACCACAAGACTTGGTTCGTCATCGCCGCGTGCGTGTTGCGGATCCATCGACGACTCTTCTGGGGGCACCATTGCGAAACTCCACGGCAGTTGAGCGGACAGTGTTCTCGCGCAGGGCAGTCGTGAAGATAAAACGGGCCATTGACTGACGATGGCGTGGAACGTTTGTGACCCAATTAGATGCCTGCCGGAAAAAGCTGACTACTGTCAGAAATACTAGGTTTGCTTACCGTTTGTCGGGAAGCCGATGGAAACGACTGAACAGTCAGCTCAGCGTGAAGCTGTATTTTTGTTGAGCAGAAGGGGGTCACCGCAGAGTCGACTTCCCTGCGGCAGCGCCTACGGGGAAGTCGTTTCAGGCACGCAAAACCCGCCCCCCGACCGTTCATCGCAAATACGTCCTTACCTGTAATTTCTGACAGTAGCCAACGCTCGCCACCTGCCCCTAAATAACCCAGAGCCTTTGCTTCCCACGACTCTGGAGTCTTCAGCATGCTTATTCAGCCCCCTCGCCTCCCGGCCCCCAAGTCTCTGCGGCAACTGGAAATACCCGACCGTACGCAGCCGGCCCTGGAGGGGGGGGTGTGGGGGATCAATATCGCCGCCGCGCAGTTGCTGGCGCCCGACAAGGGGCTGAAAGTCTATTGCCCACCCTGGTACCTTATGGGTTTAGGTGACCACATCGAGCTGCTGCTCGACGGTATTCAGGTCGACCAGACCACCCTCGTCAAGCCAGAGGATGTCGGCGAGCGTGTCACCCTGTATGTCCCGCCCACGCGGTTCGTGACCGGGGCCTATACGCTGCAATATCGGGTCAAGGTATTCGAACAGACTCCGGAAATTTCGCTGCCTCCGGTGAATATCTTCGTCAAACTCGAA
>NZ_CATKPP010000004.1:0-198474 GCF_949767635.1 Pseudomonas sp. IT-93MI4
CTCACTCCTACAGGGGTTATGCGGTGCGCTGGGCTTTCGCCTCTTCACCCAGGCACGCCGCGGCGGTAAACAGCACATCGGTGGACGAATTCAACGCCGTCTCCGCCGAGTCCTGCAACACCCCAATGATGAAACCGACCGCCACCACCTGCATGGCAATCTCGCTCGGGATACCGAACAGGCTGCACGCCAGCGGAATCAGCAGCAGCGAGCCGCCGGCCACGCCCGAGGCGCCACAGGCGCAGATCGCCGCGACGACGCTGAGCAGAATCGCGGTTGGAATGTCCACGGCAATCCCCAGCGTGTGCACGGCGGCCAGGGTCAGTACGGTGATGGTGATCGCCGCGCCGGCCATGTTGATGGTCGCGCCCAGCGGGATCGATACCGAGTAGGTGTCTTCGTGCAGGCCCAGGCGTTTACTCAGTTCCAGGTTAACCGGAATGTTCGCGGCCGAGCTGCGAGTGAAGAACGCGGTGATCCCGCTTTCGCGCAGGCACTTGAGGGTCAGCGGATACGGGTTGCGGCGCAGTTTCCAGAACACGATCAGCGGATTCATCACCAGCGCGACGAACAGCATGCAGCCCAGCAGTACGCCCAGCAGGTGCGCGTAACCGATCAGTGCGCCGAAGCCCGAGGTCGCGAGGGTCGAGGCCACCAGACCGAAAATGCCCAGAGGTGCGAAACGAATCACCACGCGCACGATCAGCGTCACGCCGTTGGACAGATCGCCAACCACTTCGCGGGTGGTGTCACCGGCGTGGCGAATGGCAACGCCCATGCCGATCGCCCAGGCCAGAATGCCGATGAAGTTGGCGTTCATCAGGGCGCTGACCGGGTTGTCGACCACGCTCAACAGCAGGCTCTGCAGGACTTCAGTGATCCCGCCCGGCGCCGTCACCGCGACGTTGTCGGTGGACAGCACCAGATGCGAGGGAAACGCCATGCTGGCAACCACCGCCACCACCGCCGCAGCGAATGTGCCGAGCAGATACAGAAACAGGATCGGCCGGATATGGGTTTCCTGACCGTGCTTGTGGTTGGCGATCGACGCCATTACCAGCACGAACACCAGAATCGGCGCCACGGCTTTCAGCGCCGAGACGAACACTTTGCCGATGAACGCCGAGCCTTTCGCCGCTTCCGGGGCGAACAGCGCCAGAGCGATACCGGCAATCAGGCCGATCAGGATCTGCGTGACCAGGCTGAGGTTTTTCAGGCGTTGCAATAGAGAAGGGGATGAAGCGGTCATAACGGCATCTCTGATTTTTTATAGGGTGCAAGGTTGCGTGAAACCGGTGATACATCGGGGGGCAGGTCACCGGCACGAACCGAAAGGGCTGACGCGCCATCAACGCTGTTAAACAGGCCGCTGAATAGGGTGTACGTTTTTCAGGGCGCGGACTTTATCACAGCGTAGGCGTTATCCTTCAGGCCTGTGACGATCTGCCACCGGATTGATCGGCAAGTCGGCAGGTTTGTGCAAGTCAGCCCGGAAACACTCTGTTAAGATTCGCCATCCTCATTTTCATAGTCTGCCAGCGGGCCTCTTGGTCATCGCTGGTGTCGTCGTTTTGCTGGAGTTGCTCATGCTGTTGCCCATTCTTCTGTTGTCCGCCGCCGGATTCACGGTGCTGACCACGGAATTCGTCATCGTCGGCCTGTTGCCGGCCATTGCCCGCGACCTGGCGGTAACCATTCCGCAGGCCGGTTTGCTGGTGACTCTATTCGCTTTCACGGTGGCGATGTTCGGTCCATTTTTGACCGCGTATTTCGCCCGGTTCGAGCGGCGCAAGTTGTTCATCACGATTTTGATCATGTTCGGCCTGGCCAACACCGTTGCGGCGCTGGCGCCGAACATCTGGGTCATGGCCATCGCTCGGTTGATCCCGGCGCTCGGCCTGCCGGTGTTCTGGGCCTTGGCCAGTGAGACCGCAGTGGACATCGTCGGCCCGGATCACGCCGGCCGCGCGATTGCCAAGATCGGCTTCGGCATTGTTTGCGCGACGGTGTTCGGCATTCCGGTGGGCACCTTGATTTCCGATGCGTTCGGCTGGCGCAGTGCATTCGCGATTCTGGCAGTGATCGCTTTCGCCAAGGCCTTGCTGCTGTTTGTGTACCTGCCGAAAACCAGTCTGCACCAGCATCAGGTCAGTTTCGCTTCGCAGTTCAAGATCCTGCGCAACCCGCTGATGATCGGCCATGTCGTATTGTCGATCCTGGTGTTCAGCGGCATGTTCACCGCTTATACCTATCTGGCCGACATTCTTGAGCGTCTGGCCGGGTTCAACGGTACGGTGGTTGGCTGGTGCCTGATGGGCTTCGGTGCTGTCGGGCTGATCGGCAACTCACTGGGCGGTCGCGCGGTGGATCGTCATCCGTTGGGCGCCTCTGTGCTGTTCTGCGCGTTCATGATCGCCGGCATGGTCTCGCTGGTGCCGAACATTCACTCGACGGTGGGGCTGGCGGTGGCCATGGGCATCTGGGGCATCACCCAGGCTGCGTTGTTCCTGGTCAGCCATGTACGCCTGATGAAGGCCGCACCGGAAGCGCCAGCCTTTGCCGCCTCGCTGAATATCGCCGGGGCCAACCTCGGGATTGGTCTGGGCGCGATGATCGGCGGTCGGGTAATCGACAGTGCCGGCCTCGGCTTTCTGGGGTTCGCCGCTGCCGGGTTCATTCTGTTGTCGGTGTTCCTCGCCATGGTGTTGATGACGCTCAAGCCGCGCGAAGCGTGCGTCCAGGCGTCATAACGCGGTAAACAGCTCGCGTCGGGCACCTTCGGTAATCGCAACGATGCCGGGGTGCTTGACCTTGCGCTCCACCGAAATGGCATAGAACGACTCGGTCACCGCGTCGGTCTGGCCAATCTCCTCGACGCCGTACTGGCGTTTGACTTCATCGGCAATCACGCTCGGGCCGATGAAAATCCCGCTGCCCGATTGGCCGAAGGCCTGCATCAGGGCGCTGTCATCGAACTCCCCGACGATTCGCGGCTGGATCTGTTGCTCGGCAAACCAGCGCTGCAAACGGCTGCGCACCACGGTTTCCGCGCCTGGGATCAACAGCGGTGCGCCGTTGAGGCTGCGCGGGAAATCCTGCCCGTATTGCGCTGCCAACTTCGTGGTGGCGAAGAAACTGATCCCGCATTCGCCGAGCTTCTGGCTGTAGCCCTTGATGTCGAGGTGCGACGGCATCGGGCTGTCGGAAATCACCAGATCCAGGCGCTGGATGGCCAGATCCGCCAGCAGGCGTTCGAGTTTGTCTTCGCGGCAGGTGATGCGCAGTGGCTCGTGCAGTTCCATGGTCGGCGCGATCAGGCGGTAGACGATGGATTTGGGCACCACATCCGCCACGCCGACGCGAAACAGGATCTGCTGTTCGTTGGGCTGGGCACGTAGCATCAACTCCAGTTCGCCGCCTAACTGAAACATCTGCTCGGCGTAGGGCAGGGCTTGGCGTCCGGCTTCGGTCAGCTCCAGTTGGCGGCCGACCCGTTGAAACAGTTCGATGCCGTAGGTTTGTTCGAGCAGCGAAATCTGCCCGCTGATGGTTTGTGGCGTGAGGTTAAGCTGCTCGCAGGCACGCACGATGCTGCCGGTTTTGGCGACCACCCAGAAGTAATGCAGTTGTCGGTAGTTGAGCATCGAGCCACGACCTCTGTTTTGAAGGTGCTGGATTCGTAAAAACCGAAGTATAGCCGCTAAAAATACGAATTTTACTGAAGTGTTTGTCTCCCTAGAATGCCCAGCCATCGACGGGCGGTCTGTGACCCTGTCTGTTCATTCGAAGGAAGTCCCATGAAATACACAATTCCAGCGTTGATGTTTACGTCTTTACTGCTTATGGCCGGTTGCGATCAGGCCGAGAAAAGCGCCCAGCAGTTGATGGGCAAGGCCGCCGAAAGCGCCAAACAGGCGATCGACGATACGCACAAGGCTGCTGAACAAGCGCTCAGCGACGCCACCGGCGGCCTGATCGAGAAAAAAGAAACACCGGAAAAAGACGCGGAAAAATCCGAATCTTCCTCCAAGACCATCTAAACCGTCTTACACAGAGTCAGGACTGACCCATGGAATATCTGTTAGAACTCGCCGCCAGCCCCGCCGCCTGGGTTGCTTTGGCCACACTGGTGGTGATGGAAATCGTGCTCGGCATCGATAACCTGATCTTTATTTCGATCCTGACCAACAAACTGCCCGTGCAGCATCGGCAGAAGGCGCGGCGCATCGGTATCGGCATGGCGCTGATTCTGCGTCTGGCTCTGTTGAGCACCATCGCCTTCATTGTGCAGTTGACTGCCCCCGTGATCGAAATCATGGGCCAGGCGTTCTCCTGGAAGGACATGATCCTGATTGCCGGTGGTCTGTTCCTGGTGTGGAAAGCCACAACCGAGATCCATCACAGCATGGACCCGGCGCCGGAAGACCCGAAAAGCGCGACATCGACCGTGACCCTGGGCTTCGCTGCCGCGATCGGTCAGATCCTGATGCTGGACATGGTGTTCTCGATCGACAGCATCATTACCGCGGTGGGCATGACTGAGCACTTGCCGATCATGGTGATCGCAGTGGTGGTCTCGGTAATGGTGATGCTGTTTGCGGCTGAACCGCTGGCCAAGTTCATCAATGACAACCCGACGGTGGTGATGCTGGCGCTGGGCTTCCTGATCATGATCGGCATGACGCTGATCGCCGAAGGCTTCGGCGCCCACGTACCGAAAGGTTATGTGTACGCGGCCATGGCGTTCTCGGCAGCGATTGAGGTGCTGAACATGATGTCGCGCCGGGCGAAGCAGAAGAAACTGGCGCAGCAGGCGTAAGCGCTGACCAGCCAAAAGCCCCCTGAGCGCCAAGCGTTCAGGGGGCTTTTTTATGGGCGGAACGTTTGCAGTATCAACGTTTGCAGTATCAATGTGCGGTCGCGTGCCGTGCGTTGTGCTTTTGCGGTTTTTCGACCGCCACAGGTGGCTGCGGGTGATGGTGGCGCCGCGAAATCCGCAGCACGCCCCACAACATGGCAGTGGCCACGGCCAGCCAGCCGGCGATCAGCATTACGATAGTCATGGTCAGGCTCATCAGTGCCTCCTCTTTGCCCTGCGTCGGGCACTCACTTTTTCAATTCGCTCTGTTTCAGTGACAGTCTAGACAATGGGGTGTTTCAGACTATTGACCAAAGGTCGGTGATGACCAATCAGTTCGCTCTATGCAAACGATCGGTCTGCGGTTTAAGGCTATACCGCAGGCCTGCGCCGCCCTATGATCGCAGGCGTTGCCGGAACACGATGACCGGCGTCTGACGAGAGTGATGATGGTGCAGGTATTTTCTCGATTGCGAGGGGCGTTGCTGGTGGCCGGTTGCGCGGCGGTGTTGGCCGGGTGTGCGGGCAGTGTCGCGCCGCAGGTCAAGCGTCTGCCGGAACGGGTCGAACTCAGCGGCACGTTCTATCGCGGCGAAGCCAATCAAAGTGGTCCGCAAGTGCTGGCCAGCCTGTTGTCGCAGCAAGGCATCATGATCACCCCGGGCCTGCTGGAAAAACCGTTGCATCTGCCGGATGCACAAGAGCAGTTACAGCAGAATCTGCAGAGCCTGGCTCGCGATTACGGCATGGTGGTCTATCCGCTGGACAAGAATTTGCCTGCCCTGTTGACCCAGGTCGCGGCAGGTTATCCGGTAATGGTGCGCTTCAGTGAAGGCTCGGCGTTCTGGGCCGAACCGCGTTACGCGATCCTTTCCGGTTACGACCGGCTGAAACAGAAGGTGTTGTTGCGCGCCGGGATGAATCGCCGCGAACTGATGAGTTTCAGCTCCTTTGAATCCGCCTTCGAAAAATCCGGCGCTTGGGCGGTACTGATCCAGAAACCGTCGCAGATTCCTGCCGAAGTCGACCGCCAGCGCTGGCTCAAGGCCGCGGACGAGCTGGCGCAGGCCGGGCAGGAACGTGAAGCGGCGCAAGCCAGACAGGCCTTGGCCGCACATTAAGGCTCCGTTCGTCATCTGCCGGGCACCCTCACGCCCGGCAGGCCTCTCACTGATAGAGCCCGAATGTGCGGGTGAATCAGGAGGCGAGCATGGCAGATTCCCCATCCCCGAAAGGCCCACACTCAAGCGAGCATTCGTCCGGTCATGATCTGGGTTTCGATCCGGATTCACCGGATCTCGACGATCCGCAAGTTGATCCGGTCGGCCCCGCCAAGGCGCCGCGAGACGTGCAACCGGACGACGACAGTCAGCGGCCAGCCAAACCTTATGATCCGTTGGCCGATCTCAAACCTTGAAGTGAGGTGCGTATGAGTACCGATTCCACCTTCGACGATAAAAAACCGGACAGCGTGCCGACCACGCCTGAGGACGACGTGGACCCTGTGCTGGATCCGGACAGCCCGCTGCGCGATCCGCTGGCGCGACCTAATGTGCTGACGCCAGATCCGAGCGCTGGTGACGGCATTCCGGACGACGACAAAATGCCGTTACCCAATGATTGAATAACGGGTATTTAACCACTGGCTGAATACCTCTGTGGTGAGGGAGCTTGCTCCCGCTGGACTGCGCAGCAGGCCTTTCTGGTTAAAAAAGGTTCGCTACGCGCCCCAGCGGGAGCAAGCTCCCTCGCCACAGTTGGATATTTCTGGTTACTTGGAGGCTTCGACCACGCCGCTCTGGCGCGCCTTGAGGTTCTTTTCGGCCTTGTATTGCTGCGCAACTGCCGGAACGCTGGCGCTACGACCGGTTTCCATCCAGCTGCGGATACGACTGGCATCGGCAAAATGCGTGTACTTGCCGAACGCATCGAGAATCACCAGGGCGACCGGACGATTGCTCATCCGCGTCACCAGCACCAGGCAATGACCCGCCGGGTTGGTAAAGCCGGTTTTGGTGATCTTGATGTCCCAGTCAGCCTTGTTCACCAGGTGATCGGTGTTGCGGAAACCCAGGGTGTAATTGGGTTTGCGGAACGATACGGTTTTTTCCTTGGTAGTGGTCAGCTCGCTGAGGATCGGATGCTTGCTCGCGGCGACCAGCAGTTTGCTCAAGTCGCGGGCGGTGGACACGTTGCGTTCCGACAGCCCGGTCGGCTCGACATAGTGCGTATTGGTCATGCCCAGCGCTTTGGCCTTGGCGTTCATTGCGGCGATGAACGCGGCGTAACCGCCTGGATAGTGATGCGCGAGGCTGGCGGCCGCACGGTTCTCCGAAGACATCAGGGCAATCAGCAGCATCTCGCGACGCGGCAGTTCGCTCTTCAGTTTGACTCGGGAGAACACGCCTTTCATTTCCGGCGTGTGGCTGATGTCGACGTCGATCCATTCGTCCATGTTCTGGTGCGCTTCAACCACCACCAGTCCGGTCATCAGCTTGCTCACCGAGGCGATCGGTACGATCACATCCGGGTTGCTCGAATAGATGACTTTATTGGTCTGCAAATCCATAAGCAGGGCGCTGCCGGAGGCGATCTTCAGTTGTGAAGCGTCGCGTGGCGCGGCGGTAGTTTCTGCGGCGTTGACCGTTGGCGTGACGAATGTGCCTGAAAAAGCAAAAACCAGGCTCAGGATCGAAAGACGAATTTTCACGCGGGCGAACTCATAAAGGTTGGATATTCCGTTAGTTTGTAACGGGTTATTTCTTCAAAGCGTCGCATTCTAGGAGTATGGCTGAAGATCTGTCGATGGTTGTTTGAATGACCTGAAAATCTCGTGAAAAGGCCTGTGAAAAGAGGGGTTTCCGGCGAACGGTTAGTGTTTTTTCTCAGATACGAAAAACCCCGCACAAGGCGGGGTTCTTTTACCGCGCAAAAACGCCTCAGGCGTGCAGGGTTTCTGCCGCGTAGAGGGTGTTTTCCAGCAGGCAAGCACGGGTCATCGGGCCAACGCCGCCGGGGACCGGAGTGATCCAGCCAGCGCGGGGCAGGGCGGTTTCATACACCACGTCACCGACCAGCTTGCCGTCGTCCTGACGGTTGATGCCGACGTCGATCACGATCGCGCCTTCCTTGATCCACTCACCCTTGACCAGTCCCGGCTTGCCGGCGGCGACCACCACCAGATCAGCGCGACCGACGTGGCCGGCCAGGTCCTTGGTGAAGCGGTGGGTGACGGTCACGGTGCAACCGGCCAGCAGCAGTTCCATCGCCATCGGGCGGCCGACGATGTTCGACGCACCCACCACCACCGCATCCAGACCATAAAGGTCAACGCCGGTGCTTTCCAGCAAGGTCATGATGCCCTTTGGTGTGCACGGACGCAGCAGCGGAATGCGCTGGGCCAGGCGGCCGACGTTATAAGGATGGAAGCCATCGACGTCTTTGTCCGGGCGAATGCGCTCCAGCAGTTTGGAGGCGTCCAGGTGCTCGGGCAGCGGCAGTTGCAGCAGCACGCCGTCGATGGCCGGGTCGTCGTTGAGGCGATCAATCAGATCGGTCAGCGCTTCTTGAGTGGTTTCGGAAGGCAGGTCGTAGGCTTGAGAGAGGAAGCCGACCTCTTCACAGTCTTTACGCTTGTGCGAGACATAAACCTGAGAGGCAGGATCGCTGCCGACCAGGATCACCGCGAGGCCGGGAGTGCGCAGGCCTTGCTGGCGACGCTCGGCAACTCGTTGGGCGATCTGCTGGCGCAGGCTGGCGGCGATCGATTTGCCGTCGATTAGTTGTGCAGTCATTGCGCGTGATTAACCATCGAGAGGGGAAAAAAAGAGAACGCATTCTCGCATGTCAGACGGTGAGGGCAAAGGCGCTTGGTCAGCAAATTCCCCTAACTCCTTTAATTAAATGAATTTTTTTCAAAAAGGATTTGACGACCTTGGGAGCGCTCTATACTATTCGTCGCACTTGTCGGGCACAGCCTAGCACTGGTTAAGAAGGTTGAGCGGAATTAGCGTTCTGCGAAGCTGGAAAGCATTTAGTTTGTAGTCCTCCAAGAGTACAGATTAATAAGGCGCCCGTAGCTCAGCTGGATAGAGCATCCGCCTTCTAAGCGGATGGTCGCAGGTTCGAGTCCTGCCGGGTGCGCCATTAGGCAGCTTTGGCACAAGTAGCGCGATATGGTGGGCGTAGCTCAGTTGGTAGAGCACGGGATTGTGACTCCCGTTGTCGTGGGTTCGATCCCCATCGTCCACCCCATATTTCGAAAGGCGCCAGGTGTAACAATCTGGCGCCTTTGCTTTAAAAAGCTTCATCTGCGGATGTGGTGGAATTGGTAGACACACTGGATTTAGGTTCCAGCGCCGCGAGGCGTAAGAGTTCGAGTCTCTTCATCCGCACCAATTAAAGCTTCATTCATGCCGCAGGCCTGATGAAGTTCAGCAAAGAAGTTGAATGGCTTTTTTGTGACGCAATATGGTGGGCGTAGCTCAGTTGGTAGAGCACGGGATTGTGACTCCCGTTGTCGTGGGTTCGATCCCCATCGTCCACCCCATATTTCGAAAGGCGCCAGATTTAACAGTCTGGCGCCTTTTTTGTTTTACGGCTGGTGGTTTGTCGCGCAGCGTTTCGGGTCGAAGGGCAGGGCGTTTCGTCGTGTTCAGGGGCTTGCTGTCAGCGTGCCGACCGCCGGCCATGTTCGCGGGATCAGCCGTCAGGGAGATGGCTCGCAGTCTCTTCTATATATAGAAGCGGTTGAAGCAGAGCCTTGGCGTGATGGTCTTTATTCGTCTTCGAGGTGGAGTGCATTGCTGCATTCACACCTATAAATGGCCTGCTGTTTTTTTACCCGTTTTCAGTAGGGTGACTTCTTGAGTTTGACCCACTAGAATGCATGCCCTTGATTCTGGGGTCGGAAACGGCCGGCTAACGTCTGTGCAACGAGGAATATCCATGCAAGTTTCTGTTGAAAATACTACTGCTCTTGAGCGCCGCATGAGCGTCACCGTGCCGGCTGAGCGCATTGAGAGCCAGGTCAACAAGCGTCTGCAGCAGACTGCCCAAAAGGCCAAGATTGCTGGCTTCCGTCCAGGCAAAGTGCCAATGAGCGAAATCAAGCGCCGTTTCGGTGCTGACGCTCGTCAGGAAGCTGTTGGTGATGTCATCCAGTCCTCCTTCTACGAAGCCGTGGTTGAGCAGAAGCTGAACCCTGCCGGTTCGCCTTCGATCGAGCCGAAGTCGCTGGAAGCTGGCAAAGACCTGGAATACGTTGCCGTATTCGAAGTGTTCCCTGAGTTCACCGTTGCCGGTTTCGACGGCATCACTGTCGAGCGTCTGAGCGCTGAAGTGGCTGACGCCGATCTGGACAAGATGCTGGACATCCTGCGCAAGCAGAACACCCGTTTTGAAGTGGCCGATCGTGCTGCTCAGAACGAAGACCAGCTGAACATTGATTTCGTTGGCAAGGTTGACGGCGAAGCCTTCGCTGGCGGCTCGGCCAAAGGCACTCAACTGGTGCTGGGTTCCGGTCGCATGATCCCGGGCTTCGAAGAAGGCCTGGTGGGCGCTAAAGCGGGCGAAGAGCGCGTTCTGAACCTGACCTTCCCTGAGGACTATCAGAACCTGGACCTGGCCGGCAAAACCGCCGAGTTCACCGTGACTGTAAACACCGTGTCCGAGCCGAAGCTGCCAGAGCTGAACGAAGAGTTCTTCGCTCAATTCGGCATCAAGGAAAGCGGCATCGACGGTTTCCGCACCGAAGTTCGCAAGAACATGGAGCGTGAGCTGCGTCAGGCCATCAAGTCCAAGGTGAAAAATCAGGTAATGGACGGTCTGCTGGCCACCAACCCGATCGAAGTGCCGAAGGCTCTGCTGTCCAACGAAGTTGACCGTCTGCGTGTGCAGGCTGTTCAGCAGTTCGGTGGCAACATCAAGCCTGACCAACTGCCGGCCGAGCTGTTCGAAGAGCAAGCCAAGCGCCGTGTAGTGCTGGGTCTGATCGTGGCCGAAGTGGTCAAGCAATTCGACCTGAAGCCTGACGAAGCCCGCGTTCGCGAAATGATTCAGGAAATGGCTTCGGCTTACCAGGAACCTGAGCAGGTCGTGTCCTGGTACTACAAGAACGAGCAGCAACTGAACGAAGTTCGTTCGGTTGTGCTGGAAGAACAAGTTGTGGATACTGTTCTGCAGAAAGCTAGCGTGACCGACAAATCGGTCTCTTACGAAGAAGCGGTCAAGCCGGTAGAAGCTCCAAAAGCCGACTGATTGTTTTTGCGTTAAGAAGTACACACATAAGCCAGCCTTCGAGCTGGCTTATGCGTATTCAAGACATAACTATTTGGGAGTGACTGCAGAGCATGTTCCGTAATTCGTATATTCAGCAGAACTCTGATATCCAGGCCGCCGGCGGCCTGGTCCCGATGGTTGTCGAGCAATCTGCTCGTGGCGAGCGCGCCTATGACATCTACTCGCGCCTTCTGAAGGAGCGCGTAATTTTCCTGGTGGGTCCTGTAGAGGACTACATGGCCAACCTGATCTGTGCGCAATTGCTGTTCCTTGAAGCGGAAAACCCGGACAAGGACATCCATCTCTATATCAACTCCCCGGGCGGTTCGGTGACAGCGGGCATGTCGATCTACGACACCATGCAGTTCATCAAGCCAAACGTCTCGACGACCTGCATTGGTCAGGCGTGCAGCATGGGTGCATTCCTGCTGACGGCTGGTGCTCCAGGCAAGCGTTTCTGCCTGCCGAACTCGCGTGTGATGATTCACCAGCCACTGGGCGGTTTCCAGGGCCAGGCCTCGGATATCGAAATCCATGCCAAGGAAATCCTCTTCATTCGCGAGCGTCTGAACACGCTGATGGCCAAGCACAGCGGTCGTACGCTTGAAGAAATCGAGCGTGACACCAACCGCGACAACTTCATGAGTGCAGAAGCTGCGAAGGAATACGGCCTGATCGACGAAGTCATCAACCAGCGTCCTGCGTAAAATAAGCAGCTCAAAATAAGGTGGGTCGGCAGATCCGACCACCAGCGGGCTTGAAAAAGCCCGCAATAGCCTTCATCTTGTGTTGCAAGCCTATCGGATTTGGATCGAACGAATGACTGACACCCGCAACGGCGAGGACAACGGCAAGCTGCTCTATTGCTCCTTCTGTGGCAAAAGCCAGCATGAAGTGCGCAAATTGATTGCCGGCCCCTCGGTCTTTATCTGCGACGAGTGCGTCGACCTGTGCAATGACATCATCCGCGAGGAGGTGCAGGAAGCACAGGCCGAAAGCAGCGCGCATAAATTGCCTTCGCCTAAAGAAATCAGCGGCATCCTTGACCAGTATGTAATCGGTCAGGAGCGTGCGAAAAAGGTTCTGGCCGTAGCGGTGTACAACCACTACAAGCGCCTGAATCAGCGTGACAAGAAGGCTGACGACGTCGAACTCGGCAAGAGCAACATCCTGCTGATCGGCCCGACAGGCTCCGGTAAAACCCTGCTGGCCGAAACACTGGCCCGCCTGCTGAACGTTCCGTTCACCATCGCTGACGCAACCACCCTCACCGAGGCCGGTTACGTAGGTGAAGATGTCGAGAACATCATTCAGAAATTGCTGCAAAAGTGCGATTACGACGTGGAAAAGGCCCAGATGGGCATTGTCTATATCGACGAAATCGACAAGATTTCCCGCAAGTCCGACAACCCGTCGATCACCCGCGATGTTTCCGGTGAAGGCGTGCAGCAGGCCTTGCTCAAGTTGATCGAAGGTACGGTCGCTTCCGTTCCGCCGCAAGGTGGTCGCAAGCATCCGCAGCAGGAATTCCTGCAGGTCGACACCCGTAACATCCTGTTCATCTGCGGTGGTGCGTTCTCTGGTCTGGAAAAGGTTATCCAAAACCGTTCCACCAAAGGCGGCATCGGTTTCAACGCAGAAGTGCGCAGCAAGGAAGAAGGCAAGAAAGTCGGTGAATCCCTGCGTGAAGTCGAGCCTGACGATCTGGTCAAGTTCGGTCTGATCCCGGAATTCGTCGGTCGTCTGCCGGTTCTTGCGACGCTGGACGAGCTCGACGAGGCTGCGTTGATGCAGATCCTCACCGAGCCGAAAAATGCTCTGACCAAACAGTATGCCAAGCTGTTCGAGATGGAAGGCGTGGATCTGGAGTTCCGGACCGACGCACTGAAGTCGGTCGCCAAGCGTGCCCTGGAACGTAAAACCGGTGCCCGTGGCCTGCGTTCGATTCTCGAAGGTGTGCTGCTCGACACGATGTACGAAATCCCTTCGCAGTCTGAAGTGAGCAAAGTCGTCATCGATGAAAGCGTGATTGAAGGCAAGTCCAAGCCACTGTATATCTACGAAAACAGTGAGCCGACGGCCAAGGCAGCGCCGGACGCGTAAGCGTCCACACTGCCGGAACAAAGAAGGGGCCTTCGGGCCTCTTTTTTTTTATGTCGTTTTTTACATCTGCTTTGCGCTTGTTTTTTTTCAAGGCAGCCCCCATCTTGGTTTCAAGTTTAATTCCATCTGATTACGGCCATATGGCCGCCGTAGAGGCGAAATCATGAAGACAACCATCGAATTGCCTCTCCTGCCATTGCGTGATGTCGTGGTGTATCCGCACATGGTTATCCCGCTGTTCGTGGGGCGCGAGAAATCCATCGAAGCCCTCGAGGCCGCGATGACGGGCGACAAGCAGATCCTGCTGCTGGCCCAGAGAAACCCGGCTGACGATGATCCCGGTGAAGAAGCTCTCTATCGCGTAGGTACTATCGCCACTGTGTTGCAGCTGCTGAAGCTGCCGGACGGCACCGTCAAGGTTCTGGTCGAAGGTGAGCAGCGCGGTGCTGTAGAGCGCTTCAGCGAAGTCGACGGGCATTGCCGCGCCGAAGTCTCGCTGATCGACGAAGTCGACGCCGCCGAGCGCGAATCCGAAGTGTTCGTGCGCAGCCTGCTGTCGCAGTTCGAACAATACGTGCAGTTGGGCAAGAAGGTCCCGGCTGAAGTCCTGTCGTCGCTCAACAGCATTGATGAGCCGGGTCGTCTGGTCGACACCATGGCCGCGCACATGGCGCTGAAGATCGAGCAGAAGCAGGAAATCCTCGAAATCATCGATCTGTCGGCCCGGGTCGAGCACGTGCTCGCCTTGCTGGATGCCGAGATCGATCTGCTGCAAGTTGAAAAACGCATTCGCGGCCGCGTCAAAAAGCAAATGGAGCGCAGCCAGCGCGAGTACTACCTGAATGAGCAGATGAAGGCCATTCAGAAAGAGCTGGGCGACGGTGACGAAGGTCACAATGAAATCGAAGAGCTGAAAAAGCGCATCGATGCCGCCGGCCTGCCGAAAGATGCCCTGGCCAAGGCCACCGCCGAACTGAACAAGCTCAAGCAGATGTCGCCGATGTCCGCTGAAGCCACCGTGGTGCGCTCCTACATCGACTGGCTGGTGCAGGTGCCGTGGAAGGCGCAAAGCAAGGTACGCCTCGACCTGGCGCGTGCTGAAGACATTCTCGATGCCGATCACTACGGTCTCGAAGAGGTCAAGGAGCGCATCCTTGAATACCTCGCCGTGCAGAAGCGTGTGAAGAAGATCCGTGGCCCGGTGTTGTGCCTGGTGGGTCCTCCTGGCGTGGGTAAAACCTCGCTGGCAGAGTCGATTGCCCACGCCACCAACCGTAAATTCGTGCGCATGGCCCTGGGTGGCGTGCGTGACGAGGCGGAAATTCGTGGCCACCGCCGGACTTACATCGGTTCGATGCCGGGAAGATTGATTCAAAAGATGACAAAAGTGGGTGTACGCAACCCGCTGTTCCTGCTCGATGAAATCGACAAAATGGGCAGCGATATGCGTGGCGACCCGGCGTCGGCGTTGCTGGAAGTGCTCGATCCGGAGCAGAACCACAACTTCAACGATCACTATCTGGAAGTCGATTACGACCTGTCCGATGTGATGTTCCTGTGCACCTCGAACTCGATGAACATCCCGCCGGCACTGCTGGACCGGATGGAAGTCATTCGTCTGCCGGGCTACACCGAAGACGAAAAGATCAACATTGCCGTAAAGTACCTGTCGCCCAAGCAGATTGCCGCTAATGGTCTGAAGAAGGGTGAGCTGGAATTCGACGAGGAAGCGATCCGCGACATCATCCGTTACTACACCCGTGAAGCCGGTGTGCGTGGCCTCGAACGTCAGATCGCCAAAGTCTGCCGCAAGGCTGTGAAAGAACATGCGCTGGAAAAACGCTTCTCGGTAAAAGTGACAGCTGACCTGCTGGAGCATTTCCTCGGTGTGCGTAAATTCCGCTACGGTCTGGCAGAGCAACAGGATCAGATCGGTCAGGTGACTGGCCTGGCGTGGACGCAGGTGGGCGGCGAATTGCTGACCATCGAAGCGGCTGTGGTGCCGGGTAAAGGTCAACTGATCAAGACCGGTTCGCTTGGCGATGTAATGGTCGAATCGATCACTGCGGCGCTGACCGTTGTGCGCAGCCGTGCCAAAAGCCTGGGCATTCCGCTGGACTTCCATGAGAAGCGCGACACGCACATTCACATGCCGGAAGGGGCGACCCCGAAGGACGGTCCTAGCGCGGGTGTGGGTATGTGCACGGCACTGGTGTCGGCCTTGACCGGGATTCCGGTGCGCGCCGATGTCGCCATGACCGGCGAAATTACCCTGCGTGGCCAAGTGTTGGCGATTGGTGGTCTGAAGGAAAAACTGCTCGCGGCTCACCGTGGCGGAATCAAGATTGTGATTATTCCGGAAGAGAACGTGCGCGATCTGAAGGAGATTCCTGACAATATCAAGCAGGATCTGCAGATTAAACCGGTTAAATGGATTGACGAGGTCCTGCAAATTGCGCTGCAATACGCGCCGGAGCCCTTGCCGGATGTGGCTCCGGAGATAGTTTCCAAGGACGAAAAACGTGAGTCTGATTCAAAGGAAAGAATTAGCACGCATTAATACGTTTTTGCCTGGGGGGCTTCCTTGACAGCTTTTTAGAGCCCTTGTTATAAAGCGGCTCTTAAGTGTCTGTAGGCCATTCAGCACTCGTTTTTGCTTTCACCAAAAAACTTAGAATCATCTCAAAATAGATATAAGGGGACTTAGAGTGAACAAGTCGGAACTGATTGATGCTATCGCTGCATCCGCTGATATCCCGAAAGCTGCTGCTGGCCGTGCGCTGGACGCTGTAATCGAATCCGTCACTGGCGCTCTCAAGGCTGGCGACTCCGTTGTTCTGGTTGGTTTCGGCACTTTCTCCGTGACTGATCGTCCAGCTCGCGTTGGTCGTAACCCACAGACCGGCAAGACGCTGCAAATCGCTGCTGCTAAAAAGCCAGGTTTCAAAGCCGGTAAAGCACTGAAAGAAGCTGTCAACTAAGTTAGTTTGTTTCAGGTTTTTACCCATCCGGGTCGGGGTCATGCCTGACTTGGCAGCGGAGCGGTAGAGCAGGTCGCTGGAACAGCCGCCTGTAACGCCGGGATCGAGGGTTCGAGCCCTGTCCGCTCCGCCAGTTACGAGAAGGCGCATCCTCGGATGCGCCTTTCTTCTATCCGGATTCTACCCACGCTCCACGGTTGCCTAATTTTTGAAGTTCAACCGTTTCTGGGGGACGCATGCTGCAGAATATCAGGGACAATTCACAAGGCTGGATTGCCAAGACCATTATCGGGGTCATCGTTGCACTGATGGCTCTGACCGGTTTCGATGCCATTTTCAAGGCCACGACGCACACCAACGATGCGGCCAAGGTCAATGGTGAAGAAATCAGCCAGAACGAGCTGAGCCAGGCCGTTGACATGCAACGCCGTCAGCTGATGCAACAACTGGGCAAGGACTTCGATGCTTCCTTGCTTGACGAAAAAATGCTCCGCGAATCGGCCCTCAAGGGCCTGATCGATCGCAAGCTGCTGCTGCAAGGCGCAGAACAATCGAAATTCGCTTTCTCCGAAGGTGCACTGGATCAGGTGATCCTGCAGACCCCTGAATTCCAGGTGGACGGCAAGTTCAGCTCCGAGCGCTTCGACCAGGTGATTCGTCAACTGGGCTACACCCGCATGCAATTCCGCCAGATGCTGGCTCAGGAAATGCTGATCGGTCAGTTGCGCGCCGGTGTTGCCGGTAGCGGCTTCGTCACCGACGCCGAAGTGCTGGCATTTGCCCGTCTGGAAAAACAGACCCGCGATTTCGCTTCGCTGAACGTCAAGGCCGACCCGGCCGCGGTCAAGCTGACCGACGATGAGGTCAAGGCTTACTACGACGAGCACGCCAAGGAGTTCATGACCCCTGAGCAAGTGGTCGTCGATTATGTCGAGCTGAAGAAGTCTTCTTTCTTCGACCAGGTTGCGGTCAAGGATGAAGACCTGCAGGCGGCGTATCAGAAAGAGATCGCCAACCTGTCGGAACAGCGTCGTGCGGCGCACATCCTGATCGAAGTCAACGACAAGACCACCGACGCTCAGGCCAAGGCGAAGATCGAAGAAGTCCAGGCGCGTCTGGCCAAGGGCGAGAAATTCGAAGCGCTGGCCAAGGAGTTCTCGCAGGATCCGGGTTCGGCCAACAATGGCGGTGACCTCGGTTTCGCCGGTCCTGGCGTCTATGACCCAGCTTTCGAAAAAGCCCTGTACTCGCTGAACAAGGACCAGGTGTCCGAGCCGGTGCGTACCGACTTCGGTTACCACCTGATCAAGCTGCTGGGTGTTGAAGCGCCGGAAGTTCCGACCCTGGCCAGCCTGAAAGACAAGTTGACCCGCGAGCTGAAGACTCAACAGGTCGAGCAGCGTTTTGTCGAGGCGACCAAGCAACTGGAAGACTCGGCGTTCGAAGCGTCTGACCTGGCCCAGCCTGCGGCAGATCTCAAACTGACTGTGCACACCTCCAAGCCGTTCGGCCGTGAAGGTGGCGAAGGCATCGCCGCCAACCGCGCGGTGGTGACGGCTGCGTTCAGTCAGGAAGTGCTGGAAGAAAACGCCAACAGCACCGGTATCGAGCTGGACCCGGAAACCGTGGTCGTGCTGCGCGCCAAGGAGCATCTGAAGCCTGAGCAGTTGCCACTCGAAGCGGTGAACACGGCGATCCGTGCCCAACTGACCAAAGAGCACGCCAGCGCTGCGGCCAAGACCAAGGCTGACCAGTTGATTGCTGGTCTGCGCGATGGCAAGACTGCGCAGGACAAGGCGGTTGACGGCCAGAACTGGAAAGTTGTGACGGCGGCGACCCGCGCTCAGGAAGGGGTTGACCCGACTGTGCTGCAGGCGTTGTTCCGCATGCCTAAACCGGCAGCCAAGGGCAAGCCGACGTTCAGCAGCGTGACCTTGCAGGACGGTAGTCTGATGATTGTGCGTCTGGACGGTGTGAATGAAGCGGTAGCGCCGACTGATGAAGAGAAGGCGCAGTACCGTCGTTTCCTGGCTTCGCGTGAAGGTCAGCAGGATTTTGCGGCGTTCCGTAAGCAGTTGGAGAGTCAGGCGGACATCAAGAGGTATTGATGGTTGACTGAGTGGTAACTGCAAAGCCCCGATCTTATGGTCGGGGCTTTTTTATGGTTGAGATTTGGGTGTATATCCGTTGCTTCGGGTGCTGCCGCTGGCGGTTTCGCTCTTACAGCGAGTCACTTTTCCAGACGCCGAAAAGTAACCAAAAGGCTTGGCCCCGGCGTTCGGCCCTCGCCGTGGCTCGGGTTCCTTCGTTACGGGATTCATCCGGGGGCATCGCCTCCGGTTTGCTTCGCTGCACCTCCTCTCGATGTGTTTGGCTTCGCCAAACGTCGCTGCGCTCCTTCCCCCGGATAAACCCCTCCACTCAGCCTGCCGATGGGGCCGGCACGGCAAGATCAAGAGCTTTCGGCGAGCTGACACTCGGCCATTTGAGTGGTGAAGAGCATGCGTTCGGCTTTTGCGCTACTGTGGGAGCTGGCCTGCCGGCGATGGCGGCCTACGAGCCGGCCTGTCTCTAACTGACTATCCGCAGATCAATTGTGGGAGCTGGCTTGCCAGCGAAGACGGCCGACTAGCCGCCCGGCCCCTCACAGACAAACATCCCAATCACACAAACCCATAGCCCCTCGCCCTCAGCACCGCACTCAAGGTCAAAACCAGCAACCCCACAACAATCCACGGAAAACCCCCAACCCCCAGACTCCCCAGCAGCAAACCACCCGCCAAACCACCCCCGGCAATCCCGACATTCCACAGGGTCACCAGCATCGATTGCGCCGTATCGGCAGCCTCTCCAGCGGTTTTCGCCGAGGCAGTCTGCAGCAGCGAAGGCATCGCACCAAACGCCAGGCCCCACACGGCGACGGCGAGGTAGACCACGGTCGCCGATTCTCGCCACAGGCCCAAGGCGATGGCGGAGAGCATGAACAGCAGCGTGCTGATCAGCATCAGTTCGCGTAGCCAGCGATCGATCAGGCTGCCGACGATCCATAGGCTCAGCACTGAGGCCAGGCCGAACACCAGCAGCACCCGGTCGATATCGCTGGCCAGTCCTGACGGTTGCAGGAACGGTGCGATGTAGGTGTACAGCAGGTTGTGGGCGATCACGTAGGTCAAGGTCACGAACAACACCGAGCGTACGCCGGGCAGGGTGAAGACCTGACGTAGGGGCAGGCGTTTTCCTGCGTGTTCTCCGGCAAAGTCCGGCACTTGCCAGCGCACCCAGATCACCAGCAACAGCGTCAGCGCAGTCATGATGGCGAAGCTCAGGCGCCAGCCGACCAGCGTGCCGAGTAGTGTGCCGGCCGGGATGCCCAGCGAGAGTGCCAGCGGCGCGCCGAGCATGGCTACGGTGATCGCGCGGCCTTGCAGGTGTGGGGCAACCATGCGGCTGGCGTAGCCTGCCAGCAACGCCCACAGCAGCCCGGCAAATATCCCGGCGAGCAAGCGTGCGGTCAAAGTCAGCCAGTACCATTCCGACAGGGCGGTGATGCTGTTGGCGATGGCGAAGCCGCCGATGGCTGACAGCAGCAATGGCCGACGACGCCAGCTGCGGGTGACGATGGTCAGCGGGATGGCGGCGAGCATCGAGCCAATCGCGTACAGGGTGACCAGTTGCCCGATCAGTGCCTGGGAGACATTCAGCCCCGCGCTCATTTGTGGCAGCAGGCCGGCGGGCATGGCTTCGGTCAGCACCGTGATGAAACCGGCGGTGGCCAGGGCCAGCAGGGCGCCGAGGGGCAATCGTTCGCGGGTGTCGACTGGCTGGGTGAGGGCCGAGGTCAGTTGTGCGTCGTTCATGAGTCAGCGTCCATGTGCCGAAGTGGGTGAAGGCCATAGGCTAGGGCGCTGCGCATTGGAGAAAAATGGGTTACGGTTCCGAACATATCGGACATGGATGTCGTGAATCGGAGGGGCGGAATGGACAGTCTGGGCAGTATTTCGGTGTTTGTGCAGGTCGCCGAGACCCGCAGTTTTACCGAGGCTGGGCGGCTGCAGGGCGTGTCGTCTTCAGCGGTGGGCAAAAGTATCGCCCGGCTGGAGGCGCGATTGGGCGTGCGGCTGTTTCATCGCACTACCCGCAGCATCACCCTGACCAGCGAGGGCGCGCTGTTCCTCGCACGCTGTCGCAAAATTCTTGCCGAGGTGGAAGCCGCCGAGTTCGAACTTTGCGATTCCGCATCCCAGCCCCATGGCAAACTGCGCATCAGCCTGCCGCAGGTGCACGGCCTGGTGATGCCGGTGATGAATGAGTTCATGGCGCTGTACCCGCAGATCGAGCTGGATCTGGACCTGACCGATCGCATGGTCGACGTGGTCGAGGAGGGCTTCGATGCGGTGATTCGTACCGGTCAGCCACGAGATTCACGGCTGATGGCGCGGCCCTTGGGTGAGTTTCATATGGTGCTGGTGGCGAGCCCGTTGTATCTGCGGGAGCACGGCGTGCCGCAAACTCCCGCCGATCTGGCGGAGCACGCCTGCTTGCGGCACACCTTTCATGCCACCGGCAAGCTGGAGCCGTGGCCATTGATTGGCGAGGAGGGCGCGCCGGAGCCGAGCTTGCCGACGCGGCTGGTCACCACCTCCATCGAAGCCGTCAATCATGCGGCCCTGGCAGGGATGGGTATCGCCTGCCTGCCGGATTTCATGACCCATGAGGATGTGGCGCAGGGGCGCTTGCAGCGAGTGCTGGATGCGCATATGAAGCACACCGGTCAGTTCTGGGTGTTGTGGCCCTCCAGTCGCCATGCCACCGCCAAATTGCGCGTCTTCATCGATCACTTGTCGCTGCGACTTTTTCCGGCAAACGAGGGTCAATAGGGTTGTAACGGCTTTAAGACACAATCCATGCGCCGCAGGGCCACGTTCTGTTGCACAATACGCCCCGGACTGTTTTTCCTCAGGATGTTCAATGTTGATTTCAACTCCCATGCGTGTCGTTGGGTTGGCGCTGTTGTTGACCGCTGTTGCTGGCTGTTCGAAGGACAAGCCGATCTATGAGCATGAGAACTTCGATGATTCCGGCACGTTCTCGCGCAATTATCCGGTGGCCGACACCGCGAGTTGCGAGGCGGCCCGTCGTGCGTTGCTCAGCCAGGGCTACATCATCACCAGCAGTGACCCGAAACTGGTCAGTGGCCACAAGAGTTTCCAGCAGACCGGGGAAACCCACCTGGAAATCAGCTTCAACGTGGTGTGTGCCGAAGATGGCAGTGCCAAGCACCATGCCACGGTGTTCGCCAATGCCCTGCAGGATCGCTACGCGCTGAAGAAGACCAACAACTCCGCCAGTCTCGGGGTTGGCGTATTGGGGTCGGTGTCGATGCCGATCGGTTCTTCGGACGATTCGATGGTCAAGGTCGCCAGCGAAACCGTGACCTCGCAGAAGTTCTACGAGCGGTTCTTCACGCTGGTTGAGTTGTTCCTGCCAGCCGATGCGAAGAAAGCCGCGCACATCGAAGAAAAACCCAAAACCGATCTCGGTGTGCCTGAACCCAAGCCTGCCGCTGTAGCGCCGGTTACACCTGCACCGGCGGTAGAGTCAACGCCTGCACCGCCGCCAGCCGGGATTGTCGAGCCTGCCCAAAACATGACGCCGGCAGCCCCGGCAGCGACCCCGGCCCCGGTTGCGCCGACGCCAACGGGTTCTGAGCCAGTGGTGCCGCCGGCCGAGTCAGCGCCGATCACCCCGGCACCGAGTGCAGAGCCTGCACCGGCTACCGAAACGATCACGCCGCCGGCCAACCCGACCAATATCCCGCCGCCATCGGAGCCGATTCCGGCGATGCAATAAGCTGCGCGCAGCCCTCCTGTGGGAGCGGGCTTGCTCGCGAAAGCGGAGTATCAGTCAATGTATATGTTGATTGACACTGCGCTTTCGCGAGCAAGCCCGCTCCCACATTTGTTTTGTGGTGTACTCAAATCTCGTTACATTCCCCCGACAAAAATCCTGCGATAAATTCCTGACCACCTGCTACGTTTTATTCATGAAGGCGGGATGTCACTTTTCCTTCATACGGGCACGATAGGCTCGAGGCACTGGTCAGTTGACCGGGCTATTTTCAAACGGGCAGCAGGGGGATCACACGATGGATGACTATCAAGAAGAACTGCTCGAATACCAGGCATATGAACTGGATCAGCCAGAGCCGGCCGAAGACGCCACCGAGCTTTAAGGCGTCAGGCGGTTTTGCGATGACTGCGGCGAAACTCGCCGGGGGTCTGGCCGCTCCAGCGCTTGAAGGCGCGTTGAAACGCCTCGGCTGAAGCAAAGCCCAGCAGGTAGGCGATCTCGCCGAACGCCAGTTCGGTGTCGCGTATGTAGGTCATCGCCAGATCACGGCGGGTGTCATTGAGGATCGCGCGAAACTGCGTGCCTTCCTCGGCCAGTTTGCGCCGCAACGTCCAGGTCGGCAGCTTCAGGCGCGCCGCCACTTCTTCCAGGTCGGGTTCCCGGCCACCATTGAGCAACGGCCCCAACAGCTGAGTGATGCGTTCACGCAGGCTGCGGGTGCGGGTCAATTGCTCCAGTTCTCGTTCACACAATTGCAGCAGATGCCGCCAGGTACTCGGACAGTGCTCGGGATTACGCTGTGCGAGGCTGTTCAGGTTCAGGCGCAATTGATTGCGCTCAGCGCCGAACTGGATCGGGCAGTCGCCCAGCGCGTTGTAGGCGTCGCGGTAGTCCGGCGCGTCAAATTCGATCTCGATGCGCTCGGCGCGCAGTGGCTCGCGACCGACGCTGGACAGTTGATGCAACCAGCCGGCGATGATCGAATCCACTACAAAACGGTTATAGGCGTTGTACGGGCTGATCGAATAGAAGCGCAGCCACGCGCCATGAGCGTCTTCGTGAAAACTCGACTGCCCGCGATAGTTGGAGCCGTACAGCGGCTCGAAGCGGATCAGACAACGGGCGGCCTCGCGCACGGTCGGCGCCTGCGCGGCAGTGACCCCGGCGAGCCCGGCCTGACTCAAGCGGCTGAGCTGGCCCATGCGCAAGCCCAGTGCCGGATCGCCGGTCAACTGAATCGCGCTGTGCCCCAGACGCATGTAGCGCGGAATCGACAACCGCGCGCCGGCCTCGGCCAGTCGTGCGGCATCCAGTCCGTATTGTTCAAGCAGCGGTTGCGGATCGGTGCCATGGCTGCGCACGGCATCAGCGAGGCTGTGCACGAAACCTACCGACAGATCCCCCAGACGCATCGGCAGCGGCTTCATGGCTTACAACCAGATGTTCAGCAGACGCGCGCCACGGGCTTCGCCATCGGCGAATTGCTGGCCGTTGCTGCTGAGGAAGCTTTGCCCCGAACCGGGCTTGTCCCAGAACTGGCCGCGCAGGAACACGCTCATGCCGGCGATCGCACGGCTGCTCGGTGGCTGTGCGGTCAGTGTCAGGCGATGCCAGGCCTGACCTTCACTGATTTCTCCGGGCTTGAGGCTGACCGACCCCGGTGTACTCGAACCCTTATAGCCGGCCCACGGCTGATCCCAGGCACCGTGGCCGACGACGAAGGCCGGCACCGCCACCAGTTGCGCACCTTGCTCGTCGAGTCGGCGATAGTTGTCGGGGTACCAGCTGTCGCTGCCAATCAGCACACCCAGACGCCCGGCCGGGGTCTCGATCACGTTGATCGCGTGCTCGTCTTCGCTTCCGATCACGTCACGTTGTTCGAAGATCGGGTGCATCTGCCGCTGGGGCTGGCCCAGCGGCACGCCATCACGGCCGAATACCACGCTGCTGTTGAACAGCGCGCCGCTACCGGGCTTGAGCCGGCCATCACGAATACTCGGTTCGGGCAGGACAATGGAGCCGGCCACCAGTGTGACGTGGAATTCCTTGGCCAGACCACCGAATAACGTCTGGTAATCCTTGGCCATGGCTTTGGACTTCATGCGCAGGTGCGCGTCGTCGAGGCGATTTTCGCCCTTGGCAGTGAGCCAGGCGCGGGCGAACAGCAACGGATTGCTCGCCGCCAGCCAGTTCATCGCTTCGACGAGGGTCGGGGCCTGATACAGCTCGTCTTTCTCGCCGCTGATCATCAGCCAGGTGCCGACATGCTCGGGCAGTACCACCACGGTTTTTTCGTTGAGCAGCCCCTGATCCTGGGCCTGCTGCAGATAGGCCGCGAGTTTGCGGTGCAGGCGCTCGGGGCTTTGGTAGTCGGTGGGAAACAGTTCCGGCTGGATGCCCAGCAGATTGCCACGGTCGGCGGGCGTACCCTGATCGACCGCCAGTTTGATGCGCAGGTCCGACAGGTAATGCCCCGCCGGCCGGTCCGCCGCCCACATGGCGTAGGTGGTCAGGGCGGCAACGATGGCCATGGAGAAAAACAGATACAGAAGTTTGCGCATGAAAACCAACAACAGCCGGGTACAGGGTGTGGCGACTAGGGTAGGGCGCATGCCTGCGCTTGCCAAGGGGCGCTGCGCATTTGGATCAATAAGTTGTCAGTTTCGGTCATTGAGTGACAGCAGTGCGACTCTTAGTCTGTCGAACATGACTGACGGGGGACGCAGAGCTCCCGCAATTTCCGTGATCGCACGTTGTGGAGTTACCGATGACCGCCGCTCATTACCCGCACCTGTTGGCCCCGCTGGACCTGGGATTCACCACGCTGCGCAACCGCACCCTGATGGGCTCGATGCACACCGGCCTTGAAGAGAAACCGGGTGGCTTCGAACGCATGGCCGCGTACTTCGCCGAGCGTGCCCGTGGCGGCGTCGGCCTGATGGTCACCGGCGGTATCGGCCCGAACGACGAGGGCGGCGTGTACTCCGGTGCAGCCAAGCTGACCACCGAGGAAGAAGCGCTCAAGCATCGCATCGTCACTCGCGCAGTGCACGAGGCGGGCGGCAAGATCTGCATGCAGATCCTCCACGCCGGGCGTTATGCCTACAGCCCGAAACAGGTGGCGCCGAGTGCGATTCAGGCGCCGATCAACCCGTTCAAGCCCAAAGAGCTGGACGAGGAGGGCATCGAGAAACAGATCAGCGATTTCGTCACCTGTTCGGTACTGGCGCAGAGCGCCGAGTATGACGGTGTGGAAATCATGGGCTCGGAAGGTTATTTCATTAACCAGTTCCTCGCCGCGCACACCAACCACCGCACCGACCGCTGGGGCGGCAGTTACGAAAACCGCATGCGCCTGCCGGTGGAAATCGTCCGCCGCGTACGCGAAGCCGTCGGCCCGAACTTCATCATCATTTTCCGTTTGTCGATGCTCGATCTGGTCGAGGGCGGCAGCAGTTGGGAAGAGATCGTGACCCTGGCCAAAGCCATCGAGCAGGCCGGCGCGACCATCATCAATACCGGTATCGGCTGGCACGAAGCGCGGATACCGACCATCGCCACCAAGGTGCCGCGCGCGGCGTTCAGCAAGGTCACCGCCAAATTGCGTGGTTCGGTGAACATTCCGCTGATCACCACCAACCGCATCAACACCCCGGAAATCGCCGAGCAGATCCTCGCTGAAGGCGATGCCGACATGGTCTCGATGGCGCGGCCGTTCCTCGCCGACCCGGACTTCGTCAACAAGGCCGCCGAAGGCCGCGCCGACGAAATCAACACCTGTATCGGTTGCAACCAGGCGTGCCTGGATCACACCTTTGGCGGCAAGCTCACCAGTTGCCTGGTCAACCCGCGAGCCTGTCACGAAACCGAGCTCAACTATTTGCCGGTGCAACAGATCAAGAAGATCGCCGTGGTCGGTGCCGGCCCTGCCGGTCTGTCCGCCGCGACCGTGGCCGCCGAGCGCGGTCATCAGGTAACCCTGTTCGATTCGGCCAGCGAAATCGGCGGCCAGTTCAACATCGCCAAGCGTGTGCCGGGCAAGGAAGAATTCTTCGAAACCCTGCGCTACTTCAAGCGCAAGCTGCAGACCACGAATGTCGAGGTGTGCCTGAATACTCGCGTCGACGTGGCGAAGCTGGTCGAGGGCGGTTACGACGAAATCATCCTCGCCACCGGCATCGCGCCGCGCGTGCCGGCGATTCCGGGCGTGGAGAATGCCAAGGTGCTGAGCTACCTGGACGTGATCCTCGAGCGCAAACCGGTGGGCAAGCGTGTCGCGGTGATTGGCGCGGGCGGCATCGGTTTCGATGTCTCGGAATTCCTTGTGCACGAAGGCGTGGCCACCAGTCTCGATCGCACCGCGTTCTGGAAAGAGTGGGGCATCGACACCCATCTGGAAGCCCGTGGTGGCGTGGCCGGGATCAAAGCAGCGCCGCACGCGCCGGCTCGCGAAGTGTTCCTGTTGCAGCGCAAGAAAACCAAGGTCGGTGATGGCCTGGGCAAGACCACCGGCTGGATTCACCGCACGGGCTTGAAGAACAAGCAAGTGCAGATGCTCAACAGCGTCGAATACCTGAAAATCGACGACGAAGGCCTGCACATCCGCATCGGCGAAACCGGCGAGCCGCAAGTGCTGGCGGTGGACAATATCGTGATCTGCGCCGGCCAGGATCCACTGCGCGATCTGCAGGAAGGTCTGGTCGCGGCGGGGCAGAACGTGCACCTGATCGGCGGCGCCGATGTGGCGGCGGAGCTGGATGCCAAGCGCGCGATCAACCAGGGTTCGCGCCTCGCCGCTGAACTTTAACCACCACGAATCCCCCCTGTGGGAGCGAGCCTGCTCGCGAAAGCGGAGTGTCAGCCAATACACATGTCGACTGACACGACGCCTTCGCGAGCAGGCTCGCTCCCACAGTGGATTGGCGGTGTGCGCAACATTTATGGATGGCGCGGATCCTGTAGGAGTGAGCCTGCTCGCGATGGCGTCCTGTGAGCGACTAGAATGCCGGCTCTGCCTCGAATGATCAGTCGCCCATGCTTCTTCCTCCCGCCAACTGGCTACCCCAAGCCCCCCTCGAATTGCTTCAACTCGACTGGCTCACCAACGCCGGAATCGAGGTCGCCATCCTGCGCCTCGACCAGATCGACCCGCTGATCAGCGGCAACAAATGGTTCAAACTCACCGAACACCTCAAAGCTGCCGACCGCGCCGGCGCGCAGGGCATCATCAGCCTTGGTGGCGCACATTCCAATCATCTGCATGCGCTGGCGGCGGCTGGCAAGCGTCTGGGTTTCGAAACCGTTGGGCTGTTGCGTGGCCATCCACAGCAGACGCCCACGGTTGAGGACCTGCAGGCGTTCGGCATGCAACTGCACTGGCTCGGTTACGGTGGCTATCGGGCGCGGCATGAGCCCGGATTCTGGGAGCCTTGGCAGGCGCAGTTCCCGAATCTGCACGCAGTGCCAGAGGGTGGCGGCGGATTGGCCGGTGCCTTAGGCTGCAAAGCGCTCAAGGAGCAGGTGATCACGCAACTGAAGAATCTGGGCTGGAGCGATTTCCACGGCTGGTGGCTGGCGTGCGGCACCGGGACGACCCTGGCGGGGCTGGTGCTCGCCGAGGCGGGTGCACATCCGGTGTACGGCGCTCTGGCGGTGCCGGAAGATCATGGCGTGGCGGCGCAGGTGGAGGCGATTTTGCGCGAAGCCGGAATGGCCAATGCAGGTTATGAATTATTCGATGCCAGCCGTGGTGGTTTTGCCAAGGTTGATCCGTTGTTGCGGGAGTTTATTCAACTGTCCGAGCAGGCCGGCGGCCTACCGCTGGAGCCGCTGTATACCGGCAAGGCGTTGTTGGCGCTCAAGGAGCAGGTTGAAGCGGGCGGATTTGAGTCAGGCACCCGGCTGATCTTTGTGCACACGGGCGGTTTGCAGGGGCGGCGAGGTTTCACCACAAGATGAATGAGTAACCCTGTGGTGAGGGGATTTATCCCCGAGGGCAGCGCAGCGGCCCCTCATTGAACACGCAGTGAGTCTGATCCACCGTGTGCACAGGTTTTGGGGCCGCTTCGCAGCCCCATCTGGGATGAATCCCCTCACCACAAGGCATGGACAAAACTGGGCCTCAGCGTTCCGCGCGCTTGGGCATCATCCGCAGCAAGGTGTTATCGCCCACCACATAATGGTGATACAGCCCCGCCAGCGCATGCAGGCCGATCAGCCAGTAGCCGATATTGCCGATCAACACGTGCCAGTGCTCCACCTGTTTGGCGAACGCCTTGTCTTCATGAACCAGCAACGGCAGATCGAAGCCGTAGAACATCACCTGATGCCCCTCGGCGCTGGTGATCAGCCAGCCGAGAATCGGCATGCTGATCATGAACAGGTACAACAACCAGTGCATCACCCGCGCCAGCAGAGTCTGCCATTGTGGCGATGCCGGGAAGATTTTCGGTGCCGGGCCGATGCTGCGCGCTACCAGGCGAAACCACACCAGCACGAACACGGTCAGGCCGAGCATGTAGTGCACTTCGCGGATCAGCGAGCGGCCGCCACTGCCTTTGGGAAAAATCCCGCGCAACTCCATGCTGGCATACACCAGGATCAACAGGACCAGCATCAGCCAGTGCAGCAGCACGGACACGGTGCTGTAGCGGGATTCGGAACTTGTCCACGGCATACGGTGTTTCCTCACAGATCAGGGTCGCCACGTGCCGTTCTTGTGCGACGGCATGCTTTAACTGTAATCCCCTTTGGCAGATTTGCCTGAGGCTGATCGGAGTTTCACTGCGCTGAGTCAGGGCTTTAGCCAAAAAAAAACGCCAGTGTCGCGAAGACCCTGGCGTTTTCTATTGTTTTGACGAAAAGGCGCGATCAGCTCGATTGCGGCATCTCACCGTTGGCCAGACGCTTGTTGATGTCGGCAATCACTTCCGGCAGGTCGCTGATGGTGTCGATCATGTAGTGCGGGCGCGAATCGGCGAACAGCGCGTGGATGCGTTTGCGTTCGCTGGCCAGTTCGTCGCTGCCCAGCGCCCGGTAGCCGGCGTAGTCCAGGCCCAGCGCGTTACCCGAGCAGATCAGCGCCACGGTCCACATTCCGGCGCGACGACCTTCGAGGATGCCCGGCACGGTGTCATCGATCTTCACGCAGGCCGCGACATCATCGATGCCCAACGCAATCACGTTGGCCAGAGCCTGGGCCGGCCATGGGCGACCGTTCGGCACTTCGTCGGTGGCGACCACGTGGTCGGCGACGTAGCCGTTAGTGGCAGCGAGGGCCACGACCTTGTCCATCACCTGTTTCGGGTAGCCGGAGCAGGAACCGATCCTGATCCCTTGCTGACGCAGGTTGGCAATGGTTTCCAGCGCGCCGGGAATCAGCGCCGAGTGCTCGGCGATCTTCTCGATCTGCAGCGGCATGAAGCGGTTGTAGATCGCGGTCACGTCATCGTCGGTCGGGGTGCGGCCGAAAGCTTTGCGATAACGCTCGGCGACCTGCGGCTGATCGCACAGCGTGCGGATGTGGTCCCACTTGCCCATGCCCATCGGGCCACGGGCTTCTTCGATGGACACCTGAACGTCGAACTCGGCGAAGGCTTCGACGAAGATCTGCGTTGGCGCGAACGAGCCGAAATCGACCACGGTGCCGGCCCAGTCGAGGATCGCGGCTTGCAGCTTGCTTGGGTTGGTGTAGTTCATGGCAATCAATTCCTGAGTTGGCAATACGGTTCAAAACTGTGGGAGCGGGCTTGCTCGCGAATGCGGCGGCACATTCAACATTGATGGCGGCTGACACTCCGCCTTCGCGAGCAAGCCCGCTCCCACAGGGGATTAGTGGTGTTTCAGATATCGAGGACTTCCATCTCGCGCAGCACTTCACCCACTGCTGCCACGGCCTGGCGCATCTGGTCCGGATTGACGTGGCCGATGCAGCCGACGCGGAAGGTTTCGACCTGGGTCAGTTTGCCGGGGTAGAGGATGTAACCCTTGGCCTTGACCCGTTCGTAGAAGTCCTTGAACTGGTAGCGCGGGTCTTGCGGGGCATGGAAGGTGGCGATGATCGGGGCCTGGATCGCCGCCGGCAGGAAGCTGCGCAGCCCGAGCTTGCCCATCTCTTCCATCAGCGCCTGACAGTTGGCGGCGTAGCGCGCATGGCGAGCGGGCAGGCCACCTTCTTCGTTGTATTGCAGCAGCGCTTCATGCAGCGCCGCGACCACATGAGTCGGCGGAGTGAAGCGCCACTGGCCGGTCTTCTGCATATACGTGTGCTGGTCATACAGGTCCATCGCCAGCGAATGCGAGTTGCCGGCCGCTGCTGCCAGTGATTCCTTGCGCGCGAAGACAAAACCCATTCCCGGCACGCCTTCCAGACACTTGCCCGAGGCGGCGATCAGCGCATCGAACGGGACTTTTTGCGCATCCACCGGCAACGCGCCAAACGAGCTCATGGCGTCGATGATCAGGCGCTTGCCGTGCTGCGCGACGACCTCGGCGATTTCCGGCAACGGGTTGAGAATGCCGGTGCTGGTTTCGCAATGAATCAGCGCGACGTGGCTGATGTCGCCATCGGCGCGCAGCAGGCGGTCGACGTCGGCAGCGGTGGTCGGTTCGTCTTCGGCGGTTTCGAAGGTGCTGAACGAGCGGCCGAGCACTTCGCAGATCTTCGCCAGACGCTTGCCGTAGGCACCGTTGATCAGCACGAGGATTTTGCCGTCACGCGGTACCAAGGTGCCGATGGCGGCTTCGACAGCGAAGGTGCCGCTGCCCTGCAATGGCACGCAGTGGTGAGTGGCGGCGCCGTTGAGGATCGCCAGCAATTGCTCGCAGAGGCTGGCGGTCAGTTGATTGAAGCGGTCATCCCATGACCCCCAGTCGATCATCATTGCCTGGCGGGTGCGGGCCGACGTGGTCAACGGGCCGGGAGTGAGCAGGATGGGTGCGGCAGTACTCATTCGTGTGTCCTCGCGATAGCGCTGTGGGATGAAGCTACGGGGCATACGTTGCAATTCGGCGGTCTATCAATCAAATTGTTTGTTGTTATGCCAGCCATCAGTGAGGGTTATCCATGAATCTGTTCCAGCTGCGCGCCTTCGACGCCGTGGCCCGGGAAGGCAGCTTTACCCGCGCCGCCGCGCGCCTGTTCATCAGTCAGCCGGCGGTCACCGGACACATCAAGGCGCTGGAGGAGCACTACCAGATCACCTTGTTGCGTCGCACCGCACGCCGGGTGGAATTGACCGAGGAGGGCACCAAACTGGCGGCGATCACCCGCGCCATGTTCGGTTTGGCCGAAGAAGCGCAAACCCTGCTCGAAGCCAATCGTCAGTTGCTCACCGGGCGCCTCGAAGTGGCGGCGGACGGCCCGCACATGGTCATGCCGATGCTCGCCAGCCTGCGTGCGCGCTATCCGGGGATCACGGTGAATTTGCGTCTGGGCAATGCGCAGGAAACCCTCGCCGCGCTGTTGTCCGAGCATGCGGACGTGGCGGTGCTGACCGAGGTCGAACCGCGCAAGGGCCTGCATCTGCAAGCGTTGAGCGAATCGCGGATCTGCGCGCTGGTGCCGGCGGCGCATGCGTGGGCGCAGCGTGCCGGCGAAGTGAAGCTCAAGGAGCTGGATCAGGTGATCATGGTGTTGCGCGAGCCGAGTTCGATCACCCGGCGCACCTTTGATCAGGCGTGTGCGCAGGCGACGGTCATTCCACGGGTGCTGCTGGAACTGGACAGCCGTGAGGCGGTGACCGAAGCGGTGGCGGCGGAGCTGGGGGTGGGTGTGGTGTCTTCGGTGGAGGTCAGCCATGACCCGCGGGTGGTGGCGATTCCGATCGTCGGCGACGGGTTGGTCAATCGGCACATGATTGGCTGCATGGAGCGGCGGCGGGAGTTGCGCCTGATTCAAGCGTTCTTCGGTCTGGCGCCAGGCTGATACACCGTGGTGCGTCCTTCGCGAGCAGACCGGTTTACCCAAGACTCTCGCGCACCATCTCGAGAAATGTCGCCACCACCCGCCGCGAACTCTGCTCGCGCAAGCACACCAGCGTCTCGGTCAACCGCCGGGTGCAATCGGTGATCGGCAACGCACACACCCGCGAATCCGCGCCAAACTCCGCCGCCGACACCACCCCCACACCAATCCCCACCACCACCGCCTCGCGCGCGGCTTCCCGGCCCTCGACCTGGATTGCCGGACGAATGCGAAAACCGGCGCGGGCCATTTCTTCTTCCAGGGTCTGCCGGGTCACCGAGCCGTGTTCGCGCAGCACCAGTGGTGTGTCGTCCAGATCGGCCAGGCAGATCGACTCGCGCTCGGCCCACGGATGATGGCGCGAAACGAACGCCACCATCGGGTCGTTACGCAGCGGCACGCACAGCAGACGTTCATCGCTGACGTCACGCCCGAGCAGCGCCAGATCGGCCTGATAGTTGAACAGGCGAAACAGCGATTCATCGGTGTTACCGGTCTCGATCTTCACGCTGATCCCCGGATACCGCTCGCAGAACCGCGCGATCTGCGGCAGCACGTGTATCGGTGCGTCCACTGCGAGAATCAGGCTGCCAGTCTGCAACGCCTGGGATTCCTGCAGCAGTTCCTGGGCTTCAGCCTCGATCACAAACAGCCGCTGAGTGATCGCCAGCAGCCGCTCACCGAGATCGGTCAGGCGCACCGAACGCTTGTTGCGATGGAACAGCAACACACCAAAACGCTCTTCGAGTTTGCGCACCTGGTCGGAAATCGCCGGTTGCGTGAGAAAAAGCCGTTCGGCGGCTTTGGTGAAGCTTCCATGGACGGCCACGGCGTGGAAGGCTTTGAGCTGGGCGTGGGACACCGACATGCAGCCTCCAGTAACAAGCTGAGCTTATGTGTGAAATACGATAAATCGATTTTATTTATTAAACAGTAATTGCTTTGATCCGCTCACGCCAGCGCTGACTGTCCGCTCGGACAGCAGCGTCGGCGATGAGCCTGTGCGTGCAACAACAGGACTCATCTGACCGCTATCGCCATCAGGGATGGGGCGCTGGCGCAGTGCTCAACAATAAAAAACACAGGCGTTTACTTAACGATTCTGCCGGCACACTCACTCCCTGAGGTCAGAACCACAATGAACAAGCACATCGGCACCATTGCGCGTTGGCGCATGCAGATTTTCGCTGTCACCTGGCTCGCGTACGCCGCTTTCTACTTCACCCGCAAAGCGTTTTCGGTGGCCAAACTGGGCATCGCCGAAGACCCGACCTTCATGCTCGACAAGATGGCCATGGCCAACCTCGATGCGATCTATCTGGCGGCCTACGCCATCGGCCAATTCACCTGGGGCATGCTCGCCGATCGCTTTGGCCCGAGGGTCGTGGTGCTTGGCGGGCTGCTGATTTCCGCTGGCGCGGCATTGGTGATGGGCAGTTTCGCGACCTTGCCGATCTTCGCCACTTGCATGCTGATCCAGGGGCTGGCGCAGTCCACCGGCTGGTCGGGATTGTGTAAAAACCTTGGGAGTTTCTTCCCGGCGCAGCAGCGTGGGCGGGTGCTCGGATTGTGGAGCTCCTGCTATGCGTTTGGCGGTCTGGTGGCCTCGCCGTTCGCCGGCTGGTGGGCGTATACGCTGATGGGCACCTGGCATGCGGCGTTCATTTCCAGCTCGGTGGTGGTTGCGGCGGTGGCGGTGTTGTTCTTTATTTTTCAGCGCAACAAACCGGAAGACGTCGGCCTGCCGGCGGTGGAGCCGGAGCCGGAACTCAGTGCCGCGGAAACCGAAGCCAACAGCAAACTCAGTGTCTGGGAGCCGTTGAAGGAAATCTTGCGCAACCGCACGGTGCTGGTGCTGGGCCTGGCGTACTTCATGTTGAAACCGGCGCGTTACGCGATTCTGTTGTGGGGGCCGGTGATCGTCTTCGAGCAGATGCCGAGTGTCGGCAAAGTCGGCGCGGCGATCATTCCCACCTCGTTCGAACTGGCCGGTCTGCTCGGGCCGATCATGATCGGTCTGGCCTCGGACAAACTGTTCGGCGCCCGGCGCATGCCGGCCTGCGTCCTCAGCCTGCTGGCGCTGACCGTGACCCTGGCGCTGTTCATGGGAGCCTTGCACACCGGCAGCGTGATGCTGGTGGTGGCGCTGCTGTTTGTCATGGGCCTGACCCTGTACGGACCGGATTCGATGATCAGCGGCGCCGCGGCCATCGACTTCGGCAAGGCCAAGGCCGGCGCCACGGCGGCCGGTTTCGTCAATGGTTGCGGTTCGGTCGGTGCGGTGCTCGGCGGATTGCTGCCGGGTTACTTCGATTCGGTGACGGTGTTCATTGTCTTCGCCGGCTGCGCCTTGTTCTCGGCGCTGGTGCTGATTCCGCACTGGAACAGCCGCCCGGTCGGGGTGATGGAACCGCGCGCGGCCATTCCCAATTGCCCGCTGACCATCAAACCCCTGCGTAACTGAAACCCTTGCCTCGCGGCCTGCTGCGGCGTTCGCGGCAGGCTGTGTCGTGGCCATCTGACTGGAGAATCCCATGCGACCGTTTTGGCTAGAGCAAGCCTTGCAGGCCGACCCATCCGCGATGTGCTCGTCACTGCAAGGCGAAGTGCGCAGCGACGTGTGCATCGTCGGCGGCGGCTACACCGGGTTGTGGACGGCGATCATGCTCAAGCAGCAGAACCCGGAACTCGATGTGCTGCTGATCGAAGCCGACATCTGCGGCGCCGGTGCCAGTGGCCGCAACGGTGGTTGCGCGTTGTCGTGGTCGGCCAAGTATTTCACCCTCGAGCGGCTGTTCGGCGTCGAGGAGGCGGTGCGCTTGGTCAAGGAATCCGAGCGCAGCATCCACGCCATCGGCGAGTTCTGCGAAGAGTACGGCGTCGATGCCGATTATCGCCTCGACGGCACGCTGTACACCGCCACCAACAAGGCGCAGGTCGGTTCGACCGACGCGGTGATCGCGGCGCTGGAGCGTAATGGCATCAACTCGTTCACGCAGCGCCCGGTGGCCGATGTGCAGCGCATGGCCGGTTCCAGCAAGCATCTGGAAGGCTGGTTCTCGCCAGCGGCGGCCAGTGTGCAGCCGGGCAAACTGGTGCGCGGGCTGCGTCGGGTGGCGTTGCAACTGGGCGTGAAGATCCACGAGAACACGGCGATGACCGGCCTGGAGGAGGGCCGTCCGGCGCGCATTCACACCCCTGGCGGCTGCGTGATAGCCGACCGTGTGGTACTGGCGATGAATGCGTGGATGGCCCGGGCGTTTCCACAGTTCGAACGCAGCGTGGCGATTGTCTCCAGCGACATGCTGATCACCGAACCGCGCCCGGATCTGCTGCAGGACATCGGTTTGACCAGCGGCGTTACGGTGCTCGATTCGCGGATTTTCGTGCACTACTACCACAACACGCCGGACGGCCGGATCATGCTTGGCAAGGGTGGTAACACGTTTGCGTATGGTGGGCGGATGCTGCCGGTGTTCGATCAGCCTTCGCCATATGCTGGGTTGCTCAAACGCAGTCTCGGCAACTTCTTCCCGGCGTTTGCCGATGTAAAGATCGACGCGACGTGGAACGGGCCGTCGGATCGCTCGGTCACCGGGTTGCCGTTTTTCGGGCAGATGAGTGCCAGTGGCAATGTGTTTTATGGCTTTGGTTATTCCGGCAGTGGCGTCGGGCCGTGTCACATGGGCGGGCAGATTCTTGCCTCGTTGGTGCAGGGGCTCGATAACCCCTGGACCCGTTCGCCGTTGGTGAACGGGCCGCTGGGGTATTTTCCGCCGGAGCCGATTCGGTATCTGGGGTCGTTGATGGTGCGTAATGCGATTCGGCGCAAGGAGCGGGCTGAGGATCATGGGCGGCGGCCGCGGCATCTGGATGTGCGGTTGGCGAAGTTTGCGGCGGCGGCGGGGAAGGCTGACAAGGGGTGATTGGGGGCTGGCGAGCGCTGCGTTCTTTTGGGTTACCGAGTACATATCCGTTTCTGCGGTAACGGCTTCTTATGGTTTCGCTCTTACAGCGACTCACTTTTCCAGACGCCGAAAAGTAAGCAAAAGGCTTGGCCCCGGCGTACGGCCCTCGCCTAGGCTCGGGTTCCTTCGTTACGGGATTCATCCGGGGGGCAGCGCCTACGGTTTGCTTCGCTGCACCTCCTCTCGATGTGTTCGACTTCGTCGAACGGTCGCTGCGCTCCCACCCCCGGATAAACCCCTTCACTCAGCCTGCCGATGGGGCCGGCACGGCAAGATCAAGAGCTTTCGGCGAGCTGACACTCGGCCATTTGAGTGGTGAAAAGCATGCGCTTGGCTTTAGCTCCCTGTGGGAGCTGGCCTGCCAGCGAAGGCGGCCTACGAGCCGACCAGCCTCCAACTGCCCGCACCCAATCCACTGTGGGAGCGAGCTTGCTCGCGAAGGCGGCCTACGAGCCGACCCACCTCCAACAGCCCACACCCAATCCAACTGTGGGAGCTGGCTTGCCAGCGATAGCGACCTCACAACCACCCAGTTTCTTCCAGGTGTACTCAATGCCAATGTCTGCGGCGCTTAGGGATCGGCACCGTGCAGCAGCCAATCGAGCAACAGGCTACTGTCGCGCGGTGGTGGTGTTTCACTCGGTGGCGCAGGGCGTGGGTTGGCGAGGCACAGAATCGGTCGATCCGGGTCGCTGTCGAGGAAGCTGACCCACACCTCACTGCCGGCGCGGGGCAACTGGTGGGTGGCGAGCCGGCCGGCGCCGGTCAGTGCGATTGGCAGCCACAGGCATGCAGACTCAGTTGTCTGCGCCGGCCAGAGGTTGACGCCGATGCGCCCGCGATCATCCAGTTGCGCGGGCTGGCCGGGCGATCCCAGCACTTTTGCCAGATGGTAGCCGCCGATGTTCGGGCGCGGCTGTGCCAATGGCGGGCGAAAATCGCTTGACCAGGGCAGGGCAGTGAAGTCGTTTCGATAGCGATGCACATCAGTGGTCGGGTCGAGGATCGAGGGGTGCTGGCCCTGGTGGTGCAGTTCGGTGATCAACCATTGTTCATTGAAGGTATTGATCGGATGCTCGCTGATCTGTAACAGATGCCCGCTGCGCAACGCGCTGCAATCGCAGGTGCCCCGGATCGAGCGCGTCTGACAGCGCTGGCGCTGCAGATGGCGACGGCTGCGTTGTTCGGCGTGACGCTGTTCGCCGGACAGGTTCTGCGGTGCGAGTGCGGGCACGGGATGGTTGGCCGCGTCGGTGGCGATGGCCTCCTGCCCGCGGTTGCGAATGCCGTGCGCAGCCATCACCGGTGGCGCGTCATGGCGCTGAAACAGCGTGCTGACGCGCGGTGATGGTGTGTCGTCGGTGATGCCAAACGGCACCGGCAACGGTTCCTGCGGCAGGCTGAGGTTGTCATCGGCAAACACCAGCACATGCCCGTTCGGGTGATGTTCGAAGTGATAGTGGATGCCTTCCTCCTCACACAGCCGTTGCACGAAGGCCAGGTCACTTTCTTCGTACTGGATGCAAAAGGGCCGCGGCGGGTATTGGCCGACGCTCATTTCGATCCGGTAACTGTCCGCCGGCAACTCATGCTCGCCGAGCAATTGCGCGAGGATCGTCGGCACGCTCGTTTGCACGAAGACCCGGCGCCGGGGCGGCTGGTCCAGACTCATCAGCAGCGGGACGAGGATCAGCCGGTAGCCGATGCGGTGGCTGGCGCGATGCTCGCAACTGACGCTGTGGATCAGACCGTGGATCCCGTGATCGGCGCCCAGGCGCAGGAACGCCGGTTGGCGCAGCAGACTGCCTGGGGGCAACGCCGGTGCCAGACCGATCATTTCAATCTCGAAGCGAAACGGCTGATTGAGTGCTTCCTTGCCACTGAAACGCAAGACCGGCAGGCACAGCGGGCCGTCGGTCAGGGTCAGGGTGAACGGGCTTTCCTTATCATTGAGCATTCGTACGGGCTCTGTGGGCAATACGGACGGCAGAGGGTACGAAAACGCGAGCACGAATGGTCATGGCTGGTGGGCTTTTCAGAATCGCCCTACAAGTCGTGGTGACGATGTCGATTCAACAATGATTTTTTTGGTCGATTGCCGACTTTAGGCCGTATAAACTTGGCGCCACGCGTCGGCCAATAGATGTCTCGGCGCCACAGATCAAGAGAGTGAGTAATGGGCGCACAGTGGAAGGTTAAACACAAAGAAGCGGCAGCCAACGCCAAGGGCAAGATCTTCGGCAAACTGGTGAAAGAAATCACCATCGCTGCCCGCAACGGTGCCGATACCGCCACCAACGCACACCTGCGTCTGGTGGTCGAGCAGGCCAAGAAAGCCTCGATGCCCAAGGAAACCCTGGACCGCGCCATCAAGAAAGGCGCCGGCCTGCTGGGCGAAACCGTGCAGTACCACCGCGTGACGTACGAAGGTTTCGCACCGCATCAGGTTCCGTTGATCGTCGAGTGCGTCACCGACAACATCAACCGCACCGTCGCGGAAATTCGCGTGGCGTTCCGCAAGGGTCAACTGGGCGCTTCCGGTTCGGTGGCCTGGGACTTCAACCACGTCGGCATGATCGAAGCTTCGCCGGACACCCCGGACGCCGACCCGGAAATGGCCGCGATCGAGGCCGGTGCCCAGGACTTCGAGCCGGGCGAAGAGGGCGCGACCCTGTTCCTGACCGATCCGACCGACCTCGACGCCGTGCAGAAAGCCCTGCCTGAGCAAGGCTTCACGGTGCTGTCGGCCAAACTCGGCTACCAGCCGAAGAACCCGGTCAGCGGCCTGAGCGCCGAGCAGATGGCTGAAGTTGAAGCGTTCCTCGAAGGCCTCGACAACCACGACGACGTGCAGGACATGTTTGTCGGTCTGGCGGGCTGATTTGCTGCAAAGATAAACTGTGGCGAGGGAGCTTGCTCCCGCTCGGCTGCGCGGCAGTCGTTGTTTTTGGGACGGCTTTGCCGTCCAGCGGGAGCAAGCTCCCTCGCCACAGGATTTGCGTCAGTTAAAGCGTTTCCAGGACCTCGATCACTTCGCTGAACCCCGGCCGCGCCAGCACGTCCGGCTGACAGCAACGCTGTTCCAGCGCCTCCAGCACCTCGCGTTGTTCATCGCTCAACCCCGAGTCGACGCGCGCCAGCAATTCCCCGAGCAGAACCCCGAACGCCCGCACTTCGATGCGTTGCAGTGCCCGGGTTTCCAGGTTGTCGGTGGTGGCATGGAACGACGCCGCGCCGAAATCCCCGAGCAAGCAATCGCCCTGATCGTTCAACAGAATGTTGTGGCCGTAGAGGTCGCCGTGGGTGATGCCCTGTTGATGCAAGTGCTCGGCCGCCGAAGCGATGCCCTTGGCAATGTTCAGCGCCACTTCGGCACTGAAGCGGCAGTCCTCGGCATACACATCCCGCGAGCAGCTCGCCAGGCTCGGCAATGCCGCCAGGTTGCGAAAGCTTGGGTCGATCAGTTGCATCACCAGCCCCTTTTGGCCATCGGGATGCCCGTGAATACGGCCTTCCACGCGGATGAGGTTCGGGTGCAAGCCCGCGGTGATGCAGGCGTTCATCTCGTGCAGCGGCGAACCGTCGCTGGTCATTTCACCTTTATAGAGCTTCACCGCGACCGGCACCTGCGAGCCGTCGGCGCGCTGCCACTGCGCCCGGGAAATCACCCCCGAGGCGCCTTCGCCCAGCCGTTGTTCCAGACGCAGCGCTGACCAGTCGATCAGCGGCGTGGCTTCCAGCGCGGCGGCATCGGCTTCGGTCTCCAGCGGATTGCCGGCATACGCCAGCCAGGTCAGGCTCGGCAGGGTCAGCAGCCACTGCGGCAGTTCACGCATCTGGTTGGCGGCGATGCGGATCAGCTCCAGGCGATGGCACTGGCTCATTGAGGCGGGCAGCGCTTGCAGGCGATTGCCGGCCAGCAACAGTTTTTGCAGATACGGGCGCTCACCCAGTTCGGTGGGCAGGCTTTCGATGCAGTTGTCGGTCAGGATCAACCAGCGTAGCAGCGGCGGCAATGCTGGGCCCGGCACGTGGCTGATGCGGTTGGCCTTGAAGCCGATCATCGTCAGCGCCGCGCATTTTCCGACGCATTCCGGCACCTCGGTGAAGCGGTTGTCCGAGCAAAACAGAATGCGCATCCTGGTCAGGCGGTGCAGGTCGTCGGGCAAGCTGCTCAAGGCGTTGCCGCTGAGGTTGAGCACCTCCAGCGTATCGGCCAGCTCGAAAATCTCCCGGGGGAACTCGGTCAGGCCGCAAGACAGATCCAGCCGGGTAATGCCCGACAACTCGCCGGCGCGCAATTGAGCAAGGGTGTGCATGGGGATGTTCACTATCAAAGGAAAGAAGCGCCGGGCGCTCGGAATGGGCGACATGATAACGGCAACGCCGGGATTTGCATTGATCTGAACTGGAGGCCCCTTTAATTCCTGTGGGAGCGAGCCTGCTCGCGAAGGCGGAGTGTCAGTTGGCGAAATATTGGCTGACAGGACGCTTTCGCGAGCAGGCTCGCTCCCACAAGGGACTTGAGTGGGTCAGTGGATTTCCTGCAACTGCCCCAGACGACTGCGGGTGCGGGCCAGGTCGATGGCATTGCCGCCGAGGGCTTCACGCAGTGGCAAACGGCTGAGCACGGTCAGGTGTTTGTCCTGGTCGTAGAGCACGTCGATCAGGTTGATGAAGCGCTGTTGCGCGGCGATCGAGCACTCACCGAGTTCCGGCAGGTCGTCGATGATCCACTGGTCGAAACGCCGGCTCAGCTCCAGGTAATCCATCACCGCTGTCGGTTGCTCGCACAGGTCGCTGAAGGTGAAAGCGACCCGGCTGCCATCGCACAGGCGCGCCTGAACGTGTCGGCTGCCCACCGGCAGCTCAATGGCCGGGGCACCTTCGGGCGGCAGGTTCAGCGCCTGGCGCTGGGTAGCGGTGGCTGGCCATACATAGTGGCCCTGGGTGAACAACTGATGCGCATGATTGCTCGCCTGACTGCGGTAATCATGCGGGCCGCCGACTTCCATGATCTGCATGCGGGCGTTGATCAAGTCGATCACCGGTTTGAAGCGCGCGTGATAGAGCGGGTTGGGCAGCAAACCTTCCGGTGGATAGTTGGAGGTCACCAGCAGCAGGATGCCGCGCTGGAACAAGGCCTTGAACAGGCGGGTGATGAGCATCGCATCGCCGATGTCATGCACATGGAATTCGTCGAAACACAGTACCCGGCAGTCGTGTAACAGCTCATCAAGGGTGACATCGAGGGCATCGTCCTGTTTGCGATGCTCGAACATGCCCTGATGCAGGCGGGCGAAAAATGCATGGAAGTGCACGCGCTGCTTCTGCGCGGTGGGCAGAGCCTGGAAAAAACCGTCGAGCAGCCAGCTCTTGCCACGTCCTACCGCACCATGCAGGTACAGGCTCGGCGGCGTTTGCTGCCTGGCGCCGAACAACAGGCTGGCCTGCTGCGCCATGCAATCGATCACCCGCTGCTGGCTGTGGCTGAGGGTGTAACCCTGACCATGGGCCTTGTGCCGGAAATAATCGCGGATCGACTGAGCATTTGCGTCATGCCCGGCATGCGCGGGCCGGCCCTTGGCGAACCAGCGGCGCAGCGCCGACCAGCGTAGGGTCAGTGGCGATCGTTTGGGCGCTCGAGAGGGCACAGTGCAGTCACTCCGTGTTCATCAGACCGGCGCCCGGGAGCGCGGCGACGTAGTGTAACCAGAGGCTGCGCCCGGCTTCCATCGCGGCTCGTTGACAGTGGGCGATCACTGAACAGATTTGTGCGGGACGTACAGCTATTTTCAGCGATGTAATTCGCCGTGTTGCCAAACTTTCGAAACATATCCCGGCAGATACATGGATCCAATCGACTGGCGGAATCGTCGACCGTTGCTAACCTGAAACACAGTAACGTCATCCAGGATGTTCCCTCACAAGGAATGGGACAGTGATTGTACGTGTGGTGATGGGCCTGCTCGGGGTGCTGGGGGCCTCGGTGCATGCGGCGGATCTTCAGGTCGAAGTTCGCGTTGACGTGCAGCGTGGCTGCCAGTTGATCGGCCAGCAGCGCGAGGCAGGTATCGAACAATTGGGCGTGCTGGATTTCGGCAGTACTGCGCGCCTCGATGATCCGGCCGGGCCACTGGGTGCGGCGCTGACCAATCAGCGGTTGCCACGTCTGGAGTGCAACCCTGACACGCCGTATCAGCTGCGGGTCGACGGTGGCCTGCATGGTGGCGTCGGCGAGGTTCGCTACATGGCAGGGGCGGCGGGGAGCCAGCCGATTCCATATCGGCTGTATCAGGACGCGGCGCTCCGGTTGCCGCTGGTGGTGGACGTGCCGGTCAGCGGCCGGGTGCCGGACACCGGCACAGTGGAGCTGCCGCTGTATGCACGGATCGAGCGTCTGGCGCAGGTGCCGCAGGTCAGCCGCTATTCGGATCTGGTCAAGGTCACCGTGACCTGGTGAGTGCAGAATTTCAGGCAATTCGCTGGAGGCGGATTGCGCAGGGAAGGGGCGTTCAATGCTGAACGCAAGGTAGGCAGGCATCCTGAAGGAGTAGGAAGGGCGCAATGACAGGCAAGCACTGGATGGTTATCGCCACGGGTACGTTGCTGTTGCTCGCTGACGACGCACAGGCGGCGATCAGTGGGCAGATCAATGCGCGGCTGATCCTGATCGCCGGGTGCGAAGTCACCAACAGCGCCACCCCGGCGATTCCGGTGAGCAATCTGGGCACCCTCGATTTCGGTCAGCAGGGGCCAACCTGGAACGCGCCGATCAAGGCCAGTCTCGACGGCGACAGCAGCGGCAAGCTGAATGTCGCCTGCAACCCTTCGGTCACCGGTTTCACCGTCACCATCGACGGCGGCAGCCACGGTGACGGCACCACCCGCCGCCTGAGCAACGGGCGCCAGACCCTGCCTTATCAACTCTTTCTGGATGCCTCCGGTAGCCAGCGCTACAGCATTGGTCAACAACACAATTTCGCTGTCACCAGCGGTGCGCAGATACCGATTCCGGTGTTTGGCACGGTGGTGGCGAATACCCGCGCGGTTCCGGCAGGTGTCTACACTGACACGCTGACGGTGACGCTCGACTGGTAACCCCGTAGAGGACGGACACCATGCGCAAGTTTGCATCAAGGATAGGTTTGTCGTTGCTCGGCCTGACGCTGGTTTCCAGTGCCCACGCCGCCACCACGGTCACCGGCCAGATCACCGCCAGCCTGACCCTGATCAGCAGCTGTCAGGTCAACGGTGCCGGCGGTTCCACCGGGCTGAACTTTGGTGCGCTGAACTTCGGCACCGCCAACAGCCTGTTCACCACCGCGAGCGGGCAGGTTCTGGGCGGTGGCGGCGGGGCGCTGTCGATTCTCTGCTCCAGCGGCACGACCCCGGTGGTCAAGGTGCGTGCCGGTGCTCACGATGGGCAGTCGCCGGGCGGCGCTCGCGCACTGTACGACGGTGTCGCCAACTACGTGCCGTACGACTTCTACACCGATGCCGGGCATTCGCAACTGCTGCCGATCGACGGCACGATCAACCTGGCGACCAGCACTGGCGTGGCGCAGACGGTGAATATCTACGGTCAGGCGGTGGGCAAGGCCGGGTTGCCGGCGGGGACGTACACCGACACCGTCGCTGTTGAATTGACGTTCTGATGCCATGCGCCGCCAAGGCTGTGCCGCGCTGCTCCTGCTCTGTGCGGGCAGTGTGCCGCTGCCGCTGGGGGCGGCGACCAGCCAGAGCTTTCAGGTCAGCGCGACCATCACGCCGGGGTGTCTGGTAGTCGGCGGGGTGTCGAATTACGGCGGACTGAATTTCGGTTCGAGTTCGGCCCTCGCGACCGGCACGGTGCAAGTGGCATTGACCGGCGGCGTGCAGTTGCAATGCACGCCGGGGGTGGCACTGAACATGACGGTCGATGGCGGCCAGTACAACAGCAGCGGTCGCCACATGCAGATCAACAGCGGCAGTGCGCGGGTGGCGTATGCGCTGTTTCGCGATGCGGCTTACAGCCAGAGCCTGGGCATCGGCCAGAGCGTGGCGGTGGCCTATAGCGATGCGAACAACATCAGCCTGCCGATTTACGGTCAGGTGCAATTGCCGGGCAATCAGCCCGGGGGGACGTACAGCGACGTGTTGCAGGTGCAGCTGTCGTGGTAAAGCGACATTTGAATGGCCGACAAGGAGCAGGTTCATGGGGGCAGTTACGTCTGGGCATTCGTTGTTGCAGGGCGCGTTGCTGGCGCTGGTCATGCTCGGGGCCGGCCATGCGCAGGCCGCCAGTTCGGTGCTGATCTGGCCGATCGATCCGGTGCTGGAGGCCGATCAACAGGCCAGTGCGCTATGGCTGGAAAACCGTGGCACGGAAACCGCCAACCTGCAGATCCGCGTGTTCGGCTGGAGCCAGAGCGGCTTTGCAGAGCAGTACCAGAACCAGCGCGACGTGATCGGCAGCCCGCCAGTGGCGAAGATCGAGCCGGGGCAAAAACAACTGGTGCGCCTGACCCGGACCAAGGATGTGCCGCCGGGGCAGGAACTGGCCTACCGGATCATCATCGACGAAATCCCTTCTGCCCAGCCGCCGGCTTCCGAGGGCGGCAAAACCGCAGCCGCGATCCGCTTTCAGATGCGCTATTCGGTGCCCTTGTTTGCCTACGGCGCGGGGCTGTGGAGCAAGGAAGACAGCACCCGCCCGCGTGATCCCAAGGGTATCGGTGTGCCGCAACTGAGCTGGCGCACGGTGGCGGTGGACGGTCGACCGTATATCGAAGTGCGCAATCAGGGCGCGGTGCATGCGCGGCTGACCGACGTGGTGATCAAACAGGGTGGACAGAGCAAGCCATTAGCCGAGGGGTTGCTGGGTTATGTGCTGCCGGGCGCGGTGATGCGCTGGCCGGCACCTGGGGCGTTGGCGAGTGAGTCGGCGTTGCAAGTGCGAGTCAATGGCGGGGCGCAGGTGCAGAGCATTGCGCCGGGACGCTGAAAAGGGAGCCATGCCGAGTGGACTTTTGTGGCGAGGGAGCTTGCTCCCGCTGGGTTGCGATGCAGCCCCAAGCCATGTCAGGCAGTTCGCTTAAACAGTTCTGACGACGGCTGTGCCGCCGAGCGGGAGCAAGCTCCCTCGCCACAATGAATGCATTGTATCGTCAAAATTCCAGAGAAAGATAACTGGCTTTGGCAAGAGTGGCATCAGGAGGATCGAGTCCATTGACGGACGTAAAGCGTGTATGAGCCCGGGATGGGCTCGTCGTATTCAGCGTCCGTTGTGGCTCATGACCGGCGCGTGTTGCCTGATGTTCGTGCAACCATCCGAGGCCGGCGAACTGCCGCCACCGCCCAGCGGCATGGAGGCCGTGAGTGATGCACAGTTGTTTCTGGAGTTGGTGGTCAATCAGATGAACACCGGGCGGGTGGTGGCGGTGCAGCAACGTGACGGGCATCTGTTTTTGCCGGCCAGCGTATTGGCTGAAAACGGGATGAAATTGCCGGGCAATCCTGGTGCTGAAGTTGATCTCGACGGCCTGCCTGGACTGCACAGCGAATACGACAGTGTCGGCCAGCGCCTGCTGCTGGTGGTGCCACCGCAGTGGCTGCCGGATCAGTTCATCGGTAATCGCGAGAACTATCCGCGCACCCCGGCGCTGAGCAGTTTCGGCGCGTTGTTCAACTATGACCTGTACCTCAACGACACCGACGATGCCGGCACTTATCTGGCGGCGTGGAACGAGGTGCGGCTGTTCGACAGTTGGGGCACGTTGTCCAACACCGGGCAGTACCGGCGCACCTTGTCCGGCGATTCGGTCAGCACACTGGACAACGGCTACCTGCGCTACGACACCACCTGGCGTTACTCCGACGACGAGCGAATGCTCACCTACGAGGGCGGGGACGTGATCAGCGGCGCCTTGCCGTGGAGCAACTCGGTGCGTCTGGGCGGTGTGCAGTTCTCGCGGGACTTTGCCGTGCGTCCGGATCTGGTCACCTATCCGTTGCCGCAGTTCGCCGGTGAGGCCGCGGTGCCGTCGTCGGTGGATCTGTTCATCAACGGCTACAAGTCGAGCAGCACCGACCTGCAACCGGGTCCGTATACCCTGACCAACATTCCCTTCATCAACGGCGCCGGTGAGGCCGTGGTGGTGACCACCGATGCGCTGGGGCGGCAGGTGTCGACCACGGTGCCGTTCTATGTCACCAGCAGTCTGCTGCAAAAAGGCCTGAGTGATTTCTCGGTGGCGGCCGGTACGTTGCGCCGCGATTACGGTTTGAAGGACTTCAGCTATGGCCCTGGCGTGACCTCCGGCAGCCTGCGCTACGGTGTCAGCGACAGCTTCACCCTGGAAAGTCACGCCGAAGCGGCTGACTCGCTGACCCTCGGCGGGATCGGCGGCAATTGGCGTCTGGGCAATTTCGGCGTACTCAACAGCGCCATCAGTCAGAGCCGGTTCGAGGGTGACGCTGGCGAGCAATTGAGCCTCGGTTATCAATACAGCAGCCAGCGCTACAGCTTTTCCTGGCAGCGCCTGCAACGCCGTGATCGGTACGCCGACCTCAGCGTGATCGACAGCCCTTACATCAGCCTCAGCCGGCGCAGCGAGCAAGCGACCCTGAGCGTCAACCTCGAGCGCTGGGGCAGCCTCGGTGCCGGTTATTTCGATGTGCGCGCGGCGGACGATTCGCGCACGCGTCTGCTCAACCTGAGCTGGAGCAAACCGCTGTGGCGCAACAGCAGCTTCTATCTGTCGGCCAACCGCGAGATCGGCGACAGCAACTGGGCAGTGCAGGCGCAACTGGTGATCCCGTTCGATCTGCGCGGCAGCCTGGCGATCAGCAGCGAGCGCAGCAAGACCGGGCAGAGTCAGCAGCGGGTCAATTACAGTCGTTCGGTGCCGACCGAGGGCGGGGTCGGTTTCAATCTGGGGTATGCCAAGGGTGATGGCCCGGATTATCGTCAGGCTGATGTGACCTGGCGTCTGCAATCGGTGCAATTGCAGGCCGGGGTCTACGGCACGTCCGAGGCCGAGACCCGTTGGGCCGATGCCAGTGGCTCGCTGGTGTGGATGGACCGCCAGGTGTTCGCCGCCAATCGCATCGACGACGCGTTTGTGGTGGTCAGCACCGATGGTTTCGCCGACATTCCGGTGCGCTACGAAAACCAGCAGGTCGGTCAAACCGATAAAAACGGCCACTTGCTGGTGCCGTGGAGCAGCGCGTACTACCGCGGCAAATACGAAATCGATCCGCTGAATCTGCCGGCCAACGTACGCAGCCCCAACGTCGAACAACGCATCGCCGTGCGCCGTGGCAGCGGCTATTTGCTGGAATTTCCACTGACCCGGGTAATCGCCGCGAGCATCGTGCTGGTGGATGCGCAGCAACGCGAGCTGCCATTGGGTGCGGGTGTGCTGCACGAGCAGAGTGGCGCGCGCACGGTGGTCGGTTGGGACGGCTTGGTCTATCTGGAAAACCTCCAGGCGCAGAACTCGTTGCAGGTGACGCTGGCCGACGGCAAGACCTGCAACGCGCAATTCGCCGTGGACATGCAGCAAAGCCAGGTGCCGCTGATCGGCCCGTTGGTGTGCCAGTGAATGCGGTGCGGATCTGCCTGTGTCTGGCGCTGCTGCTGCCGGGGGTGGCGCAGGCCTTGTGTTCGGTGGTGAGCACCACGCCGGCGGCATTCGGCTCAATCAGTTCGATTGCCGTGCGCACCACGACGCAGCCCAGTTCCACGCTCAATGCCGGGTTGAGTTGTACCGGTTCGCTGTTGTCATTGCTGACCAGCAACGACCATTTCTACGCCACCATCACCTCGACCCAGAGTGGTTTGCTCGGGCCGACCGGCGACGTCATCGGCTACACGATCTACGCCAACAACAGCACCAGCTACCCGGTCACCCGTGGCAGCGCCTTCGACTTCGCCCGTAACGGCATTATCGATGCCTTGGGATTGCTCAACGGCACCACCCCGAAAACCGTGCCGCTGTATCTGGGCACGACCATTGGCAGCAACGTCGCCGCCGGGGTCTATACGGAAACCCTGAGCATTTTCTGGAACTGGAATTACTGCTCCGGGATCGGCATCGGCAGTGTTTGTCTGGGGCGCGACATCAATAGCGGTACCGCGACGTTGACGGTGAACCTGACCGTGTCCAACGACTGCACGATTACTGCGCCGAACATTGCCTTTGGCAGTGCGCCGGTAATCAGTGCCTTTACCCCGGTGACCGGGCAGACCATCAATCTGGCCTGCACCAAGGGCAGTGCTTACACCGTCGGTTTGAGCGACGGACAGAACCCGGCTAGTGTCGGAGGCCGGCGGCGGATGATTTCCGGGAGCAACTATCTGGCCTACGACATCTTCAAAAGCGCTGGCACCACTCGTTGGGGCAGTGTCGGCAGCGCACGCCGGTCGAGCACCGATGCCGAGGTGAATCCGGGAAATGGGCTGGGCACCGGAAGTCAGATCTTCAACTACAACGCGAAGATCTACACCGATCAGACCACACCGCCGGCGGGCACTTACCTGGACAATGTGGTGCTCGACGTAGGGTTCTGACTCATACGATGACCCCTGTGGGAGCGGGCTTGCTCGCGAATACGGTGTGTCATTCAGCAATGATGGTGGCTGATCTACCGCTTTCGTGAGCAAGCCCGCTCCCACAGGGGGATTGGCGCAGTTTTCACAATGGCAGTGACTGCCTCAATTGCTGCACCGCCGGCGAATCCGTCGGGCTGACCATCGCATAGTTGTACCCGCCACCGGACCAGTAATCGGCCTGCAGATCGCCGTCGCTGCGACTGCCGCGTGGCAGGAAGGTGTTCTTCGGCCCCGGTGGCCGCACATAGAAACTGACCTTGTGGCCGCTGCGGTCTTCATACATGACCATCGCCGCCGGGCCTTCATCGGTGCTGAGCAGGCGGCCACTGACCGGTTCGAAACCGGCGGATTTCAGATCCGGCAAGCGACTGGCCCGGTTGAAATAGCGGTCGAGCCAATGTTGCATGTCGCCGTCACTGGCAACCTTGTAGTCCGCCGGCAGAATTCCTTGCTGGGCAATCAGTCGATAGGCTTGCAAGGCATCGGTCATGGGTAGCGTGGAAGAGCGCACGAGGGTCATTTCCCGCGCCTGCCAGCCACTGAAACCGCCGATGCCGACCGCGATCAGCAACACCGCCGCGCTGGCCAGGTGACGACGCGACTGACGCTTGAGGCGCTGGCGAATCAGCGCGGGATCGAGTTCCGGATTGGCCGGTTGCTGCAAGGCACCGCCCAGGGCTGCGCGCAACAACTGGGCGTCGTGCTGCCAGGCGCGCACCTGCGCGGCGGCTTCCGGGTGAGTGGTCAGCCAGGTGTCGACCAGACGCCGGTCGGCTTCGTTGAGTTGGTGATCGACGTACGCGTGCAGGTCGCGCTCGCTGGGGGGCATGCTGATCATTTGAGTATCCGCAAAGAAGGGCTGCTGATTTCGCCGTCGCTGAGCTGGCGCAAGGCCTGGCGGGCGCGGGACAGGCGCGACATCACCGTGCCTGTGGGGACGTCGAGGATGTCAGCGACTTCCTTGTAGCTCAGGCCTTCGACCGAGACCATCAGCAACAGCGCGCGTTGTTCGGTGGGCAGGCGATCGAAGGCTTGCAGGGTCGATTGGGCGATCACGGTGCGCTCGACCGAGGGTTCGGCGTCGTCGCGACCGGTGAAGAATTCGAGCATCCGCGCATAACGACGCGAGCGCCGATGGGCGTCGAGAAATTGCCGATAGAGAATCGCGAACAGCCACGCGCGCACATCACCCTCGGCGCGTTTCGCGCCCCAGCCGGACAGAGCCCGCTCGAGGCTGGCCTGCACCAGATCGTCGGCGCTGCTGCTGTTGCGGGTCAATGACACGGCAAAGCGGCGCAATCTGGGAATGATTTCTCTCAACTGTTCGTCGAATTCGCTCATGAATTTCTGCTAGTCACTACGCTGTGGACTAGGGAGACGTCTGCCGTTCGAGGTTATTCCACGTTCGGAAAAATAAATACCGGGCCATGGAATAAATCCTGATGGGGTGCGTCTTGCTGATTCTTCCTACTTGTGGCCGATGGCCCTGGAGTTATTCATGGTTGATCGCACTTCACCGCCGGGCAGGCCGTCGCGCCCGCCCTTGAGTGCCGCGAGCACAGTGTTGCGCCTGACGGCGATTGCCGTGGTGGTTGCCGCAGTGGCCGGGGCGTTTGCCTACGTGCACGGTAATCTTGACCCACAACGTCTGACGCCCAAGGCGCTGGTCGATGTGCTGGAGAAAAACAACGGCGTGCATCCCGGGTTCCGGCGCAACCACGCCAAGGGCGTGTGCGTGATCGGGCATTTCGAGAGCAGTGGCGAGGCGCGAGCGTTTTCTTCCGCGCAGGTGTTCAACGAGGCGCAGACCCCGGTGGTTGGGCGCTTCGCATTGCCGGCGGGAAATCCCTACGCCCCGGACAGCAGCGTGCCGATCCGCAGCCTGGCGCTGCGTTTCACCCAGGCCAACGGTCAGCAATGGCGCACCGGGATGAACAGCATGCCGGTGTTCCCGGTTGGCACCCCCGAGGCGTTCTATCAGTTGCAGCAGGCGCAGTCGCCGGATCCGGCCACGGGTAAACCGGATCCGTCGAAAGTGCCGGCATTCTTTGCCGCGCACCCGGAAGCCGTGCCGTTTCTGACGTGGGTGAAGACCGCCAAACCGTCGGCCAGCTATGCCACTGAAACCTACAACAGCGTGAATGCGTTCTATCTGGTCAACGCCAGTGGGCAGAAGCAGGCGGTGCGCTGGAGTGTCACGCCACTGGCGCGCGATGCCGCCGGAGCCTCGGCGCCGGAGGGCGCGGATTTTCTCGAAAAGGATCTGGTGCAGCGCCTGGCCGAGGGACCGTTGCGCTGGCAGTTGAATATCACCCTGGCCAACCCCGGTGATCCGGTGAACGATGCCAGCAAAACCTGGCCCGAGGGTCGCAAGGTGATCAACGCCGGCACGCTGGTGCTGGAGAAGACTCAGCCGCAGCTCAGCGGCGAATGCCGCGACATCAACTACGATCCGCTGGTGCTGCCAGCCGGGATCGAAGGCTCCGACGACCCGCTGCTCGCGGCGCGTTCCGCCGGTTACGCCGATTCTTATCTACGGCGCACCAGTGAAGTCAGCCAATTGCCCGCCGCCAGACAGGAGGCTCGCCCATGAGCACGCAACCGACTCATTTCGCGCTGCTGGCGCGGCTGCTGCACTGGCTGATGGCGCTGATGATCATCGCCATGTTGTTCATTGGCGCCGGCATGGTCACTTCGGTTTCACAGCGGCATGAATGGCTGATTCATCTGCACAAACCGCTGGGGATCGCGATTCTGCTGCTGGTGGTCGTGCGTCTGTTGGTGCGGTTTTCCACTCGACAGCCGCCGCTGCCGGCGGATCTGCCGGGCTGGCAGGTGATGGCGGCCAAGGCTTCGCATGTGTTGTTGTACGCCTTGATGCTGGTGCTGCCGCTGCTCGGTTGGGCGATGATCAGTGCGTCCGGGGAGCCGGTGATGCTCAGCAATACCTTGCAGTTGCCGTCGATCCTGCCGGCCGATGCGCAAGTGTTTGCCCTGCTGCGCAAGGCGCATGGCTATCTGGCGTACCTGTTGTTCCTGACCGTGCTGTTGCACCTGGCAGCGGCACTGTTCCATGGTTGGGTGCGTCGCGACGAGGTGCTCGACAGCATGTTGCGCGGTCGCGATCGCGATTAACCCGTCTGTGTGGCGCACCGCTGCGGTGCGCCACTTCTCAGGGTCAGCCACCAATAACCCAGCGCCACTGCGTTGATAACGGCGCCAAGCAGACACACGCCGATCCAGCCGGCCCAGGCGTACATCGCCGTCGAGGTAATCGAACCCAATGCACTGCCGATCGAATAGAACAGCATGTAGCCGGCGGTGAGGCGGCTTTGCGCTTCAGGGCGTACGCTGTAGATCATGCTCTGGCTGGTGACGTGCACGGCCTGCAAGCCCAGATCGAGGGTGATCACGCCGAGCAACAGCGCCCACAGCGAGGACTGGGTGAGGGCGATCGGCAGCCACGAGGCGAGCATCAGCAGCAGCGACAGACCGCTGACCCATTGGCCCAGACCGCGATCAGCCAGATGTCCGGCGCGCGCGGCGGCGAGTGCACCGGCGGCGCCGGCCAAGCCGAACAGGCCAATTTCGCTATGGGATAACGACAGCGGCGGGGCGGCCAGCGGCAGCACCATCGGCGTCCACAGCACCATGGCGCTGGCAAAGGTCAGCAGCGCGAGAATCGCCCGTTGGCGCAGCACCGGCTCTTGCCTGAACAGGCTGAATACCGAAGCGATCAGCGCGCCGTAACGGCTTGCGGGCTGCGCGGCTTCATCCCTGGGCAAGACGCGCAACAGCAGCAGTGCCATCAGCAGCGTCAGCCCCGCCGACAGCAGATAGATCGCCCGCCAACCCGCCAGATCAGCCATGACCCCGGCAATGGTGCGCGCGAGCAGAATGCCGACGACGATGCCGCTGGTGACGACGCCGACCACCCGGCCGCGTTGCGCCGGGATCGCCAGGGTCGCGGCGTAGGCCACCAGCACTTGCGTCACCACCGCGAGCAAACCGGTCAGGGTCATGCCGAGCAGCAACCACACACTGCTGGGTGCCAGCGCGATCATCAACAGCGCGGCGGCCGAGAGCAGGGTCTGGGTGACGATCAGTCGCCGTCGGTTGAGCAGGTCGCCGAGTGGCACCAGCAATACCAGACCGATGCCATAGCCGATTTGCGTCAGGGTAATGACGATGCCGATGGTTGCCGGTGACATGGCGAAGGCATCGGCCATGGCGTCCAGCAGCGGCTGCGCGTAATACACGTTGCCCACCGCCAGTCCACAGGCGACGGCAAACAGCAGCACCACGCTGCTTTTGAGAGGTTGAGGTTGCATGCCCTGTTTCCTTTTTGGGTTTCAAATTAAAACCAGAATCACGGTAAGCATTCTGGTTTTAATTTGCAACCTTGTTGGTCATGGCGTTTGATTGCGCAAAAAAAAGATCGCAGACACAGCTGCGATCTTTGGGGGGAGCGGGGGAGGGATCAGCGCAGGGTATCGACCATGTCGGCGATGGTGGTCAGCACGTCCTTGCCCAACTGTTTCGAGCGCTTGCCCGACCAGCCCGTTTCTTTGTTCGGATGGTCGTCGTGATCCTTGAACGGCATTTCCAGGGTTAGCGACAGGCAGTCGTATTTCTGGCCGACCGCGTTGCAGGCCAGGGTCATGTTGGCCTGACCCGGTTCGTCGCGGGTGTAGCCATATTTGGTCTGGAAGTCTTTCGTGGTGTGCTTGAGGTGCGTGCGGAAATGCTCTTCGAGCTTCTCGATGCGCGGCGTGTAACCCGGGTTGCCTTCGCAACCGGCGGTGAACACGTGGGGAATTTCTTCATCACCGTGTACGTCGAGGAATAGATCGACGCCGTACTTTTCCATCTGCTGTTGTACGAAAAGTACCTCTGGGCTGATGTCCTGACTGGCGCTCTGCCAGGCGCGGTTCAGGTCCTGGCCCATGGCGTTGGTACGCAAATGCCCGTGGAAGGCGCCGTCCGGGTTCATGTTCGGTACCAGATACAGATCGGCGCTGGCCAGCAGCTTGTTCAGCACCGGGTCGTCGTGGCGCTCCAGGCGTTCGATCACGCCTTCCATGAACCATTCGGCCATGTGTTCGCCCGGGTGCTGTTGCGCGATGATCCAGATTTTGCGCTGGCCTTCGGCGCCGCTGCCCTTGCGCAGCAGCTGAATGTCACGACCCTCGACGCTTTTGCCGGTGGCCAGCAGTTCGGTGCCGGCCTTGGTCAGCGCTTGCTCGATCAGCCAGTCGTGACGACCTCGGCTGTAGGGTTCGAAGTAGGCGAACCAGGCGTGGGTCTGCGTGGCTTCGAGGGAGAAGCGCAGACAGTCGCCTTCGAAAATCGTTGGTACGCGGAACCAGTTGACATGGTCGTAGGACGCCACGGCTTGATAACCGGTCCAGGCTTTGTTGTACGAGGATTGGCTGGCGTTATTCAGACGAAACCAATGCTCTTGGCCAACGTGCAGGCCGCTGGCCTTGAAGTGGAACCACTGAAAATGCGCGCTCCGGGTATCCGGGCGAATGGCCAGAACCGGGTTGAGCGGATTGGAGATGTCGATGACTTGAATGTTGCCGCTGTCGAAGTTGGCGCTGATGTCGAACGAAGATTTGGCCACGGTCATAATCGGTTCCTGAATATGATTTTTATGGCGGCTACTTTACACGCAAGACAGGGCTGAAACCGAGGGAAATTGCGGGTTGCGGTGGGGGGCGTCTTCCGTGACGCGCAAGCAGCTTAGAGACTGTGCGATTGATTCTCAAGTGCTAATTGTCATTAGTTTGCCCCAATCGGGCCGGGCTTTGCTTGCCAAGCGATATTCTTTTGATATTATCCGCGCCATCGAATTTGCAGCACCCAAAGACTTCATTAGCCTGAAGCCACAAGCCCGAAAAACGGGCAAAAAAAGACCCGGCAAAAAGCCGGGTCAAAAACCGTGATTAGCCTGATGAGGAGATAGTCCAGAAGACCGACCTAAGGTCTCTGGTCCATCGACTGATCTCGCGACCAGCTGCTTGCAATAATAATCATTATCATTTGCAAGTCAAATGTTTTTATCTGCGCGATCGGAAAATTCTTTTCTGTCCGTCCGCTTCCCGTGTCCGTCAGAGCTGTTCGCCATCAATTGAATGGTCGACCATCGCTCGCGCCATATCCACCATATGCACCACCGAAAATGCCAGGTCGCGGCTCGCGCCCTGCAGGTTTTCTGCTGCCTTGAAGGCCGTGGCCGCTGCACAGCGCAACAGATCCGACGCGTGCACGAGGGCCTCTTCGCCGCTGAGATGGCGTTTTACATTGAAAAATCGCTCGTCGACCTCGGGTTCTGAAACAGCTGGTTTCAAGTAATAGTCCAGTGCTCGCTGCGCTGCCGCGTTGCCTTGAGGGGAGGTGAACGTGGTGTCCATTTGCAGATCGGGCAAGTCTTTGCTGCTGATATTCATGGTGAAGGGGCACTCCTTGTTCGATTGAAAGTCCGTGCTTCCAGCATAGTACGATGCGTAGTTGTGACGAGGATTTAAATACTACAATATGTGTTTTGCCGGCCGAAGGCGGGGCAAGTAAGGTGCCGCACATGGATAAATGGATTGAGTTGGTCAAGGCCAAGATGAGTGAACTCAAAATCACTCAAACAGAGCTCGGAGAGCGCGTCGGCATGTCCCAGGGCGGGATCGGCCATTGGCTGAACAAACGTCGCGAGCCGGGTATTACGGAAATGAACCGCGTATTGCAGGCGCTGGGGATGGACTTCCTTGAAGTGGTGCTGGTGATTCGCGAGCCGCAGGAGACCGACGATGACGAGATGCCGCTGGCGCAGAAGTACAACCCGTATTTCCGCTATCCGGTCAGCGATTGGCACACGCCGTGCGAATCGCGCGAGAGTGCAACCGCCGCTTACGCCCCGTCACATGACAAGCAGCGCTTCGAACTGACGGACTATCACGCCCGTGGCGCAGCGTTCTGGCTGACCGTGACGGGAAATTCGATGACCGCACCTTCAGGTCAGAGCATCGCCGAAGGCATGCTGATCCTGGTGGACCCGGAGGTGGAGGCGCTGCCCGGCAAACTGGTGATCGCCCAGTGGCAGGGCTGCGACGAAGCGATCTTCCGCAAGCTCGACGAAGAGGGCGGCCAGCGTTATCTGGTACCGCTCAATCCGACCTGGCCCAAAGCCCTGTTCACCGATGAGTGTCGAATCATCGGCGTGGTGGTTCAGGCCACGGCGCGTTTCTAGTCAGATCGATCCTCGCTCGGCGTAGGATCGATCTCCCATTTACTCGGCTTCCAGTTCCACCAAAGCGCTGCCTTCGCCGACCATTTCGCCTTCCTGGCAATACAGCGCTTTGATCACTCCCGCATGGGGCGCGCGAATGCTGTGCTCCATCTTCATCGCCTCCAGCACCACCAGTTGCGCACCGGCCTCGACCGATTGCCCGGCCTCCACCAACACCCGCACGATGCTGCCGTTCATGGGCGCAGTCAGACCGCCCTGATGGCTGTGGCTGGCGTCGACGGCGCTGATCGGGTCGTAGGTCTGAATGCGCCGCAACTCGCCGTCCCATTGCAGGTACAGCGAATCGCCCTGACGAATGGCACGCAAGGTTCGGCGTACGCCATCGTGCTCGACGACCAATGCTTCATCCGACAGTTTGGCGTTGTCGGTGCTGCCCAAGGTCAACGCCCGATCCTGACCTTCGCAGCTCAAGTGCAAGGTGACTTCCGCCGGCAACCCTGCGCGCAACCCGCTGTTCAACGCCCACGGCGAACCCAGGTCATCCGCCCGAACAGCGCCCGGCAGACTCTGCGCGAAAGCCTGCGCTGCGGTCTGCCAGAACTCATCGCTCAGCTCACCCGGAGCGGGCAGCAGCGTTTCCTGATAACGCGGAATAAACCCGGTATCCAGCTCCGCCGCAGCAAACGCGGGATGCGCGATGATCCGCCGCAGGAAGTTGATGTTGGTCTTCAAGCCGCCAATCGCGAACTCATCAAGCATGCTCAACAGCCGTAGGCGCGCCTGCTCGCGATCCTCGCCCCAGGCGATCAGCTTACCGAGCATCGGGTCGTAGAACGGCGAAATTTCATCGCCTTCTGCAACCCCGCTGTCCACCCGACGCCCAGGTCCTCCTGCCGATTCACGGTACAAATCCAGGCGACCGGTAGCCGGAAGGAAATCATTCGACGGATCTTCGGCATACAGGCGCACTTCAATCGCATGGCCATTGAGCGGCACCTGATCCTGGGTGATCGGCAGCGCTTCACCGCGCGCCACAAGAATCTGCCACGCCACCAGATCGAGGCCAGTGATCGCTTCGGTGACCGGGTGCTCGACCTGCAAGCGCGTGTTCATCTCCATGAAGAAGAATTCGCCACGCGCATCGAGCAGAAATTCCACGGTGCCGGCACCGACGTAACCGATCGCCTGCGCCGAACGCACGGCCGCTTCGCCCATGGCGCGGCGCAGTTCCGGGGTCAGGCCCGGGGCCGGGGCTTCTTCGACGACCTTCTGGTGCCGGCGCTGGATCGAGCAATCACGCTCGTTGAGGTACAGGCAGTTGCCATGCTGATCGGCGAACACCTGAATTTCCACATGGCGTGGTTTGAGCAGGTATTTCTCCACCAGCATCCGCGAATCGCCGAACGACGACTGCGCCTCACGCTGCGCCGAGGCCAGCGCTTCGGCCAGTTGGCTGACGTCCTCAACCACTTTCATACCTTTGCCGCCGCCACCGGCCGTGGCCTTGAGCAGCACCGGATAGCCAATGCGTGCGCAGGCATCGCGGAAGGTTTCGAGATCCTGCGCCTCGCCGTGATAGCCCGGCACCAGCGGCACACCGGCGGTCTCCATCAGCGCCTTGGCTGCGGATTTGCTGCCCATCGCGTCGATGGCCGAAGCGGGCGGGCCGAGGAAAATCAGCCCGGCCTGTTCAATGGCACGGGCGAAGCCGGCATTCTCCGACAGGAAACCGTACCCCGGGTGAATCGCCTGCGCGCCGCTGGCCTTGGCCGCCGCGATCAGCTTGTCGATTTGCAGATAACTGTCGGCGGCTTTGCTGCCCCCGAGATCAACGCGGATATCCGCCTCCCGGCTGTGCCGCGCTTCGCGGTCGGTGGCACTGTGCACGGCGACGGTGGTCAGGCCCAGCGCCTTGGCGGTACGCATGACCCGGCAAGCGATTTCGCCACGGTTGGCCACCAGCAGGGTGGTGAGAACAGGTGCGCTCATCAACGCGGCTCCTTAGTGGTGGTTGCGGCTTGCCAGCTTGGCGCACGTTTTTGCAGAAAGGCGCGCAAGCCTTCCTGGCCTTCAGGGCTGACGCGGATGCGCGCGATGGCGTTTTCGGTGTAGCGGCGCAGCGCCGGGGTCAGCGCGCCGTTACCGACTTCGCGCAACAGATCCTTGCTGGCGCGCATCGCGGCCGGACTGTTGAGCAGCAGGTTGTCGATCCATTGCTCGACGGCTTGATCAAGCTCGGCGGCCGGGTAGCTGTCGGACAACAAACCGATTTCTCGCGCACGCTGCCCGCCGAAGCGCTCGGCAGTCAGCGCATAACGACGCGCGGCACGTTCGCCGATGGCCTGCACCACGAACGGACTGATCACTGCCGGTGCCAGGCCGATGCGCACTTCCGACAGACAGAATTGCGCGTCATCGGCGCCAATCGCCATGTCGCAGCAACTGATCAGCCCCAGCGCGCCGCCGAACGCCGCGCCCTGCACCACGGCCACGGTCGGGATTTTCAGCTTGGCGAGGTTGTACATCAGCTCCGCCAGTTCGCGGGCATCGTCCAGGTTGGTGTGGTAATCGAGTTCGGCCGATTGCTGCATCCACGCCAGATCGGCGCCGGCGCTGAAATGCTTGCCACGCCCGCGCACCAACAGGAAACGCAGGCTGGCGTCGCTGGCAACCTTGTCCAGTGCGAGGATCAGTTCGCGGATCATTTCGGCGTTGAACGCGTTGTTCTTTTCCGCACGATTGAGCCACAGGGTGGCGAAACCCCTTGGGTCGCTCTGCAGTTCGAGGGTGTTGAAGTCGCTCATATTCTTCCGTCTCCACGGTTCTTGTGGGAGCGAGCCTGCTCGCGAAAGCGGTGTATCAGTCGAAGTATCCGGAGCTGACAGACCGTCTTCGCGAGCAGGCTCGCTCCCACAAAAAAAGCATCACATCCGGAACACGCCGAAGCGGCTCGGTTCGATAGGCGCGTTCAACGACGCGGACAAGGCCAAGGCCAGCACATCGCGGGTCTGCGCCGGGTCGATGACGCCGTCGTCCCACAGCCGTGCGCTGGAATAGTAGGGATGACCCTGCTCTTCGTACTGATCGAGGATCGGTTGCTTGATCTCGGCTTCCTGCGCGGCGCTGAAGGCTTGGCCGCTGCGTTCGGCCTGCTCGCGCTTGACCTGCACCAGCACGCCCGCCGCCTGCTCGGCACCCATCACGCCGATGCGCGCATTCGGCCACATCCACAGGAAGCGCGGATCGTAAGCGCGGCCGCACATGCCGTAGTTACCGGCGCCGAAGCTGCCGCCGATGATCACGGTGAATTTCGGCACTTTGGCGCAGGCCACGGCGGTCACCAGTTTGGCGCCGTGCTTGGCGATGCCGCCGGCCTCGTATTTCTGGCCGACCATGAACCCGGTGATGTTCTGCAGGAACAGCAGCGGAATGCCGCGCTGGCAGGCCAGTTCGATGAAGTGCGCGCCTTTTTGCGCGGCTTCGGCGAAAAGGATGCCGTTGTTGGCGAGGATCGCGATCGGGTAGCCATGCAAGTGCGCAAAACCGCAAACCAGCGTGGTGCCGAACAATGCCTTGAATTCATCGAACACCGAACCGTCGACCAGCCGCGCAATGACTTCGCGCACATCGAACGGCTGTTTGGCGTCTGCGGAAACCACACCGTATAACTCGTCGCTGGCATACAGCGGCGCGATCGGCGTGCGTTGCTGCAACTCGCCGAGCTTGCGCCAGTTGAGGTTGGCAACGCTGCGGCGGGCGAGGGCGAGGGCGTGTTCGTCGCTCTCGGCGTAATGGTCGGCCACGCCGGAAATCTTGCAGTGCACATCGGCACCGCCGAGGTCTTCAGCGCTGACCACTTCACCGGTCGCGGCTTTCACCAGCGGTGGGCCGGCGAGGAAAATCGTTGCCTGATTGCGCACCATGATCGCTTCGTCCGCCATCGCCGGCACGTACGCGCCGCCAGCGGTGCATGAGCCCATGACCACCGCGATCTGCGGGATGCCCATGGCGCTCATGTTGGCCTGGTTGAAGAAGATCCGCCCGAAGTGTTCGCGATCCGGGAACACCTCGTCCTGACGAGGCAGGTTGGCGCCACCCGAGTCCACCAGATAGATGCACGGCAGGCGGTTCTGTAGGGCAATGGTCTGCGCGCGCAGGTGTTTTTTCACGGTCAGCGGGTAGTACGAGCCGCCCTTCACCGTCGCGTCGTTGGCGACAATCATGCATTCGACGCCTTCGACCCGGCCGATCCCGGCGATCACCCCGGCGGCTGGCACGTCTTCGCCATACACTGCGTGGGCGGCGAGCTGGCTGATTTCCAGAAAAGGCGAGCCCGGATCGAGCAAGCGATTGATGCGTTCACGCGGTAGCAATTTACCGCGCGAGGTATGTCGTTCCTGGGCTTTCGCGCCGCCGCCCTGCGCCACTTGGGCGAGCAGGGTGTGCAGCGCGTCGACCTGTTCAAGCATCGCCGCGCTATTGGCGGCGAACTCCGCTGAACGGGGATTGAGCTGGGTATGCAGGATAGCCATGTGCAGCTCCGTTTTAGCGGGTTTCGTTGAACAGTTCGCGGCCGATCAGCATGCGCCGGATCTCACTGGTGCCGGCGCCGATTTCGTAAAGCTTGGCATCACGCAGCAGACGCCCGGCCGGGAATTCGTTTATGTAGCCGTTACCGCCGAGAATCTGGATCGCGTCGAGGGCCATTTGCGTGGCGCGCTCGGCGGTGTAGAGGATCACTCCGGCGGCGTCCTTGCGCGTGGTTTCGCCACGCTCGCAGGCCTGGGCCACCGCATACAGGTAGGCGCGGCTGGCGTTGAGCTGGGTGTACATGTCGGCGACTTTGCCCTGGATCAGCTGGAATTCGCCAATGCTCTGGCCGAACTGCTTGCGATCGTGGATGTACGGCACGATCAGGTCCATGCACGACTGCATGATCCCGGTCGGGCCGCCGGACAGCACCACGCGTTCATAATCGAGGCCACTCATCAGCACTTTCACGCCGCCATTGAGCACACCGAGGATGTTTTCTTCCGGCACTTCGACGTCATCGAAGAACAGCTCGCAGGTGTTGGAACCGCGCATGCCGAGCTTGTCGAACTTGTTGCTGCGGCTGAAGCCTTTCCAGTCGCGCTCGACGATGAACGCGGTGATGCCGTGCGGGCCTTTTTCCAGGTCGGTCTTGGCATAGATCACGTAGGTGTTGGCGTCGGGGCCGTTGGTGATCCAGGTCTTGCTGCCATTGAGCACGAAGCGGTCGCCGCGTTTGTCGGCGCGCAGTTTCATCGAAACCACGTCGGAGCCGGCGTTCGGCTCGCTCATGGCGAGGGCGCCGACGTGTTCGCCGCTGATCAGCTTCGGCAGGTATTTGGATTTCTGTTCGTGGTTGCCGTTGCGGTTGATCTGGTTGACGCAGAGATTGGAGTGCGCGCCGTAGGACAGCGCCACGGAAGCCGAGCCGCGGCTGATTTCTTCCATCGCCACCACGTGCGCCAGGTAACCCAGACCCGCACCGCCGTACTCTTCCGGCACGGTGATGCCGAGCAGGCCCATGTCACCGAATTTGCGCCACATGTCGGCCGGGAACATGTTGTCGCGGTCGATCTGCGCGGCGCGTGGGGCAATCTGATCGGCGACGAAGGACTGAACCTGATCGCGCAGCATGTCGATGGTTTCACCGAGGGCGAAGTTCAGGGATGGGTAGCTCATGGGTCACCTTTTGGCTTTTTTGTAGGGTGGGGAGGGCGGTCAATGGCTCTCACCTTTACGTTAACGTAAGCCTGCGATGGTTGGCTGTCAATCACCCTTTACGTTAACGTCAACTTGAGCGAGAGTAGGGGCAGTTCAGGATTGAAAACGGAGTGCTTTTGGTGGGAGCGGGCTTGTGTGGTGAGGGGATTTATCCCCGATGGTTGGCGAAGCCGACCCAAAACCTGTGAATGCGGTTCAACAGGAAAAACTGAGGGTGCGCTTCGCACACCATCGGGGATGAATCCCCTCGCCACAGTTGACTCCCGCCAAGAGCAAAATCCCGGTAAACCCACTAATAAAGACAATAGGGGTCATCATGGATCAACCCAGTGCAAACCCGCAGCGCAGCTACACCCGTGGCTCACAGGACAAAGCCTTGCTGGCGATGACCATCGGGCAGAAGTTCGATCAGACTGTCGCGCAACACCCGTACGGCGAGGCGCTGGTCGTAAGGCATCAGCAGTTGCGTTATACCTGGCAGCAACTGGCCGATAGCGTCGACCTGCACGCCAGAGCCTTGCTGGCGCTGGGTTTGCAGGCGGGAGATCGGCTCGGCATCTGGGCGCCGAACTGCGCGCAGTGGTGCATCACGCAAATCGCCACGGCGAAGATCGGCGTGATCCTGGTCAACATCAACCCGGCCTACCGCAGCTCCGAACTGGAATACGTGCTCAAGCAGTCCGGTTGCCAGTGGCTGGTGTGCGCCGGCGCTTTCAAGTCCTCCAACTACCACGCCATGCTGCAAGGGCTGGTACCGGAACTCGCCGAGCAATCCATCGGCCATTTGTGCAGCGAACGTCTGGCGGATTTGCGCGGGGTGATCAGCCTCGACGCACAGCCACCGTCGGGCTTCCTGCCGTGGTTGCAACTGGCCGATCTGGCGAGCAGTGTTTCGCCCGAACAACTGCGTGAACGCAGCGACAGTCTGCACTTCGATCAACCGGTGAACATCCAGTACACCTCCGGCACCACCGGTTTCCCCAAGGGCGCGACCCTCAGTCACTACAACATCCTCAACAACGGTTACATGGTCGGCGAAAGCATCGGCCTGACCCCGAGCGACCGCCTGGTGATCCCCGTGCCGCTGTATCACTGCTTCGGCATGGTCATGGGCAACCTCGGCTGCATCACCCACGCCAGCACCATGATTTATCCCAACGACGCGTTCGACCCGCTGCTGACCCTGCAAACTGTCGCCGAAGAACAAGCCACCGGCCTGTACGGTGTGCCGACCATGTTCATCGCCATGCTCGATCAGCCGCAGCGGGCCGAGTTCGACCTGTCGACCCTGCGCACCGGGATCATGGCCGGCGCCACTTGCCCGATCGAGGTAATGCGCCGGGTCATCAGCGAGATGCACATGAGCGAAGTGCAGATTGCCTACGGCATGACCGAGACCAGTCCGGTGTCGCTGCAGACCGGACCCAACGATGAACTTGAACTGCGCGTCACCACCGTCGGCCGCACCCAGCCGCAACTGGAAAACAAAATCATCGACGAGGCGGGCAACCTGGTGCCGCGCGGCACTATCGGTGAGCTGTGCACCCGCGGTTACAGTGTGATGCTCGGTTACTGGAGCAACCCGCAAGCCACGGCCGAAGCCATCGACGAGGCCGGCTGGATGCACACCGGCGATCTGGCGAGTATGAACGATGAGGGGTACGTGAACATCGCCGGGCGCAACAAAGACATGATCATTCGCGGCGGCGAGAACATTTACCCGCGTGAGCTGGAAGAATTTTTCTTCACCCACCCGGCGGTGGCGGACGTGCAGGTGATCGGCATCCCGTGCTCGCGTTACGGTGAGGAGATTGTCGCCTGGATCAAGTTCCACCCCGGTCACAGCGCCTCCGAACTGGAATTGCAAACCTGGTGCAAGGAGCGCATCGCGCACTTCAAGACGCCGCGTTACTTCAAGTTCGTCGAAGAGTTTCCGATGACGGTGACGGGCAAGATCCAGAAGTTTCGGATGCGTGAGATCAGTATCGAGGAGCTGAAGACAGTCGAGCGGTGAACACAAACAATGTGGGAGCTGGCTTGCCAGCGATGGCGTCGGGTCAGCCAGCATCAATGTTGAATGATCTACCGCAATCGCTGGCAAGCCAGCTCCCACAGGGATTTGGGGGAATTAAGAAATCACAGAAAGCACAAAGGGGAGCCGAGGCTCCCCTTTAATTTTGTCGTCGCGTGCTCTTTTTTTATTATTGAGGGGCGGTCTGTTGTTGTTTTTGGCAACCGTGGCCCTTTACCGCTGTTTTTGGCGACCCCCATCCGGGGTCAAGAGCAAACGTATTTTTTTGAGCGCTGATCTGCTTTCTCGTTAAACGATCCAACCGATTCGGGAGCTACCTGAAGGTAGTTTTATTGTTCTCTGCCCGGTTGCGGGTCACTCCTGAGAGCACCCTGAAAAGCACACCTTCTCCAAAAAAATCTGTTAGCTGCGTCTCTGCCGTGTTGTTTTTGTTATGTCAGAGTCGGTACGTCTTATTTTTATTGGTTTGCTGCTTTTTATTCTTGTTATGCCATAGAGATAGCAGAAGCCGTGCCAACTTTTTAAAATCCTTTTAAATCAATGATTTGAGATTTTTGAAGGATTTTTCCTTCTGGGCAAACCAGACAATTTGTTTCCGTGTTACTCGACCACGCCTACGTTTCCGACACAGCGGTAACACCTTCACCCTCACTGGGCGTTACGGGCCTTGGCCACGCGCGAACCGCTCGGGCGACCGAGCACCGCGCTGATCTGTTGACCCGCCGCAATCAGGGCGTCCAGGTCGATGCCGGTCTCGATGCCCAGACCATTGAGCAGGTACACCACGTCTTCGGTGGCGACGTTACCGCTCGCGCCTTTGGCGTACGGGCAGCCGCCGAGGCCGGCGATAGAGCTGTCGAACACCGCGATGCCTTCCAGCAGGCTGGCATAGATGTTGGCCATCGCCTGGCCGTAGGTGTCGTGGAAGTGTCCAGCCAGTTTTTCCCGTGGGACTTGCGCCGAGACCACGTCGAATAACCGACGGGTTGCGCCGGCAGTGCCGGTGCCGATGGTGTCGCCAAGGGACACTTCGTAGCAGCCCATCGCATACAACTCGCGGGCGACCATCGCCACTTGTTCCGGTGCGACCTCGCCTTCATAAGGGCAACCGAGCACGCAGGACACGTAACCGCGCACGGTAACGCCGTGCTGTTTCGCGGCCTCCATGATCGGTGCGAAGCGCGCCAGACTTTCGCTGATCGAGCAATTGATGTTGCGCTGCGAGAACGCCTCGGACGCCGCAGCGAACACCGCGACTTCTTTCACACCGGCCGCCAGTGCATCTTCAAAACCGCGCAGGTTCGGCGCCAGTGCACCGTAGGTCACGCCGGGTTTGCGCTGGATCTGCGCAAACACTTCGGCGGATCCGGCCATCTGCGGCACCCATTTCGGCGAGACAAAACTGCCGACTTCGATATAACCAAGGCCGGCGGCGCTCAGGGCGTCGACCAGTTGCACCTTGTCAGCCACGCTGATCGGTTGGGCTTCGTTCTGCAGGCCATCGCGCGGGCCGACTTCGATCAGGCGTACTTGGGAGGGGAGGGACATGGGATTGACCTGCTCATTTTCGGAATTACATGAGGTCCCTGTGGGAGCGGGCTTGCTCGCGAAGGCGGTGTATCAGATACAAAATTTGTCGCCTGACACTCCGCCTTCGCGAGCAAGCCCGCTCCCACAGGGAATGAGTTGTGGCTGATTACTGCGCTATCTGCTGGCTCTTCAGCGTCTGCTCCAACGCCTGCACGCAGCGTTCTTCAGCGGTATCGAGTTCCAGCTTCATCTGTTCGATGTCGAGCAACTGCTGCTCGAGCTGTTCGCGGCGCTCGCCGATTTTTGCCAGCATGCTGTTGAGCTGTTTGGTGTTACCGCTGGACGGGTCATAGAGCTCGATCAGCTCACGGCATTCGGCCAGGGAGAAACCGATGCGCTTGCCACGCAGGATCAGCTTCAGGCTGACCTTGTCGCGCGGCGAGTAGATGCGTTCCTGGCCACGGCGCTCAGGGCTGAGCAGGCCTTGTTCTTCATAAAAGCGGATCGCCCGGGTGGTGATGTCCAGCTCGCGGGCGAGGTCGGAAATGCTGTAGGTCTGGCTGCTCATGAAAGCGCTCGGAAAAAGGTCTTGGCGCTAAGCTAATGGCGAGTTGACGTTTACGTCAAGGTTCAAGATGTATGGTGTGAGGGATGGCCTCTTCGCGAGCAGGCTCGCTCCCACAGTTGATTGCATGTCATCTGAAGAAGCGCGATCGAATGTGGGAGCGAGCCTGCTCGCGAAGAACGATAACGCGGTTGCCAGCCTTACACTTTGTCGAGCTTCTTCTCCTGCGCTGCCACCTGCTGGCACAACTCGATGATCTGCTCGCGCATCCAGCGATTGGCCGGATCCTGGTCGGTGCTCTCATGCCAATACAGGTGAGTCTCCAGCGGCGGCACGTCGTTGACCGGCAGGTTGAACGCATGCAAGTCGTTACGCCGGGCAAAGCGCTCGGGTACCGTCATCACCATGTCGGTCTGCTGCATGACCTGCGACGCCATCAGATAATGCTGCGAGCGCAGGGCGATCTTGCGCTGAATGCCCATTTTGCCCAGCGCCAGATCCACATAGCCCAGCCCGCTGCGGCGACTGGAGATATGGATGTGGGTCAGCGACAGATAGTCATCCAGCGACAGTTTCTCCTTGCCCGCCAGCGGATGACCCTTGCGCATTGCACAGACGTAACGGTCTTCCATCAGCTTGACGTGGCGCACCTGCGGGTCGGTGTTGAGCGGGGCATCGACGGCAAAATCCAGGCGTCCGGCCGCCAGTTCCTTGGTGGTTTCGCGGCGTTTGGACAGGAAACTTTCAATGATCACCGTCGGCGCCAGACGCCGCAAACGCTGGAACAGCGGCGGCAGAATCACCGCCTCAGTGAGGTCGGTCATGCTGATGCGGTAAGTCTTCACCGCCTGCGCCGGGTTGAAAATCCGGCTCTCCTGCACTGACACCCGCAGCAGCGACAGCGCGTTGCGCACCGGGCCGATGATGTTCTGCGCCATCGGTGTCGGCACCATGCCCTGCGCGGTGCGCACGAACAGCGGATCGTTGAAGGTCTCGCGCAACCGCGCCAGCGCGTTGGACACCGCCGGCTGGGTAATCCCGACAATCTGCCCGGCGCGAGTCAGGTTGGCTTCGGTGTAGATCGCGTCGAAGACGATGAAAAGGTTGAGGTCGACCTTACTCAGATTCATAACGCGGCTTCTCTTGTTCTAGGGGCTGACGATCAGCGGATCATATATCGGTGATGAATGTTTATACACGCCGAGAATAGGCTAGGTAAATTATCCGCGCTGTTCTAGCATCGATTGCATGATCTGAACAACCTCTGCCTAAAGAAGGTAATTGCTCATGGATTTCGCTTATTCGCCCAAGGTGCAAGAACTGCGTGAGCGCGTGACCGCGTTCATGGACGCATACGTTTACCCGGCCGAAGCCGTGTTCGAACGCCAGGTTGCCGAGGGCGATCGCTGGCAGCCGACCGCGATCATGGAAGAGCTCAAAGCCAAGGCCAAGGCTGAAGGGCTGTGGAATCTGTTCCTGCCGGAATCGGAACTCGGCGCCGGCCTGACCAACCTTGAATACGCACCGCTGGCGGAAATCATGGGCCGTTCTTTGTTGGGGCCGGAGCCGTTCAACTGCTCGGCGCCGGACACCGGCAACATGGAAGTGCTGGTGCGCTACGCCAACGAAGAGCAGAAACAGCGCTGGCTCGAACCGCTGCTGCGCGGCGAGATCCGCTCGGCGTTTGCCATGACCGAGCCTGACGTGGCCTCGTCCGACGCCACCAACATGGCCGCCCGCGCCGTGCGTGATGGCGACGAGTGGGTGATCAACGGCAAGAAATGGTGGACCTCCGGCGCCTGCGATCCGCGCTGCAAGATCCTGATCTTCATGGGCCTGAGCAACCCCGACGCACCGCGCCATGCGCAGCACTCGATGATCCTCGTGCCGGTCGACACCCCCGGGGTGAAAATCGTCCGTCCGCTGCCGGTGTTCGGCTACGACGATGCACCGCACGGCCACGCCGAAGTGCTGTTCGACAACGTGCGCGTGCCGTACGAAAACGTCCTGCTCGGTGAAGGACGCGGCTTCGAAATCGCTCAAGGTCGCCTCGGCCCAGGGCGGATTCACCACTGCATGCGCTCGATCGGCATGGCTGAACGTGCGCTGGAATTGATGTGCAAGCGCTCGGTGAGTCGCACCGCGTTCGGCAAACCGCTGGCGCGTCTGGGCGGTAACGTCGACAAGATCGCTGACTCGCGGATGGAAATCGACATGGCGCGCCTGCTGACCCTGAAAGCGGCGTACATGATGGACACCGTCGGCAACAAAGTGGCGAAGAGCGAGATCGCGCAGATCAAGGTCGTCGCGCCGAACGTGGCGCTGCGGGTGATCGACCGGGCGATCCAGATCCACGGCGGGGCCGGGGTCTCCAACGATTTCCCGCTGGCCTACATGTACGCCATGCAGCGCACCCTGCGCCTGGCCGACGGCCCGGACGAAGTGCACCGAGCGGCGATCGGCAAGTTCGAGATTGGCAAGTACGTGCCGAAGGAAATGCTGCGCAGCGGTCATTAAGACCGCGTCGCCGGCTTCGCGAGCAGGCTCGCTCCCACATTAGACCGCATACCAAATGGAAGAATGCGATCACTGCGGGAGCGAGCCTGCTCGCGAAGGGGCCAGCCCATTCAGTCCATCAACATCAGATTCAATACACCCAAACCTCAAACCGCCGATTCTTGATCCTGCCTTCATCCGCACTGTTCGCCGCCACCGGCATCAACGCGCCAAACCCGCGCACTTCGCGCATCACCACGCCGTTCTTCACCAATTCACGGCGCACCGCCATCGCCCGCAGCTTTGACAGCAGGTCGGCGCGGGCCGGATCGTCTTTCTCGTCGCCAAACCCCACCAGCGTCACCGCGCGCTCGGTCTTGTCGTGGCGCTGTATATAGTCGAGCACCCGCGCCAGATCCTGCCGCGCCTTGTTGTCGAGGCTGGCGCTGCCTTCCTCGAAACGGAAATTCACCGTCAGACGCTGGGCATGGCGGCTGAGGGATTGATAACCCTCGGGCATCAGCGCATTCGGTGTCACGGTCATCGCGTGCACGGTCTGGCTGATGAAGCCGTTGGCCGCGACAATCTTCTGGCCCTGTGGGCTTTGCGCAAACGCCACCAGTGCCGATGCCCACGGATTCTGGTTGCCCGGCGGCAGATAAAAGAACAGGCGCCGCGACAGCGGATAGTCCTCAGTGGCAATCAGACTGTTGAGCGGCAACATCGATTGCGATGCGCCGTCGGCAATCGCCACGGCTTTGGCCTGACGCACATACGGTAGACCGATGAAACCGATACCCTGCGGATCACTGCTCACCGCGTCGGACAATTGCTCGCTGGATTCGAAGCGTTTCGCACTGGAACTCAGACTTTTCCCACGCCGACCCAGCACCAGTTCCTTGAACGTGTCGTAAGTGCCGGACTGATCATCCCGCGCATATAAATGAATCGCGCCGCCGCGACCGCCGAGGTCTTCCCAGGTTTTCACCTCACCGGCGAAGATCCGCGCCAGTTGCTCGGTGTCTAGTTGCTGCAGTGGGTTGCCGGGGTTAAGGATGATCGCCAGGCCGTCGATGGCAATCACCTGCTCGGCGGCGGCGCTTTTCAAGTCGCCGAGCGCTTGCAGGCTGAGCAGTTCGCTGTCCTTGATCGGTCGGGAGGAGGCGGCGAGGTCGGCACTGGCGCTTTTCAGCGCAGTGAAACCGGTGCTGGAACCGTGGGCGGCGACTTCAATCACCACCCGTTTGCCTTGGGCAGTCTGGCCGACGATGTGTTGTTCGTTGGCGGCGTCGGGGTTCTCTCGGTGAATTTTCAGCAGGCCCTGGTCCTGCAGAAAGCCTTCAACCAACGCCGGGCCAAGGTCGGCGCCAATGGTGTTGGAACCCTGAATGCGCAATGCCGGGCCGTTTTCAGGGATGGGCAGGGTGGCGGCACTGACCGTCAGCCATGCACTCGACAGAAAAGCGAACAGAACACGCAGGGTCATGCCGGCACCGAATCAAGCCAAGGGGATTGCCGGGGAGATTAAGTCAGGCGCATGACCAAAACATGACAGTGATCCAATGTAGGAGTGAGTCCGTGGTGAGGGGATTTATCCCCGATGGTTGGCGAAGCCGACCCAAAATCTTCATTTCGATCTACTAGAGACGACTGGGGCCGCTTCGCAGCCCATCGGGGATAAATCCCCTCACCACAGGCTCACTCGTACAGGGAGAAACGTTGTGAATCAGCTCAGTTCAAGCCAGATCGGCGCATGATCCGACGGTTTTTCCATGCCGCGCAGTTCATAGTCCACGCCCGCATCCTTGACCCGCGGCAGCAAGCCGTGGGAGGCGAGGATCACGTCGATGCGCAGGCCACGTTTCGGTTCGTCTTCAAAACCACGGCTGCGATAGTCGAACCAGCTGAACATGTCGGTCACGTCCGGGTTCAAGTGGCGATAGCTGTCGGTCAGGCCCCAGTTTTTCAGGCGGGCCATCCACTCGCGCTCTTCCGGCAGGAAGCTGCATTTGCCGGTTTTCAACCAGCGCTTCATGTTGTCCGGGCCGATGCCGATGTCGCAGTCCTCCGGGGAAATGTTCACATCGCCCATCACCACCAGCGGCTGCTCGTTGTGGAACTGGCTTTCCAGCAGGGTTTGCAGGTCGCTGTAGAAGCGTTGCTTGGCCGGGAATTTGGTCGGGTGGTCGCGGCTTTCGCCCTGCGGGAAGTAGCCGTTCATGATGGTCACCGGTACGCCATTGGCGTCGGCGAAGGTGCCCCAGATAAAGCGGCGCTGCGCGTCTTCTTCATCGCTGGCGAAGCCTTTGTGGATCGCGATCGGTTCTTTGCGCGACAGCAGGGCGACGCCGTAATGGCCTTTCTGACCGTGGAAATAAACGTGGTAGCCCAGCGCGCGCACTTCTTCCAGCGGGAACTGGTCGTCGTGGACCTTGGTTTCCTGCAGGCCGATCACGTCCGGCTGATGCTTTTCGATCAGCGCTGCCAGCTGATGCGGACGGGCGCGCAGTCCGTTGATGTTGAAGGAAACAATCTTCATGGTCGGCAGTCCTGGCAAAAGGGCGATGCTAGCTGACATGTGGGATGGGGGCCAGTGTGGGGTGGGAGAAATCATTTTCATCTGTGGGATGTGGGTTGCCCGAGCTGACGCCATCGCGAGCAGGCTCGCTCCTACAATTGGAATGCGTACCCCCTGTAGGAGTGAGCCTGCTCGCGATGGCGGCCGCCCAGTCGATGAAGATCCCGAGTTGGTCTATACCTGTGGGGAACTGCGCCACCCGCAAAAGGTTCGTACCATCAAGAGCGCAGTCATTTGAGCCGCGCCCCGGGGGAGAATCACCGTTATGCCTGAAACCCAGACCGCCATCGCCGACATCCACATGCTCGACCGCGGTTACTCGCGCGAAGCCCGATCGCTGCTGTATCAGGCCTATCGCCACGAGCCGACCTTCGGTTACCTGTTCGAGGCCGAGCGGCCGGGGTACGAGCAGCGCGTGCGAGCCACGGTGCGCGAACTGGTCAAACAGCATTTTCTGCAGGATCAGCCGGCCATCGGCCTGTTAGTCAATGACCGCCTGATCGGCATTGCTCTGATCGCGCCGCCGCAGCGTCGCCTGGGCATCACCGAAAGTTGGGCGTGGCGCCTGCGCATGGTGCTCAGCACAGGTTTCCGCTGCACCCGCCGTTATCTGGAATATCACGATGCAGTGGCCGCCTGCGTGCCCAGCGACTCGGTGCACATGCTGCCGCTGCTGGGCATTCATCCGCAGTTTCAGGGCAAACACTTCGGCGAGCAGTTGCTGACCGCCGTGCACAACTGGTGCGCGGTGGACGAAACCTCGCAAGGTGTGGTGCTCGACACCGGCAACCCGCGTTACCTGGAATTCTATAAACGCCAGGGCTACGAAGAGATCGGCGAAGTGGCCGTCGGCCCGGTGCGCGAGCACGTGTTTTTTCACGCCAATCCGCAGGTGTTACAAACTGCAACTGCTTAGCCATAGAACTTTTCAGGAAATTTCCTGTTCTATCACGCTCCCAAGCCCGTGATAGCATCCGCGCCTATGAAGTTTCCAGGAAGATTTACCAGTGGCGTGCTCATGCTGTTAACCAGCTGCGCGGCGCTGGCGCAAAGTGAATTGGACGTGCGGATCAAACCGTCCAACGACGAACTCAAGGCCAATATAGAAGGCTATATCGGCAGCCTCGGCGATCGTGATGAAGAAGCCTTGCTGCGCTTCAGTCGCGGGGCCGAGGAGCAGGCGCGCAAAGCTGCGCAGGCCTTGGGTTATTACCAGCCGCAGATCGAAAGTGATGTGAAGGGCGGCGACAAGCCGCGCCTGGTGCTGAACATCGATCCCGGCGAGCCGATTCGTCTGCGCAATGTGACCATCCGCGTCGATGGCCCTGCTGCCTCCCTCAAATCCTTTCGTGTGCCGAGCAGTGACACGCTCAAGTCCGGCGCGGTGCTCAACCATGGGCGTTATGAAGACGCCAAACGCCTGATCCAGAACCAGGCCTCGCGCTTCGGCTTTTTCAGTGGCCATTTCACCAGCCAGAAACTTTTGGTCGACCCGCGTGCCGGGGTGGCCGACGTTGAATTGATCTACGACAGCGGCCCGCGTTATGCGCTGGGCAAAGTCAGTTTCGAGGGCGATACGCCGTTCGACGAAGACCTGCTGCAACGCATGGTGCCGTTCAAGGCCGGCGATCCGTATGACTCCGAGCTGATCGCCGAACTCAACCGCGACCTGCAATCGAGTGGCTATTTCGAAGGCGTGCGCGTCGATGCGGCGCCGACGGCGGCGAAGAACGATGTGATTCCGGTAGACGTCAAACTCGACACGCGCAAACCACGCACCATGGGCCTGGGCCTCGGTTATTCGACCGACGTCGGCCCACGGATCAAGGCCAACTGGACGCGCCACTGGGTCAACCCGCAGGGCGACAGTTACGGCTGGGAAGCCGAGTTGTCGGCGCCACGGCAGAACGTCGGGCTGTTCTACGACATTCCGCTCGACCCACCGCTGACCGACAAACTGCGTTGGGCCGGTGGTTATCAATTTGAAAACATCGACGGCTCGGACACCCTGAGCAAGCTGCTGACCTTCGGCCCGGAATGGCACAGCAAATTGCCCAGCGGCTGGCAGCGAGTGATCTCGCTGAAATGGCAGCGTGAAGAATATGAACTTGGCGACGACTCCGGCCTGAGTACCTTGTTGATGCCCGGCATCAGTTACTCGTACCTGAAAAGCGACAACCGCATCGACCCGCACAACGGCTATCGCCTGACCTTCGAAAGCAAAGTGGCGAAAGAAGGCCTTGGCTCGGACAACAACCTTTTATATGGCACGGCGCTCATCAAGGGCCTGACCACGGTGTTCGACAACCACCGCTTCCTCGGTCGGGTGCAGGTCGGCGGCAGCGCCACCAACGGTTACAACTCGGTACCGCCGTCGCTGCGTTTCTTCGCCGGCGGCGATCAAAGCGTGCGCGGTTACGACTACCAGAGCCTGTCCCCGGAAAACTCCAAGGGCGACCGCATCGGCGGCCGCTACATGGTGGCCGGCAGCGTCGAGTATCAGTACTCGATTGCCGAGAAATGGCGGGTCGCGACCTTCGTCGACCAGGGCAACTCCTTCAACAAACTCGAACTGCCGAACCTCAAGACCGGGGTCGGTATCGGTGTGCGCTGGGTCTCGCCGGTGGGGCCGATCCGCCTCGACCTGGCCCACGCGCTGGACGACGACGGCGGCATCCGGCTGCACTTTTCCATGGGGCCTGAGCTGTGAAGCGTGGTTTGAAAATAGCGGCACTGGCGCTGTTGGCGCTGGTGCTGTTGGTTGTAATGAGCATCAGCGCGGTACTCGGGACGCAGGCCGGCAGCCGTTGGGCGCTGAGCCTGGTGCCGGGTTTGAGCGTGGAGAATTTCCAGGGCCGTCTCGGTGGCCAATGGAGCGCCGATCATCTGCTGTGGCAGCAGGACAGCAGTCGCGTCGAGCTGAACAAGGCAATCTTCGCCTGGTCCCCGCTGTGCCTGACCCGCATGACTTTGTGCATCGAACAGCTCAAGGCCGATCAGGTCATTCTGCAATTCCCGCCGAGTGAAGAAACCACTGAAAGCGGCCCGATCAAACTGCCGGATCTGCAACTGCCGGTGGCCATCGAACTCGGTGACGTACAAGTCGGCAGCCTGTTGTTCAACGGCAGCGAGCAGCTCAAGGGCCTGCAACTGGCGGCGCACTGGACGGCCCAGGGCCTGCAGATCGACAGCGTGAAACTGCAGCGCGACGACCTCAGCCTGAATCTCTCCGGCCTGCTGCAACCGACCGGCAAATGGCCGCTGAACATCGCCGGTGACCTGAGCCTGCCGTCCCCAGGCACAGGCCCCTGGACGCTGGCGTTGAAAGTCGACGGCGATCTGCTGAAAACCCTCAACCTGCATGCCGACAGCCGTGGCTACCTCGACGGCCAGTTGAGCGGCGAACTGCAACCGCTGGCGGAAAATCTGCCGGCCAAGGTGCGCATCACCTCCGAGGCGTTCAAACCCAGCGCCGATTTGCCGGACACCCTGCAACTCAATCAATTGGTACTGACCGGCGACGGTGACCTGAAAAACGGTTATCAGCTCAACGGCAACGCCACGCTGCCCGCCGATAAAGGCCCGGTGGCGCTGCTGCTCAAAGGCAAGGTCGATGCCAGCGGTGCGCAGATCGCCGGCCTCGACCTGACGGCCAACGATAAGCAAAGCCTCAAGCTCACCGGCAGCATTGACTGGAGCAAGGGCCTCACGGCTCAGGCCAACATCAACTGGCAGGATTTCCCGTGGCATCGGCTGTATAACGAAATCGACGAGCCGCAAGTCGCCTTGCGCACCTTCACCGGCGAAGTCTCCTACACCGACGGTCAGTACCTCGGTAACTTTGCCGCCGACCTCGATGGCCCGGCGGGGGCGTTCAGCCTGAGCAGTCCGTTCAGCGGCAGCCTGAAACAGATCGCCTTGCCGCAATTGAAAATGGAAGCCGGGCAGGGCAAGGCTGAAGGGCATGTCAATGTGCAGTTCGCCGACGGCATCGCCTGGGACACGGCGCTGGATCTCTCTGCGCTGAACCCGGCGTACTGGGTTGCGGAGTTGCCGGGCACGCTGGCCGGTCCGCTGAAAAGTAAAGGCGAGATGAAGAACGAACGCCTGAGCCTCACCGCCGATCTCGACCTCAAGGGCAAACTGCGCGGCCAACCGGCGATCCTCCAGGCCAAGGCTGACGGCGCGGGTGAGCAGTGGAACCTGAATGCCCTGCAAATCCGCCTCGGCGATAACAGCATCAGCGGCAAGGGCAGCCTGCAACAGAAACTCACCGGCCAGATCGACATCAAACTGACGCGTCTGGCCCAGCTCTGGCCGCAGCTGCGGGGGCAGGTCACGGGTCAGGTCAACGTTGCCGGTACGCTGAAAGCACCGCAAGGCAAACTCGGCCTGCAAGGTTCGCAACTGGCGTTTCAGGACAATCGCCTGCAAAGCCTCAACCTCGACGCCACGCTCGACAGTGCGCAACGGGCGAAGATCGATCTCAAGGGCAGCGGCATTCAGGCCGGCGACACCAACCTCGGTGTGTTGACCGCCAGCGCGCAGGGCGACATCAAGAGCCAGAAACTCAACCTCGACCTGCTCGGGCCGAAGCTGAAACTGGCCCTTGGCCTGGACGGCAATCTGGACAAGGGCAACTGGCGCGGTCGTTTGGCCAGCGGCGATATTCAGGCCGGCGGCCAGGACTGGAAACTGCAGAGCCCGGCCAGACTCGAACGTCTGGCTGACGGCAAGATCAACTTCGGCGCGCATTGCTGGATGTCCGGCAATGCCAGTCTGTGCGGTGAAGATCAGCGCCTGCTGCCGGAGCCGAAACTGCGTTACCACCTCAAGCAGTTCCCGATTGAAAGCCTCGCACAATGGCTACCGAAAGACTTCGCCTGGCAGGGCAAGCTCAACGCCGACCTGCAACTGGATCTGCCGGCCAGCGGCCCCAACGGCGTGGTCAGCGTCGACGCCAGCGGCGGCACCTTGCGCATGAAGGAAAAGGATCAGTGGCTGGACTTCCCGTACCAGACCCTGAAGCTCACCAGCAAACTCACACCGAAGCGCGTCGATACCGAACTCAACTTCGTCGGCGGCAAGCTCGGCGAATTGATGGTGCAGGCACAGCTCAATCCGCTGCCGAAAAACAAACCGCTGAGCGGCTCGTTCCGTCTCTCCGGGCTGGACCTGTCGGTGGCGCGGCCGTTTGTGCCGATGGTCGAGAAACTGACCGGGCGCCTGAACGGCAGCGGCACGATTTCCGGCGGGCTGCTGGCGCCGCTGGTCAACGGCACCGTGCAACTCAGCGACGGCGAAGTATCTGGCGCCGAGTTGCCGATGGAACTCAAAGACCTGCAACTGCAAGCGGTGATTGCCGGCGAGTCCGTGCGTCTGGACGGCGGCTGGAAAAGTGGCAAGACCGGGCAGGGCAGTCTCAATGGCAACGTCGCGTGGGGGCAGGCGCTGATAGTCGATCTGGCGCTCAAGGGCACGCAATTGCCGGTCACCGTCGAGCCGTATGCCAAGCTGGAAGTGGCGCCGGATCTGAAAATCTCCATGGCCGGCGACGAGCTGAAGATTGCCGGCAAAGTGCTGGTACCCAGAGGCGAAATCACCGTCCGCGAACTGCCGCCCTCCACGGTTAAAGTCTCCGATGACACGATCATCGTTGGTGCGCAGACCGAGGAGGGTAAACCGCCGATGGCCATGAAGATGGACATCGACGTGGTGGTCGGCGAAGACAAACTGAGCTTCGCCGGGTTCGGCCTGACCGCCAACCTGCAAGGTCACGTGCACATCGGCGACAACATGGACACCCGTGGCGAGCTGTGGCTCAACGACGGCCGTTACCGCGCCTATGGCCAGCGCCTGAACGTGCGTCGTGCGCGGCTGCTGTTTGCCGGCCCGATCGATCAGCCGTATCTGGACATCGAAGCGATCCGCCAGACCGACGACGTGATCGCCGGTATCCGCCTGAGCGGCAGCGCCGAGCAACCGACCACGCAAATCTTCTCTGAACCGGCGATGAGTCAGGAGCAGGCGTTGTCCTACCTGGTACTGGGACGTCCGCTGAGCACCAACGGCGAAGACAACAACATGCTCGCGCAAGCAGCATTGGGTCTGGGCTTGATGGGCAGTTCCGGGGTCACCAGCGGCCTGGCCAAAGACCTTGGGATTCAGGACTTCCAGCTCGACACCCAGGGCAGCGGCAACACCACCAGCGTGGTCGCCAGCGGCAACATCTCCGAAAAGCTCAGCCTGCGTTATGGCGTCGGCGTGTTCGAGCCAGCCAACACCATCGCGCTGCGTTACAAGCTGAGCAAGAAGGTATATGTCGAAGCCGCCAGCGGTGTCGCCAGTTCGCTGGATATCTTCTACAAGCGCGATTTCTGAGAACGTGGCCAATAGCCGGGTCGTGACGCTGCGATCCGGTTTTTCCAGGATGTATTAGACTCACCGAACCCTCAAAACCTTGCCGGTTGCGCCTATGGTCCGCTTGAGTATGGTCTTGCTCGGTAATGACTTTGTCCGCAAGCGTTGGTCGGCACTGGCGCTGACCGGCATTGTCTGGGGCGCGGCCGGGGTGGCGATCTTCATCGATGCGCTGGATGGCGTTTTGTATTTCCCGCTGCATCTCTTCGGCTATCTGTTGTTGCTCGAAGCGCTGATCCTGCTGCTGGTGCCGGCACCGCAGACCGGGACCGCTGCGGCCCTGCGTAAAGCGCGAGGTCTGGCGTTTCTCTTGCTGGGGCTGCTGATCGTTGACCGGCAACATGCTGCCGGGCTGATTCTGGCGGTGCTGTTTGGCGGGGCTTTCATCGTTGACGGGGTCTTCAGGCTGGCGGCTGCGGTGGTGGTGCGCTTTGTCGGTTGGCAATTGTCGTTGCTGACCGGATTGTTCGAAATCGGCTTTGGCCTGTTTATCCTTGAACCGTATCCGACGTTGTACAAGGGCACGGTGCCGTTCTGCATCGGCATGAGCCTGTTTCTCTCGGGCTGCGCGTTATTGCGCCAAGCCGTGCGCTTCAGACACCTGCCGCCGCTGACAAACCCTGTTGCGCCCAGTGCGCCGGCCAGCAGCGACGCATTGGTCATTCATGTCTGGACCCCCAGCGGCACCGTCGATGACACTCTGGTGCGCAACCGTCTGCTCAATCGCTATATCGCCGCAGTCGACATCAACGGCGTAATCTCGGCCGGCCACGCGGCGCTGGAATGTGGCCCGGACATTTACATCAGCCATTACCCGCTGGACGACATCGATCGTTCGGCGGGGGATTTCGTGCGCTTGCTGCGGGCGACGCCGAACAACGATGTCGCCGGGCGGTTTCTGCCTGATTATGCGGGGGAGGTGGCTGACTGGTGCCCGTCTTCGGTTCAGGTCAGTTTTGCTCACTACGACGCCCGGCGGTTGCAGGCGTTCTGGAGCGAATATCGGCAGAACAGCACGTACAATCTCACCAGCCGCAACTGCTCGAGTGCCGTCGCTCACAGCCTCGAAGCAGCCCTTGAAGGGGCGATGAATCGCGGGCATTCGAGCATGCTCGATTTCGCCAGAGTGGTCCTCAGCCCCGAGTTCTGGGTGGCGGCGCAGGTGCGTAAACGCGCTGAAGTGATGGCCTGGACGCCCGGTCTGGTGCTCGATTACGCACGGGCGCTGCATGCCGCCATCGAGCCGGCACCGCCGGGCTGGCACAGCATGTATGCGGTGATCAAACGCGCCTGCGGTTATGCAGTGACTGCTTTGCGCGGGCGTGAAGTGCATCCCCTCCAGCCGCCGGCTGTGCATCCTTCCGACAAATCCTGACCGACGTTACACCGAGTCGCTGCCTTTGCGAGCAGGCTCGCTCCCACAGGTTTTGGGTCCTTGCCAATATTGTCTGGCTGACGCATGACCCTGTGGGAGCGAGCCTGCTCGCGAAAGCGTCAGTGCGGGCAACACAAAAACCCACTCCACTGGTCAACTAATTACAAAGCAACCTAACTATTACGTTGACATTAGCTGCCTAGGCAGTAACATCTCGACATACATTCACTGCCTAGGCAGTTATTAGGTGAGCACATGAAGCATTTCACCCCGGACGAATTCAAACATTGCCATCTCGGTCTGTTGCTCGGCCGTGCCGCGCTGCTCAAGGACCGGATCATCGACATCCACATGGAACCCCACGGCATCACCGCCGCGCAGTTCAAGGTGTTGATCATCATGGCCCAGTTCGGCGTCGACACCCCGGCCGAGCTGTGCCGGCATTTGTCGCTGGACAGCGGTTCGATGACACGCATGCTCGATCGTCTGGAGCAGAAAGGTTTCCTGGCTCGCCAACGCAGCGAAGGCGATCGCCGTCAGGTGCAACTCAAACTCACCGAGCAGGGCCAGCAACTGGCCGATCGCCTGCCATACATCGGTGCCGATGCGATGAATGAACTGGCCGGCGCCATCTCTCGTGAAGAGCTGAAAACCCTGGAATACATCCTCAAGAAAATCCTGCTGGCAGCCGGTGACCCGATCACTATCCAGCGGTTAGGTGAACACAATGAGCGGTAAAACCTTGCGCAGCAGCCTGACCCTGGTGCTGTCGGCGATGATCCTCGCCGGCTGCGCCAACTACAGCGGCCTCGACACTCAGGGCAAAAATCTCGACGCGAAAAGCCTGAAAGTCGGCCAGTCGCTCAACGGCGTGACTCTGTCGCCGGCGGCATGGCCGAAGAGCGACTGGTGGACGAGCCTCGGCGATCCGCAACTCGACGGGCTGATCCGCGAAGCGCTGCACGACAGCCCGGACATGCAGATCGCCGAAGCCCGCGCGCATCAGGCCAGCGCCGCCGCGTATGCCGCCGATGCCGAACGCTATCCGACCCTCGACGCCAGCGCCGGCATCAGCCGTTCGCGCCTGGCCAAGGATCAGGACCCGCGCGGGCAGGGCGATGCTTATGCGACCGTGCGTAACGTCAGCGCCGGTTTCAATTACAACTTCGACCTGTGGGGCGGCCAGCGTGATGCCTGGGAAGCTGCACTCGGTCAGGCTCGCGCTGCCGAAGTCGACCGTCAGGCCGCGCAATTGACCCTCGCCGCCGACGTGGCCCGGGCCTACAGCGATCTGGGTCAGGCGCACATCGTCTACGACCTGGCCAACGACGATCTGAAACGCACCAAACAGATGCTCGATCTGAGCCAGCGCCGCTTGAGTGCCGGGATCGACAGCCAGTACCAGTTCCAGCAAACCCAAAGCCTTGAGGCCAGTTCCGAAGCCAGCCTGATCGACGCTGAAAAACGTCTGAACAGCGCGAAAATCGCCTTGGCCGTACTGCTCGGCAAAGGCCCGGATCGCGGCAACGAAATTGCTCGACCGAAAGTTCTGCAAGCCAGCGCCGTGGCGGTGCCGTCGGTGTTGCCGGCGGAACTGCTCGGTCGGCGTCCGGATCTGGTCGCTGCGCGCTGGCGTGTAGAGGCGGCGAGCAAAGACATCGACTCGGCGAAAACCCGCTTCTATCCCAACTTGAACCTCACGGCTTCGGCCGGTGCCGAATCCTTGTTGGGTGACGCGATGTTCGGGTCGGCCAGTCGCTTCTTCAGCATCGCCCCGACCATTTCGGTGCCGATCTTCGACGGCGGGCGCCTGCGCGCCAACCTCGATGCGCGCGACGCCGATTACGATCTGGCGGTGGCGCAGTACAACAAAAGCCTGGTGAAAGCCCTCGGTGATGTCAGCGACACGATCAACCAGTTGCGTGACATCGGCCGGCAGATCGGCGCGCAGCAACACGCCACCGAGATTGCTCAGGATTCTTACAACACCGTCGTCCAGCGTTACGGTTCCGGCATCGGCAACTACCTGGACGTGCTCAGCATCGAGCAGCAATTGCTGCAGGCCCAGCGTCAGCTGGCCAACCTCAATGCCGAGCAGATCGACCTGTCGATTCAACTGATGCAAGCGCTGGGCGGCGGCTTTCAGGGTGAAACCCTGACCGCAGCCAACGCCACCCCAGCCACGTCGCACAACTAATTCAGGTATTTGTCATGGCCACTGCCGAAAACACCCAAACTCAAACCAACACCCCCGACACCGGCAATCCGCGCAAGCGCAAATTCATGCTGCTGGTGCTGGCCGTCGTGGTCCTGCTCGCTGGTGCTGGCGTGTGGGCGTATCACGAATTCATCGGGCGCTTCAACGAAAGCACCGACGACGCCTACGTCAACGGCAACGTCGTGGAGATCACCCCGTTGGTCACCGGCACCGTGGTCAGCATCGGCGCCGACGACGGCGATCTGGTTCACGAAGGGCAGGTGCTGATCAACTTCGACCCGAACGACGCCGAAGTCGGCCTGCAAAGTGCTCAGGCAAAACTGGCGCGTACCGTGCGTCAGGTGCGCGGCCTGTACAGCAACGTCGATGGCATGAAAGCCCAGGTCAACGCGCAACAGGCAGAAGTACAGAAAGCACAGGACAACTACAACCGCCGGAAAAACCTCGCTGCTGGCGGGGCGATTTCCCAGGAAGAACTGTCCCACGCCCGCGACGACCTGACCTCGGCGCAAAACGCCCTGGCCAACGCCAAGCAGCAACTGAAAACCACCAGCGCGCTGGTCGATGACACCGTGGTTTCGTCGCACCCGGACGTGATGTCGGCCGCTGCCGATCTGCGTCAGGCGTACCTGACCAACGCCCGAAGCACCCTGATCGCGCCAGTCACCGGTTACGTCGCCAAGCGCACCGTGCAGCTCGGTCAGCGCGTACAGCCGGGCACCGCGCTGATGGCGGTGATTCCGCTGGATCAACTGTGGATCGACGCCAACTTCAAGGAAACCCAACTGCGTGACATGCGCATTGGTCAACCGGTGGACATCGAGTCCGACATCTACGGCAGCAGCGTGAAATACAGCGGCACCGTCGACAGCCTCGGCGCCGGTACCGGCAGCGCGTTCGCCCTGTTGCCGGCGCAGAACGCCACCGGTAACTGGATCAAGATCGTGCAGCGTGTGCCGGTGCGGATTCACATCAATGCCGAAGAGCTGGCCAAGCACCCGCTGCGGGTCGGTCTGTCGACCAACGTAGAAGTGAACCTGCACGACCAGAGCGGCCCGGTGCTGGCCCAGCAACCACCGCAAAAGGCCTCGTTCAGCACCAACGTCTACGACCGCCAACTGGCCGAAGCCGACGCGATGATTGCGCAGCTGATCCACGACAACAGCGCAGCGGTGAGCAAGACTGCGCAACGCTGACCCTTTCCCCTGTGGGAACAGGTTCTCAAGGTGATGAGATTTACTGTGGTGAGGGGATTTATCCCCGATGGACTGCGCAGCAGGCCCGGCTTTTATGAATCAAAGGAGGGGCCGCTTCGCGGCCTATCGGGGATAAATCCCCTCGCCACAGTGTTTCCTTGCAACATTGATTTTTTCCCACAAGGGCTGCTGTGTCTGTAACAGACAGGGCGTCAACCCGGTTTCATAGGATTCACAATGAGCAATAACGCCTCTTTCACGCCGCCCAGCCTGTTGCTCAGCACCATCGGCCTGTCGCTGGCGACGTTCATGCAAGTGCTCGACACCACCATCGCCAACGTGGCGCTGCCGACCATTTCCGGCAACCTCGGGGTGAGTTCGGAGCAGGGCACCTGGGTGATCACCTCGTTTGCCGTGAGCAACGCGATTGCGCTGCCGCTGACCGGTTGGCTCAGCCGCCGTTTCGGTGAGGTGAAGCTATTTTTGTGGGCCACCATTCTGTTCGTGCTGGCCTCGTTTCTCTGTGGCATCTCCACCTCGATGCCGGAACTGATCGGTTTCCGCGTGCTGCAAGGCCTGGTGGCCGGGCCGCTGTACCCGATGACGCAAACCCTGTTGATTGCGGTCTATCCCCCCGCGAGGCGCGGCATGGCCCTGGCGTTGCTGGCGATGGTCACAGTGGTCGCACCGATTGCAGGTCCGATTCTCGGTGGCTGGATCACTGACAGCTACAGCTGGCCGTGGATCTTCTTCATCAACGTACCGATCGGCATCTTTGCGGTGATGGTGGTGCGCTCGCAACTGGCCAAGCGCCCGGTGGAGACCAGTCGCCAGCCGATGGACTACGTCGGTCTGATCACGCTGATCATCGGCGTCGGCGCGCTGCAGGTGATCCTCGACAAGGGCAATGACCTGGACTGGTTCGAGTCGAACTTCATCATCATCGGCGCGGCGATTTCGGTGATCGCGCTGGCGGTGTTTGTGATCTGGGAAATGACCGACCAGCACCCGGTGGTGAATCTGCGCCTGTTCGCGCACCGCAACTTTCGCATCGGCACGCTGGTGCTGGTGTTGGGTTACGCCGGGTTCTTCGGCATCAACCTGATCCTGCCGCAGTGGCTGCAAACCCAGATGGGTTACACCGCGACCTGGGCCGGTCTGGCGGTGGCGCCGATCGGGATTCTGCCGGTGTTGCTGTCGCCGTTTGTCGGCAAGTACGCGAACAAGTTCGACCTGCGCCTGCTGGCTGGTCTGGCGTTCCTCGCGATTGGCCTGAGCTGCTTCATGCGCGCCGAGTTCACCAACGAGGTGGACTTCCAGCACATCGCTCTGGTGCAGCTATTCATGGGGATTGGCGTGGCGCTGTTCTTCATGCCGACCCTGAGCATCCTGATGTCCGACCTGCCACCGAGCCAGATCGCCGACGGCGCAGGCCTGGCAACCTTCCTGCGCACCTTGGGCGGCAGCTTTGCCGCATCGCTGACCACGTGGATCTGGATCCGCCGCGCCGATCAGCATCATGCGTACATGAGCGAAAGCATCAGCACCTTCGAACCGGCGACCCGCGAGACCTTGAACCATTTAGGCGGCGCGAGCCAATCGGCGTACGCGCAGATGGATCAGATCCTCACCAGCCAGGCGTACATGCTTTCCACCGTGGATTACTTCACGTTGCTGGGCTGGGGCTTCATGGGGCTGATTCTGATTGTGTGGCTGGCGAAGCCACCGTTTGCGGCGAAGGCCGGGCCGGCCGCCAGCGGTCACTAAGCAAAACGCGGTCAAAATGTAGGAGTGAGCCTGCTCGCGATATCGGTATCACATTCAACATCTTCGTTGACTGGTACACCGCTATCGCGAGCAGGCTCACTCCTACAGTGGTTTGTGTTTGACTTTTAGATTGCGTGAGCGGGCAGGGCCGGCGGCGGAGCAAAGTCGAACGGTGCCAGGGCATACCCGTTCTCATCCACCTGCAACGCCCAACCCTGACGATCCCAGTCCCCCAGCACAATCCGCTTAGCTGCCTGCTCGCCGAGTTGCAGCTTGTGGATCGCCGGACGATGGGTATGCCCGTGGATCAGGGTTTTTACCCCGTATTGCTGCATGACCCGCGGAATCTCTTCCGGTGTGACATCGACGATGTCATTGGCCTTCATCCGCGTCTGCGCACGGCTTTCGCTGCGCAGCTTGCGCGCCAGTTTGTGGCGGGTGCTCAGCGGCAGGTGGCGCAGGATGAACAAGGTGATCGGGTTGCGCAGGTAGCGGCGCAACTTCATGTAGCCCACGTCGCGGGTGCACAGGCTGTCGCCGTGCATCAACAACACCGGCTCGCCGTAAAACTGCACGACACTCGGATCCTTCAACAGCGTGCAGCCGGCTTCTTTGCAGAAGGCCTTGCCGAGCAGGAAGTCGCGGTTGCCGTGCATCAGAAAAATCGCCGTGCCGCTGTCGCTCAACTGGCGCAGGGCTTGGCAGATGGAACGCTGAAAGGGCGTCATGGCATCGTCGCCAATCCACGCCTCGAAAAAGTCGCCGAGGATGTACAACGCACTCGCCGAGCGGGCGCGTCCGGCGAGCAAATCCAGAAACGCCCGGGTAATGTCCGGGCGCTCCTCTTCCAGATGCAAGTCTGAAATCAGCAATATCACGCTTCGATGATCTCGGCTTTCTCGATGATCACGTCGTCTTTCGGCACGTCCTGGTGACCGGCCTTGGAAGTGGTGGCAACGCCTTCGATCTTGTCGACCACGTCGGTACCGGCAACCACTTTACCGAACACGGCATAACCCCAGCCCTGAGCGGTCTTGGCGGTGTGGTTGAGGAAGCTGTTGTTGGTGGCGTTGATGAAGAACTGCGCCGAGGCCGAATGCGGGTCCATGGTGCGGGCCATGGCAACGGTGTACTTCTCGTTCTGCAGACCGTTGTCAGCTTCGTTCTGAATGCTTGGGCTCTTGTCTTTCTTTTCCTGCATGCCAGGCTCGAAACCGCCGCCCTGGATCATGAAGCCCTTGATCACGCGGTGGAACACTACGTTCTCGTAGTGACCTTTCTTGACGTATTCGATGAAGTTGGCAGCGGTGATTGGCGCTTTTTCCGCGTCCAGTTCGATGACGATGTCGCCGTAGTTGGTGGTCAGTTTGACTTGAGTCATGATCGCTACTCTTTATAAGGAATTCGTGGTTCTGGGACATTCAGCCCCACAACCGGTTCAGCCTGCTTCGGCCAAGGAGCGCAGTTTAGCGTGACAGGCGCGAATTTCGAGGCTGTTTTTCCAAAACCCTTCGATTAAATGCACTCCTTTATAGGCCGCGCTCTGTCAGGCCCTTGACAGCATCGGCTATGATAGCGGCTTTGTTTTGTCTGGCCCCCTTTGCGGCCGCGCACATGTAAGTCAAGGATCCTATGAGCAAGCCCACTGTCGACCCTACCTCGAATGCCAAGTCCGGCCCTGCCGTGCCGGTCAATTTCCTGCGGCCGATCATCCAGGCAGACCTGGACTCGGGCAAGCACACCCAGATCGTCACCCGTTTTCCGCCTGAGCCCAACGGCTACCTGCACATCGGCCACGCCAAGTCGATCTGCGTGAACTTCGGCCTGGCCCAGGAGTTCGGCGGCGTCACGCACCTGCGTTTCGACGACACCAATCCGGCCAAGGAAGACCAGGAATACATCGACGCGATCGAATCCGACGTCAAATGGCTGGGCTTCGAGTGGTCCGGCGAAGTGCGCTACGCCTCGCAGTATTTTGACCAGTTGCACGATTGGGCCATCGAGCTGATCAAGGCCGGCAAGGCCTACGTTGACGACCTGACCCCTGAGCAGGCCAAGGAATACCGTGGCAGCCTGACCGAGCCGGGCAAGAACAGCCCGTTCCGCGACCGTTCGGTGGAAGAGAACCTCGACTGGTTCGCGCGCATGCGTGCCGGTGAGTTCCCGGACGGCGCCCGCGTGCTGCGCGCGAAGATCGACATGGCCTCGCCGAACATGAACCTGCGCGACCCGATCATGTATCGCATCCGCCACGCTCATCACCATCAGACTGGTGACAAGTGGTGCATCTACCCGAACTATGACTTCACCCACGGTCAGTCGGACGCCATCGAAGGCATCACCCACTCGATCTGCACCCTGGAATTCGAAAGCCATCGTCCGCTGTACGAGTGGTTCCTGGAAAACCTGCCGGTGCCGGCCAACCCGCGCCAGTACGAGTTCAGCCGCCTGAACCTGAACTACACCATCACCAGCAAGCGCAAGCTCAAGCAACTGGTCGATGAAAAGCACGTCAATGGCTGGGACGACCCGCGCATGTCGACGCTGTCCGGCTTCCGTCGCCGTGGCTACACGCCGGCGTCGATCCGCAACTTTTGCGACATGATCGGCACCAACCGTTCCGACGGCGTGGTCGACTTCGGCATGCTCGAGTTCAGCATCCGTCAGGACCTGGACGCGAACGCGCCGCGCGCCATGTGCGTGCTGCGCCCGCTGAAAGTCGTGATCACCAACTACCCGGAAGGTCAGGTCGAGAACCTCGAATTGCCGCGTCATCCGCAGAAAGAAGAACTCGGCGTGCGCCAGCTGCCGTTCGCCCGTGAAATCTACATCGACCGCGATGACTTCATGGAAGAACCGCCAAAGGGCTACAAGCGCCTGGAGCCGAACGGCGAAGTGCGTTTGCGTGGCAGCTACGTGATCCGTGCCGACGAAGCGATCAAGGACGCCGACGGCAACATCGTCGAGCTGCGTTGCTCGTACGACCCGGACACCCTCGGCAAGAACCCGGAAGGCCGCAAGGTCAAAGGCGTGATCCACTGGGTGCCGGCCGCTGCCAGCATCGAGTGCGAAGTGCGTCTGTACGATCGCCTGTTCCGTTCTCCGAACCCGGAGAAGGCCGAAGACAGCGCGAGTTTCCTCGACAACATCAACCCTGACTCACTGCAAGTGCTGACCGGTTGTCGTGCTGAGCCATCGCTTGGCAACGCACAGCCGGAAGACCGTTTCCAGTTCGAGCGCGAAGGCTACTTCGTCGCCGACATCAAGGACTCGAAACCAGGTCAGCCGGTATTCAACCGTACCGTGACCCTGCGTGATTCGTGGGGCCAGTGATTTAGCGTCAAGGAAATATAAAGTGCTGACGATCTACAACACGCTCACCAAGAGCAAAGAAGTCTTCAAGCCGCTGGATGGCAACAAGGTGCGCATGTACGTGTGCGGCATGACCGTGTACGACTACTGCCACCTCGGCCACGGCCGCAGCATGGTCGCGTTCGACCTGGTGACCCGCTGGTTGCGGTTCAGCGGTTACGACCTGACCTACGTGCGCAACATCACCGACATCGACGACAAGATCATCAATCGTGCCCGCGAGAACGGTGAGTCGTTCGACGCGCTGACCGAGCGCATGATCGCCGCGATGCACGAAGACGAAGCGCGCCTGAACATCAAGAAGCCGGACATGGAGCCGCGCGCCACGGATCACATTCCGGGCATGCACGCGATGATCCAGACCCTGATCGACAAGGGCTTCGCCTACGCCCCGGGCAATGGCGACGTGTACTACCGCGTCGCCAAGTTCATGGGCTACGGCAAGCTGTCGCGCAAGAAGATCGAAGACCTGCGCATCGGTGCACGCATCGAAGTCGACGAGTCGAAAGAAGATCCGCTGGACTTCGTCCTGTGGAAAGCCGCCAAACCGGGCGAGCCGAGCTGGGAATCGCCGTGGGGCGCCGGGCGTCCGGGCTGGCACATCGAGTGCTCGGTGATGTCCACCTGCTGCCTCGGTGAAACCTTCGACATTCATGGCGGCGGCAGCGACCTCGAGTTCCCGCACCACGAAAACGAAATCGCCCAAAGCGAAGCGGCCACCGGCAAGACCTACGCCAACGCGTGGATGCATTGCGGCATGATCCGTATCAATGGCGAGAAGATGTCCAAGTCCTTGAACAACTTCTTCACCATTCGTGACGTGCTCGACAAGTACCACCCGGAAGTCGTGCGTTACCTGCTGGTGTCGAGCCACTACCGCAGCGCGATCAACTACTCGGAAGACAACCTCAAGGACGCCAAGGGCGCACTCGAGCGTTTCTACCACGCGTTGAAAGGCCTGCCGAGCGTTGCTCCGGCTGGCGGCGAAGCCTTCGTCGAGCGTTTCACCACGGTGATGAACGACGACTTCGGCACGCCGGAAGCCTGCGCGGTGCTGTTCGAGATGGTGCGTGAGATCAACCGTCTGCGCGACAGCGATCTCGACGCGGCGGCCGGTCTGGCGGCACGTCTGAAAGAACTGGCGAGCGTGCTGGGCGTGTTGCAGCTGGAAGCCGATGACTTCCTGCAAGCGGGCGCCGAAGGGCGTGTCGATGCGGCTGAAGTCGACGCGCTGATTGCTGCACGTCTGGCGGCACGCGCTGGCAAAGACTGGGCCGAATCCGACCGCATCCGCGACCAGCTCACCGCCATGGGCGTGGTGCTGGAAGACGGCAAGGGCGGCACGACCTGGCGCCTGGCTGACTGATGCCTGATCCGCTATAAAACAAAACCCGCCTTGTGCGGGTTTTTGTTGATGCGCATGGCTTAATTACTGCAGTGCCAGGGCTGATGCCTTCGCGAGCAGGCTCGCTCCCACAGTGGATCTTTGCGCGACACACATCCCCTGTGGGAGCGAGCCTGCTCGCGATTGACTGCGCAGCAGTCAGCTCTCCGCCTGCCGCAAGCGCTTGTAGAGCGTATTGCGGCTCACCCCAAGCCTACGTGCCAGATGCGAAATATTCCCCCCGGCTGCTTTCAACTCCCGGTTCAACGCTTCCACATCATTCAGATCCAGCCCCAGCGGCTGCACGCTCTCCACCGGCTCCATCTCCAGATCGACAAAAAAGTCATCCGGCAAATGCTCCGGCCGCACTGGCTGCTCCTCGGCCATTGCCAGTGCCACCTGCATCACGCTGCTGACCTGACGTAAATTGCCCGGCCACGGGTGCCGCTCGAACAGCTCCAGCACTTCGCGGCTGAGCCCGGCCCATTGCGTCGGTTCACGATGCTGCTCCCACAGGCGTTTGAACAGCGCCTCTTTATCGCTGCGCTCTCTGAGCGGTGGCAACTCCAGGGTCAGACCGCCGATGCGGTAATACAGGTCCTCACGAAACCGCCCCAGTTGCACTTGTTCGCGCAAAGAGCGGTTGGTCGCCGAGATGATCCGCAGATCCACCGCGAACAACTCACTGCTGCCCACCGGTTGCACACAGCGCTCCTGCAACACCCGCAGCAGCCGGGCCTGAGTCGGCAACGGCATGTCACCGATTTCGTCGAGGAAGAGGGTGCCTTTGTCGGCTTTGCGGATCAGGCCGATGCTGCCTTTCTGGTTGGCGCCGGTGAACGCGCCTTTTTCATAGCCGAACAGTTCTGATTCCACCAGTTCGGCGGGGATCGCCGCGCAGTTGACGGCGATAAATGCCTGTTTGCTTCTCGAACTGGCCTGGTGCAGGGCTTTGACGAAGACTTCCTTGCCGACTCCGGTTTCGCCGTGGATCAGCAGCGGAATGTCTTTCTCCAGCAGGCGTTCGGCCTGACGCACGGCTTTTTCCACCCGGCTGTCACCGAAGTGCAGGGTGCTGAGGCTGATGGCGCCCGCGGGTTTGAGCGACTTTTCGGCGCTCTTCGGTTCAGCAAATACCCGAGGCTGAACCGCTGCCTGTTGCGGGCGCTTCAGCACACACTGAAAACGGTTGCGCCCGGAGGTCTGCAGGGCGAACGGCAATCCATCCGGCTGATTGATCAACTCCAGCAGCGACACGTTGAACAGGCTCTCGACACTGACCCGCGACAGGCGCACGCCGAGCAGATTGTCGGCGCGACGATTGGCCGACAGCACTTGACCGCTCTCGTCGAAAATCAACAAACCAGCCCACTGACTGTCGAGGTTGTTCAACCCGGTGTTGAACGTCAGTTGAAAGTGCTGGCCGTGGAACAGGTTGAGGATCAGCCGGTTCTCCACGGTCTGGCTCATCATCTTGACCATGCCCAGCGTGTGCGAGGGCGGCAGGTAACTGTCGCTGGACACGTCGAGCACGGCGATAACCTTGCGCTCGGCATCGAAAATCGGCGCGGCGGAACCGGTCATGAAACGGTTGGCTTTCAGAAAGTGTTCATCGTGCTCGATGTGCACCGCCTGTTCGCAGGCCAGCGCGGTGCCGATCGCATTGGTGCCACTGCAGCGTTCCATCCAGCTCGCCCCGGCGCTAAACCCTCGGGCCAGGTTCGGCTCGATAAAGCGCTGAGTGCCCCACGAGGTCAGCACCTGACCCTGATGGTCGGCGAGCATGATCAGGCAATTGGAGTTGCTGAGGATGTTCTCGTAGTACGGCAGCACTTCCTGATGGGTGGTCTGCACCAGCGCGTGGTGACGGTCGAGCAGCTGCGCGATCCCGGCGGCGGGCAATTGATCGAAGGCCGGGGCGCTCTGGTGGTCAAGGCCGAAGGCGCGGCAACGTTGCCAGGAGGTCTGGACAATCGCGTCGTGGGACAGCGGCGGGGCAGGTGCGGCCATGGTGGTGGGCCTCTGAAGGGCATTTTATTGTTGTTATGGCACTGCTTTCAAAACCAACACAGATCAAAACTGTGGGAGCGGGCTTGCTCGCGAAAGCGGTATATCAGACACATTTACATCGACTGACACACCGCCTTCGCGAGCAAGCCCGCTCCCACATTGGATTTTCATCGTTCACAGAATTTGGGCAAAAAGCGTTCATAGAGTGTTGTTCACTATTGTTCATTGTCAATCGCCCAACTGTTCAAATGTGTTCAGCAATGAACGCCCGATCCCCGCGTTTTCAGCCCTTTTCACGACAAATCAACCACTTGCCATTTCTGGCACGAATGTCGCTCTGCTGCACAGGTCGCTTGACTCCAATAATAAAAAGGCCGAGCCATGTCACTCACCCTGGAGCACGTCAGCCGCACCGTCGAGGGCCAGACCTGGATCGACGATGCCTGCCTGAAATTCGAACCCGGATCCTTCAACGTTCTGCTCGGCCGCACGCTGTCCGGCAAGACCAGCCTGATGCGCCTGATGGCAGGCCTGGACAAGCCCGACAGTGGCCGGATCCTGATGAACGGCGTCGACGTCACCCAGCGCCCGGTGCGCCTGCGCAACGTGTCGATGGTCTATCAGCAGTTCATCAATTACCCGACCATGACCGTGTTCGAGAACATCGCCTCGCCGCTGCGTCAGGCCGGTGTTTCCAAAGAAATCATTCATAGCAAAGTGCTGGAAACCGCGAAGATGCTGCGCATCGAGAAGTTCCTGCAGCGCTATCCGCTGGAGCTGTCCGGCGGTCAGCAGCAGCGCACGGCGATGGCCCGGGCGCTGGTCAAGGACGCCGAGCTGATCCTGTTCGACGAGCCACTGGTCAACCTCGACTACAAGCTGCGCGAAGAACTGCGCCAGGAAATGCGCGAGCTGTTCAAGCTGCGCCACACCATTGCGATCTACGCCACCACCGAACCCAACGAAGCGTTGGCGCTGGGCGGCACCACGACGATTCTGCACGAGGGTCGGGTGATCCAGAGCGGCCCGTCGACCTCGGTCTACCACCAGCCGCAAACCGTGCTGGCGGCGGAGCTGTTTTCCGAGCCGCCGATCAACCTGATGCCCGGGCGCATCGCCGGCAACGAAGTCAGCTTCGCCAACTTCGTGCACTTCCCGCTGAACGTCGATCTGCGCCCGGTGGGTGAGGGCGAGTTTCGCTTTGGCGTGCGCCCCAGCCATATCTCGCTGGTGCCGAGCAACGATGACGATCTGGAGTTGGCGGTGACCGTCGAAGTGGCCGAGATCAGCGGTTCGGAAACCTTCCTGCACGTGCGCAACGAGCATTTCCTGCTGGTGCTGCACCTGCCGGGGGTTCACGAATACGACGTCGATGCGCCGATCCGCATCTACATCCCGACTCACAAACTGTTCGTGTTCGATGCGCAGGGCCGTCTGGTGCAGGCACCGGGCCAACGTGTCGCGAGGGTTGCCTGATGGCCGAAATCCGTTTGCAGCACCTCGCCCACAGCTACAGCAAAACCCCGAGCGGGCCTGACGATTACGCGATCCGCGAGATGGACCACATTTGGGAGCAGGGCGGCGCGTATGCCTTGCTCGGCCCTTCGGGTTGCGGCAAATCGACCTTGCTCAACATCATTTCCGGCCTGCTCAGCCCCTCGCAAGGACATGTGCTGTTCGATGGCAAAGCGGTCAACGACCTGACCCCGGAGAAGCGCAACATCGCCCAGGTGTTCCAGTTCCCGGTGGTCTACGACACCATGACCGTGTTCGACAACCTGGCCTTCCCCCTGCGCAATCAGGGCATGGCCGAGGCGAAAGTGCACAGCAAGGTGCAGGAAATCGCCGAAGTCCTCGACCTGCAAAACCTGCTGAGCAAGAAGGCGCGCAACCTCACCGCCGACGAAAAACAGAAAGTCTCCATGGGCCGTGGTCTGGTGCGTGACGACGTCTCGGCGATCCTCTTCGACGAGCCGCTGACGGTGATCGACCCGCATCTGAAATGGAAGCTGCGACGCAAGCTCAAGCAGATCCACGAGCAGTTCAACATCACCATGGTCTACGTCACCCACGATCAGCTCGAAGCTTCGACCTTCGCCGACAAGATCGCGGTGATGTACGGCGGACAGATCGTGCAGTTCGGCACGCCCCGGGAATTGTTCGAGCGGCCGAGCCACACCTTTGTCGGCTACTTCATCGGCAGCCCGGGGATGAACCTGATCGAGGTGCAGCCGCAGCCGGGCGGGGTCGGTTTCGCTTCGACGCACTTGCCACTGTCCGACGCCTTGCAACGGCATATCGAACACGGTCAGTGGAAAAATCTGAAGGTCGGCATCCGCCCGGAGTTCATCCATGTCTGGGACGAGCCGTTTGACGAGGCGATGCAGGCGCGGGTGGTCCACGTCGAGGACCTGGGCACCTACAAGATTCTCACCCTCGACCTCGATGGTGCGCCGCTGAAGGTGCGTCTGGCCGAAGACAAACCGGTGCCGCAGGGCACGGCGTACATCAGTTTTCCGGCACAGTGGCTGATGGTCTATGCCGATGAGTTTCTGCTTGAAGCCGATGAAGAGGTGCAGCCATGAACAAGGTGCAGAACAACAAGGCCTGGTGGCTGGTGTTGCCGGTATTTCTGCTGGTGGCGTTCAGTGCGGTGATCCCGATGATGACCGTCGTCAACTATTCGGTGCAGGACATTTTCGACCAGTCCAGCCGCTACTTCGTCGGCGCCGACTGGTACAAACAGGTGCTGCTCGATCCGCGTCTGCATGACTCGCTGCTACGCCAGTTCATCTACTCGGCCTGCGTGCTGCTGATCGAAATCCCGTTGGGTATCGCCGTCGCCCTGACCATGCCGACCAAGGGCCGCTGGTCGTCAGTGGTGCTGATCATCCTGGCGATTCCGCTGCTGATCCCGTGGAATGTGGTCGGCACCATCTGGCAGATCTTCGGCCGTGCCGACATTGGACTGCTCGGTTCGAGCCTGAATGCCCTGGGCATCAGCTACAACTATGCGGCCAACACCATGGACGCCTGGGTGACGGTGCTGGTGATGGACGTCTGGCACTGGACTTCGCTGGTGGCGCTGCTGTGTTTTTCCGGGCTGCGGGCGATTCCCGACGTGTATTACCAGGCGGCGCGGATCGACCGGGCTTCGGCGTGGGCAGTGTTCAGGCACATCCAGTTGCCCAAGCTGAAAAGCGTACTACTGATCGCGGTGATGCTGCGCTTCATGGACAGTTTCATGATTTACACCGAGCCGTTCGTGCTCACCGGCGGCGGGCCGGGCAATGCCACGACTTTCCTCAGTCAGACGCTGACGCAGATGGCGGTCGGCCAATTCGATCTGGGGCCGGCGGCGGCGTTTTCGCTGGTGTACTTCCTGATCATCCTGCTGGTCTCGTGGCTGTTCTACACCGCCATGACCCATTCCGACGCCAACCGCTGAGGGCCCGGCCATGAGCAAGAGAAAGCTGATCCCGTTGCTGGTGTACATCCTGTTCCTGCTGGTGCCGATCTACTGGTTGCTGAACATGTCGTTCAAGAGCAACACCGAAATTCTCGGCGGGTTGACCCTGTTCCCCCAGGATTTCACCTGGCACAACTACAAGGTGATTTTCACCGATCCGAGCTGGTACACCGGTTATCTCAATTCACTGTATTACGTCAGCCTGAACACGGTGATCTCGCTGAGTGTGGCGCTGCCAGCGGCCTATGCGTTTTCGCGCTATCGCTTCCTCGGCGACAAGCACCTGTTCTTCTGGCTGCTGACCAACCGCATGGCGCCACCGGCGGTGTTTCTGTTGCCGTTCTTCCAGCTCTATTCGTCGATCGGGCTGTTCGACACGCACATCGCCGTGGCCTTGGCGCACTGCCTGTTCAACGTGCCGCTGGCGGTGTGGATTCTTGAAGGTTTCATGTCCGGGGTGCCCAAGGAAATCGACGAAACCGCATACATCGACGGCTACAGCTTTCCCAAGTTCTTCGTGAAGATTTTCATCCCGCTGATCGGCTCGGGCATCGGCGTCACGGCGTTCTTCTGCTTCATGTTTTCCTGGGTCGAACTGCTGCTGGCGCGCACGCTGACTTCGGTCAACGCCAAGCCGATTGCCGCGGTGATGACCCGTACGGTTTCCGCTTCGGGCATCGACTGGGGCGTGCTGGCGGCGGCGGGGGTGTTGACCATCCTCCCGGGGATGCTGGTGATCTGGTTTGTTCGCAACCACGTGGCCAAGGGCTTTGCCCTCGGTCGGGTCTGAGGAACGCATGATGGAATGGATGAGCTGGACCACCCCCACGGCGGGGTTCTTTATTGCCATCGGCCTGTTGCTGGTGGGCATGACCACCTGGGAATTGCGCTCGCCGAGCATCCTGCGGCGAGGTTTTCTGCCGATTGCCACCACCCGTGGCGATCGCTTGTTCATCGGTCTTCTCGGCAGCGCCTACCTGCATCTGCTGGTAATCGGCGTCACCGACTGGAGCATCTGGGTAGCGTCCGCGCTGTCTCTGGTGTGGCTGTTGGTTGTGATGCGCTGGGGCTAGTCGAGTCGCTCGGCAATCGTGCTCCGTAACTCAAACTGGAGGTCTCTATGTTCGACAAAAACAATAAGCTGCGACATAGCATTTCATTGGCAGCCATGCTGGCACTCAGCGGTTTGAGCGCATCTGCCTGGGCCGATGCCTACGAAGACGCGGCGAAAAAATGGATCGGCAGTGAATTCAAGCCGTCGACCCTGACGGCGGATCAGCAGCTCGAAGAATTGAAGTGGTTCATCAAGGCCGCCGAGCCGTTTCGCGGCATGGAAATCAAAGTGGTTTCCGAGACCCTGACCACCCACGAATACGAGTCCAAGGTGCTGGCCAAGGCCTTCACTGAAATCACCGGGATCAAGCTCACCCACGACCTGCTGCAAGAAGGCGACGTGGTGGAAAAAATGCAGACGGTGATGCAGTCGGACAAGAACATCTACGACGGCTGGGTCAACGACTCGGACCTGATCGGTACGCACTTTCGCTACGGCAAGACCGAGTCGATCACCGACCTGATGGCCAACGAAGGCAAGAACTTCACCTCGCCGACCCTCGACATCAAGGATTTCATCGGCATCTCGTTCACTACCGCGCCGGATGGCAAGATTTATCAGTTGCCCGATCAGCAGTTCGCCAACTTGTACTGGTTCCGCGCCGACTGGTTCGAACGCGCGGACTTGAAAGCCAAATTCAAGGAAAAGTACGGCTACGAATTGGGCGTGCCGGTGAACTGGTCGGCCTATGAAGACATCGCCAAATTCTTCAGCGAAGACGTCAAGGAAATCGACGGTAAACGCGTCTACGGGCACATGGACTACGGCAAGAAAGACCCGTCGCTGGGCTGGCGTTTCACCGATGCCTGGTTCTCCATGGCCGGTGGCGGCGACAAGGGCCTGCCCAACGGCTTGCCGGTGGACGAGTGGGGGATTCGCGTCGAGGACTGCCACCCGGTCGGTTCCAGCGTGACTCGCGGCGGTGACACCAACGGCCCGGCGGCAGTGTTCGCCACGCAGAAATACGTCGACTGGCTCAAGGCCTACGCGCCACCGGAAGCGGCGGGCATGACCTTCTCCGAGTCCGGCCCGGTGCCGTCTCAAGGCAACATCGCCCAGCAGATCTTCTGGTACACCGCGTTCACCGCCGACATGACCAAACCGGGCCTGCCGGTGGTCAACGCCGACGGCACGCCGAAATGGCGCATGGCGCCGTCGCCGCGCGGGCCGTATTGGGAAGAGGGCATGAAGCTCGGCTATCAGGACGTGGGTTCGTGGACATTCATGAAATCCACGCCTGAGAAACAGAAACTGGCGGCGTGGCTGTACGCGCAGTTCGTCACCTCGAAAACCGTGTCGCTGAAGAAAACCATCGTCGGCCTGACACCGATTCGCGAGTCGGACATCAACTCGCAGGCGATGACTGATCTGGCGCCGAAACTTGGTGGGCTGGTCGAGTTCTACCGCAGTCCGGCCCGCGTGCAATGGACCCCGACCGGAACCAACGTGCCGGACTATCCGCGCCTGGCGCAATTGTGGTGGAGCCACATCGCCGAAGCGGCCAGCGGCGAGAAGACTCCGCAACAGGCGCTGGACGGCCTGGCCAAGGATCAGGACGCGATCATGACCCGCCTCGAACGCTCCAAGGCGCAAGCAGTATGCGCCCCGAAAATGAACCCGGAGCGCGACGCACAGTACTGGTTCGACCAGCCAGGCGCACCGAAACCGAAACTGGCCAACGAGAAGCCGAAGGGCGAGACCGTGAGCTACAACGAACTGCTGAAATCGTGGGCGGATGCGCGTAAGTAATAGCTGAAATGTGAAAGGCGAACGGCACCGTAAGGTGCCGTTTTTTTGTTGCCTGATCTACCGCTTTCGCGAGCAAGCTCGCTCCCACAGGTTTTGGCGGCGTCCACATATTTTGTGAATGACTACTGTCCCTGTGGGAGCTTGCCTGCAAGCGATGGGGTCATGGGTGTCACCGCAGGAAAACCGAGGCGGAATACGGTCATGACGCCGGGCAAGCTCTTCACCTCCGCCACGCCCTGATGCAGGCTCATGATCGAGCGCACGATTGCCAGTCCCAGCCCGGTGCTGCCCTGTGAGCGCGAGCGGGCGCTGTCGACGCGGTAGAAGCGGTCGAACAGGTGCGGCAGGTGTTGCGCCTCGATGCCGGTGCCGGGATTGCTGACCAGCAGTGAAGCCTGCGTCGCGCCTTGCTCGATCAGCAAGGTGATGGTTTTGCCGTTCGGGCAATGACGCAGCGCATTCGACAGCAGATTGGAAATCGCCCGCTGGATCATCAGCCGATCGCCCAACACCGATGCGCTGCCAACAACATTCAAATGAATCTGCTTGTCCTGCGCCGCCAGCGAAAACATCTCCGCAACCTTCGCCGCTTCCGCCTCCAGCGGCACCGTTTCAAATGGCGCCAGTGCCGACGGATGACTGACCTGCGCCAGAAACAGCATGTCCGAAACAATCCGCGCCACGCGCTCCAGCTCTTCGGTGCAGGACACCAGCACATCCTGGTATTCCTCACTCGTGCGCTCGCGAGACAGCGTCACTTGGGCCTTGCCCATCAGGTTGTTGATCGGCGTGCGCAACTCATGCGCCAGGTCATCTGAGAACTGCGACAACTGCTGCACCCCGGCATCCAGCCGATGCAGCATGAAGTTGATGCCCTGCGCCAGTTCGCTCAACTCCTGCGGCATGTTCACCACCGACAGCCGATGCTCCAGATCCTGCGTCGAGACCCTCGCCGCCACTTTGCGAAACTCGCGCAGCGGCGCCAATCCACGCTGCACCGCGCCCCACGCCGTCAGGCCGATGAACACCAGCAACAGCGGCAAGGCAATCAGCGTCGAGCGCAGATAGGCGCTGAGCAGCGCCTGATCGTGCGCGTTGTCCATCGACAACAGCACCGGCACGCTGCTGCCGTCCTTGAGCCGAATCAGCTTCGACGCGGTAAGGAACTTCGCACCCTCGTCATCGATGCTTTCGCTATAGGCCAATTGTTCGGTGGTGGTTCGCACTGCGCGCAATTCGGCGCGTGGATCCTTGAGTCCCGAGCCGGATTTGAGCAGCGGCGTACGCAGGTTCGAACGGTCATAAATCGTCAGCGTCAGGTTGTCATGGCCCATGACCTGATCGAGCAGAATGTGCGGCCTGCCACTGACTTCGTTGGCGTCGACATACAGCGACAGGCTGTGCTCCACCTGCGCCATCTTCTTTTGCAGGCTGTCGCGGGACAGTGCATTCAGCTCATGGGTCAGGGCGAAATAGGCAAGGATCGCCAGAAACACCACCAACAGCGCACCGAGAATACTCACCGTCAGACCGAGGCGCATCGACAGGCTGGCCGGCTTCATTCGCGGGCCTCCAGCACGTAGCCGACACCGCGCAGGGTGTGAATCAGCTTGTTGTCGAACGGGTCATCGATCTTCGCCCGCAAGCGCCGGATCGACACTTCGACTACGTTGGTGTCGCAGTCGAAATTCATGTCCCACACCAGCGAGATGATCTGCGTACGGGTCAGCACCTCGCCGGACTGGCGCATCAACAAGTGCAGCAGGGCGAATTCCTTGGTGGTCAGGTCGATGCGCTGCGCACCCCGAAACGCCCGATGCCGGCCCGGATCCAGTTCCAGATCAGCGACTTTCAACACCTGCGGCACTGGTATGTTTTCGCTGCGGCGCATCAGGGTGCGGACCCGCGCCAGCAGTTCGGGAAACTCGAACGGCTTGACCAGGTAGTCGTCGGCGCCCAGGTCCAGACCGCGAATCTTGTCCGCCAGCCGCCCGCGCGCGGTGAGCATCATCACCCGCGTCGAGTGGGTGCGGCGCAGTTGCTCCAGCACACCCCAGCCGTCCAGTTCCGGCAGGTTCACGTCGAGAATAATCAGGTCATAAGCCTGCTGTTGCGCCAGATGCAATCCATCGGCACCGGTGGCGGCGTGATCAACGATATAACCACTTTCGGTCAAACCCTGATGCAAGTATTCGGCAGCTTTAAGCTCGTCCTCAACGACAAGGATTCGCATGATCTATCACCACTTTTATTTAAGGGATATTTAATTAAGGTGGCCGGGAAAGTTATGGTTTTTGTAAGGTCTTCCGGACGCTGTTCAATAACTGAATGACGAATACGGTAAAGGCTGTAGTGGCTACAGGGTCAATCTTGGAGGCCTTTAAAACGGCCATCCGCGACAGCCTGTCGCAGCCTGAATGCGCCAGCAGACATGTATTTCATTCAGGCAAGTGCTGTTCGGCAGATAACTACTGAGTATTTGTTTCCATGTATTGCGGCAAAGCCTTTTGCACTTCGCATCCTAGAACAAAACAACTTTGCTGAACCGTGGATAACGGATTTGTAATGTTCCAGTCACCTTGTCGATAAGTTCAAAACCCTAACGTTGCGGCATCGAAAAATCCTGAATTAAAGGAAGTCCTCCATTGCCCGGTTTAATCGAACTGACGGCGCGATCACGCCTGAACAAAACCGCCAGCGGCCTCTTGTTGCTGGCGAGCAGCAGCCTGGCCAGCGCATCGACCCTGACACTGGATCAGGCGCTGCAAAGTGCTTTCGCCGGCAACCCCGATCTCGCTGCCGCGCAATGGGAAATCGGTATTGCCGAGGGCGATCGCCAGCAGGCCGGCCTGATCCCCAATCCCGAGGTGTCGTGGGAGGCCGAAGACACCCGGCGCAACTCGCGCACCACCACGGTGATGCTCAGCCAGCCGATTGAGCTGGGCGGTAAACGCGGTGCGCGCATCGATGTCGCCAGCCGTGCGCAGGACGCCGCCGGCATCGAGCTGGAGCGCAAGCGCAATGCCTTGCGCGCCGATGTGTTCCAGGCGTTCAACAGCGCGCAAACCGCGCAGCAACGCTTGCAGCTGGCGCGCCAGTCGCTGCAACTGGCCGAGCACGGTGTGCGCGTTGCTCAGGGGCGGATCGAGGCCGGTAAATCGTCGCCGGTCGAAGGTACGCGAGCACAGGTGCAGCTCTCGGAAGTGCGCCTGGAGGTGAGCCGCGCCGAGCGCGATCAGGCCAACGCCTATCAGCAACTGGCGCAAGTCATGGGCGCACCGTTACCGACCTCGACCAACGTGCAAGCCGCCACGCAAAACCTCGCCACGCTGCCGCCGCCCGGCCGTTTGCTCGAGCGTCTGAACCAGACTGCCGAGCTGCGTCTGGCGAAGCTGCAGATCGATCAGCGCGAAGCCTCGTTGGGCCTGGAAAAGTCGCAGCGCATTCCCGACCTGACCGTGAGCATCGGCAGTCAGTACAGCGAAACCGAGCGCGAACGGGTCAACGTGGTCGGGCTGTCGATGCCGATTCCGCTGTTCAACCGCAATCAGGGCAATGTGCTCGCCGCCGCAAGGCGCAGCGATCAGGCGCGGGATCTGCGCAACGCCACCGAGCTGCGTTTGCGCACCGAAGTCCAGACCAGCCTTGAGCAATGGCAGACCGCCAACGGCGAAGTCAACGCGTTCAACCAGACCATCCTGCCTGCCGCACAAAGCGCAGTGGACAGCGCCACCCGTGGTTTCGAAATGGGCAAGTTCGCTTTCCTCGACGTGCTTGATGCCCAACGCACCCTGATCGCCGCGCGCAGCCAGTACATCCAGGCCGTCAGCGAGGCGACCGACGCCCGCGTGCGCCTCGAACGGATCTACGGCGACCTCAGCGTCAGCCCTTGAATTTCACTTTTCAGACAACTGCGCGATGGCACGGCGCAGAGGAGTTTCCATGGATAAAAAACTGATGGTGGTCGCGGTGGCGACCTTGGCGCTCGGCATTGGCATCGGTTCGATGTGGCCGGCCAATTCAAATATCGACGCGCATGCCGATGAGGCCTCCGAACACGCCGATCACGCCGAGGAGGGCGCTGCCGCCGAAGGCGAACATGCCGAAGAAGGCCACATCGAATTGAGCGCCGAGCAGATCGCCGCCGCAGGCATTCAACTGGCCGAGGCCCGGGCGCAAAGCATCAGTCTCGACTTGTCGTTTCCCGGCGAAGTGCGCTTCGACGAGGACCGCACGGCACACGTCGTGCCGCGCGTGCCGGGGGTGGTCGAGTCGGTGGCGGTCAACCTCGGGCAACCGGTGAAAAAAGGCCAGTTGCTGGCGGTGATCGCCAGTCAGCAGATCTCCGATCAGCGCAGCGAACAGGCGGCCGCGCAACGTCGCCTGGCGCTGGCGCGCACCACCTACGAGCGCGAGAAAAAACTGTGGCAGGACAAGATCTCCGCCGAGCAGGATTTTCTGCAGGCGCGCCAGGCCTTGCAAGAAGCGGAAATCGCCATGAACAACGCCCGGCAAAAAATCAGCGTGCTCAGCGGCAGCGTGGTCGCCACCGGCGGCAATCGCTACGAACTGCGCGCACCGTTCGATGGCGTGGTAGTGGAAAAACACCTGACGCCGGGGGAGGTGGTCGATGAGACCACCGCGGCTTTCACCCTCTCGGATCTGTCGCGGGTGTGGGTGACCTTCGGTGTCTCGCCCAAGGATCTGACCAAAGTGCAGGTGGGCAAACCGGTCACCGTCAGCGCGCCTGAACTGAAGGCCGAAGTGACCGGCAGCGTGGCGTACGTCGGCAGCCTGCTCGGCGAACAGACCCGCACCGCGACCGTACGCGTGACCCTGGAAAACCCGCAGGGCTCATGGCGTCCGGGGCTGTTCGTCACCGTGCGGGTTGCCACCGACAGCCGCCAGGCCAAAGTCGCCGTACCGGAAACCGCGATCCAGACCGTCGAGGACAAACCCACGGTATTCGTCCGAACCGACGACGGCTTCAAGGCGCAGGCGGTGGAGCTGGGCAGCCGCGCCGCCGGCCACGTCGAAGTCACCCAAGGCCTGGAACCGGGCGTGCAAGTCGCCAGCGCCGGCAGCTTCGTCCTCAAGTCGGAGCTGGGCAAAGCCTCAGCCGAGCACAGTCATTAATTCTGGAAGGTCACCATGTTCGAACGCCTGATCCAGTTTGCCATCGAGCAGCGCATCATCGTGCTGCTCGCCGTTCTGCTCATGGCCGGCCTCGGCATCGCCAGTTATCAGAAACTGCCGATCGACGCCGTGCCCGACATCACCAACGTCCAGGTGCAGATCAACACCGGTGCCGCCGGGTTCTCGCCGCTGGAAACCGAGCAGCGCATCACCTTCCCGATTGAAACCGCGATGGCCGGTTTGCCGGCGCTGGAGCAGACCCGGTCGCTGTCGCGCTCGGGCCTGTCGCAAGTGACGGTGATCTTCAAGGACGGCACCGACCTGTTCTTCGCTCGCCAACTGGTCAACGAGCGCTTGCAGATCGCCAAGGAGCAATTGCCCGAAGGCGCGGAAGCGGTGATGGGGCCGATTTCCACAGGTCTCGGTGAGATCTTTTTATGGACGGTGGAAGCCCAGGAGGGCGCGCTGAAGGACGACGGCAGCGCCTACACGCCGACCGATCTGCGGGTGATTCAGGACTGGATCATCAAGCCGCAGTTGCGCAACGTGCCGGGCGTCGCCGAGATCAACACCATTGGTGGTTTCGCCAAGGAATATCAGATCGCGCCGGACCCGAAACGCCTCGCCGCGTACAAGCTCACCCTCACCGATCTGATCACCGCGCTGGAGCGCAACAACGCCAACGTCGGCGCCGGGTACATCGAGCGTAGCGGCGAGCAGTTGCTGATCCGCGCGCCGGGGCAAGTGGCGAGCACCGAGGATATCGCCAACATCGTCATGGCCAATGTCGATGGCACGCCGATCCGGGTGAAGAACGTCGCCACGGTGGAAATCGGCCGTGAGTTGCGCAGCGGTGCGGCCACCGAAAATGGTCGTGAAGTGGTGCTCGGCACCGTGTTCATGCTGATCGGCGAGAACAGCCGCACCGTCTCGCAAGCGGTGGCCAGCAAGCTCGAACAGATCAATAAATCCCTGCCGCCAGGCGTGATCGCCGTGCCGGTGTACGACCGCACGCACCTGGTCGACAAAGCCATCGCCACGGTGAAAAAGAACCTGATCGAAGGCGCGATTCTGGTGATCGCGATTCTGTTCCTGTTCCTCGGCAACATCCGCGCCGCGCTGATCACGGCGATGGTGATTCCGCTGTCGATGCTGTTCACCTTCACCGGCATGTTCAGTAACAAGGTCAGCGCCAACCTGATGAGCCTCGGCGCGCTGGACTTCGGGATCATCGTCGACGGTGCGGTGGTGATCGTCGAAAACACCCTGCGCCGGTTGGCTCACGCACAGCAGCATCACGGCCGCTTGCTGACTCGTGCCGAGCGTTTCAAGGAAGTGTTCGCGGCGGCGAAAGAGGCGCGCCGACCGCTGATTTTCGGCCAGTTGATCATCATGGTGGTGTACCTGCCGATCTTCGCCCTGAGCGGCGTCGAAGGGAAAATGTTCCACCCGATGGCGTTCACCGTGGTCATCGCGTTGCTCGGTGCGATGCTGCTGTCGGTGACCTTTGTGCCGGCGGCGATTGCGCTGTTCGTCACCGGCAAGGTCAAGGAAGAGGAGGGTGCGGTGATGCGCGGCGCCCGTCGTATTTATGCGCCAGCGCTGGCCTGGGTCATGGCCCATCGCACGGTGGCCGTGGGCGCGGCGTTGGCGGTTATCGTGCTCAGCGGCGTGCTCACCAGCCGCATGGGCAGCGAGTTTGTGCCGAGTCTCAGTGAGGGGGATTTTGCCCTGCAAGCGCTGCGCGTGCCGGGCACCAGCCTGACGCAATCGGTGGACATGCAGCAGCGTTTGGAGACGCTGATCCTGGCCAAAGTGCCGGAGGTTGAACGGGTGTTCGCCCGCACCGGTACGGCGGAAATCGCTTCCGACCCGATGCCGCCGAACATCTCTGACAGCTACGTGATGCTCAAACCGAAGGATCAATGGCCAGACCCGAACAAGTCCCGCGAAACCCTCATGGCCGAGTTGCAACAAGCCGCCGCGACGTTACCGGGCAGCAACTATGAACTGTCGCAGCCGATCCAGTTGCGCTTCAACGAACTGATCTCCGGTGTGCGCAGCGATGTCGCGGTGAAGGTGTTCGGCGATGACATGGACGTGCTCAACGCCACGGCAGCGAAGATCGCGGCGGCGATGCAGAAGGTCAATGGCGCCTCTGAAGTGAAGGTCGAGCAGACCACCGGGCTGCCGGTGCTGACCATCAACATCGATCGCGACAAGGCGGCGCGTTACGGGCTCAACGTCGGTGATGTGCAGGACACCATCGCTGTGGCAGTGGGCGGGCGTCAGGCCGGCATCTTGTACGAGGGCGATCGGCGCTTCGACATGGTGGTGCGGTTGTCCGACGCGATGCGCAAGGACATCGACGGCTTGTCGGCATTGCTGATTCCGGTGCCCGCGCTGAGCGGTGCGGCGAACCAGATCGGGTTTATCGCGCTGAAGGACGTCGCCAGCCTCGATCTGGTGCTCGGGCCGAACCAGGTCAGCCGCGAAAACGGCAAGCGTCTGGTGATCGTCAGCGCCAACGTGCGCGGGCGGGATATCGGCTCGTTCGTCAGCGAGGCCGGTGCGCTGATCGAGCGCGAGGTGCAGGTGCCGGCCGGTTACTGGACCAGTTGGGGCGGGCAGTTCGAGCAACTGCAATCGGCGGCCAAGCGCTTGCAGATTGTGGTGCCGGTGGCGTTGCTGCTGGTGTTCGGCTTGCTGTTCATGATGTTCAACAATTTGAAGGACGGCTTGCTGGTGTTTACCGGGATTCCGTTTGCCCTGACCGGCGGGGTGATGGCGCTGTGGCTGCGGGATATTCCGTTGTCGATTTCCGCAGGCGTGGGGTTTATCGCGCTGTCCGGGGTAGCGGTGCTCAACGGGCTGGTGATGATCGCGTTTATTCGCAATTTGCGCGAGGAAGGAAGGTCGCTGGCGGAGGCAATCAACGTCGGCGCGCTGACGCGCTTGCGGCCGGTGTTGATGACGGCGTTGGTGGCGTCGCTGGGGTTTATTCCGATGGCGCTGGCGACCGGCACCGGCGCCGAGGTGCAGCGGCCACTGGCGACGGTGGTGATCGGCGGGATTCTGTCCTCGACGATTCTCACGTTGCTGATCTTGCCCGCGCTGTACCAGATCGCCCATCGCCGGGATGAGGACACCGTACCGTCTGAATAGGTGATCCCTTGTGGGAGCGGGCTTGCTCGCGAAGAGGCCGTGTCAGTCGACATCAATGTTGGATGACACACCGCTTTCGCGAGCAAGCCCGCTCCCACATGGGTTCCGTGCACTGATCCGGCAGATAACGGATATGTAATTCCCCCGCCACCGTCACGAAAGGTGCGCCTTGTTACCTTGATCCCGTCAGTTACTTAAACGAGGAATCAACCATGAAATTCGCCCAACTCAGCACCTTCGCAGCCGCCCTGATGTTGTCGTCCCTGGCCATGGCCGAAGGCGGTGGTGACCGCACGTTCGACCGGATGATGACCGCCAATGATCGCGCCGTGGAGCTGTTCGTGGCCAAGGAACAGACCCGCGACCCGGTCGTCGTCAACGAGAAGAAAGACGCCAGCACCAAAGACCTGTAAGCCCGGCGCACTGCAACAAGCCCGTTGTCGTGTGCCGATGCCGGGCTTTTTTACGGAGGAGTAAACATGCAGTTGATCAAATGGATGACCTTCGCCGGCGTCATGGCGATGTCGGTAAATGCACTGGCTGAAGGCGGCGGCGATCGCACTTTCGAACGTGCTTTCAGCGCCAACGCCAAAGCCATGGAGCAATACGCCGCCGAGCGCGGCAAAGCGGCGCCGGTGGTCAAGGAATACGAATACGGCATGAAGCTCGACGTGGTGAAAATCGTCAGCGTGGTGAAGCCGCAGCCGGCTTGCTCGGTGGTGCCGACGGCGATGACCTACGAGGACTCGCAAGGGCAACTCAATACGCTCAAGTACAGCGTGGCAGGCGTGTGCCGCAACAGTGGGGGCTAACCAACACCTAATCCCTGTAGGAGCTGCCGAAGGCTGCGATCTGTTGATCTTGGTCTTCAAAGTCAAAAGATCGCAGCCTTCGGCAGCTCCTACACGGGGCACATTTTCAGTATCACGATCTGTATTTAGATTCGGAATGTTTAAAGGTTGTGTCGGAAAAGCTGAACCTTCCCACAATGTTTTCAGGTTGTCCCTCGGACGTCCGCTCTCTAGCCTGTGTGGGTCGCTGCCAAATCAGCGATCGGGATTGGAACCCCGGGACCCAAGAAGCGCAAAAGAGGCTTTCATGACGTATGCTTGCGCACCTTCATGGTGTGCACTCTGTTATGGCGGCTGTGCGCGGGAGACTTCGAGTCTGCCGGGTTTTCTCTGGTCCCCGGGTTCCAACCTGCGTACAGCTGCCACCCATCGCGTGGAACCGAATGGGCCAGCTCCACCGCAAGACTGGAGATACACCATGAAAAAGCCAACACCCAATCCGCCCGAAGCGAACGCTGCTGCAGACCCCGATCCAACATCCCCCTACGCCGCCATCGACACCCACAAACTCCACGAAGCCGCCGAGCGCGCCCTCGACTACTACCTCAAGCCCGCAGCGCCCATCATGGCCACGCCTTACACCGCCAACGCGCTGTTTCTGGTCAATCCCAACGCCGACACCGAATCCCTGCTGGCCAACGCCTGCGAATCCCTGGCCTCGGCCACGGTGATGCTCGGCGACTTCGCCGCGTTGCTGGAGGGCACGCATCGCAAGACGCTGCTCGGCATCGCGCAGGTGGTCATGCTCGGTGAACTGGCGGTGAACAAAGCGCTGGATAACGTGGAAGTCGCGACGTAGGCGAAGGTCCTTTGACGAGGATCCTTTTCTCGCCAGACCTGAATAAAATGACCGTGTATCTGAAAGCTATACGCGTATATGCATTAGCTACACGGTCGGTATAGAATCGACTCCGAAGTCGCTCTCATGGCTTCGCACCTCAAACGTTAGATCTCACGTTAAGAGCATGGCCTAAACCTCTCCGGGCCACTCAAGGAGTCAGAAAATGAAAAATAAACAAAAGCTGATGTGCTAACGCCATAAGGAGGCTCCAGCTCCAACATCACCTACCCAGATGGGAAACAGAACAATGTCCACAACTGAAAGCGTTGAAAAATCCAAACCCGTTCCAATCAACATGAGAGCGGACGAAAAGAAACGTAATCTGATCGATTTGGCAGCCGCCATGTCTGGTCGTGATCGCACAAGTTTTATCCTGGAAGCTGCCTGCCAAAAAGCTGAAGAGGTGATTCTGGATAAACGACTGTTCCTTCTCGACGACAGCGCATTTGACGCATTCGAACAGGCTATTGAAGCCAATCCGGCTCGAGGTAACGAATGCCTGCACCAACTGCTCGCTCGTCCAAAACGTTGGAGTTGACCGCGCCCGAGAAGCTCAACGACCAACACGAACTTGATGCCTTCGATTCTGGTGAGGTGACCATTGACCAATACCTGCAGAGGAAGGCGCGAAAAGCCCAATCCACCAAGCAGGCTGTTGTGTACGTCAGTTGCCTCAAAGGTACGTCGAATGTGATGGCCTACTACACGCTATCCAGCGGATCAGTCGCCCGCGCCAGCGTCATGCCGAAAAGCCGTCAACGCAACTCGCCCAGTGTCCATCCGGTAACTCTATTGGGACGTATGGGCGTAACACGGGAAGCTCAGGGCCAGGGCTTCGCCATCGATTTACTGCAAGATGCGATTGAAAGAGCTCTCAACGCGTCTCAGTCGATCGGATCCAGCGCGATAATTGTTCATCCCTTGAATGATCGGCTGTCGAGCTTTTATATCAAGTACGCGGGATTCATTCCGTGCCCCGACATTTCCCCTATAACACTGATGCTGCCTTTACGCTAAAAGCTTGGATTAATCAGCTATCCGCCAGGTTGTCTCGATAGCGGGTTGATTATGTCGCGACCGCAGAGCAAAAAAGGCGCCCCGAAGGGCGCCAAAAAATTCACCTCTGACCAAAGGAGCAAGGAGCTTCTAAAGGTGAATGGTATTGCTCGGGGAAACTCAGAGAATCGCCAGCGGGTATTCGACGATCACCCGCACTTCATCCAGGTCCGACTCGAACGCCGTGGCACGGGTGGTGGCCTGGCGCAAACGCAGTGACAGGTCTTTCATCGAACCGCTCTGCACCACGTATTTGACTTCGATGTCGCGCTCCCAGCGCTTCTGGTCGGTAAGCGGATTGCCTTCGGCATCGCGGCGCATGTACACGGCGTTGGCGTTGGAATAGTCGGCGTCGGTGCCACGTGCGTAACGGGTCATGAACGACAGACCGGGTACGCCGTAAGTGCTCATGTCGAGGTCATAACGCACCATCCACGAACGTTCTTTCGGCGAGTTGAAGTCGCTGTACTGGATCGAGTTGTCGAGGAAAATCGAGTCCGACTGGCGCAAGTAATCGAAGTCGTCGTTGCCGTTGTTGCGCTGGTGGGAGAGGGCGACGGAGTGCGCGCCGAGCTTCACGCCGACGCGGCCGCTCCAGATGTTGTTGTCGAATTGGCCGAGCAGTTGCTTGCCTTCGTCGACCGCCTTGTAATAGTTCAGGCCGCCGAACAGCGACAGGTCATCCGACAGCGGATAGGTCCATGCGGTGCCGGCGTAATACTGGTTCCAGGCATCCTTGAGGCGACTGGAGTACAGGCTGAGACTAAGGTTCTTGTTCAGCACATAATCACCACCGCCATAAGCGATCCACGGCGAGTTGACCGGGCCTGCGTAGAACGTGGCGAAATTTTCGCGCATGTCGCTGGACACCGGTTGGCTCATCGCATGCAAACGACCGCCCTGAATCGACAGACCGTCGATACTGGTGTTGGTCGCCGTCACACCGCGAAAGCTTTCCGGCAGCAGGCGCGAATCACCTGCGGCCACCACCGGGTTGGCCGGGAACACATCACCGACCTTGACCACGGTATCGAAGGCCCGCACTTTGGCGGCGCCACCGACTTTGGTGTATTCATCCCGCGCCTGGCCGTCACGGTTGACCGGCAGCACATCGAACGAACTGCGCCCGCCGTTGCGGCCGTCACCGGTGTCGAGTTTCAAGCCGAGCATGGCAAATGCATCGACACCGACCCCGACGGTGCCTTGGGTGAAACCGGATTCGAACTTGCTGATGACCGCATGCGCCCAGGCTTCGGAATAACCGTTGCCGGTGGGGCTGGACTGGCCGTTGCGATGATCACGATTGAAGTAGAAGTTGCGGTTGAGCACCGTCAGGCTGCTGCCTTCGACAAAGCCTTCGGGCTTGTCTTCTGCAAACACCATGGACGGCCCGGAGCCGACCACCACCGCTAAAGCGGCCATCGACATTTTTGTATTGTTAACCATCAAACACTCCTTGGGTTCGGCAGAACGGGAACGTGCGTCGGCGTGGTTTTATTGTTCGGCGGGGCAGGGCCCGCCGGCATTGGTCGCCGGGTCACATCGTTGCAAGCTGCGGATAACGCCAAGGTGATGGGGGAATTACAATTTCGTCATGTGGCTGGAATCAAAACCCCGTGTCAGGTCAGGGCTGCGAGTTGTTCGATTGTCTGTGGAAAACGCTCGACCAGACGGATCAGGGTTGTGGCCTGAGCATTGGGCGTAGCTCGTCCTTGCTCCCAGTTCTCGAGCGTTCGCGTATTGGTGCGTAGATACATCGCGAATACTGACCGGGAGAGATTAAGTTGCTGACGGATGGCTACCACTTCCTCAGCAGTGATCGGCATCAGTTTTGGCAGCTGAACCTTGTGGGTACGCAAGGTGATTTTGCCTTGGCGTTCATCGGCCAGTGCTTCCAGTCCATCCATCAGTTCGGAAAAAATGTCACGTTTCATAGTGGCTTCTCGCGTTGAGTTCTCTATCCAGTGTTTTTCTGAAAAGCTTTTTCTGGGCAGGCGTCAAATCGTCCTGCTCGTTTTTGTTGAAGACGGTAAAGAGCCAGAACTGATCGAAGCCTGACCACCAGTAATAAATCACTCGTAATCCGCTGCGCTTGCCTTTCCCTCTTCGTTGGTCGCTGAAGCGAATTTTACGAAGCCCGCCTGTGTCCTCGATGAGATCGCCCGCCTCCGGATTTTTCAGCAACTCCAGTTGAAAGCTGCGAAACAGATCGTCATCCAGATAGTCGTCTCGGTGCTTCTGAAACACAGGCAATTCGATAAATAGAGCATCCATGTTCTGTACGTTACCTACGTATAGTGTTGTCTCGATAATCGAATCGGTCAAGGCCTCCTGGCCTTGCTTTTCGTCCCTTTTTCAACGGTAGACGCCGGTCGTAAAAACACCTGTAGGACGAATCGACGAGTGTGGTGAGAACGTTCGATTGAGTAGAGAGGAGGCTTAGCAATTGACGTGTCGGAACAATCCGCAGCACTATCGCCCCATGACTGTCCAACTTCGAATGAACATGATGTGCTTCTCCATGACCGCTTCCGGCGGGCCATGAGGTCATACGTGTTTGTCATTTGACGTGTTACCCAAAGCCCCGCCAGCAATGGACGGGGCTTTTTCATGCCCCGTCCGCACATACCTCATGGAGAGAGAAATGTTCGACATCAGAAGAGCTACCCCGGACGATGCCCAGATTGCCTTCGATATCCGGCGACTAGCGATTCGGCATCAGTGCATCGGTGCCTATAGCGAGCAGCAAATGCTCGATTGGACCAAAGGAGCGGCCGAAGACGGCTACGACACGCTGATGGAGAGACATTTCTATCTGGGCTGCATCGAGGGTGAAGCCGTAGCGACCGGCATGCTCGATCTGGATTACCGTGAAATCGGCGCGATCTTCATTCGCCCGGATTTCATGCAGCGTGGGCTGGGCAAGCGTGTTCTGTACTTTCTCGAAGATTTGGCGCGGGATCTCGGGCTGACCGAGGTGTGTCTGGACGCAACGTTGAACGCTGCCGATTTTTACCGGCGCTGCGGTTACGTCGGGGAGGAGAGCGCGGTTTATCAATCACCTTCGGGTCTGCAACTGGCGTGTGTACCGATGGTGAAGAAACTGTGATGCCATTGTGGCGAGGGAGCAAGCTCCCTCGCCACAGGTTATTTGTTGCTACATAGAATCCGTAAAACAAAAACGGCACCCGAAGGTGCCGTTTCCGTTTCCAGCCAGCCGAATATCAGCCCGCCAGACCCGCCTGCTGAACCAGAGTCAGCAATGGCTGCGGGTACACACCGAGGAAGAACGCGACCACGGCGATGGCCAGCAGCATTACGCCGCCTGCCTTCTGTTCCCAGTGCAGCTGGGCGTCGTGGCGGCGCAGGTTCGGTTCGATCAGGTACAGGGTGACCATCACACGCAGGTAGTAGAACACGCCGATGGCGCTGCCCAGTACCAGCGAACCGACCAGCCACCATTGATGCGACTGGACACCGGTGGCGATGATGTAGAACTTGCCGATGAAGCCGGCAGTCAGCGGGATACCGGCCAGCGACAGCATCATCACGGTCAGTACCGCGGTCAGGTACGGACGGCGCCAGAACAGGCCGCGGTACTCGTACAGCGCGTCGGCGTCACGGCCGTTGTACGGCGAGGACATCAGGGTGATCACGCCGAACGCGCCGAGGCTGGTGATCACATAAGTCACCAGATACACGCCGATGGCTTCCACCGCCAGACCCTTGCTCGCCACCAGGGCGATCAGCAGGTAGCCGAAATGCGCGATGGACGAGTAACCGAGCAGACGCTTGAGGTTGCTCTGGGTCAGGGCCAGCAGGTTACCGAACAGGATCGAGGCGACGGCGATCACGCTCAGTACGTCGCTCAGCACGCCACTGCTCGCGGCAGGGGAGATCTGGAACAGACGCACCATCACCGCGAACACGGCAACCTTCGACGCCGTGGCGAGGAACGCGGCGACCGGTGCCGGAGCACCTTCATACACGTCCGGCGTCCACAGGTGGAACGGTACCAGCGACAGCTTGAACGCCAGACCGATCAGCATCATGCCCAGACCCAGCTGCGCCAGCGAGCTCGGCAGGTTGGTGGTGGCCAGCGCCTGACCGATACCGACGAAGCTCAGGGTGCCGGCGTCAGCGTAGAGCAGGGCCATACCGAACAACAGGAACGCGGAACCGGCGGCCGACAGCACCATGTACTTGATGCCGGCTTCCAGCGAACGCTTGTTGAAGAAGGCGTAAGCCACCAGACCGTAGACCGGCACCGACAGCAGTTCCAGACCGATGAACAAACCGGCCAGGTGCTGCGCGCTGACCAGAACCAGACCACCGGCGGCGGCCATCAGGATCAGCAGGTACAGTTCTTCACGGTTGCCCGGGTAACCCGAACCGCCATCGCCGAGGTAGGCGTGGGCGAGGGTTACACAGGCGAGGGTGGCGACCAGGATCAGCGCCATGTACAGGCAGGCGAAGGTGTCGACTTGCAGCAACGGGGTCACGGCCAGAGGCGCGACTTTCAGGGCTGGCAGGATCGACAGCAGGGCCAGGTTCAGACCGGCGACCGAGATCAGGAAGGTCTGCGAGTGGTTGCGGCGCCAGGCGATTGCCAGCATCACCACGATAATGGTGAGGCTGGTGATCAACAGTGGCGCTAGCGCAATAAAGTGTTGAATCGTGAATTCCATAGCGCTCTTACCGGGCCGAAGCGAGTTGAGTGAAGGCGGTGCCGAGCCACTGCTGCACGCCATGCATCGTGGCGGCGGAAGTGTCGAGGAACGGTTGCGGGTAGACGCCGAGGTAAATCAGCAGCGCCGCAAGGCCCAGCACCATGGTCAGTTCGCGACCGTCCATGCCGTGCAGGATCGAATCCGATTTCGACGGACCGAAGTAGGCACGGTGGATCATGATCAGCGAGTAGACCGAACCGAACACCAGGCCGGAGGTGGCAATCGCGGTGATCCATGGCGCACTGGCGAACGTACCGATCAGGATCAGGAACTCGCCGACGAAGTTACCGGTACCCGGCAGACCCAGCGAAGCGGCGGCGAAGAACAGGCTGATCGCCGGCAGGTAGGCGATACGCGACCACAGACCGCCCATCTCACGCATGTCACGGGTGTGCAGACGCTCATACAGCTGACCGCTGAGGATAAACAGTGCCGCGGCCGACAGACCATGCGCCAGCATCTGGATCACGGCGCCCTGCAGCGCCAGTTGGCTGCCGGAGTAGATGCCGATCAACACGAAGCCCATGTGGGAAACGGACGAGAAGGCGATCAGACGCTTGATGTCGGTTTGCGCGAACGCGAGGAACGCACCGTAGAAGATCCCGATCAGACCGAGGGTCATGGCGATCGGCGCGAACTCGGCCGAAGCATTCGGGAACAGCGGCAGGGCGAAACGCAGCAGACCGTAGGCCGCGGTTTTCAGCAGGATACCGGCGAGGTCGACGGAACCGGCAGTCGGCGCCTGGGCGTGCGCGTCAGGCAACCACGAGTGGAACGGTACGACTGGCAGCTTGACCGCGAAGGCGATGAAGAAGCCGAGCATCAGAATGTACTCGGTGGTCATCGACATCTTGGTCTTCAACAGGTCGGCGTAGTTGAAGGTAATCACGCCAGTGTTGTTGAAGTTGACCAGCACCAGACCGAGGATCGCCACCAGCATGATCAGGCCGGAAGCCTGAGTGAAGATGAAGAACTTGGTCGCTGCGTAGATCCGGGTTTTCTTGCCGTCCGAAGAGCTATGACCCCAGAGCGCGATGAGGAAGTACATCGGCACCAGCATCATTTCCCAGAAGAAGAAGAACATGAACAGGTCGAGGGCGAGGAACACGCCGACAACGCCGCCCAGGATCCACATCAGGTTCAGGTGGAAGAAGCCAACGTGACGTTGAATCTCTTTCCACGAGCAGAGTACCGAGAGAATACCCAGCAGACCGGTCAGCAGGATCATCAACAGCGACAGGCCGTCGAGGGCCAGGTGCACGTTGATGCCGAAGCGCTGGATCCAGACGTGCTTGAACTCGAGCGCCCAGGTCGGATCGGCGCCAGGCGCCGGAGCAAATGAATAGTCACCGTGGGCCCACAGCCAGAGGCCGAGGGCGAGTTCCAGGGTCATGGTCAACAGCGCAATCCAGCGGGGGAGGGTAGCGCCGAAGCGCTCACCCATCCAGCACAGCAGGCCGCCGATGAAGGGGATCAGGATTAGCCAAGGCAGAATCATGACGGGCTCGTTTCCTTTCGCAAATTCGCAAGGTTCATATCAGACCGCTACCAGCACGATGGCGCCGATTACCAGCACGGCACCAGCAGCCATCGAGGCGGCATACCAACGCAGTTGACCGGTCTCGGTGCGGCTCAGGGCGGTGTGACCGCCTTTGGCCATACGCGGGATCAGACCGATGGTCTGGTCGAGCGGGTCTCTGCGCAGTACATGGCTGATCGCAAGGTACGGCTTGACGAACAGTTTGTCGTAGATCCAGTCGAAGCCCCAGGCAGCGAACCACCAGGCCGAAAGGAAACGCCCGATGCCGCTGTTGGCGATCGCCGTCACGAAGCGACGCTTGCCGAGGAACAGCAGGGCCGCCAGCAGGATACCGGCCAGGGCGATGGCGCCCGAGGCGATTTCCAGACTGTGCTTGGCTTCGCCACCGGCATGGCCAACGCTTTCCGGCAGTACGCCGTGCAGCGGTGGGACGATCATGGCGCCGACGAAAGTCGACAGCACGATCAGCACCGACAGTGGCAGCCAGTGCGAGATGCCGTGACCGGCGTGGGCTTCAGTCTTGGCTTCACCGTGGAACGTGATGAAGATCAGGCGGAAGGTGTACAGCGAAGTCATGAACGCGCCGACCAGACCTGCGTAAAGCAGACCGTGGTTGCCGCTGGCGAACGCTTCCCAAAGGATTTCGTCCTTGGAGTAGAAGCCTGCGGTGACCAGTGGCAGGGCGGCCAGTGCAGCACCACCGACGATGAAGCTGGCGTAGGCCAGTGGCAGTTTTTTCCACAGACCGCCCATCTTGAAGATGTTCTGCTCGTGGTGGCAGGCAACGATCACCGCACCGGAAGCAAGGAACAGCAGGGCCTTGAAGAAGGCGTGGGTCATCAGGTGGAAAATCGCGCCATCCCAGGCACCCACGCCCAGCGCCAGGAACATGTAGCCGATCTGGCTCATGGTCGAGTAGGCGAGGATACGTTTGATGTCGGTTTGTACCAGTGCGGCGAAACCTGCGAGAACCAGCGTCACACCGCCAACGATGCCGACCAGGTGGAGGATTTCCGGCGCCAGGGTGAACAGACCGTGGGTACGGGCGATCAGGTAGACACCGGCAGTTACCATGGTTGCAGCGTGGATCAGTGCCGACACCGGGGTCGGGCCCGCCATCGCGTCCGCGAGCCAGGTTTGCAGTGGCAGTTGCGCCGATTTACCGACCGCACCACCCAGCAGCATCAGGGTCGCCAGGGTGATCCAGAAGTCGCCGACCTGGAATTTCTGCGGTGCCAGCACCAGCAGTTCCTGGATGTTCAGCGTGCCCACTTGCTGGAACAGGATGAACAGGCCGATGGCCATGAACACGTCGCCGATCCGGGTCACGATGAAGGCCTTGAGTGCGGCGTTACCGTTGTTGCGGTTGCTGTAGTAGAAACCGATCAACAGGTACGAGCACAGGCCCACGCCTTCCCAGCCGAAGTACAGGAATAACAGGTTATCGCCGAGTACCAGGAACAGCATGCTGGCGATAAACAGGTTGGTGTACGAGAAGAAGCGCGAGTAACCCGCTTCGCCGCGCATGTACCAGGACGCGAACAGGTGGATCAAGAAGCCTACGCCCACCACCACGCCGAGCATGGTGATCGACAGGCCATCGATGTAGAGGGCGAAGTCAGGCTTGAAGCCTTCGACCGCCATCCACTTCCACAGCACCAGGGTGTAGTGACCGCCTTCGGGCGGCGCGACGTTGAATTGCCAGATGACGTAGGCGGCGACAATCGCCGACAGGCCGATGGAACCCACGCCGATCAGCGCCGAGAGGTTTTCCGACCAGCGTCCACGGGAGAACGACAGCAGCAGGAAACCGATCAGAGGGAATACAAAAGTCAGAAAGATTAGGTTCATCCGCGCATCTCACTGGCAGCGTCGATATCGAGCGTGTGGAAGCGGCGATACAGTTGCAGCAGGATCGCCAGGCCAATACTGGCCTCGGCGGCTGCCAGGCTGATCACCAGGATGAACATGATCTGTCCATCCGGTTGCGCCCAGCGGGCGCCCGCAACGATGAAGGCCAGGGCAGAGGCGTTCATCATCACTTCCAGACTCATCAACACGAACAAAATGTTGCGGCGGACCATCAGGCCGACCAGACCAAGGCAGAACAGGATGCCGGCAACGGCCAATCCATGTTCGAGAGGGATAGCAGGCATGTCTTACTCCTTCGCCTCGTTACGGCCCAAATGGAACGCCGTGACGGCTGCAGCGAGCAGCAGCATCGAGGCGAGTTCGACCACCAGCAGATACGGACCGAACAGGCTGACGCCCACGGCTTTTGCATCGACGGTGGTGTGGCCGATGGCCTGACCGCTCTGGTGAGCGAACAGCACATACAGCAGTTCGGCCAGCAGCAGGGCGGCGAGAATCACCGGCCCCGCCCAGATGCCGGGCTTGAGCCAGGTGCGTTCCTGCTGAACCGAGGCGGGACCCAGGTTCAGCATCATCACCACGAACACGAACAGCACCATGATGGCGCCGGCGTAGGCGATCACTTCCAGCACGCCGGCGAACGGTGCGCCGAGGGCGAAGAAGGTCATGGCCACGGCGATCAACGAGATGATCAGGTAGAGCAGGGCGTGCACAGGGTTGGTGTTGGTGACCACACGTAGCGTGGACACCACCGCGATACCCGATGCGAAATAGAAAGCGAATTCCATCGTTCTTCCTTAAGGCAGCAAGCTCTTCACGTTGATCGGTTCGGCTTCGTTCTGTGCAGAGCCTTTCGGCTTGCCAGCGATTGCCATACCTGCAACACGATAGAAGTTGTAATCAGGGTTTTTGCCGGGGCCGGAGATCAAAAGATCTTCTTTCTCGTACACCAGGTCCTGACGTTTGAACTCGGCCATCTCGAAATCCGGAGTCAGCTGGATTGCGGTGGTCGGACAGGCTTCCTCGCAGAGACCGCAGAAAATGCAGCGCGAGAAGTTGATACGGAAGAAGTCCGGGTACCAGCGACCGTCTTCGGTTTCAGCTTTCTGCAGCGAGATGCAACCTACCGGGCAAGCCACGGCGCACAGGTTGCAGGCTACGCAACGCTCTTCGCCATCGGGGTCACGGGTCAGGACGATGCGACCACGGTAGCGTGGTGGCAGGTAGACCGGCTCTTCCGGGTATTGCAGGGTGTCGCGCTTGCGGAAGCCATGGCCGAAGACCATGACCAGGCTGCGCAACTGGGTACCGGTACCCTTAACGATGTCGCCAATATATTTGAACATGGGTCAAATCCTCACTGAACCGCAACCGCAGGTGTGTTCCACAACACAACCGCAGCGGTTATCAGCAAATTGATCAGGGTCAGTGGCAGGCAGAATTTCCAGCTGAAATCCATCACCTGGTCATAACGCGGACGCGGGATGGAAGCGCGCAGCAGGATGAACAGCATGATGAAGAACGCGGTCTTCAGTGCGAACCAGACGAAGGACAGTTGCGGCAGGATGCCGAACGGACCGTGCCAGCCACCGAAGAACAGGGTGACCAGCAGCGCCGAGATCAGGATGATGCCGATGTATTCACCGACGAAGAACATGCCCCATTTCATACCGGCGTATTCAATGTGGTAACCGTCGGCCAGTTCCTGTTCCGCTTCCGGCTGGTCGAACGGGTGACGGTGAGTCACGGCGACGCCTGCGATGAAGAAGGTACAGAAGCCGAAGAACTGCGGAATGATGAACCACAGGTTCTGCGCCTGGTACTCGACGATGTCGCGCATGTTGAACGAGCCGACCTGCACCACGATGCCCATCAGGGCCAGGCCCATGAACACTTCGTAGGACACGGTCTGCGCCGAGGCACGCAAGCTGCCGAGCAGGGCGAACTTGTTGTTGCTCGACCAGCCGGCGAACAGCACCGCGTAGACCGACAGACCAGCCATGGCGAAGAAGAACAGCAGGCCGATGTTCAGATCCGCGACGCCCCAGGTCGGGGTGATCGGGATGATCGCGAACGCGATCAGCAGGGCGGACATGGCCACCACCGGTGCCAGGGTGAAGATCACCTTGTCGGCAAACGGCGGGGTCCAGTCTTCCTTGAAGAACATCTTCAGCATGTCGGCGGCGATCTGGAACATGCCGAACGGGCCAACGCGGTTCGGACCGTAACGGTCCTGCCACCAGCCCAGCAGGCGACGTTCGACAAAGCTGAGCAACGCGCCCGCGACCACAACGGCCAGCAGAATCACGATGGCTTTGATGACCGTCAGGATCACATCGATCACTTCAGGGGTGAACCAGGTCATTGCGCTGCCTCCTGCAGACCGTCGACGGACAGGCCGGCGAATGCCGGTGGAATGCCGGCGATGCCCGCAGGCAAGGCCACCAGACCAGCGCCCAGTTCTTCATTGATGCGCAGCGGCAGACGCAGGGTCTGGCCGGCCACATTCAGGCTCAGCAGAGCACCGTCGTTGACGCCCAGGCGATCCGCTTCGGATTTGGCCAGCGCCACGTACGGAGCCGGGATGCGTTCCTGTACCGGTGCGGCTTTCGACGAGTTTTCGTCGCTGCCGAACAGGTGGTAGAACGGCACGGCCTGCCAGGTGCCCGGCGCCGGGTTGAATGCGCGCGGAGCAGCAGCGAACCAGTTCAGCGAATCACCGGAGCTTTCGATCAGGCGGGTGCCCGGGTCGCCAGCACGCAGGTGACCACCGACTTCGTCCTGGAACTTGTTCCAGGCTTGCGGCGAGTTCCAGCCCGGCGACCAGGCGAACGGCACTTGCTGACGCGGTTCGGCCGAGCCCGAGTAACCTTCCATGGAGAAGGCGAACGCGGTGTCTTTGTCTTGCGGGGTGCGCGGTTCGTGAACGCTGATGTCGGCGCGCATCGCGGTGCGACCGGAATAACGCAGCGGCTCACGCGCCAGTTTCAGACCCTTGATGCGGAACGCGGCAGACGGCGCGGCATCGACGATACGCGCCAGTTGCTCGGTGCTCGATGCCACGGCAGCGGTGACGTGGTCGAGTTGCGTCCAGTCGATCGGCTGGTTCAGCAGGGTCGAGCGCAGGGCGTGCAGCCAGCGCCAGCCTTCGTGAACCAGGATGCTCGCATCCATGTACTGCGGATCGAAAACCTGGAAGAAGCGCTGGGCGCGGCCTTCCTGGCTGACCAGCGTACCGTCGCCTTCAGCGAAGCTCGCCGCTGGCAGCACCAGTTGCGCGCGGTCGGTGGTGGCGGTTTTCTGGTGGTCGGCAACGATCACTACTTTCGCAGCGTTCAGTGCGGCATCGACCTTGGCTTTCGAGGTGCGGGTGTACAGATCGTTTTCCAGCACGACGATGGCGTCGGCTTTGCCATCGATCACGGCTTGCAGCGCCGCGTCGACCGATTCGCCACCGAGCATGGCCAGGCCAAGGCTGTTGGCTTCCGGCACGATCAGGCTGATCGAACCGTTCTTCTCGCGCAGCTTCAGGGCTTTGGCGATGTTCGCAGCGGCTTCGATCAAGGCTTTGGAGCCCAGCGAAGTACCGGCGATGATCAGCGGACGTTTGGCCGCGAGCAGGGCGTCAGCGATACGCTGAGCCAGTTCCAGTGCTTCGGCGTCCAGACCTTCAACGGCCGGTGCGCTGGCATCCAGCGCGTGAGCCACGGCGAAACCGATGCGCGCCAGATCATCCGGAGCGGCGTGAACGCATTCTTCGGCGATGTCGTCGAGCTTGGTTTCCGCCAGGCTGGCGATGAACAGCGGGTTCAGTTCGTGCTGACCGATGTTCTTCACCGCGGCGTCGAGCCACGGCTGAACGCGCATGGCTTCGGCCATGTCTTCAGCTTTGCCCTTGACCGACTGACGCAGGGACAGCGCCATACGGGCGGCGGTCTGGGTCAGGTCTTCACCGAGGACGAACACGGCGTCGTGGTCTTCGATGTCGCGCATGTTCGGCACGGGCAACGGGCTGTCTTTGAGCACTTTCAGGACCAGACGGATGCGCTCCAGTTCGGAGGCTTCGATACCGGAATAGAAGTGCTCGGCGCCGACCAGTTCACGCAGCGCGTAGTTGCTTTCGAGGCTGGCGCGTGGCGAACCGATACCGACGATATTGCGCCCGCGCAGCAGATCGGCTGCCTTGTCCAGCGCCTGATCCAGGCCCAGCTTGGTGCCGTCGGCCAGCAGTGGCTGACGTGGACGGTCGGTGCGGTTGACGTAGCCATAACCGAAACGCCCGCGGTCGCACAGGAAGTACTGGTTCACCGAACCGTTGAAACGGTTTTCGATGCGACGCAGTTCGCCGTAACGCTCGCCCGGGGAGATGTTGCAGCCGCTGGAGCAGCCATGGCAGATGCTCGGCGAGAACTGCATGTCCCATTTACGGTTGTAGCGCTCGGAGTGAGTCTTGTCGGTGAACACACCGGTCGGGCAGACCTCGGTGAGGTTGCCGGAGAACTCGCTTTCGAGGGTGCCGTCTTCAACGCGACCGAAGTACACGTTGTCGTGGGCGCCGAACACACCGAGGTCGGTGCCGCCGGCGTAGTCCTTGTAGAAACGCACGCAGCGATAGCAGGCGATGCAGCGGTTCATTTCGTGGGAAATGAACGGGCCCAGTTGCTGGTTCTGGTGGGTGCGTTTGGTGAAGCGATAACGGCGCTCGTTGTGGCCGGTCATCACCGTCATGTCTTGCAGGTGGCAGTGACCGCCTTCTTCGCACACAGGGCAGTCGTGCGGGTGGTTGGTCATCAGCCATTCGACAACACTGGCGCGGAACGCCTTGGATTCTTCATCGTCGATGGAGATCCAGGTGTTGTCGGTGGCAGGGGTCATGCAGGACATGACGATGCGACCACGGGTGTCGTTCTCGTCGGTGTACTGCTTGACCGCGCACTGGCGGCAGGCCCCGACGCTACCAAGCGCGGGGTGCCAGCAGAAATAAGGGATGTCGAGGCCCAGCGACAGACATGCCTGTAACAGGTTGTCTGCCCCGTCGACTTCGAGCGCTTTGCCGTCTACGTGGATAGTGGCCATGGTTCAAAGGTCTTCGTTGGCCCGGTGTCAGCGGGCGTGGCTAATGGAATCTTGTTATCCGTCCGAATCCAGTCAGCCCCGAAAGGCGTCATCGGACGAAAGGCGAAGGGCACGGACCCTTCGCCTTTTTAAGCGTTTACGCGCCGATTACGATCGGCCTTGCCAGAGGCGGGACGGCGGCGCTTGCAGGCGCGATACCGGCTTCGAACTCTGGACGGAAATATTTGATGGCACTCCCCAACGGCTCCACGGCACCCGGTGCGTGAGCACAGAAGGTCTTGCCTGGGCCGAGGAAGCCGACCAGACCCAGCAGGGTCTCGATGTCGCCTGGCTGACCGCGGCCTTCTTCGATGGCCATCAAGAGCTTGACGCTCCATGGCAGGCCATCACGGCACGGGGTGCAGAAGCCGCAGGATTCGCGAGCGAAGAACTGCTCCATATTGCGCAGCAAGGAAACCATGTTGACGCTGTCGTCCACCGCCATGGCCAGGCCGGTACCCATCCGGGTGCCCACTTTGGCGATGCCGCCGGCATACATTTGCGCGTCGAGGTGTTCTGGCAGGAGGAAACCGGTACCGGCACCACCTGGCTGCCAGGCCTTGAGCTTGTAACCGTCGCGCATGCCGCCAGCGTAGTCTTCGAACAGTTCGCGCCCGGTGACGCCGAATGGCAGCTCCCACAGACCCGGATTCTTGACCTTGCCGGAGAAGCCCATGAGTTTGGTGCCCATGTCTTCGCTGCCTTCGCGGGCCAACGATTTGTACCAGTCAACGCCGTCGGCAATGATCGCCGGCACGTTGCACAGGGTTTCCACGTTGTTCACGCAGGTCGGCTTGCCCCACACGCCGACGGCGGCAGGGAAGGGCGGCTTGGAGCGCGGGTTGGCGCGGCGGCCTTCGAGGGAGTTGATCAGTGCGGTTTCTTCACCGCAGATGTAACGCCCGGCGCCGGTGTGGACGAACAGTTCGAAATCGAAACCGCTGCCCAGAATGTTTTTACCCAGCAGGCCTGCAGCCTTGGCTTCTTCCACGGCACGGTTGAGGTGCTTGGCGGCGGTGGTGTACTCGCCACGCAGGAAGATGTAGCCACGGTAGGTTTTCAGTGCGCGGGCACTGATCAACATGCCTTCGATCAGCAGATGGGGCAGTTGCTCCATCAGCATGCGGTCTTTCCAGGTGTTCGGCTCCATCTCGTCCGCGTTGCACAGCAGGTAGCGGATGTTGATGGATTCGTCCTTGGGCATCAGGCCCCACTTCACGCCAGTGGGGAAGCCTGCACCGCCGCGACCTTTCAGACCGGCGTCTTTCACGGTCTGGACGATGTCGTCCTGAGCCATGTCGGCGAAGGCCTTGCGCGCAGCGGCGTAACCGTTCTTGGCCTGGTATTCGTCGAGCCACACGGCTTCGCCGTCGTCACGCAGACGCCAGGTCAGCGGGTGAGTCTCGGCCGAACGCTTGATGCGGTTGGCGGGACCGAAAGATGTCAGGGTCATACGTAGCCCTCGAGCAGTTTGGCCACGCCGGCAGGCTGCACGTCGCCAAAGGTGTCGTCGTCGATCATCAGTGCCGGTGCCTTGTCGCAGTTGCCGAGGCAGCAGACAGGCAGCAGGGTGAAACGACCGTCGGCGGTGGTCTGACCCAGGCCGATGCCCAGATTGTTCTGGATTTCGCTGACCACCGACTCGTGGCCGCCGATGTAGCAGACCATGCTGTCGCAGACGCGAATGATGTGACGGCCGACCGGCTGACGGAAGATCTGGCTGTAGAACGTCGCCACGCCTTCAACGTCGCTGGCCGGGATGCCGAGGATCTCGCCGATCGCGTACAGGGCGCCATCCGGCACCCAGCCGCGTTCTTTCTGAACGATCTTCAGGGCTTCGATCGACGCCGCGCGCGGGTCTTCGTAGTGATGCAGCTCGTGCTCGATGGCCGAGCGCTCGGTTTCACTCAAGGTGAAACGGTCTGTCTGGATAAGCGTGCTGTTCATGCTTAGCGGTCCACGTCGGCCATAACGAAGTCGATACTACCCAGGTACGCAATCAAGTCCGCGACCATGCTGCCTTTGATCACCGAAGGGATCTGTTGCAGGTGCGGGAAGCTCGGAGTACGGATCCGGGTACGGTAGCTCATGGTGCCGCCGTCGCTCGTCAGGTAATAACTGTTGATGCCCTTGGTCGCTTCGATCATCTGGAAGGATTCGTTGGCCGGCATGACCGGGCCCCACGAAACTTGCAGGAAGTGCGTAATCAGGGTTTCGATGTGCTGCAGCGTGCGCTCTTTCGGCGGCGGCGTGGTCAGCGGGTGATCCGCCTTGTACGGGCCTTCCGGCATGTTGCGCATGCACTGGTCGATGATCTTGATGCTCTGGCGCATCTCCTCGACGCGGACCATGCAGCGATCGTAGGCATCGCCATTGGCGGCCAGCGGTACTTCGAATTCGAAGTTCTCGTAGCCGGAGTATGGACGCGCTTTGCGCAGGTCGAAGTCGCAACCGGTCGAACGCAGGCCGGCACCGGTGACACCCCATTCCAGGGCTTCTTTGGTGTTGTACTGCGCGACGCCGATGGTCCGGCCTTTGAGGATGCTGTTCTGCAGGGCAGCCTTGGTGTATTCGTCGAGGCGCTTCGGCAGCCATTCAACGAAGTCTTTCACCAGTTTGTCCCAGCCGCGCGGCAGGTCGTGGGCGACGCCACCGATGCGGTACCAGGCCGGGTGCAGGCGGAAACCGGTGATGGCTTCGATCACCGTGTACGCCTTCTGGCGGTCGGTGAAGGTGAAGAACACCGGGGTCATGGCGCCGACGTCCTGGATGTAGGTACCCAGGAACAGCAGGTGACTGGTGATCCGGAAGAACTCGGCCATCATGATGCGGATGACGTCGACCTTCTCTGGCACCTTGATACCGGCCAGCTTTTCGACCGAGAGCACGTACGGCAGGTTGTTCATCACGCCGCCGAGGTAGTCGATACGGTCGGTGTACGGGATGAAACTGTGCCAGGACTGACGCTCGGCCATCTTCTCGGCACCACGGTGGTGGTAACCGATGTCTGGTACGCAGTCGACGATCTCTTCGCCATCGAGTTGCAGAATGATGCGGAACGCACCGTGCGCCGAAGGGTGGTTCGGACCGAGGTTGAGGAACATGTAGTCCTCGTTGGCCCCGGAACGCTTCATGCCCCAGTCTTCAGGACGGAAGCGCGCGGCTTCTTCCTCAAGCTGCTGCTTGGCGAGGTTGAGGCTGAACGGATCGAATTCGGTGGCGCGCGCCGGGAAGTCCTTGCGCAGCGGGTGACCTTCCCAGGTCGGCGGCATCATGATGCGCGACAGGTGCGGGTGGCCTTTGAAGTCGATGCCGTACATGTCCCAGACTTCACGCTCGTACCAGTTGGCGTTCGGCCAGATGCTGGTGACGGTCGGCAAGCTCAGGTCGCTTTCGGACAAGGCGACTTTGATCATCACGTCACTATTACGCTCAAGCGACATGAGGTGATAGAACACGGTGAAGTCGGCGCCCGATGGCAGCCCTTGACGCTTGGTGCGCAGACGCTCGTCCACGCCGTGCAGGTCATACAGCATGACGTACGGCTTGGGCAGGTTACGCAGGAAGGTCAGGACTTCGACGAGTCTGGCGCGCGCCACCCACAGCACCGGCATGCCGGTGCGCGTCGACTGAGCGGTGAACGCTTCGGCGCCAAAACGGTTGTTCAATTCGACGACCACATCCTGGTCGTCTGCCTTATAAGGCGGGATGTACAGAGCGCTGCCTGTAGTCATGGTTATTTTTTCGCTTTCGGTCAACGTAAAGAATGAAGCCAGCTTCTCGTTTCTTTGAAACAGACTGGATCAGACTTCGTCAGGGCTGCGCAGATTGGTGACTGCGATTCGCTGTTCGCGGCGCTGTTCCTTTTGCGAAGGCATGTCGGCGCGATAAACGCCTTGGTCGCCAACGACCCAGGAAAGCGGACGACGCTCCTGTCCAATCGATTCCTGCAACAGCATCAAGCCTTGAAGGAATGCTTCTGGACGAGGCGGGCAGCCAGGTACGTAGACGTCCACGGGCAGGAACTTGTCCACCCCTTGAACCACGGAGTAGATGTCGTACATGCCACCGGAGTTGGCGCACGAACCCATGGAGATAACCCACTTAGGCTCGAGCATCTGCTCGTAGAGACGCTGAATGATCGGCGCCATCTTGATGAAGCAGGTACCGGCGATAACCATGAAGTCGGCCTGACGCGGTGATGCCCGGATAACTTCGGCGCCAAAGCGCGCGATGTCGTGGGGCGCCGTGAAGGCGGTGGTCATTTCCACGTAGCAGCACGAAAGGCCGAAGTTGTACGGCCACAGGGAGTTTTTACGCCCCCAGTTGACCGCGCCACTCAGCACGTCTTCGAGCTTGCCCATGAAAATGTTTTTGTGAACTTGATCCTCTAACGGATCGGAAACGGTTTCCCGTTCGCCGATCGGATACTGCTCGTTAGGAGCATCGGGGTCGATTCTGGTGAGATTGTATTGCATTGCCAAAGCCTCATTGTTTCAGCTTCGCCTGCCGCTTGCGACGAGCTTCCGGAGCCCAGTCAAGGGCGCCCACTCGGAACAGGTAGACAAGACCTGCCAACAGAATTGCTATGAAAACGAGAGCTTCGACGAATCCGGTCCAGCCGCTTTCGCGGACGGACACAGACCATGCAAAGAGAAAGAGGGCTTCGATATCGAAGATCACGAACAGCATCGCGACCAGATAGAATTTGGCTGAGAGCCGCAAGCGGGCGCCACCTGTAGGTAGCATGCCGGACTCGAACGGTTCGTTTTTGCTGCGGCCCCAGGCTTTTGACCCGAGGAGGCTGGAGACGCCAAGCATGAAGGCACACAGGCCGACGACACCCAGAAGGAAAATGGCAAAGCCCCAGTTGTGGGCCATGAGTCCTGTCGCTTCGGGCATGCTGGTAATCCTTAACAGAGAGCAAAGGTCTCTGAGCTTGATAAAGAAATAGGCAGTGACGATATGTCGCAGCAATCAATCGCGCTGATTTTATGGCTAAACACCCGGCAAGTAAAATTCCTATAGCGAAATTATTTATTGGAATAAGGACATAGCGTACCTCCAATGCCCTGCAGCCCATGCGTTGCGGGCATTAGCCGGGTTTATGCAAATAATGTTTTGTAGGGAATGTAACGAACATAGTTGCGGCTAAATGATAATTGATATCGTTTGCAGGGGTTTTGTAACTGTTTAGCGGTGCAGTAAACAGAAAGTTGTCTTATATGCCTGTTACTGCAAGTAGCGGTGGCGCCCGTTTTAGCTGATTTTTCTGACCTGAGTACTGGTCTGGATCAATGTTTTGTCGCGCGGCGGGCGCTAAACCTGTGGGAGCGGGCTTGCTCGCGAATGCGGTGGGTCAGTCGCGCATGTGCAAGCTGACACTACGCTTTCGCGAGCAAGCCCGCTCCCACAAGGGGGGGCTGTGGTGTTTGGGGAATCGGCGCGCAAAAAAACGCCCCGAACCAGTCGGGGCGTCAGTCTTGCGGCTTTGCGGTTAGCTTTCTATACGATCCGCAAAGGCCGTTTGCTCAGCGAAGCCGAATCAGTGGAACTGTTCTTCTTCGGTCGAACCGGTCAGCGCGGTCACCGAGGACGAGCCACCCTGAATCACGGTGGTCATGTCGTCGAAGTAGCCGGTGCCCACTTCCTGCTGGTGAGCCACGAAGGTGTAACCCTTGGCGGCGTCAGCGAATTCCTGCTCCTGCAGCTTCACGTAGGCAGTCATGTCGTTGCGGGCGTAGTCGTGCGCCAGGTTGAACATGCTGTGCCACATGTTGTGAATGCCGGCCAGGGTGATGAACTGGTGCTTGTAGCCCATGGCGGACAGTTCGCGCTGGAACTTGGCGATGGTCGCGTCGTCCAGGTTTTTCTTCCAGTTGAAGGAAGGCGAGCAGTTGTACGACAGCAGTTGGTCCGGGTATTCCTTCTTGATCGCTTCAGCGAAGCGACGGGCTTCTTCCAGATCCGGTTTGGCGGTTTCGCACCAGATCAGGTCGGCGTACGGTGCGTAGGCCAGGCCACGGGCGATGGCTTGATCCAGGCCGGCACGAACCTTGTAGAAACCTTCCTGAGTACGCTCGCCAGTCACGAACGGCTGGTCGTACGGATCGCAGTCCGAAGTCAGCAGGTCAGCGGCGTTGGCGTCGGTACGCGCCAGGATGATGGTCGGCGTGCCGGCAACGTCAGCCGCCAGACGAGCAGCGGTCAGCTTCTGTACGGCTTCCTGAGTTGGAACCAGGACCTTGCCGCCCATGTGGCCGCACTTCTTCACGGAAGCCAGTTGGTCTTCGAAGTGCACGCCGGCGGCGCCTGCTTCGATCATGCTCTTCATCAGTTCGTAGGCGTTCAGCACGCCGCCGAAACCGGCTTCAGCGTCAGCCACGATTGGCGCGAAGTAGTCGATGTAGCCTTCGTCGCCCGGGTTCTTGCCGGCCTTCCACTGGATCTGGTCAGCACGACGGAACGAGTTGTTGATGCGCTTGACCACGGTTGGCACCGAGTCCACCGGGTACAGCGACTGGTCCGGGTACATGGATTCTGCGGAGTTGTTGTCCGCAGCCACTTGCCAGCCCGACAGGTAGATCGCCTGGATACCGGCCTTGACCTGCTGAACAGCCTGGCCACCGGTCAGGGCGCCCATGCAGTTGACGAAATCTTTCTCTGGGCGGAAGGACGGCTTGGCACCCTGGGTCACCAGGTTCCACAGCTTCTCGGCGCCCATTTTCGCAAAGGTGTGCTCAGGCTGAACCGAGCCACGCAGACGGACGACGTCAGCAGCGGAGTAAGTGCGAGTCACGCCTTTCCAGCGCGGGTTTTCAGCCCAGTCTTTTTCAAGGGCTGCAATTTGCTGTTCGCGTGTCAGTGCCATGGAGATAAACCTCGTCGCGTCTTTATGAAAAGTTGTTCTGCGGTGGAAAATTCCTGCGCTCGCTGACCAGAAGCTTAGGTGGTCAAGTCGGGTTCGGCGGGGTAGGCGACGGGATGAACGATGGGCTCGAGGGGAAGTGAGCAGGTAGTGGCGGACTGCGGGCGAATTCGGGCGTCGTGGGCCTTTATACGGACTACAGCGTGAAGCCGGGTTACCTAAATACGCTTCCGTCCCTCGGGACAACTTCGTTCCAGTCGGCAACCTCGTCAAACACACCTTGTGGGCGGTACAGACACGAAGCGGTTCGCGGGGTAGGTGCGAACGTCGCTTCGAAGGCCCTTGCCAGGGCCTCTGATTAGCGGGAGCGAGGCCATCATGCCTTCGCTTTTTTGGCTCGTCAAACGTTTTGTAGTGCTTTTTTTCAAGCACTACATCTTTCGTCTAATACGACTAATCAGTCAGTTTTCGGTGCTTTAGTCCAGGGCGTCGACTTTGACCCGTAAAGTCATGTCATCTCGGCCTTGAGTCGAGTAGCTGCGGGTCAGGCCCTGTTTGTCGGCCTGAGTCTGGCGATTTACGCCGGCGAGGGTGATCCATTCGCCCAGGCGTCCGCTGACCGTTGTGTCGGTACTTTGCACGTTCACTACATCGGGACGTTCCTGGCTCATGCGGTCACGGTTGGTACTGATTGCCAGGTGAACGATGTCGCCGGTGACGCTCGCCGTCACGTAGAAGCCTTGGGTGACGTTACGGTATTGGGTCTGGCTGCTGTAGTCGCCGTAGGAGTTGGTCTGGCTGCTGGTGATCGGCACACTTTGGCCGACCTGAATCAGCGCCGGCATGCCGTCGGTGGCCTGTACTTGCTGCACGCCGCCGTCACGGCTGGCGGTGCTGCGGCTGATAATGCGGGTCTGATTCGGCTGCGCGCCGTTGACAGAGTAGCCTTCATCGCCGCGACCGTTGTTTTCATTGGTATCAACCGTGATCAACAGGCGTTTGGGCGCAGTATCGAGCTGGGTAATCAGCGCTTTGAGTTCCTGAATCTTGTCCGGCTCGGCCTTGATGATCAGTTGGTTGCCATAGGCGCTGACCTGACCGTCCTTGCCGATAAAGTCTTGCGCCATCGGCAGCATGTCGGCGCTGGTGCGATAATTTAGAGGCACGATTTCTGTGGCTGCCATCACCGAAAAACTGCAACCGAGCAGCAGGGTGGTGAGCAGGGTGCGTAGGGACATGTCCGTTATCTCCGCTTCGAAAGGCTTGATATTGCCAGTTTGTCGGCCCGGGGTGGGGCAAGTTGAATCGTAGACAGCAAAACGCCCCGGCATCGGAAAATGGCGGGGCGTTTTGAGGGGGGCTCAAGAGCCTTTGTGGTGAGGGGATTTATCCCCGATGGGGCGCGGAGCGGCCCCAAAAAACCTTGGGCCTGCTTCGCAGTCCATCGGGGATAAATCCCCTCACCACAGGATCTCCAAAGATCACAAGATCTCTGTTGATCAGGCCGAATGCCGAACCATATCGACGTGCGGAATCCCGGCTTCGAGAAATTCCTCGCTGACCAGGCTGAAGCCCAGGCGCTCATAGAACGCCGTGGCCTGTACCTGCGCACTGAGCATCTGCTCTTTCAGGCCGCGGGCTTCGGCTTCGGCGATGACCGCTTGCATCAGCGCATCGCCCACCTTCATCCCGCGCCAGTCCTTCAACACCGAAACCCGACCAATGTGCCCGTCGGGCAGCAGGCGGGCGGTGCCGATCGGAAAGTCGCCTTCGAACGCCAGAAAATGCACGGCGGTCGCGTCATCGGCGTCCCATTCCAGCTCGGGTGGCACCGATTGTTCGGCGATGAACACCGTTTCACGAATGCGCCGGATCTCGGCGTTGTCCTTTTGCCAGTCTGCGACACGTACGCGAATCTTATTCATCGGCAAATCCCAGGCTGCCCTGTTTGACCAGCTCGCACAGCAGGCCGCGACCGTCTTCGTCGTTGAGCCACTCGCCGAGGTTGTCGACATGCAGCGCATCGGCGGCGCAGATCATCTTCAGCAGCTCGCGCAGCTTGCCCGGCAGGTAACGGCTCTGGCCGCTGGCGAACAGCAGCAGGTCGTCATCGACTTCCGACCAGGCCAGGCGCGCGCTCGGGTTGCGGATCAGCACCGCGCCGTCCTGCAGGGCATTGAGGAAGTCATCTTCTTCAACGTCTTCCGGGCCGACCACCAGTTCCGGGTAGCGCGGCTCGGTCATGTACTGGCCGAACCAGGTCAGCAGCAGGCGTTCGTCGCTCATGTGCTCGGCGAGCAGGCTTTTCAGGCGACCGAGTGCATCGTGCTGGATCTGATGTGGATCATCGCTGACCGGTTTCGCATCGGCGTCGGTGTAGCGTTCTTCGTCAGTCAGGAACTGACTGAGGAAGTCGGTGAAGTGGGTCAGTACTTCAGAAGCGCTCGGCGCGCGGAAGCCGACCGAGTAGGTCATGCAGTTGTCGACGGCGACACCGCAGTGGGCCAGGCGCGGTGGCAGGTAAAGCATGTCGCCCGGTTCCAGCACCCATTCTTCGGTCTCGTGGAATTCGGCGAGGATGCGCAGATCCGCGTGTTGCAGCAGCGGGCTGTCGGAGTCGCACATCTGGCCGATCTTCCAGTTGCGCTGGCCGTGGCCTTGCAGCAGGAACACGTCGTAATTGTCGAAGTGCGGGCCGACGCTGCCACCCGGGGCGGCGAAGCTGATCATCACGTCATCGACGCGCCAGCTCGGCAGGAAGCGGAAGTTTTCCAGCAGCTCGCTGACTTCCGGGACGAATTGATCAACGGCCTGAACGAGCAGGGTCCACTCTTTTTCCGGCAGCTTGCTGAATTCGTCTTCGGCGAACGGGCCACGACGCAGCTCCCACGGACGCTCGCCGTGCTCGATCACCAGGCGCGACTCGACCTCTTCTTCCAGGGCCAGGCCGGCCAGTTCGTCGGCGTCGATCGGGCTTTCGAAGTCAGGGATGGCCTGACGGATCAGCAGCGGCTTTTTCTGCCAGTAATCGCGCATGAATTCGCGCGCCGTGAGACCGCCCAGAAGTTGAAGAGGAGTATCAGGATTCATGTGTAACCTATTGAAAAAAAGCATTTTTCAGACGGGAATAAAAACGCCCGGCGCGGCCGGGCGTCTCAAACGGGTCAAGCGGTGAATCAGATGCGTTTGGCTTGCGCCACAGCGTTGCCGATGTAGTTGGCCGGGGTCAGCTGTTTCAGCTCGGCTTTCGCTTCGGCTGGCATGTCCAGGCCGTCGATGAAAGTCTGCAGCGCTTCAGGGCTGATGCCCTTGCCGCGGGTCAGTTCTTTGAGCTTTTCGTACGGGTTTTCGATGTTGTAGCGGCGCATCACGGTCTGGATCGGCTCGGCCAATACTTCCCAGCAAGCGTCCAGATCGGCAGCGATCTTGTCAGCGTTCAGCTCAAGCTTGCTGATGCCTTTGAGGCTGGCTTCGTAGGCGATCACGCTGTGAGCGAAGCCCACACCGAGGTTGCGCAGTACGGTGGAGTCGGTCAGGTCGCGCTGCCAGCGGGAGATCGGCAGTTTGCTCGCCAGGTGCTGGAACAGTGCATTGGCGATGCCCAGGTTGCCTTCGGAGTTTTCGAAGTCGATCGGGTTGACCTTGTGCGGCATGGTCGACGAACCGATTTCGCCAGCGATGGTGCGCTGTTTGAAATAACCCAGGGAAATGTAGCCCCAGATGTCACGGTCGAAGTCGATCAGGATGGTGTTGAAGCGCGCGATCGCGTCGAACAGCTCGGCGATGTAGTCATGCGGTTCGATCTGCGTGGTGTACGGGTTGAAGCCCAGGCCCAGTTCGTCTTCGATGAAGGCGCGGGCATTGGCTTCCCAGTCGATCTGCGGGTAGGCCGACAGGTGCGCGTTGTAGTTGCCTACGGCGCCATTGATCTTGCCCAGCAGCGGCACGGCAGCGACTTGAGCGATCTGACGCTCGAGACGGTAAACCACGTTCGCCAGCTCTTTACCCAGAGTAGTCGGGGAGGCCGGTTGGCCGTGGGTGCGCGACAGCATCGGCACGTCGGCGAAGCGGATCGCCAGTTCGCGGATGGCGTTGGCAGTCTGGCGCATCAGCGGCAGCATCACGTCGTCACGGCCTTCGCGCAGCATCAGGGCGTGGGACAGGTTGTTGATGTCTTCACTGGTGCAGGCAAAGTGGATGAACTCGCTGACCTTGGCCAGCTCCGGCAGCTTGGCCGCCTGCTCCTTGAGCAGGTATTCGATCGCCTTGACGTCGTGGTTGGTGGTGCGCTCGATCTCTTTGACGCGCTCGGCGTGCTCCAGCGAGAAGTTTTCCGCCAGTTCATTGAGAACGGCGTTGGCCTCGGCGGAGAAGGCGGGCACTTCCGGGATACCGGCGTGGGCGGCCAGGCGCTGGAGCCAGCGCACTTCAACCAGGACGCGGGCACGGATCAGGCCGTACTCGCTGAAAATCGGGCGCAGGGCCTGGGTTTTGCCGGCGTAGCGGCCGTCAACAGGGGAAACCGCAGTGAGCGAAGAGAGCTGCATGGGGTGTTCTCGGACAGTCGGGCAACGAAATGGGGCGCGTATCATACATGAAAAAATCCGCCGGTCCGTTGCCAACTGACCGGCGTATTACGCGCTACAGACTACAAAACTTTTATTGCGCGACGATTTACTCGCTGCGCATCAACGGATACAGCTCTTTGAGCAGCTTGCGCCGGCTGATCACCAACTGCCAGCGGTGGCCGCCGAGCTGTCGCCACAGGCGTGCCGAACGGATGCCGGCCAGCAGCAGCGCGCGGATCTTCGAAGCGTTGCTCGGTTGCTGCAGGTTGCGCATGTCGCCATGCACCTGAATCCGCTGGCGCAGCGTGCTCAGGGTGTCCTGATACAGCGCACCGCAGGCGGCGATCACGTTTTCGTGAGCCGGGCCGAAGTGTTCGACCTGCGACTGGATCTGCGGCAGGCGCTTGCCAATGGTGTCGAGCATGTCGTCACGTTTGGCCAATTGGCGTTCCAGGCCGAGCATCGACAGGGCATAGCGCAGCGGTTCGCGTTGCAGGGTGCTCGGGTCGCGCTCGAGGGCGCCGATCAATGCGCGATAACCCTCGCGCAGATTGAGGTCGTCGCCGCCGTACACATCCAGTGTGTCCTTCGGGTCGCGTACCAGCAGGCTGCCGAGCATGCAGCTCAGGCCGGCCTCGCTGGTCTGGCCGGTCTTGGCGATGCGGTCGACCAGCACCGCGGCGAGAAACACCCCGCCCAGCGCCGTCAGTTGCTCCTGAGTCGGGCTCATGCCTGGCCGCTCCACGGCTCGGCAACTTCGATCACTCCGCCACCGAGGCAGATTTCACCGTCGTAGAACACCACGGACTGGCCCGGGGTCACCGCGCGTTGCGGTTCATCGAACACGGCGCGGTAGCCGTTTTCGGTTTTTTCCAGGGTGCAGGCCTGATCGCTCTGGCGATAACGCACTTTGGCGGTCAGGCGCAGTGGCTGGCTCAGGTCGATCGGGTTGACCCAATAGATTTCCGAAGCGAGCAGGGCGCTGGAGAACAGCCACGGATGGTTGTTGCCCTGGCCGACGATCAGCTCGTTGGTGTCCAGATCCTTGCGCAGCACGTACCACGGCTCGTCGCCCGCATCTTTCAGGCCGCCAATGCCCAGGCCCTGACGCTGACCGATGGTGTGGTACATCAAGCCGTGGTGGCGGCCGATGACTTCGCCTTCGGTGGTCTTGATCTCGCCCGGTTGCGCCGGCAGGTATTGCTTGAGGAAGTCGCTGAAACGTCGCTCGCCGATGAAGCAGATCCCGGTGGAATCCTTCTTCTTGGCGGTCGCCAGCTCGTATTTCTCGGCAATGGCGCGAACTTCGGGCTTTTCCAGTTCACCGACCGGGAACAGGGTCTTGGCGATCTGTTCGCCGCCGACGGCGTGCAGGAAGTAGCTCTGGTCCTTGTTCGGGTCGAGGCCCTTGAGCAGTTCGGTGCGGCCATCGATGTCACGACGGCGCACATAGTGGCCGGTGGCAATCAGGTCGGCGCCAAGCATCATGGCGTAGTCGAGGAACGCCTTGAACTTGATCTCGCGGTTGCACAGGATGTCCGGGTTCGGCGTGCGTCCGGCCTTGTATTCGGCGAGGAAGTGCTCGAACACGTTGTCCCAGTACTCGGCGGCGAAGTTGGCGGTGTGCAGCTTGATACCGATCTTGTCGCACACGGCCTGGGCATCCGCCAGGTCGTCCATGGCGGTGCAGTATTCCGTTCCGTCGTCTTCTTCCCAGTTCTTCATGAACAGGCCTTCCACTTCAAAGCCCTGCTCGATCAGCAGGAGAGCGGAAACGGAAGAGTCCACGCCGCCGGACATGCCGACAATGACGCGCTTCTTGGATGTGTCAGAAGGGGCTGGATCACGCATAGGGATTCAATGAGTGTCTTGAAAAAGGACGCGATTCTAGCAGGCTCACGGCCTCAAGGCTAAAGAGAAGGGCGGATCAGTTCGAGACTGAAGTGATGACCGGCCAGATAGTCGTCGATGCAACGGATGATCAGTTCACTGCGCCAGTTGTCGCGCTGGGCGATTAATTCGCTGCGGGTCAACCACTTGGCGCCGACGATGCCGTCGTCCAGTTGATAGTCGGGGTGGTGTTTCACCGCTTTGGCGCTGAAGCACACGCGTTGATACGTCACGCCGTTGCTCGGCGCGGTATACAGATAAATGCCGATCACGCCGGTGGGTTCGACGTCCCAGCCGGTTTCCTCAAGGGTTTCGCGGATGGCGGCGTCGATCAGGGTCTCGTTCGGGTCCAGATGACCGGCCGGCTGGTTGAGCACATTACGCCCGGCCTTGTGCTCTTCGACCATCAGGAAGCGGCCGTTGTCTTCGACGATGGTGGCGACGGTGATGTGGGGGAGCCATTCCATAGGGTTTCCTCGATGGTAGCGCGGTCAACTGTGGGAGCGAGCCTGCTCGCGAAAGCGGTGGGTCAGTCAACGAAGGTGGTGAATGATAAACCGCATTCGCGAGCAGGCTCGCTCCCACATGGGATTTTTGTGAATTCTGAAAACACAAACCCCGGCACACGGCCGGGGTTTGTGATGTTCCCTTTACAACTTTAAACCAGCGCAGCAATCGCCGCGTTGAAGGTTGCGCTTGGGCGCATGGCCTTGCTGATCAGCTCGGCGTCGGCGTGGTAGTAACCGCCGATGTCGACTGGCTTGCCCTGCACGGCGTTGAGCTCGGCAACGATGGTCGCCTCGTTCTCGGTCAGGGTTTTGGCCAGGGTCGCGAACTGCGCTTGCAGTGCAGCGTCTTCGGTCTGGGCGGCCAGGGCCTGAGCCCAGTACATCGCCAGATAGAAGTGGCTGCCGCGGTTGTCGATGTTGCCGACTTTGCGCGATGGCGACTTGTTGTTGTCGAGGAACTGACCGGTGGCCTGATCCAGGGTTTTCGACAGAACCAGCGCTTTCGGGTTGTTGTAGTTCACACCCAAATGCTCGAGGGACGCTGCCAGCGCCAGGAACTCGCCCAGCGAGTCCCAGCGCAGGAAGTTCTCTTCGACCAGTTGCTGCACGTGCTTCGGCGCCGAACCACCGGCGCCGGTTTCGAACAGGCCACCGCCATTCATCAGCGGCACGATCGACAGCATCTTGGCGCTGGTGCCCAGTTCCATGATCGGGAACAGGTCGGTCAGGTAGTCGCGCAGTACGTTGCCGGTCACCGAAATGGTGTCCTTGCCTTCGCGGGTGCGCTGCAGGGTGTACTTCATGGCATCGACCGGCGCCATGATCTGGATGTCCAGGCCGCTGGTGTCGTGATCCTTCAGGTAAGCCTGAACCTTCTCGATCACTACACCGTCGTGGGCGCGCATCGGGTCCAGCCAGAAGATCGCCGGGGTGCTGCTGGCGCGAGCACGGTTGACGGCCAGTTTGACCCAGTCCTGGATCGGCGCATCTTTGGTCTGGCACATGCGGAAGATGTCGCCGGCTTCAACAGCCTGCTCCATCAGCAGCTTGCCCTTGCTGTCGGTAACGCGAACCACGCCGTCAGCCTTGATCTGGAAGGTCTTGTCGTGCGAGCCGTACTCTTCGGCTTTCTTCGCCATCAGGCCAACGTTTGGCACGCTGCCCATGGTGGTCGGATCGAACGCGCCATTGGCTTTGCAATCTTCGATCACAGCCTGGTAGATGGTTGCGTAGCAACGATCCGGGATCACAGCCTTGGTGTCGTGCAGCTGACCATCGGTGCCCCACATCTTGCCGGAGTCACGGATCATCGCTGGCATCGAGGCGTCGACGATGACGTCGCTCGGCACGTGCAGGTTGGTGATGCCCTTGTCGGAGTTGACCATCGCCAGCGATGGGCGAGCAGCGTAGACCGCTGCGATGTCAGCTTCGATCTGTGCTTGCTGCTCGGCCGGCAGGGCCTTGATGCGCGCGTACAGATCGCCAATGCCGTTGTTCAGGTTGAAGCCGATCTGGGCCAGCACGTCAGCGTGCTTGGTCAGGGCGTCTTTATAGAACTCGGCAACGATCTGGCCGAACATGATCGGGTCGGAGACCTTCATCATGGTCGCTTTCAGGTGAACCGAGAGCAGCACGCCCTGGGCCTTGGCGCTTTCGATTTCAGCGGCGATGAACGCGCGCAGGGCGTTTTTGCTCATCACGGCGCAGTCGAGGATCTCGCCAGCCTGAACGCTGGTTTTTTCTTTCAGGACGGTCGCGGTGCCGTCTTTGGCGATCAGCTCGATTTTCACAGCGTCAGCGGCGTCGATCAGGGCAGCTTTTTCGCTGCCGTAGAAATCGCCGGTGCTCATGTGAGCGACGTGGGACTTGGAGTCTTTGGCCCACGCGCCCATTTTGTGCGGGTGCTTGCGCGCGTAGTTCTTGACCGACAGCGGAGCGCGGCGGTCGGAGTTGCCTTCACGCAGAACCGGGTTCACGGCGCTGCCCTTGACCTTGTCGTAACGCGCCTTGGCTTCTTTTTCGGCGTCGTTGGTCACGGTTTCCGGGTAGTCCGGCAGGTTGTAACCCTGGGCTTGCAGTTCTTTGATCGCTGCTTGCAGCTGAGGCACCGAAGCACTGATGTTCGGCAGCTTGATGATGTTGGCTTCAGGCGTAACGGCCAGGTCGCCCAGTTCGGCGAGGTGGTCGGCTACGGCTTTGTCGCCCAGTTGCTCGGGGAAGCTGGCCAGGATGCGTGCTGCAAGAGAGATATCGCGGGTTTCCACGGCGATATCGGCCGAGGCGGTGTAAGCCTCGATGATCGGCAGCAGGGAATAGGTGGCGAGGGCTGGAGCTTCGTCGGTGAAGGTATAGATGATCTTCGAGCGGGTGGGCATATTCGGATTAACTCTCTCTTCTTTGCTAAAGCGTGCGCAGAAACTCGAGGGGCGCCGGGTAAGCGCGTTCGTTCAAAGTCATCCATGAACCGAATGTCGAGATTCTTCGCGGTGATGTTGGGTGCATCAGTAGAGCGTCAAGCAGTCGGACTGCGGTAACAACCCGACCAATCAGGCGGAAAGTCTCGTGCTAGAGAGGCCAGCCGTCGTGACCCTTTGGTCAGCGGGCGGCATTATACATAGGTAGCTGGCAATCTGCCGATGGTTCATATGCAACGATTCTCGTCCATTGGTCTAAAGGTCGCAGGGGCGGGTGGGGCGTAGAGTCGCTGCGAATGCTTGAGTTTGGCGCTTTTCCCTTTGCTTTCAGGCTTGTACGAAACCAGATGTAGCCGCGCCGTGAACAGAGGGTTTGCGTGTTGATTTAACTGGGTTACGCTCGAACCAAGCCAGATGTTCAATCCAAACAATGGAGTTCAGCATGGGTTACAAGAAGATTCAGGTTCCAGCCGTCGGCGACAAAATCACCGTCAATGCAGACCATTCTCTCAATGTTCCTGATAACCCGATCATCCCCTTCATTGAAGGTGACGGCATTGGCGTCGACGTCAGCCCGGTGATGATCAAAGTGGTTGATGCTGCCGTGGCCAAGGCCTACGGGGGCAAGCGCAAGATTTCCTGGATGGAGGTTTATGCTGGCGAAAAAGCGACCCAGGTCTACGACCAGGACACTTGGCTGCCCCAGGAAACCCTGGACGCCGTCAAGGATTACGTGGTCTCCATCAAGGGCCCGCTGACCACCCCGGTCGGTGGTGGCATCCGCTCCCTCAACGTAGCCCTGCGCCAGCAACTCGATCTGTATGTGTGCCTGCGTCCCGTGGTGTGGTTCGAAGGTGTGCCAAGCCCGGTGAAAAAGCCTGGCGACGTCGACATGGTGATTTTCCGCGAGAACTCCGAAGACATTTATGCCGGTATCGAATGGAAGGCCGGCTCCCCTGAGGCCACCAAGGTCATCAAGTTTCTGAAAGAAGAAATGGGCGTCACCAAGATCCGTTTCGACCAGGATTGCGGTATCGGCATCAAGCCTGTTTCCAAGGAAGGCACCAAACGTCTGGTGCGCAAGGCCCTGCAATACGTGGTGGACAACGACCGCAAGTCGCTGACCATCGTGCACAAGGGCAACATCATGAAATTCACCGAAGGTGCCTTCAAGGACTGGGGTTACGAGGTGGCGAAGGAAGAATTCGGCGCCGAGCTGCTTGATGGCGGTCCATGGATGAAATTCAAGAACCCGAAAACCGGCCGTGAAGTCATCGTCAAGGACGCCATCGCCGACGCCATGCTTCAGCAGATCCTGCTGCGTCCAGCCGAGTACGACGTAATCGCCACGCTGAACCTCAACGGTGACTACCTCTCCGACGCCCTGGCGGCGGAAGTGGGCGGTATCGGTATCGCGCCGGGCGCCAACCTGTCCGACACCGTGGCCATGTTCGAGGCGACCCACGGTACCGCGCCGAAGTACGCCGGCAAGGACCAGGTCAACCCGGGTTCGGTGATTCTGTCGGCCGAGATGATGTTGCGTCATCTGGGCTGGACCGAAGCGGCTGACCTGATCATCAAGGGCACCAATGGCGCCATCAAGGCCAAGACCGTGACCTATGACTTCGAGCGTCTGATGGAAGGTGCCACGCTGGTGTCTTCTTCGGGCTTCGGTGAGGCGATCATCAAGCACATGTAAGAGTGGCAGTCGCAACGAAACCGCCCGGCTCGAGTGATCGAGCCGGGCGGTTTGTTTTCTGGCAGGTGTTCGGGTTGCTTCAGCTGGTCACTGATTGGTGCTGAGCGGCTGTCGAGGCACTATCTTTTGCGGTCTCGACATTCTGAATTTTTGTCGCGTGCAGGCCTTTTGGCCCTTGCACGATCTCAAATTTAACTATTTGCCCTGCTTTGAGGGTTTTGTACCCGTCCATTTCAATGGCGGAGTAGTGAGCAAAGAAATCGATGTCCTTGCCATCCTCGTCCTTCCCCTCGCGGGCATCGGTATTGATGAAGCCGAATCCCTTGGCATTGTTGAACCACTTGACCTTGCCGACAGCCATGCTCAAATCCCTCTGCAACAGACTCCATCGCTGGAGTATCATCCAGGACATCCGCAATCTAATCCGTTAAAAGGATTGACTCCGCGGATCTTTTTTACCCACTGTGGGCTCTATTGGTTGTAACACCGTTTTCCCGATAGTCAAGGTGACCGGGCAGTCGGAGTTGAAAAGGTGTACAGCCGCCCCCACCACTGTATTTGCACAACTGACGAACCTTTCTTTCCATGCATGCAATCAGCCAGATTCGACTAACATTCAATCAGGATCGCCCGCTTCTCCAAAAGGATCATCCACAGGAGCACGACGACGATTCGGCAGGCGTTGCTGTTCAGGAAGCAAAGCCTGCGTTACAGGCGCCGCCGATGTACAAGGTGGTTTTGTTCAATGATGACTACACACCGATGGATTTCGTCGTCGAAGTGCTCGAGGTGTTTTTTAACCTGAATCGCGAGCTGGCGACCAAGGTCATGCTGGCCGTTCACACAGAAGGACGGGCAGTATGTGGAGTGTTTACCCGCGACATCGCCGAGACAAAGGCCATGCAGGTCAACCAGTACGCCAGGGAAAGCCAGCATCCGCTACTCTGTGAAATCGAGAAGGACGGTTAATCGCCGACCACTTGGGTATGAGGTGAAGCTATGTTAAACCGCGAGCTCGAAGTCACCCTCAATCTTGCCTTCAAGGAGGCTCGTTCGAAGCGTCATGAATTCATGACCGTCGAACACCTGCTGCTGGCCCTATTGGACAATGAGGCTGCCGCCACCGTATTGCGTGCCTGCGGCGCAAACCTCGACAAACTCAAGCACGACCTGCAGGAGTTCATCGACTCCACCACGCCATTGATCCCCGTCCACGACGAAGATCGCGAAACCCAGCCAACCCTGGGCTTCCAGCGTGTACTGCAACGTGCTGTCTTCCATGTGCAGAGCTCGGGCAAACGCGAAGTAACCGGCGCCAACGTGCTGGTTGCAATCTTCAGTGAGCAAGAGAGTCAGGCCGTATTCCTGCTGAAACAGCAGAGCGTTGCGCGCATTGATGTCGTCAATTACATCGCCCACGGCATTTCCAAAGTGCCAGGGCACGGCGATCACTCTGAAGGTGAACAAGATATGCAGGACGACGAGGGCGGTGAGTCTTCTTCTTCAGGCAATCCGCTGGATGCTTATGCCAGCAATCTCAACGAACTCGCGCGCCAGGGTCGGATCGACCCGCTGGTCGGCCGCGAATCGGAAGTCGAGCGTGTCGCGCAGATTCTTGCGCGCCGGCGCAAGAACAATCCGTTGCTGGTCGGCGAGGCAGGCGTGGGTAAAACCGCGATTGCCGAAGGCCTGGCCAAGCGGATTGTCGACAACCAGGTGCCGGATCTGCTGGCCAACAGCGTCGTCTATTCGCTCGATCTCGGTGCTCTGCTCGCGGGCACCAAGTATCGCGGTGATTTCGAGAAGCGCTTCAAGGCGCTGCTCAATGAACTGAAAAAACGTCCGCAGGCGATCCTGTTCATCGACGAGATCCACACCATCATCGGTGCGGGCGCTGCGTCCGGTGGCGTAATGGATGCCTCGAACCTGCTCAAGCCGCTGCTGTCGTCTGGCGACATTCGCTGCATCGGCTCGACCACGTTCCAGGAATTCCGTGGCATCTTCGAGAAGGATCGTGCGCTGGCACGACGCTTCCAGAAGGTCGATGTCGTCGAACCGTCGGTGGAAGACACCATCGGTATCCTGCGCGGCCTGAAAGGGCGTTTCGAACAGCACCACAACATCGAATACAGCGATGAGTCGTTGCGCGCCGCTGCCGAGCTGGCATCGCGCTACATCAATGACCGGCATATGCCGGACAAGGCCATCGACGTGATCGACGAGGCGGGTGCCTACCAGCGCCTGCAACCGGTCGAGATGCGCGTCAAACGTATCGAAGTGCCGCAGGTTGAAGACATTGTGGCGAAGATCGCGCGGATTCCGCCAAAACACGTCACCAGCTCCGACAAGGAATTGCTGCGTAACCTGGAGCGCGACCTGAAGCTGACGGTGTTTGGTCAGGATGCGGCGATCGATTCGCTGTCGACCGCGATCAAACTGTCCCGTGCCGGCCTCAAGTCGCCTGACAAACCAGTCGGTTCGTTCCTGTTCGCAGGCCCCACCGGTGTCGGTAAAACCGAGGCCGCGCGGCAACTGGCCAAGGCGTTGGGCATCGAACTGGTGCGCTTCGACATGTCCGAGTACATGGAGCGCCACACCGTATCGCGTCTGATCGGTGCGCCTCCGGGCTATGTCGGCTTTGATCAGGGCGGTCTGTTGACCGAAGCGATCACCAAGCAGCCGCACTGTGTATTGCTGCTCGATGAAATCGAGAAGGCGCATCCGGAAGTCTTCAACCTGCTGCTGCAGGTGATGGACCACGGCACGCTCACCGACAACAACGGGCGCAAGGCGGATTTCCGCAATGTGATCGTGATCATGACCACCAACGCCGGTGCCGAAACCGCGGCGCGTGCTTCGATCGGTTTCACCCATCAGGACCACTCGTCTGATGCGATGGAAGTGATCAAGAAGAGCTTCACGCCAGAGTTCCGTAACCGTCTGGACACCATTATCCAGTTTGGTCGCCTCAGCCATGAGGTCATCAAAAGCGTGGTGGACAAGTTCCTTACCGAACTGCAGGCGCAGCTGGAAGACAAGCGTGTGTTGCTGGAGGTTACCGATGCGGCGCGCAGTTGGCTGGCGGCCGGTGGGTATGACTCGGCGATGGGCGCACGTCCGATGGCGCGTCTGATCCAGGACAAGATCAAGCGTCCGCTGGCGGAGGAGATTCTGTTTGGCGAGCTGGCCGAGCATGGCGGTGTGGTGCACATCGACATCAAGGATGGTGAGCTGACGTTTGACTTCGAGACTACGGCGGAGATGGCCTGACTGCTTGGTTGTTGGTTTAGAGGGCGCCTTCGGGCGCCTTTTTGTTGGCTGATGTTTTTGGGTGTATATCCGTTGCTGCGGTTATGGCTGCTTGGGGTTCCGCCCTTACGGCGGGTCACTTTTTCCAGACGCCGAAAAAGTAACCAAAAAGGCTTTACCCTGACGTTCGGCCCTCGCCTAGGCTCGGGTTCCTTCGCTGCGGGATTCATCCGGGGGGCAGCGCCTACGGTTTGCTTCGCTGCACCTCCTCTCGCTGTGTTTGGCTGCGCCAAACGGTCGCTGCGCTCCCACCCCCGGATAAATCCCTCCACTCAGCCTGCCGACGGGCCCTGAGATCAAAAGCTTTACTCGAGCTAACGCTCATTGTGTTGAGTGGGGCGGCTTCGCCGCAGGGTTGCACGCTCTCTGAATTGTAGGAGCCAGCCTGCTGGCGATGGCGGCCTGACAGCCGACCAATCTCTTGCTGATGCACCCGGCCCAATTGTGGGAGCTGGCCTGCCAGCGATGGCGGCCGACCAGTCTGCCAATCTCCAACTGCCTACCCCAATCCACTGTGGGAGCGGGCTTGCTCGCGAAGGCGGCCTGTCAGCCGACCAAACTCCAAATGAAAACACCCAATCCCATGTAGGAACTGCCGAAGGCTGTGATCTTTTGATCTGCTTTGGCTTTGGCTTTGGCTTTGGCTTTGGCTTTTGATGTGGCTTTTGATCTTCAGCCCCTTCGGCAGGCCGAGCGAAGGTGTCCATCAGGGGGGTGGGCGCGCAGCGCCATGCGGCGAAGCCGCATCCATCGAGAGGAGGTGCAGCGAAGCAAACCGGAGGCGATGCCCCCGGATGGACACCGTAGCGAGGGAACACTGAGCCTCAGCGAAGTGCCGTACGCCGGGGGAAGCCTTTTTGGTTACTTTTTCGGCGTTTGGAAAAAGTGACCCGCCGTAAGGGCGGAACCGTAATCAGCAACCCCCGCAGCAACGGATATGCTCACAAACCCAAACCCAAACCCAAATCGCAGACAAACAAAAACGCCCGGCAAAGCCGGGCGTCTTGTATTGACTTGATTAGCGAGCGCGGTAAGTAATGCGCCCTTTGCTCAAGTCATAGGGCGTCAGCTCGACGCGCACTTTGTCACCGGTAAGAATACGAATGTAGTTCTTGCGCATCTTGCCGGAAATATGCGCGGTTACGACGTGCCCATTTTCCAACTCCACACGAAACATGGTGTTGGGCAGGGTGTCGACGACAGTGCCTTCCATTTCGAAGCTGTCTTCTTTCGACATGCAGTAAAGCCCTCGGTGTCCAATGAATGGCCCGGTGCAACTGCGCCAGGCAAAAGCGGCGTGCATTGTGCCCGAAAAAGGGGGTTCAAGCCAAGGGGTTTACGGCTTGCGATTAGTTCAGGATCACCCAGCGCTGATTAATCAGCAATTCGATGGGGCGATACTGGGTCTTGTAGTTCATCTTTTTGCAGTTCTTTATCCAGTAACCGAGATACACCGCCTCTAGCCCCAGGCGCTGGCTTTCGGTGATTTGCCACAGGATTGCGAAACGCCCCAGGCTGCGGCGTTCCTCGTCAGGTTCGTAGAAGGTATAGACCGCCGACAGGCCGTTGGGCAGCAGATCGGTCACCGCGACGGCGAGTAACCGTCCGTCGAGACGAAATTCATAAAAGCGCGAGAAGGGCAGATCGCGCACCAGAAAGGTCGAGAACTGGTCACGACTTGGCGGGTACATGTCGCCGTCGGCATGGCGCTGCTCGATGTAGCGCTGGTACAGATCGAAATATTCTTCGCTGAAGTGCGGTTTTACCGGGCGTACCTGCAGATCGGCATTGCGTTTGAAAATACGTTTCTGCTGGCGGTTGGGCAGGAACTGCGCCACCGGGATGCGTGCAGGCACGCACGCATTGCAATTCTGGCAATGGGGCCGATACAGATGATCGCCGCTGCGACGAAAACCCATTTCCGACAGGTCTGCGTAGACGTGCACATCCATGGGCTGACTCGGGTCGAGAAACAGCGTCGTCGCCTGCTCCTCGGGCAGATAACTGCAGGAATGAGGCTGAGTGGCATAGAACTTCAAGCGCGCCAACTCGGTCATGATCAACCCTCGGGATAAGCTGGTGAATTAAGTGTAAGCCACGCGCGCAAAAGTCGCTCAGCAAACCCAGGTGGCACGACTCGGTTGATCCAGGTGGCGAGCCAGATAGTCGGCGAATTCGTGGCGGGGGATCGCGCGGGCGCCGAGGCTGTGCAGATGATCGGTCGGCATCTGGCAGTCAATCAGAACGAATCCAGCGTCTTTCAAATGCTGCACCAGCGTGGCAAAGCCGAATTTGGAGGCGTTGTCGGCGCGGCTGAACATCGATTCGCCGAAAAACAGCTGACCCATCGCCAGGCCATACAGGCCGCCGACCAGTTGGCCATGATCCCAGACCTCTACCGAGTGGGCGAAGCCGCGGCGGTGCAGTTCGAGGTAGGCGTCCTGCATGGCTTCGGTGATCCAGGTGCCGTCGGCGTAATCCCTGGGGGCGGCGCAGGCACGGATCACGGCGTCGAAATCCTGATCGAAAGTCACCTGGTAGCGTTGCTTGCGCAGCAATTTGCCGAGGCTGCGCGAGACATGCAGTTCGTCGGGAAACAGCACGGTGCGTGGGTCCGGCGACCACCAGAGGATCGGCTGGCCTTCGGAGAACCACGGAAAACAGCCGTGCCGGTAAGCCTGCACCAGCCGATCGGCGGACAGATCGCCACCGGCAGCCAGCAATCCATTGGGATCGCGCATGGCCTTTTCCAGGGGCGGGAAGGTCAGGGAATTGCGTTGTAACCAAGTCAGCATGGCGTCCAGGCTTGCAGAAGGGGAGGGCAGTGCGGGCATCAGGCCCGCGATAAAGTGTGCCGTTAAATGACAGGAATGTCGTCCAGATACTTCTCCGCGTCCAGTGCCGCCATGCAGCCGGCGCCGGCCGAGGTCACGGCCTGGCGGTAGACGTGGTCGGCCACATCGCCGGCAGCGAAGACGCCGGGGATCTCCGTGGAGGTGGCGTCGCCGTCGCTGCCGCCCTTGACCAGCAGGTAGCCGTCGCGCATTGGTAATTGGCCCTGAAACAGGTCGGTGTTGGGTTTGTGGCCGATGGCGATGAACACGCCGGCCAGTGTCAGTTCGTGGGTCTGCCCGCTGTGGCTGTCACGCAGGCGCGCACCGGTCACGCCGCTGGCATCGCCCAGCACTTCGTCCAGATTCTGGTTCCAGTGCAGGCGAACATTGCCGCTGGCGGCTTTTTCGAACAGTTTGTCCTGAAGGATTTTCTCCGAGCGCAATTTGTCGCGGCGATGGATCAAATGCACCTCTTTGGCGATGTTCGACAGGTACAGCGCCTCCTCGACAGCGGTATTGCCGCCGCCCACCACGGCGACCACCTGATTGCGATAGAAGAAGCCGTCACAGGTCGCGCAGGCCGAAACCCCTTTGCCGGCGAAGGCTTCTTCCGAGGGCAGGCCCAGATACTGCGCCGAGGCGCCGGTGGCGATGATCAACGCGTCGCAGGTGTAAGTGCCGCTGTCGCCAATGAGTTCGAACGGGCGCTGCTGCAACTTGGCGGTGTGGATGTGGTCGTAAACGATCTCTGTGGCAAAGCGCTCGGCGTGTTTTTGCATGCGCTCCATCAGCGCCGGACCGGTCAGGCCTTCGACGTCGCCAGGCCAGTTGTCGACTTCGACGGTGGTGGTGAGCTGACCACCGGCCTGCAGCCCGGTAATTACCACCGGTTTGAGGTTGGCGCGGGCGGCGTACACGGCGGCGCTGTAACCGGCGGGGCCGGAACCGAGAATGATCAGGCGTGAATGCTTCGCTGCGTTCATCAAATACACCTCATAAGCCTTTGTCACAAAAGGCAATGCATGCTCAAATTGAACCGCAGGATTTGTGCGCTTGGCTATGCTCAGCTATGGGTTTTGAAGCATGGCATCAGCCGCACAAACCCGTACAATGCCGGGCTGTTACAGAATATTTGTAGAGCGCTGTGTTTATGGCTGTGTTTATAAAAGCTGCGGCACAGTGTTAAAAGTAGTCTCAGATGCGCCGGTTCACTTTTTTACCTGCCTGGATTGGGCAGTTTTTTATCGACATTCAATAGATGGACGCGCCCCGGGCGCAGGAAAAGAAGCGTTTTGAAGAAATCCACCGCAGCACCAAAAACAGTCGTTCCGCTCTGGCGCCAGCAATTGCACTACCGGCTCAAGGAAGGTGCATTGATCGCCATCGGTGCCTTGTGCCTGTTCCTGATGATGGCCTTGCTGACCTACGGCAAGGATGATCCGGGCTGGAGCCACAACAGCAAGATTGACGACGTGCAGAATTTTGGCGGCCCCGCCGGTTCTTACAGCGCCGACATCCTGTTCATGGTGCTGGGTTACTTCGCGTACATCTTCCCGCTGCTGCTGGCGGTCAAGGCGTATCAGATCTTCCGTCAACGTCACGAGCCGTGGCAGTGGAGCGGCTGGCTGTTCTCCTGGCGCCTGATCGGTCTGGTGTTCCTGGTGCTGTCCGGCGCTGCGCTGGCGCATATCCATTTTCATGCGGCCACCGGCCTGCCGGCGGGCGCGGGCGGGGCGCTGGGCGAAAGTCTCGGCGATCTGGCGCGCAATGCCCTGAATATTCAGGGCAGCACGCTGTTGTTCATTGCGCTGTTCCTGTTTGGCCTGACGGTGTTCACCGACCTGTCGTGGTTCAAGGTGATGGACGTCACCGGCAAGATCACCCTCGATCTGTTCGAACTTTTTCAGGGCGCGATCAACCGCTGGTGGTCGGCCCGTACCGAGCGCAAGCAACTGGTCGCGCAACTGCGTGAAGTCGATGACCGCGTCCACGATGTGGTCGCCCCGACTGTCACCGACAAGCGTGAGCAGGCCAAGGTCAAGGAGCGCCTGATCGAGCGCGAGCAGGCCCTGAGCAAGCACATGTCCGATCGCGAGAAGCAGGTACCGCCGGTCATCGCCCCGGCTCCGGCCAAGGCGCCCGAGCCAAGCAAGCGCGTGCAGAAAGAGAAGCAGGCGCCGTTGTTCGTCGACAGCGCCGTGGAAGGCACCTTGCCGCCGATCTCGATCCTCGATCCTGCGGAAAAGAAACAACTCAATTATTCGCCGGAATCCCTGGCAGCGGTCGGCCACTTGCTGGAGATCAAGCTCAAGGAGTTCGGCGTCGAAGTTACCGTGGACTCGATCCACCCGGGCCCGGTGATTACCCGTTACGAAATCCAGCCTGCAGCCGGCGTCAAAGTCAGCCGCATCGCCAACCTGGCGAAAGACCTTGCACGTTCGCTGGCCGTGACCAGTGTGCGGGTGGTCGAGGTGATTCCGGGCAAGACCACGGTCGGTATCGAGATCCCCAACGAAGACCGGCAGATCGTGCGTTTCTCCGAAGTGCTGTCGACCCCCGAGTACGACAACTTCAAGTCGCCGGTCACCCTGGCCCTGGGCCACGACATCGGCGGCAAACCGGTCATCACCGACCTGGCGAAGATGCCGCACCTGCTGGTCGCCGGTACCACTGGTTCCGGTAAGTCGGTGGGCGTGAACGCGATGATCCTGTCGATCCTGTTCAAATCCGGCCCGGACGACGCCAAACTGATCATGATCGACCCGAAAATGCTCGAACTGTCGATCTACGAAGGCATTCCGCACCTGCTGTGCCCGGTAGTGACCGACATGAAGGACGCCGCCAACGCCCTGCGCTGGAGCGTTGCCGAGATGGAACGTCGCTACAAGCTGATGGCGAAGATGGGCGTGCGTAACCTGTCCGGCTTCAACGCCAAGGTCAAGGAAGCGCAGGATGCCGGCGAGCCGTTGAGCGATCCGCTGTACAAGCGCGAAAGCATTCACGACGAAGCGCCGCTGCTGCAGAAGCTGCCGACCATCGTCGTGGTGGTCGACGAATTCGCCGACATGATGATGATCGTCGGCAAGAAGGTTGAAGAACTGATTGCGCGTATCGCGCAGAAAGCGCGTGCCGCCGGTATTCACCTGATCCTCGCGACCCAGCGACCTTCGGTGGACGTGATCACCGGTCTGATCAAGGCCAACATTCCGACGCGTATGGCGTTCCAGGTGTCGAGCAAGATCGACTCGCGGACCATCATCGACCAGGGTGGCGCCGAACAACTGCTCGGTCACGGTGACATGCTCTACATGCCACCGGGCACCAGCCTGCCGATCCGGGTACACGGCGCGTTCGTTTCCGACGATGAAGTACACCGCGTGGTCGAAGCCTGGAAACTGCGTGGCGCACCGGAATACAACGATGACATCCTCAACGGTGTCGAAGAGGCGGGCAGCGGTTTCGAAGGCAGCAGCGGTGGTGGTGACGGTGATGATCCGGAAGCCGACGCGCTGTATGACGAAGCCGTACAGTTCGTCCTGGAAAGCCGCCGGGCGTCGATTTCCGCGGTACAGCGCAAGCTGAAGATTGGTTACAACCGCGCTGCGCGCATGATCGAAGCCATGGAAATGGCCGGGGTCGTCACCTCAATGAACACCAACGGTTCGCGTGAAGTTCTGGCCCCGGGCCCGGTTCGCGACTGACTGCAAAAGCAAAAGGCGGGACAATGATGTGCCGCCGCTCTCCCAACGAGTATTCAAGAGGACTCCCATGCGTCTTATCCGCATGCTGTTGCCAGTACTGGCGCTGACCACGTTCACGGCCCACGCCGACGACAAGGACGTGGCGCGTCTGACCCAATTGCTGGAAACATCGAAAACCCTGACCGCGAACTTCTCGCAGCTGACCCTCGACGGCAGCGGCACGCAGTTGCAGGAAACTCGCGGTGATATGGTTCTGCAGCGTCCTGGCCTGTTCTACTGGCACACCGAAGCGCCAAACGAGCAGACCATGGTCTCCGACGGCAAGAAGGTCACCCTGTGGGACCCGGACCTGGAACAGGCCACCATCAAGAAGCTCGACGAGCGTCTGACCCAGACCCCGGCGCTGCTGCTGTCCGGTGACGTGTCGAAGATCAGCCAGAGCTTTGACATCAGCGCGAAAGAGGCGGGCGGCGTGATCGACTTCACCCTCAAGCCGAAGACCAAGGACACCCTGTTCGACAGCCTGCGCCTGTCGTTCCGCAACGGCCTGGTCAATGACATGCAACTGATCGACAGCGTTGGTCAGCGCACCAACATCCTGTTCACCGGGGTCAAGGCCAACGAAGCGGTGTCGGCGTCGAAGTTCAAGTTCGACATCCCGAAGGGTGCTGACGTTATCCAGGAATAAACGCATAACCTTGTGGGAGGGGGCTTGCTCCCGAAGGCGGTGGATCAGTCGCCATCGATGTCGAATGGCACACCGCTTTCGCGAGCAAGCCCGCTTCCACAGGGGTAAATGATCGGTCTCAAGATCTAATAGAGGTTTCAACGCTACGTGATGGATCTGTTTCGCAGTGCACCGATTGCCCAGCCACTGGCCGCGCGTTTGCGTGCGACCAATCTGGATGAGTACGTCGGTCAGGAGCACGTGCTCGCTCGCGGCAAGCCTCTGCGTGAGGCGCTGGAGCAGGGTGCCCTGCATTCGATGATCTTCTGGGGGCCGCCGGGCGTGGGTAAGACCACCCTGGCGCGATTGCTCGCGGAAGTCTCGGATGCGCATTTCGAAACGGTCTCGGCGGTGCTTGCCGGGGTCAAGGAGATCCGTCAGGCCGTTGAAATCGCCAAACAGCAGGCCGGCCAATACGGCAAGCGCACCATTCTGTTCGTCGATGAAGTGCACCGCTTCAACAAATCGCAGCAGGATGCGTTCCTGCCGTACGTCGAAGACGGCACGCTGATTTTCATCGGCGCCACCACCGAAAACCCTTCGTTTGAATTGAACAACGCGCTGTTGTCGCGGGCCCGCGTCTATGTGCTGAAAAGCCTCGACGAGACCGCGCTGCGCAAACTGGTACATCGCGCGCTCACCGAAGAGCGCGGGCTGGGCAAGCGCAACCTGACCCTCAGCGATGAAGGCTTCCAGATGCTGTTGTCGGCCGCCGATGGCGATGGCCGGCGCCTGCTCAATCTGCTGGAGAACGCCTCGGATCTGGCTGAAGACAACAGCGAGATGGGCACCGAACTGCTGCAAAGCCTGCTCGGCGATACCCGACGGCGCTTCGACAAGGGCGGCGAAGCGTTCTACGACCAGATCTCCGCGCTGCACAAATCGGTACGCGGCTCCAACCCCGATGGCGCGCTGTACTGGTTCGCGCGGATGATCGACGGCGGCTGCGATCCGCTGTACCTGGCGCGGCGCGTGGTGCGCATGGCCAGCGAAGACATTGGCAACGCCGACCCGCGCGCCCTGAGCCTGTGCCTGGCGGCGTGGGAGGTGCAGGAGCGCCTCGGCAGCCCGGAAGGCGAATTGGCGGTGGCTCAGGCCATCACCTATCTGGCCTGTGCACCGAAAAGCAACGCGGTGTACATGGGCTTCAAGACCGCGCTGCGCGCCGCTGCCGAGTACGGTTCGCTGGAAGTGCCGCTGCACTTGCGCAATGCACCGACCAAACTCATGAAGCAACTGGGTTACGGCGACGAATACCGCTACGCCCACGATGAACCGGATGCCTATGCCGCCGGCGAAGATTATTTCCCGGAAGAGCTCGAACCGATCCCGTTCTATCAACCGGTGCCCCGTGGCCTGGAATTGAAGATCGGCGAGAAGCTCAACCACCTCGCCCAACTCGACCGTTTAAGCCCAAGACAGCGGAGAAAATAGTGCTTCCATTGATCGTTGCGGTCTCCGTCGGCGGGATTGCCGGCACCCTGTTGCGCTTCGCCACCGGCAATTGGGTCAACGCCAATTGGCCGCGGCACTTCTATACCGGGACGCTGGCCGTTAATATCGTGGGCTGTCTGCTGATTGGCGTGTTGTACGGCCTGTTTTTGATACGCCCGGAGGTGCCGATCGAGGTGCGTGCCGGGTTGATGGTCGGCTTCCTCGGGGGGCTGACGACTTTTTCATCCTTTTCACTGGATACGGTGCGCCTGCTGGAAAGCGGGCAAGTGCCGCTGGCCCTGGGCTATGCGGCGATCAGCGTATTCGGCGGGCTGCTCGCGACGTGGGCCGGCCTGTCCCTGACCAAACTTTGATAACGAGAAACCGACATGCTCGATTCCAAACTGTTACGTAGCAACCTTCAGGACGTAGCGGACCGCCTGGCTTCCCGTGGCTTTGCCCTGGATACCGCGCGCATCGAAGCGCTGGAAGAACAGCGCAAGACCGTCCAGACCCGCACCGAAGCACTGCAGGCTGAGCGTAACGCGCGTTCCAAATCCATCGGTCAGGCCAAGCAGCGCGGCGAAGACATCGCGCCGCTGATGGCGGATGTCGAGCGCATGGCGGGCGAGCTGAGTGCCGGTAAAGTCGAGCTGGACGCGATTCAGACCGAGCTGGACTCGATCCTGCTGGGTATCCCCAACCTGCCGCACGAATCGGTACCGGTCGGCAAAGACGAAGACGACAACGTCGAAGTGCGCCGCTGGGGCACGCCGACGCAGTTCGATTTCGAAGTGAAAGACCACGTTGCACTGGGCGAGAAGTTCGGCTGGCTGGACTTTGAAACCGCCGCCAAGCTGTCCGGCGCCCGTTTCGCCCTGTTGCGCGGCCCGATCGCCCGTCTGCACCGCGCCCTGGCGCAGTTCATGATCAACCTGCACGTCAACGAGCATGGCTACGAAGAGGCCTACACGCCTTACCTGGTTCAGGCCCCGGCGCTGCAAGGCACCGGCCAGCTGCCGAAGTTTGAAGAAGATCTGTTCAAGATCGCTCGCGAAGGCGAAGCCGATCTGTACCTGATTCCGACTGCCGAAGTGTCGCTGACCAACATCGTGGCCGGTGAAATCGTCGACTCGAAACTGCTGCCGATCAAGTTCGTCGCGCACACCCCGTGCTTCCGCAGCGAAGCCGGTGCGTCGGGTCGTGACACCCGCGGCATGATCCGTCAGCACCAGTTCGACAAGGTTGAAATGGTCCAGATCGTCGAGCCGTCGACTTCGATGGAAGCGCTGGAAGGCCTGACCGCCAACGCCGAAAAAGTCCTGCAACTGCTGGGTCTGCCTTACCGCACCCTGGCGCTGTGCACCGGCGACATGGGCTTCAGTGCCGTGAAAACCTACGACCTCGAAGTGTGGATTCCGAGCCAGGACAAGTACCGCGAAATTTCGTCGTGCTCCAACTGCGGCGACTTCCAGGCCCGCCGCATGCAGGCGCGTTTCCGCAACCCGGAAACTGGCAAGCCTGAGCTGGTACACACCCTGAATGGTTCCGGCCTGGCGGTCGGTCGTACGTTGGTGGCGGTGCTGGAAAACTACCAGCAGGCCGACGGTTCGATCCGTGTGCCGGACGTGCTGAAGCCGTACATGGGTGGCCTCGAGGTCATCGGTTAAATGAAATATCTGCCGCTGTTTCACAACCTGCGCGGCAGTCGTGTGTTGGTGGTCGGTGGGGGGGAAATTGCCTTGCGCAAATCCCGCCTGCTGGCCGATGCCGGTGCGCTGCTGCGGGTGGTCGCACCTGAAATCGAAGCGCAACTGCGCGAACTGGTCAGCGCCAGCGGTGGCGAATGTCTGCTGCGTGGTTACGTGGAAGCGGATCTGGACGGTTGCGGGCTGATCATTGCCGCCACCGACGATGAAACGCTGAATGCGCAGGTCTCCAGCGATGCCCATCGGCGTTGCGTGCCGGTCAACGTGGTCGATGCGCCGCAGCTATGCAGCGTGATCTTCCCGGCAATCGTTGACCGCTCGCCGCTGATCATCGCGGTGTCCAGCGGCGGCGATGCGCCAGTGCTGGCGCGGCTGATTCGCGCCAAGATCGAAACCTGGATTCCTTCGACCTACGGCCAACTGGCCGGTCTTGCCGCGCGTTTCCGCAATCAGGTGAAAAACCTGTTTCCGGATGTGCAGCAGCGCCGTGGTTTCTGGGAAGACGTGTTTCAGGGCCCGATTGCCGACCGGCAACTGGCCGGGCAGGGCACTGAGGCCGAGCGGCTGTTGCAGGCCAAGATTGATGGCGAAGCGACTGTTACTACCGGCGAAGTGTATCTGGTGGGGGCAGGGCCGGGTGATCCGGATCTGCTGACCTTCCGCGCCTTGCGCCTGATGCAGCAAGCCGACGTAGTGCTGTACGACCGCTTGGTCGCTCCGGCGATTCTTGAGCTGTGCCGTCGCGATGCCGAGCGCGTCTATGTCGGCAAGCGTCGCTCTGATCATGCGGTGCCACAGGATCAGATCAACCAGCAACTGGTGGATCTGGCCAAGGCAGGCAAACGCGTGGTGCGCTTGAAGGGCGGTGACCCGTTCATCTTCGGTCGCGGTGGTGAAGAAATCGAAGAGCTGGCGGCCCACGGGATTCCGTTCCAGGTGGTGCCGGGGATCACGGCGGCCAGCGGTTGCGCGGCGTATGCCGGGATTCCGCTGACCCACCGCGATTACGCGCAGTCGGTGCGCTTCGTCACCGGGCACCTGAAGGACGGTTCCACCGATCTGCCGTGGGCCGACCTCGTCGCCCCGGCGCAGACGCTGGTGTTCTACATGGGCCTGGTCGGCTTGCCGGTGATCTGCGAGCAGTTGATCAAGCACGGTCGTTCTGCAGATACCCCGGCGGCGTTGATCCAGCAGGGCACCACGGTCAATCAGCGGGTCTTTACTGGCACGCTGGCCGACCTGCCACGTCTGGTAGCGGAGCATGAAGTGCATGCGCCGACGCTGGTGATCGTGGGGGAAGTGGTGCAGCTGCGCGAGAAACTGGCGTGGTTCGAGGGTGCTCAGGCGCAGGTCTGAAAATCGAGTTGCCCTCATTCGCGAGCAAGCCCGCTCCCACACTGGATCTGTGTCATGCACAAATCCAATGTGGGAGCGGGCTTGCTCGCGAAGAGGCCCTCAAAAACACCGAATCAATTAACCCCGCCGCCAAACTCCTTTCCCACCCAGCCGCTCCCGATCATGAGCGATGGTGAAATCCTGCTTCGGCCCCTTCGGCACAATCCCCGTCGGATTGATGGTCTTGTGGCTACCGTAGTAGTGATTTTTGATGTGCTGAAAATCCACCGTCTCGCCAATCCCCGGCCACTGATACAGCTCTTGCAGCCAGTTCGACAGGTTCGGGTAATCGGCAATCCGCCGCAGATTGCACTTGAAGTGCCCGTGGTACACCGCATCGAAGCGAATCAGCGTGGTGAACAGTCGCACATCGGCCTCGGTCAGGTATTCACCCGTCAGATAGCGATTGGCGCCCAGCACCCGTTCCAAGTGATCCAGCTCGGCAAACACTTCATCGAACGCCTCTTCATAGGCGTGTTGCGAGGTGGCGAACCCGGCGCGATACACGCCGTTGTTCACCGCCGGATAAATCCGTTCGTTCAGTGCATCGATCTCGCCGCGTAACGGTGCCGGGTAGAAGTCCAGTTCGTTACCGGTCAGGCCATCGAACGCGCTGTTGAACATGCGGATGATTTCCGCCGACTCATTGCTGACAATGCGCTTGAGCTTTTTGTCCCACAGCACCGGCACAGTGACACGGCCGGTGTAGTCCGGCGTGTCGGCGGTGTAGCGCTGGTGCATGAAGTCGAAGTGATCGAGCTTGTCGCCAGTCGAGCCAAGGGCCTTGTCGAAGGTCCAGCCGTTTTCCAGCATCAGCCAGCTGACCACGGACACGTCGATCAGGCTTTCCAGACCTTTGAGCTTGCGCAGAATCAGCGTGCGGTGCGCCCACGGGCAGGCGAGCGACACATAAAGGTGATAGCGCCCGGCTTCGGCGGCGAAACCGCCTTCACCGCTCGGCCCGGGCTGGCCGTCAGTGGTGACCCAATTGCGCCGTTGCGCCTGTTCGCGCTGAAAGGCGCCGTCTTTGCTGCTTTCGTACCACTTGTCCTGCCAGTGGCCGTCGACGAGTAAACCCATGATCAAGACTCCTGATTCCAATAAGCGTTGGAGCCGAGTCTATTCCGATGAGTTCGAACAAAAAGCGCAAAGATCGGGCGTCTATGATCGGTTAAATCGATTTGTTGCGCGCCGCCCAGTATTGCTCGGCGGTTTCGAACGCTTGCTCGCGACTTTGACCGAGACCGCGCAGGGCCAAGGCCATGGTCGAGATCAGGGCCATTTGCGGATAGCTGTCGACCACCTCGCCACGCCACACCGCTTTCAGATGTTCAACGTCCAGCGTGGCCGGTTTGACGTGGCGCTGGCTCGACAGTTGCGGCCATTCCTCGTCCCAGCTCTCGCCGCCCTTCGTGCCGTACAGATGGCTGTCGGCATCCGGGTTGATCTCGATTTCGCCGCCATCGCCCTTGACCACGATCGCCGTGTCGCCGAGCAGACCGCTGGCCTCGCGATGCACCGCCTGATAGCCCGGGTGGAAAATGCTTTGCAGGCCACAACGGGCGCGCAGCGGATTGAGGATGCGTGCCAGCGAGTGAATCGGCGAGCGCAGGCCCATGGTGTTGCGCAGGTCGATCATCTTCTGCAACTGCGGCGCCCAGTCCATCAGCGGCATGAACGCCAGACCACCGTTGTCCAGCGCGCTGCCGACCTGCTGCCAGGTGCGGCACAGCGGAATGTTCAGTTCGCCAAGCAGCTGTTCGGTGTACAGGCGCCCGGCGGTGTGCGCGCCGCCGCCGTGCATGAAAATCCGCACGCCGTGTTGCGCCAGGCACTTGGCCGACAGCAGGTACCACGGCAGATGGCGTTTCTTGCCGGCATAGGTCGGCCAGTCCAGATCGACGTTCAGCGTTGGCGCTGACAGGCGCTCGCGCAAGGCTTCGGTGAAACCGGCCATTTCCTCGGCGCTTTCTTCCTTGTGCCGCAGCAGCATCAGAAAGGCCCCGAGCTGGGTGTCTTCGACTTTGTCGTCGAGCACCATGCCCATGGCTTCCCGCGCTTCTTCACGGGTCAGGTCGCGTGCGCCACGTTTGCCCTTGCCGAGGATCCGCACGAACTGCGCGAACGGGTGCTCGGCGGGCGTTTCAAGGGTCAACGCTGGAAAATCGGTCATAAGCAATTCGTCGGTTTGGGCAGGCCCGCCAGTTTCGCGGCGAGTTTGGCAGGGGTGCCTTTGAACAGTCGGTTCAGGTGCAGGCTGTTGCCTTTGTCCGGGCCGAGTTTGAGTGCGGTGTACTTGATCAACGGGCGGGTGGCTGGCGACAACTGGAATTCTGCGTAAAAGCTGCGCAGCAGTTCGAGGACTTCCCAGTGTTCCGTAGTCAGTTCGATGTCTTCAGCGGCGGCGAGGGCGCTGGCAACGTCATGGGACCAGTCGTCGAGGTCGATCAGAAAGCCGTCCTTATCCAGTTCGATGGCGCGGGCGCCGACAGTCATCGAGTTCATAGCCAACTGTTGACCTTGTCGTGGTGGATCGACAGTTCGACGAAGGCCGGGTAATCGATGGCTTCGGCCCAGTCGGTAGCAACGATGGCACGGGCCTGCAGGTCTTCGGCGAGGGCGAACAGCTTGACCCGGCGCTCGTTCAGCGTGGCGAATGGCGCAGTGCCCGGTTGCAGGGCGTAAACCGCATCACCGGATAACAGTAAGGCGTCGGCAGCGCCGATCACGCGCAGGCAACTGCTCAGGCGATCATCGCCGAACGGGGAATGAGACAACACATGCAAAGTCGACATCAGAGGGTGATCACCTGGTCGTAACGGTCAATAAGGGCGGTGATTTCGCTGGCGCCGAGCGGCTGCGCTTCGTCCAGCGACAGCTTGCTCAGGCCACGGGCGCTGGCGCTGTCGGTGCAGTAGAACAGTTCTTCAACGCCGAACATCGGCAGCGCCTGCAGGTTGGCGCTGAGGTCTTTCTGTTGCAGGGCCTTGGCGTTCTGTCCGGCGGCCAGTTGCAGCACGCCGTCATCGAGAAACAGCAGGCCGATCGGCAGATCGAACGCGCCGCCGGCCAGCACGACGTCCAGCGCTTCGCGGGCGCCGGGGCCGGACCATGGCGACTGGCGGCTGATGATCAACAGGGATTTGGCCATCTCACGCGCCTCCGAAACAGATCAGTCGATCGGCGTCCTGCACCGCGTCGTGCAACTGGCCGAGGCCGGACAACTCCCACGGCGCGCTGACCGCGACGGCATCACGCTGGTAGCGTTTGGCTTCTTCGTCATTCAGCACGCCACGGCGCAGGGCGGCGGCGATACACACCACACCGTCCAGTTGCTGCTCGCTGATGAACGCGCGCCACTGTTTGGGCAGGTCCAGTTCGTCCTGCGGGGTGACCACCGCGTCGGAGGCGTTGTAGACGCCGTCCTGATAAAAAAACAGCCGGACAATCTCATGCCCGCCGGCCAGCGCAGCCTGCGCAAACAGCAGGGCACGGCGCGAGGAGGGCGCATGGGCGGCGGAAAACAGCGCGATGGCGAACTTCATGACGGACTCGATCAGCAAAACTGCGGCCATGATAAAGCTTTATGAAGGCAGCCGCGAAACCAAGTGAAGCACATGCCCTCTGTGGGAGCGGGCTTGCTCGCGAAGGCGTTGGGTCATTCGACACATCTTTGACTGATGCACCGCTTTCGCGAGCAAGCCCGCTCCCACAGGATCGTATTTCAGCGCGGCATATAGCCCAGTTGCCAACGCCGCGGAATGCTCAGGGACAGCACGCCCAGCACCGCCGCCAGCAAGCCGCTGGCGAACAATGCCCGAAGTCCGAAATGATGTTCCAGCACTGCGCCGAGTATCGCGCCGATGAACATCCCGCTCCACGGCACCAGTTGCACCCGCCAGCCATTACGCCGCTCGCCGAGCATCCAGCGCCCCAGTCCACGGCCGAACCGCGACAGCGCTCCGGTCACGTATGTCAGGCCCACCGGCAGGCCATTCACTTCCTCGACCGCCGCGTTGAGCATGCCCATCGCGATGATCGCCGCCAGCAACGCCGGCAGTTGCGTGTCATACGGCCAGGCCGCCGCCAGACAGAGCAGGGTGGCGATGCACAGCAACAAGGGCAATGTGCGCCGGCCACCGAGGCGCCCGATCACGATCCCCAAGGCATTACCGATCACGAAGGTGACGACGAGGATGATCAGGCGCAAAGTCAGTCCGAGGTCGCCGTCACTGATCGCCACCGCCAGCCGCGTGGTGTTGCCGCTCATGAACGAAACGAAATCGCCGCTGGCCATGAAGCCGATCGCGTCGGTCATGCCCGCCAGCACTGACAGGCTGGCCACCAGCGCCAGACCGATGCGCCCGCGCCATTTCTGCCGATGCAGATGCCCGGAAGTGGCGCGGTGAGTCGAAGTGGAGGGCAGCATCGGCGACGATATCCTTCAGCGGCGGTTACGGTTCCAGCCCATACAATTCGCAGTAATCTTCCCAGCGCATGTGGGCCATTTCCGCTACCTCGCGATGCACCTCCATGCGCTGGGCCTGATAGTCCTCGGGCGTTGCGGCCGTCAGGAGCAAGGTCAGTTCCCAGGCGAACAGGCCTTGATTCTCCGCTTCGGCCTCGAAGGCTTCGTGCAGGCGTTCTTCACGATACTGCGCAGCGGTTTCACCCTTGGCCTGGGCCAGCAGCGGATTGAGATGATCGAGGGTTTCGCGCAATTCGGGGCGCGCGTCGAGAAACAATTTCAGGGCTTGTTCATGTCGCTGGTCGGTGGGCGCCATGTGTGTTCCTTGTGAGGCTGATGACCCTAGGGTGCCGGAGCGGCTGCCGCATGTCGCGCTATAAATGCAGTAAAGCAGAACGATTTTGCCTGTTGCGGTGATACAGTCCGCTTTTTTCTGAATGAGCGAATGCAATGCGAATTCTGATGGTAGCGCTGGCCGCGACCCTGCTGGCTGGCTGCGCGGGTTCGGTGATGGACGATTCTCGCACCAAAGCCCCGTACAAGGTTCTGACCTCGGACAAGCCGGAGAAAGTTGTCGCTCAGTGCGTACAGTTCGGCTGGCAGGACGAAGCAGTGTTTGGCGTGGACGCCGGAGCGTATCTGCAACCGGGCAAGAAGGGTGGCTCGACGGTGTACACCCGTTCCGCAGAGTCATTTGTCGACGTGACCAGCGATGCGTCGGGAACCGTGCTCAACTACTACGCGCAGAAGGACGATTTTGTTGCCAAGCGCCGGTTGGCGGCGTTGGCGACCTGCCTCTGATCATGCGTTGAAGCGGCTGCCGTTATCGCCAGCAGGCTCGCTCCCACTTTTGAAATGCATTCCATTGTGGGAGCGAGCCTGCTCGCGAAGGGCCCTTGAGGTTCAACCCTTCAAGCGCTTCTGGAAATAGTGCCTGCTATGCCCCGGCGGGTAATCAACGATCTCGCCAAACTGGCTGAATCCCAGCTTCTCGTAGAACGCCGGCGCCTGAAAGTCGAAGGTGTCCAGCCAGATGCCGAGGCAGTTCTTCTCCTTGGCCAGATTTTCCGCCATGGCCATCAGTTCCGAGCCGATGCGTTGCCCGCGACCCTGTTCCGGGACGCACAGCAACTCGATGTACATCCACTGGAAGATCACCCGGCCGTACAAACCGCCGAGAATCGCGTCGTGTTCATCGCGCACCAGCAGGGCGAAAGGTTCAGATGTGGAACCACCGGTCCGGGCGTCGTTATACGCAATCAAAGGCTCGAGAATGGCTTTGCGCTGTTCTTCCGTAGGGTTCTGCGACAGCTCGATTCGCAACGTCATGTGCAACTTCCTTGTGAGATGAACCGCCAGCCTATCCTGCCCGGGGAGCGTCTTCCAAGTCCTTCCTCATCCCTTTGGAACCGCGGCTGTCGCGCCGGGGTCTAGCTTTTACAGCGTCATTCCGAACGCGGTTGATGAGGATCCCCCATGAATATTTTCGAAGCCCTTCGCGAAAGCCACGACCGCCAGCGCAGTTACGCCAAAGCCCTGGTCGAAACCAGCGGCGACACCCCGGAGCGGGTTGAAGCCTATAAACAGTTGAAAGCCGAGCTGCAGGCCCACGAAACCGCCGAAGAGCGCCACTTCTACATCCCGCTGATGGAGTTCGACAACGGTGTTGACCTCAGTCGCCACGCCATTTCCGAGCACCATGAAATGGACGAGATGATGGAAGAGCTGGACGAGACCGAGATGTCCAGCCCGGCGTGGCTGGCTACGGCGAAGAAGCTCTCCGACAAAGTCCATCACCATCTCAAGGAAGAAGAGCAGAAGTTCTTCCAGATGGCCGGCAAATTGCTCGATGACAAGCAAAAGGAACAACTCGCTGGCCAGTACGAAAAGGAGTACCAGGCGCAACTGCCATGAGTACTGAATGCCAGTTTTTGCAGTGTCGGCGTGTAGGCCTTTGGCCATGCGTTGGGTGGGTCTTGTCGTAATAGGCTGTATACTCATCCAGTATTTTCGGCGTTTTTGACTTGAGACGCCGATTGACTGCGACAAAACCGCCGATGGACAAAAAAACCACCTCCGTTAGCTTGAAGGCCTCTCCTCGGACAGGAGAGTTCTTAAATCAACGGAGTGAAAAACATGAATCAACCACAAGCTCAAACCCAAATGCGACACGGTCGCGTCACCTCTCCAGCCAGCCGCGGTGCGGTAGCCATCGAGCAAGGATTGCTCGGTGCCTGGCAGGTCAACGAAATGGAAGGCGGCAAGAACTTCCCGGCGCTGACGGCAGGACCTTTTCCTGCTCCCTATGGCAGCGACAGTGACAGTGTCACGCCGCCCGCCGACGGTTACATCCTCAGCGGTGGCAAGACCGATGCCCGTGAATGCGTGAACTTCACCGACGAGGAAATGAGCAAAAAGCTCAATCGTCCGTTCAGCTGGCCACTGCTCAGTGTGACCCCGGGCCAGACGCTGGAAGTGAAGTGGGAATACACCGCGCCACACACCACCCGTGGTTATCGCTGGCTGATCACCAAGGATGGCTGGGATCCGAAACAGCGTATTTCCCGTGCACAACTCGAGGCGCAGCCTTTCGCCGAAGACTTCTACACTCAGGTGCCGTATTACAACTATCCGGGGGAATTGAAGGCCAAGGTCAATCATTCGGTGAAATTGCCGGCCAACAAAAAGGGCCGTCACGTCATCGTGCTGATGTGGATCGTCGCCAACACCGGCAACGCGTTCTATCAGGCGTTCGACGTCGACTTCAAATAACGGCGTTACGCTCAACTCACAGGTTCTGAAGGATTAGAACATGTCAAATATCGACTTCACGCTAGTGCAAAACCAGGCGGCCGACGCGGCCTCGCTGATGCCGAGCATCGCCGGCAAAAAAATACTCATGGGCTTCTGGCACAACTGGCCGGCGGGTCCAAGTGACGGCTATCGTCAGGGCCGCTTCGCCGAAATCGCTCTGGAAGCGGTGCCCAAGGAGTACAACGTGGTCGCGGTGGCGTTCATGAAGGGCAGCGGGATTCCAACCTTCAAGCCGTACAACGTCTCCGATGCCGAGTTCCGGCGTCAGGTCGGCGTGCTCAACAGCCAGGGGCGGGCGGTGCTCTTGTCCCTGGGTGGCGCCGATGCGCACATCGAGTTGCGGGTCGGACAGGAACAACCACTGGCCAATGAGATTATCCGTCTGGTGGAAACCTACGGCTTCGATGGGCTGGACATCGATCTTGAACAGAGCGCGATTGATTTCGCTGCCAACAAGACCGTGCTGCCGGCCGCGCTGAAACTGGTCAAGGATCACTACGCAGGCCAGGGCAAGCACTTCATCATCAGCATGGCCCCGGAGTTTCCGTACCTGACCACCAATGGCAAATACGTCGGTTACCTGCAGGCACTTGAAGGCTATTACGACTTCATCGCGCCGCAGTTCTACAACCAGGGCGGCGACGGGGTCTGGGTGCCGGAAGCCAATAATGGCAATGGTGCGTGGATCGCGCAGAACAACGACGCGCTGAAAGAGGACTTCCTCTACTACCTGACCGAAAGTCTGGTGACCGGCACCCGGGGCTTCACCAAAATCCCGGCGGACAAATTCGTCATCGGCCTGCCGGCCAACGTCGATGCGGCTGCCACCGGTTACGTGATCGACAGCACCGCAGTCGGCAATGCGCTCAAACGTCTGGCGATCAAAGGGCTGCCGATCAAGGGCCTGATGACCTGGTCGGTAAACTGGGACAACGGCGTCAGCAAGGATCGCGTGCCGTATGGCTGGGAATTCAGTCGGCGTTATGGACCGCTGATTCACGGAGCGAAAACAGCGGCACAGGAAACGGATGACACGTTGTCGCGCGTCGCCCGTTAGCAGCAATTAAAGAGCCCGGTAGCGCTGCCGGGCTTTTTTGCGTGGGCCAGGCAAGCAATGCTCGGGTGTGAGTCATAGCGGAGCGGGTTGTTTATCCGATTGGAGCGCGCTCGGTGTATTGAGTAAATGACTTGACGAGATCCAGCAAGCAGGCAGCCGCCTGATTGATCTGCGCATCGGTAAGCGCCGCGTAGCCAATCAGCACGCCAGGTTTGACCGCGTGACTGCTGGTGAATGCGGATACCGGTTGCAGGCAAAGATTGAAGAGGGCAGCCCGTGCGCAGAATTCTCTTTCATCAATGTCTGCGGGTAACCAGAGCACAAAATGTAATCCGGATTGCTCGCCGGAAATCTGCAGATCAGGGTTTTCTCGCAGCTTTGAGATCAGCAAATCGCGTCGATGTTGATACGTCTGTCGCGAGATGCGCAAATGCCGTACATATTTTCCGGTGCAGAGAAACTGGTTGAGTGCGAGCTGACCCAGTATGCCGGGCGTCTGGCCGGTGTCTTCGATGAGGTTGATGACTTTCTTCTGTAAATGTTTGGGAATGACCATGAAGCCCAGACGAAAGTTGCTGAACAGGGTTTTATTGAAGCTGCCGCAGAAAATCACCCGGTCGTTTGTATCTATTGATTTGATGGCGGGCAGGGGAGCACTGCCATAGTTGTACTCGCTGTCGTAGTCGTCCTCGATGATGATCGCATTGGCTGCGGTCGCCGAGGCCAGCAGGGCCTTGCGGCGTGCCATGCTCATGCAGACACCCAAAGGAGCCTGGTGAGAGGGCGTGACATAAATGGCCTGAACCGGACTGGCGGGTGACAACGCTTCAATGATCAGACCTGCATCGTCCACTGGAATATCGATGATTGTGTTGCCGGAACAATTGAATATCCGCCGGGCCCAGTAATAGCCGGGATCTTCCATGGCAACGACGGCCTCTTTTCCCAATAATCTGCTGATGAGGTCGAGACAGTGCCTGATGCCGTGGGTAATCAAGATGTCCTGAGGTGAGCAGTCAATTCCCCGGTAGATCTGGATATGGTCGCAAATGGACTTGCGCAAGTTCTCGTCACCGCCGAGTGACGAGGCCGATACTGCGGTGGCGAGGTCTTTGGCGGAAGGTGTGCATAACGACTTTACATCTTTTTCTTCGAGCAATCCCGGATCGGCCAGTCTGGCAATAAACGGTACATACGGCTGTAAATAAGTAATGGGGGCCGGTGAATCGGATGACCGGTGAGTATCAAGTTCGACTTGCAGTTCCTTAGTTCTGGCGGCGGCGATCAGATTATCCGGCAATGTTGCGCAGACTACCGAGCCGGCACCTCGCTTGCGAATGATGAAACCTTCTTCGCGCAATTGATCGAAAACAGTTTCCAGGGTCCCTCGGGAAACTCCCCATCTTTGCGCAAGCGTACGCGTGGAGGGCAGCGCTTCGCCGGATTGGAGCCGGCCGGAACTGATCAGATGTTCAAGGAAACGGCACAAAAGCTGATGTTTGGTGGACAGCGAATGTTCGGTCAATTCGAACGGCAAGACTAGGTCGAGGCCAACTGGCCGCTTACCTCTGGTCATAGTGGTACACACCAAAATCCATTTAATGGATCTTCATCTTAGCGCGGCATACAAATACGCTCAACGCCGCTCAAGCTAACGCGTTGAGGGGTGGCGCGCGAGTCATTGGGGTCAAGAGAAACTGGATTGGTATAGGGATATCGTCGGCAATGACTGCTTTTGAAAAACTGTCAACACTCAATAAGACTAATCATCGCGAGCCGCAACTAAAGATTGCGATAGTCGGAGGGGGTGCAACAGCGATTAGTGTAATTGATGCGTTGCAGCGCGACGTTAAGCTGAAAAATATGGATGTTGCAATTACCCTCTATGAGCCTGACAAGAAAATAGGTCCAGGTCGCGCTTATCAAAACGATGGTGATTATGGATTGATTAATCGCCAGGCCCGATTCATGTCCGTGAAAAGTGACGATCCCCGGCACTTTGTAGGATGGGTCACTCATAAATATGGAAGTGCACTGGCGCAACTTGATTTCTTGCCGCGTCACTATTTTGGTGAGTACCTGTCCGATTGTTTTGCCGAGCAAGTGGCGCTGGCGCGCGACCTCAAGCGGCCGATTCGGGTGATCGGGCAAAAGGTCACCAGCCTGACAATGCACGATGACAAAGCGGTCGTCGGTGTCGAAAACGGGCCGCAACAAGTGTTCGACCGGGTGATTCTGTGCATCGGTACCGCAGAGCCGGCGGATATCTTCTCGTTGGCCTGCTCCCAAAACTACATCGGCAATCCGTATCCGATGTGGACCAAGTTTTCCGCGATTGGCGGCGACGATCAGGTGGCGATCATTGGTTCCAGCCTCTCCGCTGTCGATGCAGTCCTGGCCCTGAATGCCCAGGGACACCGCGGCAAGATCGTCATGCTGTCGCGCAATGCGCTGCTGCCAGCGGTGCGCATGCCGCATCACGACTTCACTTACAAGGTCATCACCCGCGAACGTATCGAAGAGCTGCGTGATGAAGCGGGGATGATCTCCTGGTCGAAATGGCTTGGCCTGATCACCTTCGAACTGACTGCCCAAGGCGTGGATCTGGAGAAGCTCAAGGCTGAACTGGCGCCAGGTCAACTGCCGTTCGAGCGCCTGGAGCGCCATCTTCAAGCATCGGCCCGTGGCGAAAAGTGGCTGTCCATCCTGATTGATATTGCCAACGACTACGTCGAGCTGGCCTGGGACAGCCTGAGTGCGGGCGATCGCAGTTATTACATGGCCAACTATCACTCGATTTTCATGAGCCTGTGCAACCCGATGCCTCCGGCAACGGCCAACAAGTTGCGCAACATGCTCGAATCCGGGCACCTCGTGATTCGTCCTGGCCTGAAGGGCGTGGAACTGAGTCCCGGTGGCGGTTTCGTCCTGAATTACCAGGCAGGCGCCTGTCATGCCGACTGGGTCATCAACGCCACTCGATCTGAAACCGGTGGTGTCGGGCAGACCGGTACCGAGCTGGTGTCTTCGATGGTCAACAATGGCGTCGCTCAGCACCATCCGTTTGGGGGCCTGCACGTGTCATTCGGTTCGCACAAGGTCATCGACCGCAGTGGCAAGGCCAGCGACGCTATTTATGCCTTGGGCCAACTGGCTGCCGGTAACCATTACTACACCAGTTCACTGGCCATGATCACACGTCAGATCGATCGGGTTCTGCCGCATTTGCTGACGACTGATCAATACCTCAAGGAGCTTTCTGCGTGAAATCCAGCCGCCCCGGAATCCTGTTACCTGCAGCGTTGTTGTCGGCCGTAATCGTGCCGCAGCTCGGACTCGGTCTGATGACGCCCACCGTTGCAAAACTGGCGGAGGAGTTTCGAGTCCCCCATGAGGCGATTCAGGAAACGTTTGTTGTTTACATGATCGGGTATGCGTTGTCCGTGGTATTGGCGGGGATTCTTGCCGATCGTATCGGAGCCCGTCGCGTACAGATTTCGGGGTTGCTGATTTGTGCTGCCGGGTGCCTGCTTGCAGCGTTCTCGGACTCCTTTTACCTGTTTGCGGTTGCGCGTTTCATGCAGGCCCTCGGAGGGTGTGTAGGGACCGTAACCACCAGGCTGATCGTGAAATCCGATTATCCGGAAAGCAAACGCCTGCGAATTCTCACCACCCTTGCCTCGGCGATAGCGCTCACGCCGTGTATCGCACCGTTGCTCGGCGGCATGTTGTTACCTTCGCTCGGATGGCGCTGGATGATGGGCGGCGTGGGGATGTTCAATCTCGCGGCATTGGTGCTTTTCTGGCAGGTCGACACCTCTCCGGGGGCATCGGATTCGACGGGGCGCAGCATCATTGCCGTTTATGCCGCCAACTTCAAAAATGCGGATTATCTGGCTTATGCCGCCGGCATCAGTCTGGTGTGGATGAGTTACTTCGTGTTCCTGTCCTGTTCGACTTATGCGTTGCAGACGGAACTGGGCATGTCCAGCCTGGGTTACGGCGCGGTGATCTCCCTGTGCGCCGTCGGTTATGTGATTGGCAGTACGTTGGCGCGAGCATTGAGCGCCAGGTGGGCGTTGAACGAGATCCTGCTGCTTGGAAGCAAGGTAGGCATGGCCGGTTGCATGTTGCTGGGCATTCTGCTGTCGGTGTTTGGCAGTGTGCTGCCGGCGCTGCTGATTCCGATGGTGTTCATTCTGTTGTCGGTCGGGATGGTGATTCCCGCGACTCAGGCCGGGCTATTGAAGAGTGTCAGTCGTGATATCGGTATTTCCTCCGGGCAGTTTTTCTTTTTCCAGATGGCGGCGGGGGCCGGTTACGGTTTGCTGGTCAGTTCCTTTTCCGAACTGGGCGTTCGTGGCCTGGCACTGTTTATCGCCATTCCGATGGTCGTGTTGTTCGTTTTCCTGAATATGTCGCGGGCACTGTCGAAGTCCCCGGATGAGCAGTTGAAGGCAGTCTCTCGGACCTGAGTTTGCTGTTGCTGCGGCCCTGATAAAAAAACAAGGATGTGTAGTCGTGCAGTATCTGAAATCGCTGAAGTTGAACAGTGTGTGTTATGACATTCGTGGCCCGGCACTGGAGCAGGCCAGAAAGATGGAGGAGGACGGCCAGCGCATTCTCAAGCTGAACATCGGCAATCCGGCGCCGTTCGGTTTCGAGGCGCCCGACGAGATACTCCAGGATGTGATCCGTAATTTGCCGACGGCGCAAGGTTACAGTGACTCCAAAGGCTTATTCAGCGCCCGCAAGGCCGTCATGCAGTACTGTCAGCAGAAGCAGATCGAGGGCGTCGGCGTCGACGATATCTACCTGGGCAATGGCGTCTCCGAGCTCATTGTGATGTCACTGCAGGCGCTGCTGAACAACCGCGACGAAGTGCTGGTGCCTGCTCCGGATTATCCGTTGTGGACCGCCGCGGTGAGTCTTGGCGGGGGCAATGCGGTGCACTACAGGTGCGACGAGCATCAGGACTGGTGGCCGGACCTCGATGACATACGGGCCAAAATCACCCCCAACACCCGAGCGCTGGTGATCATCAACCCCAACAATCCCACCGGTGCGGTGTATCCGCGAGACGTGCTGCTGGGAATGCTGGAGATCGCGCGCCAGCACAATCTGGTGGTGTTCTCCGACGAGATCTACGACAAGATTCTCTACGACGAAGCTGTGCACATCAGCACCGCCTCGCTGGCGCCGGACCTGCTGTGCCTGACCTTCAACGGGTTGTCCAAGTCGTACCGGGTGGCCGGGTTCCGCTCCGGCTGGCTGGTGATTTCCGGGCCGAAGCAGCATGCCGCCGGCTACATCGAAGGCATCGACATGCTGGCGAACATGCGCCTGTGCGCCAACGTTCCGGCCCAGCATGCGATCCAGACCGCGCTGGGGGGTTACCAGAGTATCAATGACCTGGTCTTGCCTCAGGGGCGCCTGCTCGAACAGCGCAACCGGGTGCATGAACTGCTCAACGCTATTCCCGGCGTCAGTTGCGTCAAGCCGATGGGCGCGCTGTACGCGTTTCCAAGGATCGATCCGAAAATTTGCCCGATCAAGGATGACGAGAAGTTTGTCCTCGAGCTGCTGATGTCGGAAAGGCTGCTGGTGGTTCAGGGAACCGCGTTCAACTGGCCCGCGCCCGACCATTTCCGCGTGGTCACGTTGCCGGCACTGCCGGACATCGAAGACGCCATGGCGCGGATTCATCGATTCATCAGCAGCAGGTCAGTCAACAACCTGAGCGTTCGTCGAGTGGCGAATAACGCCCGGGACCTGTGGCCGGTCTTCTGATTCCAGACGCAGATCAAGTAAGCAAGTTGTCATGCCAGACGTAAGTTCGTGGCAGGTGTGACAGCGCAAAGTGCCAGACGGCTGGTTGCCACACTCGGCCATCTCTCTAAGTTGTGCAGCATAAAGGAATGAGTATGCGGAACTTTGATGCGCAGGTTTCTTATCGGGTCATGCTTTCTCAGGATGAGGTTAATCATCATGGGGCCGATTGGGAGAAAGAGGCCTTGAATGAACTGGAAGAGCGACTTGGAGCAGGGTCCGACTTTCCCTGCATCTTTTCCAAGAATGCATTCAAGAAGTCTTCGATCAAGTTTGTATTTGTCGACACTTTGGATGCTCAAGGGCTGGCGAAACTGGCTGAAGGGTTAAAAGAGTATGTAACGCTTTCCAGAACATGGAGTGGTTCAATCGAAGACGCTTATCCGCTCATCGTGTTCTTTTCAACCGATGCGATATCGGCGAGTACCGCGCAGGAGTATCAGGCCGCCGGGTGGGGCGTGCTGCAGAGCCTGCACTGGCTGGATGAAAGCCCGTGGCCGGACAGCGTCGATGTCGACCCGGAGTCACCGTTCTGGTCGATGTGCTTCGCGGGAATGCAATTGTTTGTGAATATGAGTTCTCCCGCACACAAACTTCGCAAGAGTAGAAACCTCGGGTCGAGATTTGCGTTGGTCATTAATCCGCGTGAACGCTTCGATGTATTTGCCGGCGATACCGTGGGCGGACGTAATGTTCGCGCCAATATTCGCAAACGCATCCTTAAATATGATTCGGTGCCCCACGCCTTGCAATTGGGCGGGTTTGGCTCTGACGCCAAAGAGTGGTGGCAATACGGTTTGATTGAAGAAAATGCAGAGCGCACGGATGTTTGCCCGTTCAAACATTCCAGCCATGAAAATAAAGAGGAAGCCTGATGTTCAAGTTGATTGTATCCAACGGCAGAGTGGCAGACCGCACGGCATTTACCCGTATCGGCGCGTTGAAGGCCGCGTCGGCACTTGAAGCAAAGTACGGTGTAGCGCCGCTGTATATCGGTGACGGCAGCTGCGAGCCGGCGGCCGATGACTGGACAGTCAGTCTGCCGGCAGGACGTGAGCAGATCGATTCGCTGCATCGCGCCGTGGCCTGTGCGGTAGAGGAGCAGCAACTCACAGTGGTCATCAACGGCACCTGCCCGGCCAGCCTGGGCAGCGTACCTGCGGTTGCCAGACATTACCCGGACCTTTGTCTGGTGTGGGTCGATGCCCATGGTGACTTCAATATTCCGACGACCACTGACACGGGCTACCTGGGCGGGATGGTGGTGTCTGCCTTATGTGGCCTCTGGGACAGCGGCTGTGGTGCCGGCGTGCGTGCAGAGAACGTCATTCTGGTCGGCGCGCGCGACATCGACGGGCAAGAGCAGCGTCTGCTGAGCGCCAATAATGTGCGCACGCTTTCCCCGCAGCAGGCAACCGCCGAAGCGGTGCGCAGCGCGATCGGCCAATCGAAGGTCTGGGTGCACATTGATTGGGACTCTCTTGAGCCTGGCTACGTGCCCGCCGACTACGCAGTGCCTGACGGTCTGCTGCCGCAACAGCTCGCGGCGATCCTGGGAGCGATTCCGCTGGAGCAGATCGTCGGCCTGGAAATCGCCGAGTTCAACGCCTCCTGCGATGCGGCGACGGCACAGCGTGCAACCCAGTGCATCATCGATATCGTTGACCCGCTCCTGTCCAAAGCGTGTCTTGAGGCGAGTGTGTGCCATGCATAAGCCGCCTGCTGCTGCCCGGCTGCGTTTCAGCAAGATGCACGGTGCGGGCAATGACATGATCATTCTCGATCTGCGTGATGCGCAGGATCCGTCGCGCGAATTGTGCAAGTACCTGGCTAACCGCCATAAAGGTATCGGCGCCGATATGGTCCTGGGCGTCAAGGCTGCGCGCAATCCATCGTCCGTGGCCTCGTTCGATATCTGGACGGCGCAGGGCGAGTCCTCCCGGCAATGCGGCAACGGCGCGCGGTGTGTCGCCGCATGGCTGGTTCGGGCAGGCCTGACGGAGGCGTCCGAGTTCACCCTCGACAGTCCCTCCGGTACCCACCGGGTCCGGGTCATGGAGGACGGCAACTATCAGATCAGCATGGGCGCACCGAATTTCTCGCCCGCCGCCATCCCGGTGTTCGGCTTCGACCAGGCGCAGTCGGCTTATCAACTCGAACTCGCCGGGCAACACCTGGCGTGTTCGGCGGTATCGATGGGCAACCCGCATGCGGTGATCGAAGCCGAACGTGATCAGTATGAGATTCCAGCTGTCGGCAGCGCCCTGCAAAACTCCGGGTATTTCTCCCCTGACGTCAACGTCGGGTTTGTACAGCTGCAATCGCGCAACAGGATAAAACTCAAGGTCTACGAATTCGGCGCAGGCGAGACGCTGGCCTGCGGCAGCGGTGCCTGCGCGGCGGTCGCGGTGCTGGCGCGGGCCGGGCGGGTCGACCGCTCGGTCGATGTCGAACTGCCCGGCGGAACCCTTGAAGTGACATGGGAGAGTGACTTGTCCGCGATGTACCTCTCCGGCCCTGCTGAATTCGTATTTGATGGAGAACTCGCTCATGCCGTTGTATGAAAGCATTCTGGACACGATCGGCCGTACGCCAATCGTCAAGCTGCAAAGGCTCGCCCCGGAACACGTCAGCATTTATGTGAAGGTCGAATCGTTCAACCCCGGTGGGTCGGTCAAGGACCGGCTGGCGCTGGCGGTGGTTCTCGACGCCGAAGCCAGAGGCCTGTTGAAGCCTGGCGATACGATCGCCGAATGCACCTCCGGCAACGTCGGCATTGCGTTGGCGATGGTTGCCGCGGCGCGCGGCTATAACTTTGTGGCGATCATGTCCGACAGTTATTCGATCGAACGGCGCAAGCTAATTCGCGCCTATGGCGGCAAGGTTCTGCTGTTTCCTGCTCACCTGGGCAGCAGCGGCGGCAACCAGATTGCCGATGAACTGGCGCAGAAGTTTGGCTGGTTCAGATCGCGACAATTCGAAAACCCGGCCAACCCTTCCTATCACCGCGAAACCACCGCCACCGAAATCCTCGGTGATTTTGCCGGTAAACGCCTGGACTACTTTGTCACCGGTTTCGGCACCAGCGGCACACTGACCGGCGTTGGCCAGATGCTGCGAGTCGCGCGACCTGCGGTGCAGATCGTTGCCGCAGAACCGGAAAATGCTGCGTTGCTGTCGGGCGGCACCTGGGGCGTGCACCAGATTCAGGGACTCGCGCCCAACTTCACGCCGACCATCATGGACAAGACCGTCATCGACAAAGTCCTGACCGTGAACGAGTACGAAGCACGTGACACTTCGCAGCGCCTGGCCAGGGAGGAGGGGATCTTCGTCGGCATTTCTTCGGGCGCCTCGGTCGCCGCAGCGTTGAAGGTTGCCGAGACCGCAGCGGCCGGTTCGGTGCTGCTGGCCATGCTGCCGGATACCGGTGAACGTTATCTCTCGACCTTCCTGATGGACGGCATCGCCGAAGGTTCCGACGATGACTGGTTGCAGTCGCTCGAGCCGTAACAGGCAACCGGTTACTTGGCGAAGCAGGCGCTCTAAGGGATTAGCATCATGGTGGAAACTCTTCCGGCAGCAGATTACATCGAGTTCGCGCGCCCGTTTCCAATGCATCGTGGAGGTGTACTGGAAGATTTCAGGCTGACGTATGAGACGTTCGGGCAACTGAATGATCGTCGCGACAACATCGTCCTGGTGCTGCCCGGCATGTCCGCCAACAGCCACGTCTGCAGTGTCGCCCGCGATCCTGAGGCGGGCTGGTGGGAGGACTTTGCCGGTTCAGGCAAGCCGATCGATACAGACCGCTGGTATGTGATCTGTTTCAACTATCTGGGGGGTTGCAAGGGCTCGACGGGGCCGCTGTCCACCGAGCGGGCGAGTGGCAGGCCTTACCAGTCGCGCTTTCCCGAGCTGAGCATCGAAGACATCGTCGACACGATCGTCATGGCCGTGAAAGCGCTGGGCATGGCGCAAGTGACTTGCCTGATCGGCGCTTCGATGGGTGGCATGTGTGCGCTGGCTCTGTTGACCCGGCATCCGGGGTTTGTCCGGCATCACATCAACCTGTGCGGCGCGGCCAGTTCGCTTCCCGTGTCCACGGCCTTGCGTTCATTGCAGCGGGAAGCCATTCGCAGTGATCCGCTGTGGGCCGGTGGCGAGTATTCGCCGGATGCGCGCCCGATCCACGGCATGACGCTGGCCCGCAAGATCGGCCTGTTGAGTTATCGCTCCGGCGCGCAATTGAATCGCCGTTTCAGCCGCTGCGATCAGGCGGCGGGGAAATCCGCCGGCATGATCCACGACTTTGAAGTCGAGGATTATCTGCAGGCCAATGCCTGGCGATTCGCGCGGGATTTCGACCCTAACAGTTATCTGCAGCTAAGCCGCGCGATTGATCTTTATGCCTGTCTGACGCCGCCGCAGGGCGGTTTTCAGACTGCCGGGCTGGAGCAGGTTCTGGTGGTCGGCGTCGAGAGCGACACGCTGTTTCCTGTTGCGCAACAGCAGCACATCGCTCAAGGGCTCGAGCAGGATGGTGCCGAGGTGACCTTTGTCCGGCTCGATTGCCCGGACGGCCACGACGCCTTTCTGACCGATCTGCGGGCGTTCGGGCCGCTGCTGGAACATTTCATGAATCGTATTGGTTCCGTCCTTCCTGCGGGCAGGACGGAGCGTTGTCTGGAGTTGCACGATGAACGATTTTGACAAGGTTGCATTGGTGACCGGTGCCAACCGTGGCATCGGTTTCGAGGTGGCCCGACAACTGGCCGCCGAGGGCGTGACGGTGGTGCTCAGTGGCAGGAATTATCAGGCTGTCGCTCAGGCGGCCGACGAGTTGGTCGGCATGGGCCTGAAGGCGTTCCCGTGCCTGCTGGATGTCACGGATGAAGACAGCATCGCCTCGGCGGTCAAATTGCTGGAGGCGAAGTTCGGCCGACTGGATATCCTGATCAATAACGCGGCGATCCGTATCGAATCCTACGGGTTGAATCCTTCTCAACAACCACTTCAACAGTGGCGCCAGACGTTTGAAACCAACCTGTTCGGCATGGTCGCGGTGACCCAGCATTGTCTGCCGCTGATTCGCCAGTCTGCGGCCGGACGCATCGTCAACGTATCCAGTCTGCTGGCATCGCTCACCACCCATACCGACGTCGATTCCTACGCCTATTCACCGATGTTCAAATCCTTGCCGGGCTACAGCGCCAGTAAAAGCGGGGTGAATTCGTGGACGGTTCATCTGGCTTACGAGCTTCGCGACACGCCCGTCAAGGTCAATGCCGTGCACCCCGGTTACACCAAAACCGGCATGAATGACGGCGCCGGTGACCTCGATGTGCAGGAAGGCGCGCGGACCAGTGTCGCGCTGGCATTGATCGGTGCCGATGGCCCCACGGGCACTTACCGCCATCAGGACCGCGTGATTCCCTGGTGAGTCGTCGCTGTTTTTCTGCTTTTAACTGTTCAGTAGAAAGGATTCTTCATGATTAAGCTTGCACTCGTCACCGATAAGCCGAACCTGCACATTGACTACGACATGCCGCCATTGCTTGAAGCCTGCAAGCAACTGTCGATCAACGTCGATGTGTGTTTCTGGGACGATCCGTCAGTCGATTGGGCGGCGTATACCGCCGTATTGATCCGTTCACCGTGGGACTGCATTGAAAGCCTCGACGAATTTTTTGCCTGGTGCGACAAGGTGCATGCACTGACCTGCCTGTTGAACGTGCCGTCCGTGGCCCGGTGGGGCTTGAACAAGTTGTACTTGAAGGACATTGCTGCGCGCGGTGTGCCGATTATTCCCAGTGTGTTCCTGGCGCCCGACGACGCTCCCGAGGGTTATCTGGCTGACTTCCTCGACGCGAACACCGACAGCCACGAATTTGTCGTCAAACCGACGATCGGCTCGTATTCGCGCGGGGTGAAACGGTTTGTCCGCGGCGGTTCCGAGGCCGCGCTGGTGCACATTCGCGCGCTGCAAAAGCGCGGTTCGCACGTGATCATTCAGCCGTACATCACCACCATCGACACTTACGGCGAGACGGACCTGACCTTCTTCGATAACACCTTCAGCCATTCCATTCGCAAGGGTGCCATGCTCATGGCGGACGGTACGGTGAACGTGCCAACCCCCGAATTTCGCCAGCCGCGCGAGGCGGATGCCGAGGAGCAGGCGGTGGCGCTATCGGCGCTGGTGGCTTCTGCCGAGGTGCTCGGGCTTGAGCTGCCGTTGCTCTACGGCCGGGTCGATGTGATCCGCGACTATGACGGTCGGCCGATGATCATGGAAATGGAGATCTGCGAGCCTTCGCTTAACCTGCCGTTTCGCGCCGACAGTGCGATGAACCTGATCAAAGGCGTGCTCATGCGCATCGACCGGCACCTGGTCGATCTCTGACACCATCCGCGAACACCAGTAAACAAGCCCGACAGCATTGCCGGGCTTTTTTTGTGCGCGCGATTATTCGACTATGGGCGTTTTCCGATGGCACAAGGAACAGGCGTCATGACCAAGACAGCCGAGCGGGTCAACATTGTCGATACTCAGGTGTTGTCCCACGACTGGTATCTGTTGCAGAAAATCACCTTCGACTATCTGCGCAACAACGGTGACTGGCAGCGGCAGACTCGCGAAGTCTACGACCGTGGCAATGGCGCGGCGATTCTGTTGTTCAACCGCGAAAAGCGCACGGTGGTGCTGACCCGCCAATTTCGCTTGCCGGTGTTCGTCAACGGCCACGACGGCTTGTTGATCGAAGTGGCGGCGGGGCTGCTGGAAGGTGCGGCGCCGGAACAGCGGATCCGCGACGAGGCCGAAGAGGAAACCGGTTACCGCGTGCATGAGGTGAAGAAGGTCTTCGAGGCCTACATGAGCCCCGGCTCGGTGACCGAGAAGCTGCACTTTTTTATCGCCGAATACGACGCGAAGTCGAAGGTCAGCGAGGGCGGCGGCCTGGAAGAAGAAACCGAAGAGCTGGAAGTGCTCGAATGGGGCTTCGATGAAGCACTGGCTGCATTTCACCGTGGCGAGATCTGCGATGCCAAGACCATCATGCTGTTGCAGTATGCGGCGATGAATAATCTTTTCGACAGCTGATTCAACGCCAATCCATTGTGGCGAGGGAGCTTGCTCCCGCTGGGCTGCGCAGCGGCCCCAGGTTTTTGCCCGTGCTGCGCACTGGAGCGGGAGCAAGCGCCCTCGCCACACAATGGCATTTACGGAGTTAAAACAGGTCCCCTGTTCTACCGACATCAGACCAGTCCCCGCCCTCCAGCGTCAGCAACCGCTCCTTGGCCTCAAGCCCACCCGCAAACCCGGTCAACTTCCCCGACGCGCCGATCACCCGATGACACGGCGCCACAATCGAAATAGGGTTGCGCCCGTTCGCCGCGCCCACCGCACGCACCGCCGTCGGGTTGCCGATCTGCTCGGCGATCTGGCTGTAAGTGCGAGTCTCGCCAAAGGGGATGGTCAGCAGCGCCGCCCAGACCTTTTTCTGAAAATCGGTGCCGACAAAATCCAGTTCCAGGTCGAAGCGATCACGCTTGCCGGCAAAATATTCCTCAAGCTGCTGCGCGGTTCGCTGCAGCAGCGGATTGTCCGGTGCTTCCGTCATCGGCCCGAGGCGCACCCGGCCCGGTTTGTCGTTTTCCCAGAGGATGGCCGCCAGTCGTGCGCCGTTCGCCACCAGCTTCAATTCGCCGACCGGTGAGGGCAGGGTGATGAACGTGTAAGACATGGGCAGAACTCCGGATCGGTACGGCGAGAGCGCCCAGCATACTGCCTGAGCGGGGAGGCGCAAATCGCAATAGCGACCATACTGCTTGGTGCTTTTGCTGCGTTTCCCTCTGCTCTGCACAGAACCCGAAAACAAAAAAGAGATCGACTCATGAAGTACGAACCTTTGGCCAAAACGCTGATCGCGACGTCACTGGCACTGAGCTGCCTCATGGCCCACGCTGCTTCCGTGGCCCCGGTCGCCGCCGAAAACGGCATGGTGGTCACCGCTCAACACCTGGCCTCGCATGTAGGCGTCGATGTGTTGAAAAACGGCGGTAACGCGGTGGATGCGGCGGTCGCTGTGGGCTATGCGCTGGCGGTGGTGTATCCCGCCGCAGGCAACCTCGGCGGTGGCGGTTTCATGACCATTCAACTGGCGGACGGGCGCAAGACCTTCCTCGACTTCCGCGAAAAGGCCCCGCTGGCGGCGACCGCCAACATGTACCTGGACAAGGACGGTAACGTCGTCCCGGATCTGAGCACCCGTGGTCACCTCGCCGTGGCAGTGCCGGGCACCGTGTCGGGCATGGAGCTGGCGCTGAGCAAGTACGGCACCAAACCGCGCAAGGACATGATCGCTCCGGCGATCAAACTGGCGGAAGACGGCTTCGAGCTGGAGCAGGGCGACGTCGATCTGTTGGACTACGCCACCGATGTGTTCAAGAAGGACATGCGTGATTCCGGCTCGATCTTCCTGCACAACGGCGAGCCGATGCAGGTCGGGCAGAAGCTGGTGCAGAAGGATCTGGCGAAAACCCTGCGCACCATTTCCGAAAAAGGTGCTGACGGTTTCTACAAAGGCTGGGTGGCCGACGCCATCGTCACGTCCAGTCAGGCCAACAAGGGCATCATCACCCAGGCCGACCTCGACAAATACAAGACCCGCGAACTGGCCCCGGTGGAGTGCGATTACCGTGGCTACCATGTGGTTTCGGCGCCACCGCCAAGCTCCGGCGGGGTGGTGATCTGCGAGATCATGAACATCCTCGAAGGCTATCCGATGAAGGATCTGGGCTTCCATTCGGCCCAGGGCATGCACTACCAGATCGAAGCGATGCGTCACGCTTACGTGGATCGCAACAGCTATCTGGGCGACCCGGATTTTGTGAAGAACCCGATCGAGCACCTGCTGGACAAGAACTACGCGACCAAGCTGCGCAACGCGATCCAGCCGCAGAAGGCCGGGATCTCCGCCGAACTGAAACCCGGCGTTGCCCCGCATGAGGGCAACAACACCACGCACTATTCGATCGTCGACAAGTGGGGCAACGCGGTGTCGGTGACTTACACCCTCAACGACTGGTTCGGCGCCGGGGTGATGGCGAGCAAGACCGGGGTGATCCTCAACGACGAGATGGACGACTTCACCTCCAAGGTCGGTGTGCCGAACATGTACGGTCTGGTGCAGGGCGAGGCCAACGCCATCGCTCCGGGCAAAACCCCGCTGTCGTCGATGAGCCCGACCATCGTCACCAAGGACGGCAAAGTGGTGATGGTGGTTGGTACGCCGGGTGGCAGCCGCATCATCACCGCGACCTTGCTGACCATGCTCAACGTCATCGACTACGGCATGGGCCTGCAGGAAGCGGTCGACGCGCCACGCTTCCACCAGCAATGGATGCCGGAAGAAACCAACCTCGAAGACTTCGCCGCCAGCCCGGATACGAAGAAGATCCTCGAGAGCTGGGGCCACAAGTTCGCCGGGCCGCAGGATGCCAACCACATCGCCGCGATCCTGGTCGGCGCGCCGTCGCTGGGCGGTAAACCGGTGGGCAACAACCGTTTCTACGGGGCCAACGATCCACGGCGTAATACCGGGTTGTCATTGGGTTATTGAGCGGCGTAAAAAGGGCGGCGGGGCTTGGCTCCGCCCCCTGTCTCAAGGATCGATCAAGGAAGGCCCATCATGTCTAGCGCATTGCTGATCATCGACGTCCAACAGGCTCTCTGCTCAGGCGAGTATCAGTGCTTCGACATCCACCGTGTGATCGACACCATTAACCAGCTCAGCACGCGTGCGCGTGAGGCGGGCGTGCGGGTGGTGCTGATTCAGCATGAGGAAAGGGACAGCCCGTTGGCCCGTGGGGCCGAAGGCTGGCAACTCGCCGCCGGATTGCTGACGACCGCCGAAGACCTGCGCGTAGGTAAAACCACCCCGGATTCGTTCTATCAGACCGAGCTGGGCAAACTGCTGCCCAGCGAAGACTTCGAACGCCTGATCATTTGCGGCCTGCAGACCGACTACTGCGTCAACGCCACCGTACGCAGGGCGCACGAACTGGGCTACGACGTGGTGCTCGTCGCGGACGCTCACTCCACCGTCGACAACGGCACCATGAGCGCCGAAGACATCATCGCCGAACACAACAAGGACCTGGCGCACCTGACCGGCGCGACGGCCCGGGTCGACGTCAAACCCGCAGCCGAGATCACTTTCTAAAACCAGCGCATACCCCTGTGGGAGCGGGCTTGCTCGCGAAAGCGGTGGGCCTGTGACGCATGTGTTGGCTGACCCGACGCCTTCGCGAGCAAGCCCGCTCCCACAATGATTGATGGTGTTCACAGATTCCCTTGCCCAGCACAAACCCCCTGTGGGAGCGGGCTTGCTCGCGAAAGCGGTGAGCCTGTGAAGCATGTGTTGGCTGATCCGACGCCTTCGCGAGCAAGCCCACTCCCACAATGATTGAAGGTGTTCACCAATTCCCATGTCCAGCACAAATCCCCTGTGGGAGCGGGCTTGCTCGCGAAAGCGGTGAGTCTGTGACGCATGTGTTGGCTGACCCGACGCCTTCGCGAGCAAGCCCGCTCCCACAATGATTGAGGGTGTTCACAGATTCCCTTGCCCAGCACAAATCCCCTGTGGGAGCGGGCTTGCTCGCGAAAGCGGTAGGTCTGTGACGCATGTGTTGGCTGATCCGACGCCTTCGCGAGCAAGCCCGCTCCCACAATGATTGATGGGGTTCACCAATTCCCATGTCCAGCACAAATCCCCTGTGGGAGCGGGCTTGCTCGCGAAAGCGGTGGGCCTGTGAAGCATGTGTGGGCTGACCCGACGCCTTCGCGAGCAAGCCTGCTCCCACAATGATTGGTGGTGTTCACAGATTCCCACGTCCAGCACAAACCCCCTGTGGGAGCGAGCTTGCTCGCGAAAGCGGTGGGCCTGTGACGCATGCGTTGGCTGACCCGACGCCTTCGCGAGCAAGCCCGCTTCCACATTGCTTGATGGTGTTCACCAATTCCCACGTCCGGCACAAATCCCCTGTGGGAGCGGGCTTGCTCGCGAAAGCGGTAGGTCTGTGACGCATGCGTTGGCTGACCCGACGCCTTCGCGAGCAAGCCCGCTCCCACAATGATTGAAGGTGTTCACCAATTCCCATGTCCAGCATGAGTTCCCTGTGGCGAGCGAGCTTGCTCGCGCCGGCTGCGTAGCAGCCCTCACACTTCAAGTCGCAAACAGAACCCCACGAATCGCCCCAACCCGCGGGGCCACGACGCCCTCCAGCACCAAGCGCGTAATGGTCTCGGCTGCCGTCGCGTAATCCTCATCCTGCGGCACTGCGCGCCCGGTGATGCAGCCCATTTGCCAGCCAATATTGGTGTAGGTGCGGGTTGCCGACCAGATGAACAGCATCAGGTGTTCCGGGTCCACCGGGGCCAGCAGGCCGCGCTCGATCCAGCTGCGCAGGCACTCGACGTTGCGTCGGGCTTCGGCGTGCAGCACGTCGCGGCATTCGTCTGGCAACTGGCGCCCGCCGAGCAGCAGCTCGCCGCTGAATACCTTGGCAATCGCCGGGTGTTCACGGGCGATGCGGATGCGCGCGGCGATGTAGGCGCGCAGGCCGATCAGCGGGTCATCGCTTTCGCGCAACGCTGCCGAGGCTTCCAGCAGCGGTTCGACAAACCCCAGGAGGACTTTCGAGTACAGGTTTTCCTTGGTCTGGAAGTAGTAATACAGGTTGGCCTTGGGCACGCCGGCACGGGCGGCGATGTCGCGGGTCTGGGTCGCGTCGAAGCCGTTGGCGGCGAACTCTTCGCTGGCGGCGGCGAGGATCAGTTGCTCGTTGCGTACGCGGATGGCGCTCATGGGAACACGGTGTGAATAGAAGGCATGGGCAGATTCGGGCAAATTCGGTTTCGCAATATACAAAACTATATAGCGATGAGACCAGCTAACTGCTCGATTTGCGGCAAAGCTGAGCGGATATTTTTGTGTAAATTTTCTGATTCAGTCTTTCCTCAAGCGAGCGCTCTCTCTAGAATCCGCCCGGCCTCCGCAATGGAGGCTCTTTGATATCATTTGGCTCGGTTCACATAGGGAAGACAACATGCAATTCGGGAAAATCCTGGCGCTGGGCCTGGTGCTTGCGCTCGGTGGCTGTGCCAGTTTCACCAAAGACGAAGTCGCGCCGGTCAAGCTGCCATCGATGGCCAGCTACGCCAACAAACCCAATGTGTATGTGGATTTCGACTTCTATCAGGGCGAGCCGAAAAGCGCTTCGGCCGTAGAAGTGCCGCAGGCACGTGACCAGCTCAAGCCTGAGCTGCAAAAGATTCTGACCGATTCGGGCCTGTTCGGCCGTGTCACCCTGGACGAGTTCCAGAAGCAACCGGGCGACTACAGCCTGCGTCTGAAAATGTACAACCATCCGCCGAATGCCGGTTCGATGGTGCTGGGCTTCATCAGTGGTTTCAGCCTGGGGGTGATCCCGGCGTACGGCACCGATCAGTACACCATGAGCCTCGAAGCCGTCGACGGCACAGGCCAGGCCCTGACCACCGCGAGCAACCATGATGCGGTCGGTACCTGGATCGGCATCTGGTTCATTCCGCTGATGGGCAACACTCCGAAGGCTGCGGTCAACGACACCTTCGCCCGTCAGGTCAATGCGCTGCTCAAGCAGATGATCGACAACAACAACCTGAAATACTCGGCACTCGAGCCCCGTACTCCACGGGCCTGATGGAAAAAAAAAGAGCCGCAATCGCGGCTCTTTTTTCGCCCTTACTTCAGGGCCTGGATGAACTGAGGATCGCTGTACAGTTCTTTCAGCAAGTCACGCAGCATCGGGTTATAGGCGTTGACCGCGTTCGGAATCGCGATGAAACCAAAGAAGCTGCTGCTCCACTGGCTGCTGACATGCTTGGTCGCGTCGTAGACCACATTCTGGCCATTGAGCAGGGTGAAGCGTGCCGCGAGTTGGCCTTCGCCCGTGCCCATGCCGGCCGACAGGTTGTTCTTCACCACCAGCACTTTCAATTGACGCTGAGCCTGCGGATCAAGCAGACCGGCCTTGCGCAGTTCTTCGGTGATCGCGTCCTGGATATGCGCCGGGATGCTGCCGGATGGCGAGCGCACCGGGTTGGCCCGCACAGTCAGCGAACCTTCGCCAGACTCGGCAGTTACCTGAGGATTGCTGATCGCTTGCAGGGGCGGGGTCTGCTTTAGCTTCTGAACGTTTTCGAAGCTCGGCTCATAGCGGGTCATGGTCATGCCACAACCTTGCAGCAGCACTGCCAGCATCGGGATCAACAACAGAGACTTTTTCACGGCGTTTCCTTGCGTGAGGAATAAGGGGGGCGAATTATGGGCAGAGTGCCATCATTGAGCAACCGACTTCACCGTGAAGCGCTCAGAGCTTCAACAGATTCTCGATCTGCGCCAGTTCCCAGGTACTGAGCAGATTCACCGGGTCGGTGCCGTAACGGCTGTTGAATTGCCATTCGCGGCCATCCGGGCAGCGGCACTGTTCACAGTGATGCAAGTGCCCACCCTCAAAATCAAGCAACAGGCGCCAGCCCTCGATATCGACCGCGATCAGTCCGGCATCACTGGGTGTCTTGGATCTGTTGAACATCAGCACGCCCAGCGCAGCCTCGCGCAAGCGCTGGCAAACGTCGCGGGCGGTCAGCAATGCAGTCATGGTCGTACTCGATGGGGGCAGAAGCGCGTCAGGATAAATCGCGCGTCGACGGGTGTCAGCGATCACTGGCCCGATTCCGAACTATTCCGTAACATCCGCACCCCTCATTTTCGCGAACATCCGCGGTCACCCTCGTTGGCCGCTCAGTCAGGTAAGCCATGAAACCGAAACGTCTGCGCGCCGATGTCCTGGCCGGACTCACCACCTCATTTGCCCTGTTGCCCGAATGCATTGCGTTCGCGCTGGTGGCGCATCTCAATCCGCTGATGGGCCTGTACGGCGCCTTCATCATTTGTACGCTGACCGCGTTGTTCGGTGGCCGGCCGGGAATGGTCTCCGGGGCGGCGGGTTCGATGGCGGTGGTGATCGTCGCGCTGGTGGTGCAGCACGGCGTGCAGTACTTGCTGGCGACGGTGTTGCTCGGCGGTTTGATCATGATGGCGTTCGGCTTGTTGCGCCTGGGCAAACTGGTGCGCATGGTGCCGCATCCGGTGATGCTCGGTTTCGTCAACGGCCTGGCGATCATCATTGCACTGGCGCAACTGGAGCATTTCAAGAGCGGTGAACATTGGCTCAGCGGCACGCCGCTGTACCTGATGACCGGGCTGGTGCTGCTGACCATGGCCATCGTCTACATCCTGCCGCGCCTGACCCGCGCGGTGCCGCCGGCATTGGTGGCGATCCTCGGCGTGGGCCTGCTGGTCTACCTGTTCGGTCTGCCGACGCGCACCCTTGGCGACATGGCGCACATCGCCGGCGGTCTGCCGAGCTTCGCGCTGCCGGACATCCCGTGGACGCTGGAAACCCTGCGCATCATCGCCCCGTACGCGATTCTGATGGCGCTGGTCGGTCTGCTGGAAACCCTGCTGACCCTGAACCTCACCGACGAAATCACCGAAACCCGCGGCTACCCAGATCGCGAGTGCGTGGCGCTGGGCGCGGCGAACGTGGTCTCCGGCGCATTCGGTGGCATGGGCGGTTGCGCGATGATCGGCCAGACCGTGATCAACCTCAGCTCCGGCGGCCGCGGGCGTTTGTCCGGGGTGGTGGCGGGGGTGCTGATTCTGCTGTTCATCCTGTTTCTGTCGCCGCTGATTGAGCGTATTCCGCTGGCGGCACTGGTAGGGGTGATGTTCGTGGTCTCGCAGCAGACCTTCGCCTGGGCCTCGTTGCGGGTGTTGAACAAAGTGCCGCTCAACGATGTACTGGTGATCATCGCCGTGACCACTATCACCGTGTTCACCGATCTGGCCACCGCCGTACTCTGCGGGATCATCATCGCCGCGCTGAATTTCGCCTGGCAGCAGGCCCGCGAGTTGTACGCCGATGAGCATCTGGAAGCCGACGGCAGCAAACTCTACCGCCTGCACGGCACGCTGTTTTTCGCCTCGACCACGCCGTTTCTCAACCAGTTCGACCCGGCCAATGACCCAGTACGAGTGACCCTCGATTGCCGGCATTTGAGCTTCGTCGATTACTCGGCGATTGCCGCGTTGAAGACCCTGCGCGAGCGTTACGAAAAGGCGGGCAAGGAGCTGCAGGTGTTTCATCTCTCCGAGCGCTGCAAGAAGCTGTTGAAACGCGCCGGCGTCGAACACCACTGAGTGCAGTTGTGGGCGCGGCTTGCTCGCGAAGGTGGTATGTCGGTGAAACGGTATCGACTGCCACTACGCCTTCGAGCAAGCCCGCTCCCACAGCGGCGATGCCAAAGATCACTATCGGGAAAATTTCTTCGCCCCGGCCACACAAAGAATCACGCCCACCGTCACCACCAGCATGCCGATGCTGACTTGCTCATGCAGCAACGTCGCTGCCAGCGCCAGGCCGAAAAACGGTTGCAGCAACTGCAGTTGACCAACCGCGGCAATCCCGCCCTGGGCCAGACCGCGATACCAGAACACGAACGCGATCAGCATGCTGAACAGCGAAACGTAGCCCAGACAGACCCATGCCGACACGCTGATGCCGCTGAAGGATGGTGGGGCCAGCCACAGGCTCGCGATTGCCATCGGGGGCAGCGACAATACCAGCGCCCAACAGATCACCTGCCAGCCACCCAGGGTGCGCGACAGTTTTGCGCCTTCGGCATAACCCAGACCGCAGACCAGAATCGAGGCGAGCATCAGCAGGTCACCGGTGGGCGAGGCGGACAATCCCTGAGACAAGGCGAACCCCACCACCAGAGCACTGCCGAGGATCGAGAAGAACCAGAATACCGGGCGCGGACGCTCGCCACCGCGCAACACGCCAAACAGCGCAGTGGCCAATGGCAGCAAGCCGACAAAGACGATCGAATGTGCCGATGTCACGTGCTGCAATGCCAACGCCGTCAGCAGCGGGAAACCGAGCACGACGCCCAATGCCACGATCAACAACGAAAACCACTGATCTCTGGACGGTCGCCGCTCACGGAACAACCACAACAGGGCAACGGCCAGGACGCCGGCAATGGCAGCGCGCGCGACGGTGAGAAACACCGGGTCAAACTCCAGCACGGCCAGGCGCGTCGCCGGCAGCGAGCCGCTGAAGCACACCACGCCAATAAAGCCGTTGATCCAGCCGCTGGTTTTTTCCAGTGCCGTGTTGCTCACGTTTGAAGTCCGTTCCATACGATTCACACTCATTGTGGGTTGCTTTGAGAGAATCCTATGATCGAGAATCAGGACAATCAAAAAATTGTCATGGATACATCCCGACATGTCCCGCTCTCGCTACAAGACCCTCGTCGACACTTACGCCGCCGACATTCGCACCGGACGTCTGGCGCCCGGCACCCGTCTGCCGACGCACCGGCAACTGGCCACGCAGGAAGGCCTGGCGCTGGTCACGGCCTCGCGGGTGTACGCCGAACTCGAAGCCATGGGGCTGGTCAGCGGCGAAACCGGGCGCGGCACCTTCGTGCGCGAAACCTCGTTGTCGCCGGGGCAGGGCATCGACCAGAAAGACGTGGCCGTCGGCATGATCGACCTGAATTTCAACTACCCGTCCTTGCCCGGTCAGACGCAATTGTTGCGCACCGCACTGCGCCAGTTAGCGTTGTCGGGAGATCTGGAAGCGTTATTGCGCTATCAGCCCCATGCCGGCCGGGCCCACGAACGGGCTTCGGTCGCGCGCCATTTGCTCAGTCGCGGTGTCAGCGTCGAAGCCGAACAAGTGCTGCTGGTCAACGGCGCCCAGCAGGGGCTGGCGGTGACGCTGATGGCGTTGCTCAAGCCCGGCGATGTGATCGCCGCCGATGCGCTGACCTATTCCGGGTTCAAAGTGCTGGCCGAGGCGTTGCATCTGGAAGTGGTGGCGATCCCGGTCAACGAGCAGGGGCCGGATCTGGCCGCGCTGGAAAAGCTCTGCCGCAGTCGCTCGGTGCGTGCGGTGTACAGCATGCCGACCCTGCATAACCCGCTTGGTTGGGTGATGCCAATCGAGCAGCGCGAAGGATTGGCTGCCATCGCGCGGCGGCATGATCTGACCCTTATCGAAGACGCGGCCTACGCTTTTCTGGTGGAAGACCCGCCGCGTCCTCTGATCGACCTGGCGCCTGAGCGCACGGTGTACGTCTCGGGCCTTTCGAAGAACATCGCCACCGGCCTGCGCGTCGGTTTCATTGCTGCGCCTGCGGCCCACGTTCCGGCACTGGAGCGGGTGATTCGCGCAACCACCTGGAACACCCCGGGACTGATGACCGCGATCGTCTGCGGCTGGCTCGACGACGGCACCGTGATCGAACTGGAAGCGCAAAAACGCCACGATGCTCAGGCGCGCCAGGCACTGGCTGCCGAGTTGCTCAAAGGGTTGCCATGCGTCGCCCATCCGAACTCGTATTTCCTGTGGCTGCCCTTGCCGGAAGACGTGCGTGCCGATCAGATTGTGGTGGAGCTGATGCAGAAGCAGATTTCGGTCACCACGGCCGAGCCGTTCGCCGTATCGGCGCATGTGCCGCATGCGATTCGACTGGCCCTGGGTTCGGTGGAAATGGATGTGTTGCGGCAGGCCTTGACCACCGTCAGGAAGGTCATTGCCGCTTACCTGTAAAACAAGGCCTGGGGGACAGATGTTACCCTTGCGCAGCCAGATTCAAGCCGTTCCGGAACCTTAGATGAAAAACACCGTTGCACTCTTGCTTGCCTTGACCGCCACCGCCGTACTGTTCAGCTCGACCACCCGCGCCGCAGGCGATCCGCAGGCCGGCGAAAAGATCTTCCCGCGCCTGTGCGGCGGCTGCCACCAGGTTGGCCCGGATGCGCGCCCGGGGTTCGGCCCGCAACTCAACGGCATCATCGGTCGAGCGGCCGGAACCTCGGCCAATTACGTGTATTCCGAGGCGATGAAAAACTCGGGCAAGACCTGGGACCGCGAAACGCTGACGGCGTATCTGAAAGATCCAAAGGGCGTGGTGCCGGGCACACGAATGATTTTCTGGGGGCTGAGTGACGAGGAGAAGATCGATAATTTGCTGGCGTATCTGCAGCAGTTCTCCAATTAAAGATTTTGCTCGGCCGGCCCGGAAAACCAGGCCAACGGCATTTGCGAAGTCAAAGAGGGCTGATCAAGCCACCTGATTACGGCCCGCCGCTTTCGCCTGATACAGCTGCTGGTCGGCACGTTTGATCAGCATCGTGTGGCTGTTGTCCGCCGGGTCGGCCAGCGCGACGCCAATGCTCACCGTGACCTGTCCGATCTCGGGAAAGTGCGCCTGGGCCACGGCGACACGGATCTTTTCGGCGACCACCTCTGGAGTATCAGGCTGGGCGACTTCCGGCAGCAGTACGGCAAATTCCTCGCCGCCATAACGGGCGACGAAGTCTGTGGCGCGCACGCTGACCTGAATGAGCTGCGCCAATTGCTGCAACACGTCGTCGCCAATCGCGTGGCCGTAGGTGTCGTTGATACGCTTGAAGTGATCGGCGTCGATCAGCAGCAGGGCAAACGGTCGCCCGGTGCGGCGGAACAGCAGACTGTATTCGCTGAGTTTTTCATCGAAGCGGCGACGGTTGTAGACGCCGGTCAGGGCGTCGTGGCTCGCCAGGTTCAACAGGTCGGCATTGGCCTGCATCAGTGCCGCGGTGCGCTGGGCGACGGTGGCCTCCAGTGAGGCGTTGGCTTCCTGCAGTTCGCGCTCCTTGGCCAGCAGCGACCGGGTCATGGCGTCGATCGACTGCCCAAGCTGGGCGATTTCCCGCACCGGGTGCTGCAGCGGGAAGTGTGCGCCGGGCTGTTGGTTCTGCACCTGTTTGGCCGAGTGCGCGAGTTGCTCGATCGGCCGGCTCAGATACTGCGCCAGATAGTACGCCACCAGCCCGAATGCCACGGCGGCGGCCACACCCAGCAGCAACAATTTATAGAGCAGCAGGCGCGCCGGCTCCAGAGCGGTGTCCAGTGGCTGGCGCACGGCAATCGACCAGGACAACGCCGTACTTGAAGGCGTCGGTACGGTGACCATGCTGGTCAGGTAACCGTTGCCGACCGACCAGCCCGGCGACTTCGAATCATTCACCGCCAGTTGCTGGCCCATCAGGGCTTCCGGGTACAGCACCTTGCCGTCGTGATCGATGATCAGCGCTTCGATATCCGGCGACGCATTTTTATGCGAGAACGCTGCCGATTCGACGATACGCGTCACCCAGCTCCAGTGCGCGTGCGCGCCCAGCACGCCAATCACCTGGCCGTCGGCGTTGCGGATCGGGGCGGCGAAGTCGATGAAACGCAGCGGTTCGCCGTTGGGCGTTCCCGGCAGCAGTTTGGCCAGCAACACCGCTTCGTGCGGGTCACCGGTGTACTCACCCCGCAGGCCAGCCTGGAACCATGGCCGTTGCTGCACCGATTGCCCGACCAGCAAATTATTGACCGCTTGATGCACATGGCCCTCGGCATCGGTCACGCCCATCCACGCATACTCGGCCCGGGCCTGGGTGCGCAGTTGCATCGATTTGAGAATCGCCGGGTTGTCGAGGTCGCCGCGTTCCAGATGCGGCGCACGGCTGAGCAGGTAGACCTCCAGCTGGCGCTCGCGTAATTGGTCACCGAGCAACGTTGCCGCAGAACGCGCGGTATTGAGCAGTGAATTGCCGCTGACCTGTTTCATCTGTTCGGTGGCGATATGCCCGACATAGAAGCCGACGATCGCCAGGGTCAGCAGGGACAAACCGGCGAACCAGAGGGTCAGGTGACTTCGCAGACTGGCTTTGAGCATGGGCAGGCAAATTCTGTTTGGACGTTGTGGCCGCATGGTATGCGCATTAAGCGTCGGGCTGCCAGTCGGTCGCTTCGGATAAGCACCGTCGGAAGTTTCGCCAATGCCCTACAAAGGCAAGATCCTTTCTGACGCGGGTTGTTGAAAAGAACCACGCCAGCAAACGACGAAATGCAAAAGCCCGGCTGATCAGGCCGGGCTTCTTTGACTGCTTTAGAGCCGTTGTTTTATGCATTGCGGCTTTCGATCAGACGATCCGAACCACCTTCAGCGACGCGGCGTTCCTGCAGACGATCCGAGCCACCTTCAGCGACACGGCGTTCCTGCAGACGATCCGAACCACCTTCAGCGACACGGCGTTCTTGCAGACGATCCGAGCCCCCTTCAGCGACGCGGCGTTCTTGCAGACGATCCGAACCACCTTCAGCGACGCGGCGCTCCAGCAGACGATCCGAGCCACCTTCAGCGACACGGCGCTCCAGCAGACGATCCGAGCCACCTTCGGCAACACGGCGTTCCAGCAAACGATCAGAACCACCTTCAGCCAGACGGCTTTCAATCAACTTGTCCGAGCCGCCTTCAGCGACCAAGGTGTGAACGGGTGTTGCTGCAAAAGCGTTGACTGCAAGAACCGAGAAAGCGATGCCGAGGATGGTTTGGCGTTTCATGATCGTGTGCTCCGGGGTGTATTGGGTTGGTATGGAGCTGATGTTACGCCGCGGATTTTTTATGAGAACTTCATTGGCGTGATGGTGACTATCGACGCCAGCGATGTATGCCGCAAGTCCGGATTCAGAGCTTCTGCGCCCGAATGCATAGTTCTCCGGTGGCCCGGGTCAGGGCCAGATCATGCAGTGCGTCGTGTGTCAGGCCCTGCCGGGCCTTGGCCAGCCAGACCGGGCAATTCGGGTCGCGGCGATGCGGCGCGAAGTCGGCGTACTGGCGCAGAAGGCGGGTTTGCAGCTCGTCCAGGAGCGGACGAATCTGCTTCGCCAGATCCGGTCGCGGGGTGTCCGGCGCCGCACCGGCCGCCTGCCATTGCGCGAGCAATCCGTACTGCACCAGTTTGTTTGCCTCCATTTGTGCAGCGATCAACTGGGCGACTTCTTCGGGGTCGAGCTGGTGTTCGGTCGCCAGGGTGCGGGCATTGGCGATGACCTGGGCTTCGCGCGGGCTGTCCTGAATCGGCTTGCCACTGTCCCATTTTGTCAGGGCGACGAGGTCGCCGATGTTCAGGCGTTCGTTCAAGGTTGTCAGCAACGGACGCAACGATTCGGAGGAAACAGGGGGCTCGGCGGCGCCGGCAGTGTGGCTGAACAGAACCAGCAGGGAACAGGTCAGGGCATTTCGCAACGGAGTCATGGGCAGGCGCGTTCCACAAAAAATAGTGCCGACATTTAAGCCTTGAGCAGAGGCGATGTCGACCGACTTTATCCCGCCCATCTAGCGTAATATCCCTCGCATCTCCCACCCCGAGAACGATCCTCAATGCAAACCCCCAGCACCATCAAACCGCTCTGGCAAACCTACCTGCTGTTCCTTGCGCCGATGGTGTTGTCCAACTTCCTGCAATCGATGTCGGGCACGGTCAACAGCATTTACATTGGGCAGATGCTCGGTACGCAAGCGCTGGCGGCGGTGTCGGGGATGTTTCCGGTGATCTTTTTCTTTATCGCGTTGGTGATCGGCCTGGGCGCGGGCGCCGGGGTGTTGATCGGCCAGGCGTGGGGCGCGCGCGAGGCACACATGGTCAAGGCGATCGCCGGGGCAACGCTGTTGCTGGGGGGGTTGATCGGTTTGCTGGCGGCGGTACTCGGCAGCGTGTTTGCGCGTCAGGGATTGCAAGGGTTAGGAACGCCGGCGGATGTACTGGACGACGCAGTGGCGTATGCGCATGTGATGATGTGGATTCTGCCGTCGATGCTGGTGTTTGTGCTGTTCACGCAATTGCTGCGCGGAGTCAGCGACACCGTGTCGCCACTGTTGGCGCTGATCGTGTCGACCTCGGTCGGGCTGGCGCTGACCCCGGCGTTGATTCGTGGCTGGTTCGGTCTGCCGCAGTTGGGCATTCAAAGTGCCGCCTTCGCCGGCCTGGCCGGTAACCTGTCGGCCATGACGTGGCTGGCGTGGCGGCTGATTCGCAAGGACCATCCGCTGGCGCCGGACCGCGAGTTCTTCGCGGCACTGCGCCTGGACGCGGCGATTCTCGGCAAGGTGCTGCGCATCGGCCTGCCGACCGGGGTGCAGATGATCGTGTTGTCGCTGTCGGAGCTGGTGATTCTGGCGCTGGTCAACCAGCACGGCTCGCAGGCGACAGCGGCCTATGGTGCGGTGACGCAGATCGTCAACTACGTACAGTTCCCGGCGCTGTCGATTGCCATCACCGCCTCGATCCTTGGCGCCCAGGCCATTGGTGCCGGGCAACTGCAACGCCTGGCAGCGATCCTGCGCACCGGGCTGTTGATCAACGTGTGCCTGACCGGCGGTTTGATTGTGCTCGGTTACCTGTTGTCGCACTGGTTGCTGGGACTGTTCCTGACCGAAGATTCGACCCGGGCGATGGCTGAGCACTTGCTGCACATCATGCTGTGGAGCCTGTTGGTGTTCGGCTTCCAGGCGATCATCGGCGGCATCATGCGCGCCAGCGGAACGGTGCTGGTGCCGGTGATTATTGCGATTGTCTGCGTGGTCGGCGTGCAGTTGCCGGCGGCTTACTGGCTGGACGGTCAGTACGGTTTGCAGGGCGTTTGGATGGCGTTCCCGGTGGCGTATCTGGGCATGCTGGTGTTGCAGACGCTGTATTACAAACTGGTCTGGCAGCATCAGAAGATCGAGCGGCTGGTCTGAGCCCGAGCCACATCGGCAGACAAATGACATGGCGCATTCGCCGGTTGTTTGCTTAAGTCAGTCGAGGCCTCGAAGGTTTGCCCTGTCCGGAGAATCCCATGCGTGCCCGATTCACCGCTGTGGCACTGTTTGCCTGCCTGTGCGTCACGAGCGCGGCGCAGGCCGCTGAATATAACCGCGTCAACACCACCGCCAGCCAGATCAGCTTTACCTACAACCAGATGGGCTCGCTGATGTACGGCACCTTCGGCAAGTTCGACGCGACACTGCAGTTCGACAGCGACAACCTCGCCGACGCCCACACCACATTGCACATCGACCTCAACAGCATCGACGCCGGCAGCACCGACGCCAACACCGAACTGGTGAAACCGGCGTGGTTCGATACGCAGCGCTTTCCCGTGGCGGTGTTCGAGTCCAGCCGTTTTACCCGGGTCACGGGCAATCATTATCTGATCGCCGGCCAGCTCACCCTCAAGGGCATCACCCGCGAGGTGCAGGTGCCGGTCGAGCTGAAACCGGACAGTTCGATCGGCATTTTCGACGGTGAACTGGTGCTCAAGCGTGACCAGTTCGGACTCGGGGCGGGGGAGTGGGCGGACACTGTGGTGTCCAACGACATCGCGATCAAGTTCAAGGTGGTGGCGCCACAGCAGTGACGCCAGCCGGTCAGGTCAGTAGGCGCGCCAGTGTCCCGGTGCCCAGCGCCACTCACGTCCATCCCAACGATAGTGACCGGCGACCCAGTGATAACCGGGCGCTGGCATGACCGGCACGACTTCCACCGGCGGCGGTGGCCGATGCGGCCGTACCGGTTCGACAATGCAGCCCGACAGGGTGATCGCGACCAGTGAGGCGGCGAGCAGGGTTTTCAGGTTTCGCGACATGGTGGTCTTCCCGGTAGATAAGTTGTTGTTGCCGAGCGGGTTCAACGGGTCCAGTGGCCTTCGACCCAGTACCAGTTAGGACCGCGCGCCTGCCAGTGGCCTGGTCGCCAGTGCGCGCCGTACCTCACCGGTTGCCAATGACCGGGCATCCACACGTAGCCGCGTCCTTCCCAGCGCCAATGGCCCTGATCCCAGACATAACCGGGGCGCGGGCCGGGCATCACTTCCATGCGCATCGGCGGCGGGGCTTGCTGAATGTAAACCGGGGGTTGTGCAAACACCGGGGTGCTGGCCAGCGCTGCCAGGGTCAGCGGCACCAGCAACAAGGCTTGCCGCCATTTGAACAGTGAACGCAAAACGCTCATGACAACTCCTCAAGGCCTGCGTGAAAAAAGTGAACGCAGCTGAAGAATTGGACGCCAAATCGACGAAAGATCCGCTCCACGGAGGATGAAATTTTCTTCAGGTCAACCGCGAGCTCCTACATAAAGCAGGTGGCGGGACACGGTATGATGTCGCGGTTTTCCGCCGGAGTTCAGTTGTCATGCCACGCATCACCCACTACAAATCCCCATGCCCCGAAAGCGTCAACAGCCAGATTCTGCAACTGGTGGTCGATTACCTGACCGACATCAGCGCGGTCGGTCTTGGCCCGAGCAATCTGCTGTACAACGTCTATCAATACGCGGTCGGCTATGAGATGCATCTGTATCTGGAGGCGCTGAATGGCGAGAAGGGCACTGAGGTGGAGTTGCTGGTGGCGACGGCCGAGGACGACCCGGAGCGGGTCATAGGTTTCCTCTTGTACCTGCCGGTGCAAGGCGATTGGGAAGCGTGCAGCGTCGCCTACATGGCCGTGCGCGAAGGCTATCGGCGCCAGGGCGTGGCGCGAGCGATGATCGGCGAGATGGTCAGCCGTTATCCGCACGCCGAGCTGACCTGCAGTGTCGGCAAAGTGCCGTACTTCGAGGCGCTGGGTTTCGAGGTGATCGGCGCGCGCGAAACCCAGGTGCTGATGAGCACCCGGCATTACCGCAGCAATGGCCTGCGCGGTTTCATCGACACCACACCGATCTATCGTTCGCTGGAAGTGCAGCAGATCCACACCTACCTGCTGCAGAAAAACGGCAAGCGCGCAATGCTCGATGCCGAAAAACAGCGCGACCGGCATCTGGATCAAACTACCCGTCACGTCGAAGAATTTGTCCGTCAGCGCCTGACGCTGCACTGAGTCCTGAGTCCAGCGCAAAAAACGGACAAAAAAAGAGCCTCAAGGCTCTTTGATGGGGAGAAGTAGAGCCCATGAGGCTCAAGCTGCGCATGAAACAGGGAACAGGCTTGATTTGGGGTTCAGAACACCCGTTCCCTACGCAGTCGCTCAGGAGTGAAGCGCCTGCGTACCTTCATCATGGGAACGCGCAGAGGCTGACTCAAGTACCGCTAGTCGCACGGGCGGCGGCCCGTTCCACCATCGCGATGATGGTCGCGATCAACTCGTCCGTCGCTTGCCCGGCACTGATTTCAGCACTGGCGGCAGCATTCGACAACGCCTCGGCGGCACCGAGCATCGCGCGCAAACCGGCCTGGGTGATTTCCCCGCCAGCAGCCAGCGGTTGCAGCACACTGCGGCACTTTTCGAGGAAGATTGCCTCGTAGTCGCGCTTGATCTTTTCCAGCTCCGGCGTGCTGCCCAGCGCGGCAATCACTCCAGGAATCTCATTGCCCTGCAATAACACGCAATCGACGTACGCCGTGGCGATCACCGTCGCGGTGTCGATCAGCGTTGGCGGGCACTGGTCGATCGCTGCATCCATCACCGCAGTCTGGCGAGTATCGAAGTCGCGATACAGCACCGCGAGCAAGCCCGAGCGAGTGGTGAAGTGGTCGTAGACCACCGGTTTGGTCACCCCGGCCTTGTCCGCCAGATAACCCAGGGTCAGGGCATCGGTGCCCTCGGCCCGAATGATCTGCCAGGCGACGTCGAGCAACTGGCGGTTGCGATCTTCGCGCGACAGGCGACGTCGCGGCTGGGCAGGGGAATCGGCTTCGGTCATTTCTATGGTTGACATCGCTTATATACCAAACGTAACTTACTGTTCGTAACTTACCAAGAGTATATAGCCCTTGGTCAGCGCAAACTTACAGGAGAATGACCATGCACGCATTGATTGTTGTGGCGCATCACGAACCGCGTTCGCTGACCCACAGCGTGGCAACGCAGATTGCCGAGGGCCTGACCCGCGCCAACCCCGCCAATACCCGGGAAATCGCCGATCTGTACGCCGAGGGATTTCAGCCGGTGTTCGGCGCAGCGGATTTCGCCGTGCATCACCGTGAGGCGCGGCCGCCAGCCGACGTATTGGCGGAACAGGCACGGATTGATCGGGCTGACGCTCTGGTGCTGGTATTCCCGGTGTACTGGTGGTCGATGCCGGCGTTGCTCAAGGGTTGGATTGATCGGGTGTTCAGCAACGGCTGGGCGTTCGATTTCGCTGGCGACCTCAAGCATGTGAAGAAGCTGCAGCGCCTGCGCGTGCATCTGGTCGGCCTTGCAGGGGCCGATGAACGCGCCTACGAACGCCACGGTTATGGCCCGGCGATGAAGGCGCAGATCGAACACGGGATTTTCGATTACAGCGGGGCGACAGTGGTCAGTTCGACGCTGATGGTGGAATCGGAGGTGCGTGATCCGCAGGAGCATCTGCAGACGGCACGGCACCTCGGCGCCCAGATGTTCACCTGAGTCGCACCTCCTGCAGGAGCTGCCGAAGGCTGCGATCTTTTGATTTTTTTAAAGCAAGATCAAAAGATCGCAGCGTGCCGCAGCTCCTACAGGTCAGCGGGCGCCGGGCCAGCCAGCCTTAGCGAGGGCGGCGAGCAGCGTTTCTGAATCCAGCCCTTGCACCGCATGCCCGTTGCCCGCGGTGCTCTCGCTGGCGAGCAGAGCGTTGATGATCGCTTCTTCGACTGCTTCGGTGGCGGCCAGGAACAGCTCGCTGATGTGGTCATTGTTGACCATGCGCAAACCGTCGCAGGTTGGCGCGCCTTTACCCTCGTAAGCGGCGGATGGCACCTGCTCGTTGCCGGTGGCGAAGGCAATGAAAATGTCGCCGCTGTGGTCTTCGTTACCGCCGCCGCTGCGCGCCAGACCGAGGCTGGCGCGTTGCGCGAGACGCGTGCATTGATGCGGCAGCAGCGGTGCGTCGGTGGCCAGGCAGACCACGATCGAACCCATGCCCGGATGCGGCAGCGAAGCCCGCAGGAACGGCGAATCGACCTGCTCCATGTAGCGACCCACCGGATAACCGTCGACCCGCAACTCGCTGCGAATGCCGTGGTTGGCCTGCACGATCGCGCCCACCGTCCAGCCGCCCTGAGCGCTGCTCAAACGGCGTGACGCGCTGCCGATGCCGCCCTTGAATTCATGGCAGATCATGCCGCTGCCGCCACCGACGGCGCCTTCTTCAACGGCACCGGCATGCGCGCAATTCAGCGCCTCGGCGACATGTTCGGGCTTGACGTGAAAACCATTGATGTCGTTGAGCAAGCCATCGAAAGTTTCCAGCACCACCGGCATGTTCCAGTAAAGGCGCCCGTCGTCCGGTTGCTGTTGGCGATCCAGCGCAATCAACGCATCGCGCACGACGCCGAGGCTGTGGGTGTTGGTGAAGGCGATGGGACTGGTCAGCAGCCCGGCCTCGCGAATCCACTCAAGGCCGGTGGCATCGCCATTGCCATTGAGCACATGCACCCCGGCGAAGCACGGTTGCTGGTTGGTCGAGCCGCGGCGCGGTTCGATCACTGTGACGCCGGTGCAGATGTCACGTCCGCTGTCGCTGCGGCCACGCGCGTTACTGTGGCCGACGCGCACGCCGGGGACGTCGGTGATGGCGTTGAGCGGGCCGGGTTGCAGTTGGCCGATACGGATGTTGAGGTCACGGGCACGGGGTTTCATGGGATGTCTCTCTATAAAAAGGCAGAAATGAATGAGCGGGACTGAACGCGAAACCCTGTGGGAGCGCGGCTTGCCCGCGAAGGTGGTGTGTCATTCAAAGGAGATGTTGACTGACCCGACGCATTCGCGAGCAAGCTCGCTCCCACAGGGAAATGTGTTGGGGTTACTGGCCGTTCTTGACCTTGCTCCACACCCGCGTGCGCACGCGTTCGGTGGCTTTGGGCAGCGGTTCCAGGGTGTACAACGTGGCCATCGCCGCGGCCGACGGATACACCGCCGGATTATCCCGCGTGGCCGCAGCCACCAATGGCGTCGCGGCGCGGTTGCCGTTGGGGTACGACAGGTGATCACTGACCGGCGCGATGACTTCCGGGCGCAGCAGGTAGTCGATAAACGCCAGACCCTGAGCGCGGTTCGGCGCGTCCTTGAGCAGCACCAGCGTGTCGAACCACACCGGCGCGCCTTCCTTGGGCAGGCTGTAGGCGATCTTCACGCCGTTGTGCGCCTGCTCGGCGTTGGTCTTGGCTTCGAGCATCGCCCCGGACCAGCCCACCGCCACACAAATGTTGCCGTTGGACAGGTCACTGATGAATTTCGACGAGTTGAAGTAGGCAATGTGCGGGCGCAATTTGAGCAGCAGCGCTTCGGCTTTCTGATAGTCCTCGGGGTTGGTGCTGTTGGGCGGCAATCCCAGGTAGTGCAGGGCCACCGGGAGCATCTCCGACGGCGAGTCGAGCATCGCCACCCCGCACTGGCCGAGCTTGGCGAGGTTCTCTTCCTTGAACACCAGATCCCACGAATCCAGCGGCGCGTTGTCGCCGAGCGCGGCGCGCACTTTGTCGACGTTGTAGCCGATGCCGTTGGTGCCCCACAGATAAGGCACGGCGTATTGATTGCCGGGATCGTTGTTGGCCAGTTTGCTCAGCAGATCGCTGTCCAGATTGTTCCAGCCCGGCAGTTGATCGCGAGGCAGCTGGGCGAGGGCGCCGGCCTTGATCAGCGTCGGCAGGCTGAAGTTGCTCGCCACCACCACGTCGTAACCGCTGCGGCTGGTCAGCAGTTTGCCTTCGAGCACTTCGGCGCTGTCGAAGGTGTCGTAAACCGGTTGAATGCCGCTGTCGCGCTTGAAGTCAGCCAACGTCGTGGGGCCGATGTAGTCGTACCAGTTGTAGACGTGCACGCTCGGCGCATCGGCGGCACTGGCGACGGATGCGACGCCAAAACAGGCGAGCAGGCCAAGGTTGATGCCCCGGTTGATATAGCCACGACGACAACGCATGATGCGGCACTCCTGGCCTGCGGCAGGCCGGTGATTGACAGGAGTGCTCAGCCTATCGGGGCTGGCACGCCTGACCCATTCCCATCATGGGTTACTCAAAAGGGGTAGAGCGTGGACGCGTTGTTGCAGGAGTTGCCGGTGCATCAAAGTCTGGCGCGGGTGTTTGCCGCCGTCGGCCAGGACGCTTTCTGGCGCGCGCTGGTCGACACGCTGCGCCTGCTGGTGCCGCTGGACAACGCGCTGGTGGCGCTGATGAAGGCGGGGCAGGCACCGCAATTGCTGATCGACTTCGACAGCAAGGGCCGCGCCGACGAGCAGGAAGAACTGGCCAGCTACACCGCTGGCATGTACCTGCTTGATCCGTTCTATCAAACCGCCTCGACCGGCATCGCCGACGGCCTGCACAGCCTGGCTTCGGTGGCGCCGGACCAGTTTCTGCACAGCGAGTATTACCAGAGCTACTTTCGCTCGGTGGTCGGTGAGGACGAGTTGCAGTTCATGATCAACATCGAGGGCGGGGTGCTTGGCCTGTCACTCGGACGCTCGACGGCTTTCGATCTGGCCGAGCAGGGCCGTCTGCTGTGTGTGCGCGACTGGGTGTTGGCGGCGATGCGCCGACACGTGCAGCTGTTGCCGCCACAAGGGACCGGCACCGAGCCGGTGGCGGGGGATCTGGCAACGCTGCTCGATCGCTTCGATGCGCGCCTGACCACCCGCGAAGTCGACACCGCGCGGCTGATTCTGCAGGGCTTTTCCAGCAAGGCCATCGCCCAGCAAATGGGCATCTCGCCGGAGACGGTGAAGGTGCATCGGCGCAATCTCTATCACAAGCTCAATGTGAACGGGCATGGCGAGTTGTTCGCACTGGTGCTGCGCCCACCCACCTCCTGACCCACCACAAATTCCTGTGGGAGCTGGCTTGCCAGCGATGACGGCCTACCAGCCGACCAATTCCCACCTGAATGCACGCAATCCAACTGTGGGAGCGAGCTTGCTCGCGAAAGCGGCCTCACAGTCGACCAATCCCTGACTGAGTGCACTCGATCAAATGGTGGGAGCTGGCTTGCCAGCGATGGCGGCCTACCAGCCGACCACCTCCCACCTGAATGCACTCATTCCAACTGTGGGAGCGGGCTTGCTCGCGAAAGCGGCCTGCCAGACACCATCAAAACTACAGGAGCAATCCCGGTTCTCCACACACACACACG
>NZ_CATKPP010000005.1:0-160338 GCF_949767635.1 Pseudomonas sp. IT-93MI4
TGTGGCCGCTCACAGCTTCACCGCCATCGCGCTGTATGGCGGTGGTCAGGTGTCCGCAGCGTGGACGTTGACGGTGACGGCCAATAACCCACCGACCATCACCAAGGCCATCGACTCCAAAGGGGCAACGATTGTCAAAGGCGGATTCACCATCGATACCCAGATCACGTTGTCAGGGGCCGGGGCCAAAGGTCAGAAAGTCCAGATCAAGGACGGCACCACCGTCAAAGGTGAAGCGACGGTTAACCTGACGACCGGCCTGTGGGAACTGACCCTGACAGGCTTGAGCGTGGCCGCTCACAGCTTCACCGCCATCGCGCTGTATGGCAGTGGGCAAGTATCCGCGGCGTGGACGTTGACGGTGACGGCCAGTAACCCACCGACCATCACTCGTGCGGAGGACTCGAAAGGAGTTGAGATTCTCCCAGATGGCACGACCTTCGACACCACGGTCACGCTCAAAGGGAAAGGGGCTAAAGGTCAGAAAGTCCTGATAAAGGACGGCACCACCGTTAGAGGTACGGCCGACGTCGATCCACAGAGTGGTGACTGGGAGTTCACTGTGACAGCGCTAAGCGTCGCTTCCCATCCCTTCACCGCCACCGCGCTGTATGGCGGTGGGGAGGTATCGAATCCACCGCGAATTGTAGTCGTGGCCAATCTCGTTAACCTCGTCGAAGACTTTATGTCATATCCGCCAGCCGTGATCCTCCAAAACCCGGGAGACTCCAGGCAGGGTAACAACACTACAATAACGGTTAATGAAGTCATCGGGGCGGGACCAAAACAGTATCATGCGATTATCTTATGGGGTGCTGAACCTCCGAGGTTCGCACGAACTAGTTCAAGTACCAATACTAGTCAAAACATACTTTCGTACTCCTTAGCGCTTAAACAAGGAGGTGCCAAGAGTGTGATAATAAACGGAAGATATAGTGGAACTAATGGAGTTGGCCGCATGAAACTTGAGTTTCGAAGGAAAAACATTGTGATCGACTCGACAGTGCTCTACGAGGGAACCAGCAGTGGCATTTGGACTCCGATTTATAGAGAACTTGCTCCAGCTAACAGCCAAGTTTTCGATACACTCAAGTTTGAGTTCACGAAGCTGAGTTCATTGGAAGGGCACGGTTTATTTGACATTTATACGGTAACTTTCAAAAGTTAGCAATTTGCTTTTCCTTCAACTTGCAGTGGAAGATGCAGCCTGATCCGATTGAAATTATGGGTCAGGTATCTCTTGCGGCACTTTGAAAGAACGACGATCTGTAGGAGCTGCCGAAGGTTTGACGTTCGAACAATCTTTTGATTTTGTTTTTAAAAGCAAGATCAAAAGATCGCAGCCTTCGGCAGCTCCTACAGGGGGACCGGGCAGTTAGTTCGGCACGCGGCGGCCGTCCAGTACCCGGTTGACCATCAGTTCACTGAGCATGATCACCTGATGCAGCATCAGCATCGCCCGGCGCTGTGGGTTGTCGACGGTGTCGCCGATGTCGCGGGCCATGTCGCTGGCGGCGGCCAGGGATTCGCAGGCTTCGACGAGCAAGGTTTCTTCGTCCACGGTGGGGTCGATGAGGAAGATTCTGTTCGCCTTGCATGACGAGGTTGAAGGGATCGAGATCTTCAGGGCGCCGGGGTTGAGGTAGAAGTTGATGGCGCGGTCGGTTGCCGCTTTTATCTTCTGCGGGTCGAGGGCCGGGTCGTACGGGATCGGGTCGATGTCTGGGGGGTTGGGTGTGGCTTTGAACATAAATATCTAATTCCTGATTGAGGGCCGCGACCGTTCTCTACTAAAAGAAGGGTGGCGGCTGTGCACAGGTTAGTAGACCGGAGGAATTAGCAAGACCGGCGCGCTCGAGAGCGCCCTGCGCACAACCACCATCGAAGTGCAGGCAATAGATACGCCTGGCTCAATGGGACTCATGCACTTACTAAAACCATACGGGCTACTAAACCCGACCACCGATGGGCAGTGGCAGGGAAACGATATAGCGCAGGGTATGGTCGTGTAAGCCGGCGGATTCTGGCGTACGCGTAGGTAACGGCGCAAGGCGTTGTAGCCGTTATGGCGTAACGATTCGTGTACTTTAAACGTGGTTGCGGGGGTGCGTTTATTGTGTGTGGAGAACCGGGATTGCTCCTGTAGTTTTGATGGTGCCTGGCAGGCCGCTTTCGCGAGCAGGCTCGCTCCCACAGTTGGAACGAGTGCATTCAGTTGGGAGGTTGGTCGGCTTGTGAGCCGTCATCGCTGGCAAGCCAGCTCCCACAGTTTGACCGAGTGCATTCAGTCAGAGATTGGTCGATCGGGAGGCCGCTTTCGCGAGCAGGCTCGCTCACACAGGTTTACTGGTGGCTCTGGTGATTTGTATTACGGCCTGAGGCATCTGGAAGGAACTGCCCGCTCACAGACCAGTCGCATGAACAGGAAGCCGTTTTTTCAGAGGAGTGAACGTGTCCAGCGATCCCGAGCGTCACGCCGTAGACGCACCCGTCATCCATCGCCTGCGCGTGTTGACGGTCAACACTCACAAGGGTTTTACCGCCCTCAACCGGCGCTTCATCCTGCCGGAACTGCGCGAAGCGGTGCGCAGCACCTCGGCTGATCTGGTGTTTTTGCAGGAGGTGGTGGGCGAACACGAGCGACATTCCAATCGCTACCAGGAATGGCCGCAAACCTCGCAATACGAATTTCTCGCCGACAGCATGTGGAGCGATTTCGCCTACGGGCGCAACGCGGTGTACCCCGATGGTCATCATGGCAATGCCCTGCTGTCGAAATACCCGATCCGCGAATACCGCAACCTCGACGTGTCGATCACCGGCCCCGAGCGCAGAGGCCTGCTGCACTGCGTGCTGGACGTGCCGGGCCACGCCGAAGTGCATGCGATCTGCGTGCATTTGAGCCTGCTGGAAAGCCACCGCCAATTGCAGTTGCAGCTGCTTTGCCAGTTGCTCGAATCATTGCCCGACGATGCGCCGGTCATCATTGCCGGCGACTTCAATGACTGGCAGCTGCAGGGCAATGCCGCCCTCGCCCGCCGCGATTACCTGCACGAAGCGTTCGAACGCCACCACGGCCGCCCGGCCAAGACCTACCCCGCGCGTTTTCCACTGCTGCGCCTGGACCGCATCTACCTGCGCAATGCCAGCAGCCACGACCCGCAGATCCTTGGCAACAAACCGTGGACGCACTTGTCGGATCATTTGCCGCTGGCGGTGGAAGTGCATTTGTAAGCACAGACAATGACTTGGATATGTGCAGGAAAACAAACGCTTGCAGCGCCTCATTTAGCTGTACCGCTCATCGTGCAGTTTCTTGACGCATGGGCATCACTCTTCTTATCTCTACCTTACTACCCCCGGAATCACTAACCGGGGCGATCCTAACGGCACTCGCGAAATCGAGCGCCGCGGCTCGCCCCGCTCCATTCGGTCGCCCCTCGTTCGGGGTAGGAGAGACGCCAGAAAAGAGATCCCGCATGCGCTTGCAAGGTAGACCTCCATGAAAAGCTCATTCACCCCACAAGAGATCAAAGTGACGTTTTGCACAGTGTCGAGTTCGATTCTGCTGTGCTCATCCATGGAGGCGCAGGCCGGACCTGCGGCGGATGAAACCACTCCCTGGTATCGCCAGGACATGCCCGTTCTGACCCTGCCGGCGACCGTTGTCACCCCCGAGCCACAACGCCTGAGTCCACGTCCCGATTTGCGCGGCACCGACCTGATCACCGAAGATCTGGCGCCGGCAGCCTGGGACCGGTTGTACGGACAAAGCGCCCGGCAAGCGCAAACCGACGTGCTTTCGCCAGGTTTTGCCACGCCCGGCAACGGCGACTTCAAAGGCCCGCCCGTGCTCACCGTGCAAAGCGCCGGCGGTCACACCCAGACGCTCGGCCTGATTGGCGGATACAACCAGATCCAGGCCAACAGCGCCGGCCTGATCAGCAGCCGCGCCCTCGCCGATCCGACCACCGACACCCTGAACCTGCAAGGCCAGAGCCTCGGTGCTTATTACCGTCTGACTGGCGCGCAGGGCTGGCATGTCGACCTGTCGGCCAGCGGTGGCCGGGTCAGCGGTTTCAGTCGTAACGAACAAGGCGGGCGCCAGGCCACCGAAGGCAGTGCGATGACCTTCTCGGTCGAAGGTGGGTATCCGATCGGCCTGGGCGGCAACTGGGTGGTTGAACCCCAGGCGCAACTGATCAACCAGCGCATCACCCTCGACACGCCGTACGCGGGCTCCGGCAATGCGTCTTCAACGGATCTGTCGGCGTGGAGCGGCCGCGTCGGCGCCCGCCTCAAAGGCAGTTACGATGTGAACGGCCTGCCAGTGGAACCCTATGTGCGTACCAACCTCTGGCACACGGTGTATACCGGCAACACGGTGACTCTCGATCAGGTCGACAAGATCAGCAGCAGCCGCAAGTCATCAACGGTCGAGTTGGGATTGGGGTTGGTGGCGCGAGTGACGCCGGCGGTCAGCCTGTATGTCAGCGCCGATTACAGCAGCGACGTGGATGACAATGACTTGAACGGGTTGATTGGCAGCCTGGGGGTGCGGATGCGTTGGTGATTTCGGCTTGAGGGGCGATGGCCTCTGAGCTGAAGCCATCGCGAGCAGGCTCACTCCTACAGGGAGACGCATTCCAAATGTAGGAGTGAGCCTGCTCGCGATGACAGCGACGCGGTTGCGGATCAACCCTCCGGCTTGAGAATCAACACCGCCAGCGGCGGCAGATTCAGCTCCAGCGACAACGACTGGCCATGGCTCGGCACCTCTTCGGTAAACGCCCCGCCGCCATTGCCATAATTGGACCCGGCGTAGGTGTCGGCATCGCTGTTGAGCAGTTCGTTCCAGCGCCCGGCGAACGGCACCCCGACCCGGTACGACTGACGCGGCACCGGAGTAAAGTTGGCCACCACCAGCACCGGTTTTCCGTCCTTGCTCCAGCGCAGCCACGCGTACACGCTGTTGATCGCGTCATCGCCGATCAACCACTGGAAACCCTGCGGCGCATCATCCTGGTCGTGCAGCGCCGGCTCCTCGCGGTACAAACGGTTGAGGTCGCCGACCAGTTTCTGCACGCCTTTGTGTTCCGAGTATTGCAGCAGGTACCAGTCCAGTTGCTGATCGTGATTCCACTCGCGCCACTGGCCGAATTCGCAGCCCATGAACAACAGCTTCTTGCCCGGATGGGTCCACATGAAACTCAGGTAGGCGCGCAGGTTGGCAAATTTCTGCCAACGATCGCCGGGCATCTTGTCGATCAGCGAGTGCTTGCCGTGCACCACTTCGTCGTGGGAGATCGGCAGGATGAAGCGCTCGGACCAGGCGTAGACCAGACCGAAACTCAATTCGTTGTGATGGTGCGCGCGATACACCGGATCCTGCTGGATGTAGTGCAGCGAGTCGTGCATCCAGCCCATGTTCCATTTGTAGGCGAAACCGAGACCACCCTGCTGGGTGCTCTGACTGACGCCCGGCCAAGCGGTGGATTCCTCGGCGATCACCAGCGCCCCCGTGGCCTCCAGCTCGACCACGTCATTCAAGTGGCGGAGGAAATCGATTGCCTCCAGATTCTCACGCCCGCCGTGGCGGTTCGGCACCCATTCGCCGGCCTTGCGCGAATAGTCGCGATACAGCATCGAGGCCACCGCATCGACGCGCAGGCCGTCGATGTGGAAATGCTTCAACCAGTGCAACGCCGACGCCAGCATGTAGCCGTGAACTTCAGTGCGCCCAAGGTTGTAAATCAGCGTGTCCCAGTCCTGATGGAAGCCTTCCAGCGGGTTGCCATATTCATACAACGCCGTGCCGTCGAACTGCGCCAGACCGTGAGTATCTGTGGGGAAATGCGCCGGCACCCAATCGAGGATCACGCCGATATCGGCGCGGTGACAGGCGTCGACGAACTCGCCGAACTGCTCCGGCGTGCCGTAACGGGCGCTCGGGGCGAATTGCGAGAGCAACTGATAACCCCATGAGCCGCCAAACGGGTGCTCCATGATCGGCATCAGTTCGATGTGGGTGAAACCCAGTTCCTTGACGTAAGGAATCAGTCGTTCGGCCAGTTCCGGCCAAGTGTACTGGCGAGCGACTTCGCCCAGATCGTCCAGTTCGCACTGCCACGAGCCGGCATGCAATTCGTAGATCGACAGCGGCGCTGAATGCTTCTGCCGCTCGCGGCGGCCGCTCATCCAGTCCTGATCCTGCCAGTTGATCTGCAGCGGCGCGGCGACTTTCGAAGCGGTGTCCGGCGGCAGGCTGGTGGCCAAGGCCATCGGGTCGGCCTTCAACGGCAAGATGCCGTGAGCGCCGAGGATTTCGTACTTGTACAACTCCCCTGCTTGCAGGCGCGGAATGAACAACTCCCAGACCCCGGATGGATGCCGCAGGCGCATCGGATGGCGGCGACCATCCCACACGTTGAAATCACCGACCACCGACACCCGCCGGGCATTCGGCGCCCACACGGCAAAACGCACACCGTCGACGCCATCGACGGTGGTCAGTTGCGCGCCGAGGCAACTGCTGAGGTCGCGGTGATTGCCTTCAGCGAACAGATACAAATCCATTTCGCCGAGCAACTGGCCAAAGCTGTAGGGATCTTCCGCGACCTGTTCACCACCGGCCCAGCGCGTGCGCAGTAGGTACGGCCGCGCCTGATCGAAGTGACCGACAAACAATCCCGGTGTTTCGGTGTCTTGCAGTTCGCCGCGTTCTTCACCGCTGTCCTTGTCCAGCACTTCGACTTTCAATGCACCCGGCAGATAAGCGCGGATGAACTGCCCACCGGCACCATCACCGTGCGGGCCGAGAATGGAAAACGGGTCGTGGTGTTCAGCGCGCACCAGGGCGTCGATGTCCCGCGCCGCCGGCAGTAACGCTTCTTTAGCGTGACCCTGTTCCTTGTTCGAGAAACTCATGACTACTCTCCACCAAGATCGGAAAAGGGTTTAAGCCCCGTCAATAACCCATACAAACCGTGCAACGGCACGGGCAGCCACGTGGGACGATTTTCGGCTTCATAGGCCACTTCATAGGCCGCCTTCTCCAGGCCGAACAGCGCAAGCGCAGCGTCGGCACCCGCAGGATCCTGCCAGGCATGATCAAGACTAGCCGCCGCTTGGCGATATGCCTGAACAAATGCCTCGCGCGCCTCACGCAGGTAGCGCTCGGCAACGCGATGGCGGGCCGCTTCCGACTCTGGACTGTGATCGACGTTGTGCACGTTGATCGTCATCGCCGCCGCGTAATCGAAGGAGCGCAGCACGCCGCTGACGTCCTTGTACGGACTGTGTTTGCCACGCCGTTCGTGCAGCGGCCGCGCCGGTTCACCCTCGAAATCGATCAGATAGGCATCGCCCTTGATCACCAGCACCTGACCCAGGTGCAGGTCGCCATGCACGCGGATCCGCAAGCCGCCCACAGCTTTCTGCGCAAGTTCCTGCACATGGCCGAGGATGACTTTTTTGTTGTCCAGCAGCCGCGCGACCATTTTCTGATCCGCCGCGCTCAGATGACTCTGATGTTGCTTGAGCAGCTTCAACGCATGCTCGACCTGCGCCGCGACGTCCTTGCCAGTGGCTTGCGCCTCCTTGGCGCTGGTGGTTTGCGGGGCGAAGTCGGGGTTGTTGCTTGGCGCCGCCAGCACTTGGTGCATTTCACCCAGACGCTGGCCGAGCATGCCGGCAAAGTCCTTCAGTTCGCCGAGGGCGTTGTAATGCTGTTCCTGCTCGGACATCGCGTCCGCAAGTTCGTCACGCAACGCCCGTTCGAGGTTGTTCTGCGTCCATTCCCAGGCATCGCCCTGATTGCTCAGATAGCCTTGGGCGATCATCAACAGATTGTCTTCGCCCGCGCCATCGCGGCGGATCACCGAGCCGAGCAGCGGCGAGATGTTGGCGAAACCGGCCTCGGTCAGGTACGCGCTCATTTCCAGTTCCGGGTGAACACCCGAGGCCACCTTGCGGATCAGCTTCAGCACCAGACTGTTGCCGATTACCACCGAACTGTTCGATTGCTCGGCCGACAGATAGCGCACCTCGGATTCGGCACCGAGGCCGAGTTTTTCCAGCTGCGCGGTCGGCGCGAAACGAATCTCGCCCTGTTCGGAGTTGAGCACGGTGTTGCTCTGCATGCCTTGCAGCACCGCGTGGACAAACGTTTCGAGGCTGAACGCGTCAGTGATCAGACCGACCTGACGCCCGCGACGAACACGCGACAATGCCAGTTGCTGCGGCAACGCCGGCCCGACCTGATCTTCGGCGATGAAGCCGAACGGCAGTTGATAGCGGCTGGTCTGCCCGGCGCTGGTCACTTCGATCTCGCTGAGCAGCACCGGATGCTGCGCATCGCCGAAGCGCACGCCATAGGCCAGATTGACCTGCTCGATGGCCGCGTCCTTGCCGGCGAACCAGCGGCGGTTCTGCAGCCAGCTCGGCAGGATGCTCTGCTCCAGGGTGTTGCGGGTCGGCGTTTCGAGCAGTTCTTCCATGCGCTTTTTCAGCACCAGGGTGGTGAAGTCCGGCAGGCTCTGCGCCGGTTCCACGTGCCAGCTCGGCATCTGGTTTTCTGCAGCCAGGGCGAACCAGTAGAAACCGTACGGCGCCAGTGTCAGCAGGAAATTCAACTGGCCGATCGGCGGGAACGCATTACCGCCGAGCATCTCCACCGGGACCATGCCGACGTAGGCCGACAGATCGAGTTCCGCCGCCTGCGCGCTACGCGAGACGTTGGCCACGCAGAGAATGATTTCGTGATTGCCGTCAGCATCGGTGAACTCGCGGGTGTAGGCCAGAATCCGTCGGTTGCTCGGCGAGAGCATCTTCAGCGTGCCACGCCCGAACGCCTTGGACTGCTTGCGCACGGCGAGCATGCGTCGCGTCCAGTTGAGCAGCGAATGCGGATCGCCGGCCTGAGTCTCGACGTTGACGGAGAGATAACCGTATTGCGGGTCCATGATCGGCGGCAGCACCAGACTGGCCGGATCGGCGCGGGAAAAGCCGCCGTTACGGTCGATCGACCATTGCATCGGCGTTCGCACACCGTCGCGGTCGCCGAGGTAGATGTTGTCGCCCATGCCGATTTCATCGCCGTAATACAACGTCGGCGTGCCGGGCATCGACAGCAGCAGGCTGTTGAGCAACTCGACGCGGCGACGATCACGCTCCATCAACGGCGCCAAGCGCCGACGAATGCCGAGGTTGATCCGCGCGCGGCGGTCAGCGGCGTAGTAATTCCACAGGTAGTCGCGCTCTTTATCGGTGACCATCTCCAGCGTCAACTCATCGTGGTTGCGCAGGAAGATTGCCCACTGGCAGTTGGCAGGAATTTCCGGGGTTTGCCGCAGAATGTCGGTGATCGGGAAGCGATCTTCCTGGGCCAGCGCCATGTACATACGCGGCATCAGCGGGAAGTGAAAGGCCATGTGGCATTCGTCGCCGTTGACGCCCTCGGCATCGGTGTCACCGAAGTACAGCTGGGTGTCTTCCGGCCATTGGTTGGCCTCGGCCAGCAGCATGCGGTCCGGGTAATTGGCATCGATCTCGGCACGGATCTGCTTGAGGACATCGTGGGTCTCGGGCAGGTTTTCGTTGTTGGTGCCGTCGCGCTCGATCAGATACGGAATCGCGTCGAGGCGCAGACCGTCGATGCCCATGTCCAGCCAGTAACGCATCACCGACAGCACTGCTTTCATCACTTGCGGATTGTCGAAGTTGAGGTCGGGCTGGTGCGAATAGAAACGGTGCCAGAAGTACTGGCCGGCGACCGGGTCCCAGGTCCAGTTGGACTTTTCGGTGTCGAGGAAGATGATCCGGGTGCCGTCGTATTTCTGGTCGTCATCCGACCACACATAGAAGTCCCGCGCCGCCGAACCGGGCTTGGCCTTGCGCGCCCGCTGGAACCACGGGTGCTGATCCGAGGTGTGGTTGATGACCAACTCGGTGATCACCCGCAAACCACGCTTGTGCGCCTCGGCGATAAAACGCTTGGCGTCGGCCATGGTCCCGTAGTCGCTGTGTACGCCGCGGTATTCGGCAATGTCGTAACCGTCATCGCGACGTGGCGACGGATAGAACGGCAGTAGCCAGATGGTGTTGACGCCGAGTTCGGCGATGTAGTCGAGTTTGGCGATCAGGCCGGGAAAGTCGCCGATCCCGTCGTTATTGGAGTCGAAAAATGATTTTACGTGAACTTGATAGATCACCGCATCCTTGTACCAGAGCGGGTCTTTGATAAAGGTGGCTGCCTTGGGTTTCTTCGCCATGTGAAACTCCTGTTCAATTCTGTCAGACCACACGGATGCCCTGTGATGAGGGGCTCTGTGGTGAGGGGATTCATCCCCGACGGGCTGCGAAGCGGCCCTGCTTTTATTCAGTTTTACCCAGTTGTTCTTTGTGGCTGCTGCGCAGCCAGTCGGGGATAAATCCCCTCACCACAAGTTTTTGAGCAAGGTCTTACGCGGCAGTAATCCGCCAAATCCCGAACGGCTGGTACGCCGGGTCAATGCGCATGAACTGGTACTTGCCATGCCAGTCCCAGCGATGCCCGTTCATCAAGTCCTCACCGTGGGTGGTCGCGTCGTCAGGCAGGCCCATCTCCCACAGCGGCAGTTCGAAATTGGCTTCCTGCACGTTGTGCGGATCGAGGCTCACCGCCACCAGAATGAAATTGCTGCCGTCAAAGCTGCGCTTGCCGAAGTACAGAATGTTGTCGTTCCACGCGTTGTAGATTTTCAACCCCAGATGCGTGTGCAGCGCCGGGTTCTGCCGGCGGATGCGGTTGAGCTGGGCGATTTCGGCAATGATGTTGCCCGGCGCATTGAAGTCGCGGACGCGGATCTCGTACTTCTCCGAATCGAGGTATTCCTCCTTGCCCGGCACCGGCGCCGCTTCGCACAACTCATAACCGGAATACATGCCCCACAGGCCCGAGCCCATGGTCGCCAGCGCCGCGCGGATCAGAAACCCCGGCCGCCCTGATTCATGCAGGAACGCCGGGTTGATGTCCGGCGTGTTGACGAAGAAGTTCGGCCGGTAGCATTCGCGCCACGGCGACTCGTTGAGTTCACTGAAGTAGGTCGCCAGCTCCGACTTGGTGTTGCGCCAGGTGAAATAGGTGTAGCTCTGGGAATAACCGACCTTGCCCAGCCGCGCCATCATCGCCGGTGTGGTGAACGCTTCGGCGAGGAAGATCACTTCCGGGTGCAGCGCCCGCACATCGGCGATCAGCCATTGCCAGAACGGCAGCGGCTTGGTGTGCGGATTGTCGACGCGAAAGATCTTCACGCCTTCGTTGACCCAGCCGACCACGATATCGCGCAGCTCGACCCACAGACTGGGGATCGCATCCGGCGCATAGAAGTCGACGTTGACGATGTCCTGGTATTTCTTTGGCGGGTTTTCTGCGTATTTGATCGTGCCGTCCGGGCGCCAGTTGAACCAGCCCGGATGCTGCTTGAGCCACGGGTGATCCTGCGAACACTGAATGGCGAAATCGAGGGCGATTTCCAGACCATGCTCAGCGGCGGCGGCCACCAGCCGGCGGAAGTCTTCGCGGGTGCCGAGCTGCGAGTGAATCGCCTCATGGCCACCCTCCTCGCTGCCGATCGCGTACGGACTGCCCGGATCATCGGGACCTGCGGTCAGAGAATTGTTGCGGCCCTTGCGATGGGCGCGGCCGATCGGGTGAATCGGCGTGAAGTACAACACGTCGAAACCCATGTCCTGAATCATCGGCAGCCGCGAGTGCACGTCGTTGAACGTGCCGTGACGCTTGGGATCGTCGGTGATCGAGCGCGGAAACAGCTCGTACCAACTGGCAAACTCGGCCAGTTCCCGTTCGACATCCACCGGGAATTCGGCGCTCAGGCTCAGATAGGCACGGTGATCGGCCTGCGCCATCAATTGCGCACTGCGCGAGTGCAGAAACAGCGCCACCTGCTCGGTTTCGAGCAGGCCGGACAATTCATGATGCAGTGCGGCGAGTTGCTCGCTGAGCTGACCGTCGCTGCGCTCGGCGGCCTGCTGCACCATGCTGCGCCCTTCCTGCAGTTCGAGTGACACCGGGACGGCGGCGTTGTGCTTCTTCTCCAGCTCGTACTGAAAACTGGCGAAATGGTCGATCCACGCTTCGATGCAGTACAGATAGCGACCCTGGCGGTCGGGACGAAACTGCCCCTGCCAACTGTTATTGCCCAGCTCGTTCATCACCTCGCTATGCCAGGACTCTTCGCCCTCGGCACGCCAGCGGATGCGCACGGCCAGCTTGTCGTGGCCGTCGGCAAAGACCTTGCTGGTGACGATCACGTCGCGCTCGACGATCGACTTCACGGCAAACTGCCCGCCATCGAGGGTCGGCATGGTGTTTTCGATCACGATGCGCGGCAGCAGCAGCGCCTGCGACAGCGGCATGTGCGGGTTGTAGCTCTGCTCTGAAGGTTTTTCAGCAGACATTGAGCATCTCTCCTTAACGCCCCAAGGACGCTCTTGTGCCGGAACAGTGTTCACAATGAGGCACCCGCCCCGACTTGAACTCACTTAGGTTCCGAGCGACCGGCGCGGGGAAAAGTTCACAGGGATTTGCAAGGACAAAAAAGCGGATCGAATTCATCACACGGTGGTCAATCCACTTAAGCACTTCTCACGCCATGTGCCACACGGAGGTCTACAGATGAACATCCCGATCCCGGCCGAAACGCCTGATCCGAACATCGACAAACCCACCCTGCCCGAGACCGAGCCACAGCCGATCCCCGAGCAGGAACCCCCAGGCACCACGCCACCGCCGAAGGAAGAGCCGCCGACGACGATGCCCCCCGTCATCGTCTGAGCACCCAGCCGATCGTTCCCATCCATCATGAGAACGATCGGTTACAGGTGCTGGTTTTTCTCCCCATCCTTCTCAAACATCCTGACCACCCGTGGCATCACGCTGAAAATCCCCAACGCCAACAAAGTGCTGAGCAGCGCCGTCGCTTCCCTGCCCAACCCGGCCGCCACGCCGATCGCCGCCGTCATCCACAACCCGGCTGCCGTGGTCAGTCCTTTCACATGCCCTTCGTCACCTTCCTGATTCTTCAAAATCGTACCGGCACCGAGAAAGCCGATCCCGGCGATCACTCCCTGCAAGACCCGGCTCATCGCATCGGATTCAGCCCCTGAGGTCTGCGGCACCAGCACAAACAGCGCCGCCCCCAACGCCACCAGCATGTGCGTACGCACCCCGGCAGCCTTGCCCTTGTGCTCGCGTTCGAAACCGAGAATTCCGCCCAGCACCGCCGCCATCAACAGGCGCACGGTGATGCGCGTCAGTTGCGAGGCATCGCCGACATCGGCGAACTCCGCTTGCAGCGTCACCCACACTTCATGCCACCAGGCGTTCATCGCTCCCTCCTTTCTTATTGGTCGTTAGTGGATGGACAGCAGCGACCATTAATCAGTTGCGCAGAACGATCGGCAAAGCGCGCGCCCTAACCTTTCAGGTACTCATGAAAAAAGGACAGCCTCATGCCCGTTCGAATCGATGAATCCAATCCCGAAGCAAAAGTGTGTTTTTTCACCGTCGAAAATGGTGAAGAAATTCGTATCTGCGACACGCTGGAAGTCAAAACCGATAGCGAAAAAGCCATGTCGTTCGTTGAGATTGAAGGCCGGCGCGTTTACATCACCGAAGCAGAGGCGGATGCCTTGACCGTCGCCGGCGCGAAAGACGGTCGCAAGCACCTGAAGGCCGACGAGAGTGATTCGGTGATTTGACTGACCCGGATCAACATCCGGCGCAGACGCCTGCGATAGGCGTTTGCGCCTGCGCCTGCGGGCTGCTTCAAGTTGTCGCAGGATGTGTACCAAACGCCATCTGATACGCTTTTTATTCAAATAGCTGAGTCTGTTATGCAAACAGATCGGCGCTCATAGTTCGTCCGCCTGATGGAGGCTGATGAGCGAATGACCATGAGCGAACAAATCCCCGTCCGAACCGTAGAAGCAAGCCCCACCATAAAAAATGTGCCTGGTCGCCCGATGAAGGCGAAGGCCGGCTCCACCGACAATCACATCCACACCCGCAGTTTCACCGGCCTGTTCCGCACCTTGCGCATCAGCGGCGCGGGCTTTCTGTTTCTGCTGTTCTTCGGCACCGTGTGGCTGAACTGGGGCGGTCGTCAGGCCGTGCTGTGGGACTTGGCCGAAAGCAAATTCCATATCTTCGGCGCGACCTTCTGGCCACAGGATTTCATCCTGCTCTCGGCGCTGCTGATCATCGCCGCGTTCGGTCTGTTCGCCATCACCGTGTTCGCTGGCCGGGTCTGGTGTGGTTACACCTGCCCGCAGAGCTCGTGGACATGGATCTTCATGTGGTGCGAAAAAGTCACCGAGGGCGAACGCAACCAGCGGATCAAACTGCAAGCGGCGCCCTGGGGCCTGAACAAACTGGCCCGGCGCGCGGCCAAGCACACTCTGTGGCTGGCGATCAGCGTGATGACCGGACTGACGTTTGTCGGCTACTTCACGCCGATCCGGCCGCTGGCCGAAGAGCTGTTCACCCTGCAGATCGGCGGGGTCAGTCTGTTCTGGGTGCTGTTCTTCACCGCCGCCACTTACATCAACGCCGGTTGGCTGCGCGAAGCGGTGTGCATGCACATGTGCCCGTATGCGCGGTTCCAGAGCGTGATGTTCGACAAAGACACTTTGGCGATTTCCTACGACGTCGCCCGTGGCGAAAACCGTGGCCCGCGCAAACGCGACGTGAAACCCGCCGAAGCCGGCCTGGGTGATTGCATCGATTGCCAGTTGTGCGTGCAGGTCTGCCCGACCGGCATCGACATCCGCGACGGCCTGCAGATGGAATGCATCGGCTGCGCGGCGTGCATCGACGCCTGCGATTCGATCATGGACAAAATGAACTACCCGCGCGGCCTGATCCGCTACAGTTCCGAACGCGAATTGCAGGGCGGCAAGACCCATCTGCTGCGGCCTCGGCTGATCGGTTACGTCGCGGTGCTGCTGATGATGATTGGCGCCCTGGCGCTGGCCTTGGTCGAACGGCCAATGGTCTCGCTGGACGTGACCAAGGATCGCGGGCTGTTCCGCGAGAACGGTCAGGGCCAGATCGAGAACATCTACACCCTCAAGGTCATCAACAAGACCCAACAGCGTCAGGACTACCACCTGAGCCTGGTGGACGGCGACGGCTTCCAGTTGCAGGGCAAGACCGAACTGAGCCTGGCGCCGGGGGAGATTGTCGATGTGCCGGTATCGGTGGCGATGACCACCGAACGTCCGGCCAGCAGCTCGCAGACCTTGAGCTTCAAGATCGCCGACAGCAACGAGCCCGAGATTTATAGCGTGGCGAAAAGCAGGTTTGTGGCGCCGATGAATCGCTGATCCCTTAGACTGCGGCGCGGCCATTCGCGAGCAGGCTCGCTCCCACAGGGTTTTGTGGACACTGATATCCAGTGTGGGAGCGAGCCTGCTCGCGAATGAAGGCACCGCGGTCTTCCAGAATGAACCCAACCCGGACCCAAGATGAAACGCTACGAAAAATTCGCCGACGACATCGCTGAACTGATCCGCTCCGGCGTGCTCGGCCCCGGGCAACGGGTGCCGTCGGTGCGCTACGCCAGCCAGACTTACGGGGTCAGCCCGTCCACGGTGTTCCAGGCCTATTACCTGCTGGAACGTCGCGGTCTGATCCGCGCACGGCCGCGCTCCGGTTACTTCGTCAACACCCACGCACCGAGTCCGTTCTCGGAGCCGGTGATCAGCAGCCACGTCAACGACTCCACCGAAGTCGACGTCAGCGAACTGGTGTTCTCGGTGCTGGAATCGATCAAGGATCCGAGCACCGTGCCCTTCGGCTCGGCGTTCCCCAGCCCGACCCTGTTCCCGTTGCAACGGCTGTCACGTTCGCTGGCCAGTGCGGCGCGGGAGATGGACCCGCGCATGGTGGTCACCGACATGTCGCCGGGCAATCCGCAACTGCGCCGGCAGATCGCTCTGCGCTACATGGTCGGCGGGCTGATGCTGCCGATGGAAGAACTGCTGATCACCAACGGCGCCCTCGAAGCGCTGAACCTGTGCCTGCAAGCGGTGACCGAGCCGGGCGATCTGGTGGCCATCGAAGCCCCGGCGTTCTACGCCAGCCTGCAAGTGCTGGAGCGCTTGAAACTCAAAGCCGTGGAAATCCCCGTGCACCCGCGCGACGGTATCGACCTCGGCGTGCTCGCCCAGACCCTGGAGCGCCATCCGATCAAGGCCTGCTGGTGCATGACCAGTTTCCAGAACCCGATGGGCGCGACCATGCCCGAGGCGAAGAAACAGGAACTGGTGGAACTGCTGCGCCGGCATCAGGTGCCGCTGATCGAGGACGATGTCTACGCCGAACTCTATTACGGTCAGCAGGCACCGAAACCGGCCAAGGCCTTCGATACCGAAGGGCTGGTGATGCACTGCGGTTCGTTCGCCAAGAGCCTGGCCCCCGGCTACCGCATCGGCTGGGTCGCCGCCGGGCGTTACGCACAGAAAATCGAACGGCTGAAACTGATGACCTCGCTGTGTGCCTCGATGCCGGCGCAAGCGGCCATCGCCGACTACCTGCAACACGGCGGCTACGACCGCCATCTGCGCAAACTGCGCTACGCCCTGGAAGAACAGCAAAGCGCGATGCTCGCAGCGATTGCCCGCTATTTCCCGGCGCAGACCCGCGTTAGTCAACCGGCCGGCGGCTATTTCCTGTGGCTGGAACTGCCACCGCAGATGGATTCGTTGAAGTTGTTTCAGATGGCGTTGGCGCAGGGCATCAGCATCGCGCCGGGGCCGATTTTCTCGCCGACTCAGCGGTTCAGGAACTGCATTCGCCTGAATTACGGCAGCCCGTGGACCGAGGATTCGGAGAAGGCAATGGAGACGTTGGGGCGGATTGTGCGGTCGTTCTGACAGCCCTGTGTTGTCTGGGCTATTGCCTTCGCGAGCAGGCTCGCTCCCACCCTGGATTTGTGCAGGACACAGAACCAATGTGGGAGCGAGCCTGCTCGCGAAGAGGGCCGACCTGACAGCGAAACTCTCTGGACTTAACGCCCTCCACCCAAATCAACAAACGTCCCGGTCGCATAAGAAGCCTTGTCCGACAACAACCAGACAATCGCCTCCGCCACTTCATCCGGGCGCCCGCCCCGGGCCATCGGGATCGCCGATTCAAGCTTGCTGACCCGATCCGGATCGCCACTCAATGCATGGAAATCGGTATAGATATAGCCCGGACGCACCGCGTTGACCCGAATCCCCTCACCCGCCACTTCCTTGGACAGACCGATGGTGAAGGTGTCGAGCGCACCTTTGGACGCGGCGTAGTCGACGTACTCGTTGGGCGAGCCCAGGCGCGCGGCGACCGAGGAGACGTTGACGATGCTGCCGCCCTGCCCGCCGTGCTTGGGCGACATGCGCAGGATCGCGTGCTTGGCGCAGAGGATCGGCGCCAAGACGTTGGTTTTCATGATTTTGAGAATGCGGAATTCGGACATTTCATCGACCCGCGACTTGTGCCCGACGGTGCCGGCATTGTTCACCAGCGCGGTGACCCGCCCCAATTCGGTGTCGACCCGCTGAAACAGCGCGATCACTTCGTCTTCGATGCTGACATCGGCGCGTACCGCAATGGCTTGCGCCCCCAGCGCCCGCACTTGCTCCAGCACGCTTTGCGCGGCCTGTTCATCCGACTGATAGTTGATGCAGATCCGATAGCCCTGCCCGGCAGCCAACAACGCCGTAGCGGCGCCAATTCCGCGCCCGCCACCGGTGATTACCATGACTTTATCCATGCTGGCCCTTCCCCCCAATGCACACGTAACAGTCGGGTTGAAGAATAACCGCCATTGGGCGGTTTTGCATGGGCTCTGTCAAAGACAAAACCCTGCATGGGACTGAGATGTTTTTTGTGGCGAGGGAGCTTGCTCCCGCTCGGCTGCGAAGCAGCCGTGATTCCGGGCAACACAGTAAAACCGAGTAAAAACGAGGCCGCTTCGCGCCCCAGCGGGAGCAAGCTCCCTCGCCACAGAATGCAGTCAGACTGCCGCCAAAGCCTCTCCACGGGCAATGTTCTGCATGAACGCGTCCGCCGGCATCGGATGGCCCAACAGATAGCCCTGCAACGAATCACAGCCCAACTGCGTGAGGAAGTCCTGCTGTACGCCAGTCTCCACGCCCTCGGCAACAATGCGCAAACCGAGTGCCTGCCCCAGCGCCACAATCGCCGAGACGATGGCCGCGTCATCGCTGTCATGCTCCAGATCGCGGACAAAACCGCGGTCGATCTTCAGCTCGTTGGCCGGCAAACGCTTGAGGTACATCAGGCTCGAATAACCGGTGCCGAAGTCGTCGATCGACAGGTCGACGCCCATGTCGGACAACTCCTGCAACACCTTCATGCTCGCATCCGCGTCGCTCATGGCCGTGGTTTCGGTGATTTCCAGGGTCAGGCTGTTGGCCGGCAGGTGGTGGGTCGCCAGCGCCTTGGCCACGCTCTGCACCAGCCCCGCGTGGCAGAACTGCAAGGCCGAGAGGTTCACCGCAATGCGCCAGTCGGTGTAACCGAGCACGTACCATTCGCGCATCTGCCGGCAAGCTTCGTTGAGCACCCATTCACCGATGGCGATGATCAGGCCGGTCTTCTCTGCCAGATCGATAAATTTGTCGGGCAGCAACATGCCCTGGGTCGGATGCTGCCAGCGCAGCAGCGCTTCGGCACCGACCGGACGACCACTGATGGCGTCGAATTTGGGCTGGAAATACAGGCTGAACTGACTGTGTTCCAGCGCGGCGCGCAGATCTTGCAATAGCTGCAGCTGCTTGCGCGCGTTGCTGTTCATCGAAGCATCGAAGAAGCTGTAACCGTTTTTGCCGCTGCCCTTGGCGTGATACATCGCCGCGTCGGCATTCATCAGCAGTTCCTGGGCGCTCAGGCCGTTGCCCGGGTACAGGGCAATGCCGACGCTGGCAGAAATCTGCAAGTCGTGCTCGGCCACGCGGAACGCCTGACCGAGCAACCCGACCTGACGCGCGGCCAGCCCCAGAGCATCGTCGGGTTCGCTCAGACGCACCAGCAGCACGAACTCGTCGCCGCCAATTCGCGCGAGCGTATCCTGACTGCGCAGATCTTCGCGCAGGCGCACCCCGACTTCACGCAGCAACTGGTCACCCATGTGGTGGCCGAAGGCATCGTTGACCGGTTTGAAACCGTCCAGATCGATAAACATCAACGCAAAACAACCGCCCTGCTCCTCGACCTTCTTCATCGCCTGATTGATCCGGTCGTCCAGCAGCATGCGGTTCGGCAGGCCGGTCAGAGTGTCGTGCAATGCCAGTTGCGTCAGTTCACGGTTGGCTAGGGTCAGCGAATGCGCCAGATCGGCGGTACGCGCTTCAAGGCGCGCATCGAGAATCGAAGTGAGCAAGGCGATCGACAGCACCGCGAGCGTGGTGATCAGCACCAGATTGTCGAGGCCGTTGCCCTTGAGGCCGTCGAGCGTTGCACCGCAGAAACTGCCGTCAGGAAATTGCGCGGCGGCCATGCCGGTGTAGTGCATGCCGACAATCGCGATGCCCATGATCACTGCCGCACCACCACGAATCAGACGCACATAAGGCGAGTGCTGGCGCAGGCGGAAGGCGATCCATAACGCCGCCGCCGAGGCCCCGACCGCGATCAGCAATGAGGCGCCGAACAGGGTCGGGTCGTAATCGATGCCAGGCGTCATGCGCAGCGCGGCCATGCCGGTGTAATGCATTGCACTGATGCCGGCGCCCATGACCAAAGCGCCAAAGGCCAATTGCCAAATCGGCAGTTTCGGCTGGCTGACCAGCCACAGGGCAAACCCGCAGGACAGCACGGCAATCAGCAGCGACAGCGCGGTAATCGCAATGTCGTAGCCCAAGTCGATCGGCAGCTTGAAGGCCAACATGCCGATGAAGTGCATCGACCAGACGCCGACCCCCATCGCCAGTGCACCGCCGGCCGTCCAGAAATGCACTGCGCGCCCACGGGCGCTGGCGATGCGCCCGGTCAGATCGAGCGCGGTGTAGGACGCGAGGATCGCCACACACAAAGAAATGAAAACCAGGGTGAAGGAATAATTACCGATGAGCATGAAGATTCTCGCGACCACCCGCGCCGTACTGCGTCCATTCTCGGCCGGGCAAATGCGGCGATTGTACTGATTGCGCAGAAGAACGCACTGACAAAGTAATCATTTTGCCATCAAGCCGATGAAACGCTTGTTTGATGGTTTTGCGAGGCTCTGGCCCGGGCCTCGTTCCCAGGATTCCGGCAATCAGCGCGATTGATGTGGGAGCGAGCCTGCTCGCGAAAAAGCCAGCACGTTCATCGCAGATATCGACCGACCTGACGCCTTCGCGAGCAGGCTCGCTCTAACGGATCAGCGATTGTCGCTGACATCGAGTTGTCCGTCCCAGCCGCCACCCAGCGCCGCAATCAATTGCACACTGGCGATCAAGCGGTTCTGCAGAATGTTCAGCACAGTTCGCTCGTTGCTCAGCGCCGTGGCTTGCACCACAACCACATCGATGTAGGCAATCAACCCGGCCTTGTACTGGTTCTGGGTCAGGCGCAGCGAGTCGCGTGCAGCATCCAGTGCTTCCTGACGCACCGCCGCCTCGTCTTCATACACCTTCAGTTGCACCAGATAGTTTTCCACTTCGCGGAAGCCGTCGAGCACGGTCTGGCGATACTTGGCGACGGTCTGGTCATACACCGCCTCGGTACGGTCAACCTCGGCCGAACGAATACCACCGTCGAATATCGGCAAATCCAGTTTCGGCCCGACCGACCAGAAACGGTTCGGCAGCGTTAAAAGATTTTTCGAGGTACTGCTGCTGTAGCCGCCGCTCATGCTCAGGGTCAGGTCGGGGTAATACGCGGCTTTGGCTACGCCGATATTGGCATTGGCGGCGATTACCGAGCGCTCCGCCGAAGCGATGTCCGGACGCCGCTCCAGCAGTTGCGAAGGCAGACTCAAGGGAATCTGCGGCAGATTCGGAATGTTCTGGGTTTCAGCGATGCTGAATTCGGCCGGCGCCTGCCCGGTGAGCACGGCGATGGCATTTTCAAACTGCGCCCGCTGCCAGATCAGGTCGACCAGATCGGCCTGAGTGGTTTTCAACTGGGTCTGCGCCTGCGCCACCGCATCGCGCCCGGAAATCCCGGCGCGGTACTGGTTCTGGGTCATTTGCAGGGATTTTTCGTAGGCCGCGACGGTGGCTTCGAGCAGGCGCTTCTGCTGGTCGATGACCCGCAGTTGCAAGTAATTCTGCACCAGCTCCGACTGCTGGCTCAGGCGCATCGCGGCCAGATCGGCGAAGCTCGCCTGGGCGCTGGCCTCGTTGGCTTCCAGACCTCGGCGCAATTTGCCCCAGATATCAGCCTCCCAACTCACACCCAATTGCGCGTTGTAGGTGTCACGAATGCCGCTGGCGGAACTGCTCAGGCTTGAGCTGCTGCTGCCGGTGCCTTGGCTCGACCGGGTCTTGCCCACGCTCAGGTCGACACTGGGATAAAACGCTCCACGGGCACTCCGCACCAAGGCCTGGGCCTGACGAAACTGGGCTTCGGATTGCGCCACGGTCTGGTTGGAACTGTTGAGTTTTTCGATCAGACCATTGAGTTGCTGATCGCCATACAACTCCCACCAGGCACCGCGCGCCAGCGAGTCACTCGGATTGGCCTGACGCCAGCCCTTGGCCTCCTTGTATTGCGCGACCTCGGCGGTCTGCGGACGCTGATAGTCCGGGCCTACAGCGCAGGCACTGAGCATCGCCACGCACAGCGACAGGCTTAACAGGCGCGAGCCGCGCGCAGTGGCCAGATTGAGAAGCGAACGGTCAGTCATAGCGGAGTTTCCAGAGCGGCGTCAGTACGCACGCCACGCCACTTGTTGAAGCGGTGGCGCAGCTTGTCGAGATAGAGGTAAACCACAGGCGTGGTGTAAAGGGTCAGGACCTGGCTGAAGATCAGGCCGCCGATAATGGTCAGGCCCAACGGCTGGCGCATTTCTGCGCCTTCCGCGCGGCCGAGCAGCAACGGCAAGGCGCCGAGGATGGCCGCCAGGGTGGTCATCAGAATCGGCCGCAGCCGTTGCAGGCAGGCGCTGCGGATCGACTCCAGCGGCGACAGGCCTTGATGGCGTTCCAGTTGCAGCGCCAGGTCGATCATCAGGATCGCGTTTTTCTTCACCACCCCGATCAACAGGAACAATCCGAGCAGCGAGATCAGGCTGAACTCGCCGCCCAGTGCATAGATCGACAGCAACGCACCGACCCCGGCCGACGGCAAGGTCGAAAGAATCGTCAGTGGGTGAATGTAGCTTTCATACAGCACACCGAGCACTAGATACACCGCCAGCAACGCGCCGAGGATCATGAACGGCTGACTCTTCTGCGTGGCGGCAAAGGCATCGGCGGTGCCGGCCATTTTCGCGATCACGTCTTCCGGCAGACCGACCTTGGCAATCGCCCGCTCGATCGCGGCACTGCCCTGCTCCACGGTCACGCCTTCAGCCATGTCGAACGCGATGCTTTCGGAGGCGAACTGGCCTTCGTGGCTGACGCGGTCGTCTTCCAGGCTGTTTTCGTAATGGGCGATGGTCGACAACGGAATCCGCGCACCGTCAGCGGTAATCACCTGCACCTGATTGAGCGTCACCGGATCCTGCGCGTATTTCGAATTGACCTCCATCACCACCTGATACTGGTTGAGGCTGTCGTAGATCGTCGAAATCTGCCGCTGGCTGTAGGCGTTGTTCAGCACCGCCGTGACCATGTTCATGTCGACCCCGAGGCGCTTGGCCTGATCGCGGTCGACAATCAACGTCACCTGCTGCGCGCCGCGCCCCTCGCGGGCATCAATGGCGGTCAGCTCGGGCAGTGCGCGCAGCGCGGTCACCACTTTCGGGTACCACTCGCGCAACGCCCCCAGATCGCCGCTTTGCAGGATGTAGCTGTATTGCGAGGTGGTCTGCTCGCGACCCCCGCCGAATTGCAGATCCTGATCCGCCATCAGCATCAACTGGGCGCCGGGCACCTTGGGCATTTCCTTGCGCAGGCGTTCGATGACTTTCTGCGCCGACAGGTTGCGCTCCTTGATCGGCTTCAGGCGTACCAGCATGAACGCGTTGTTGGTGCCGTTGGTGCCGCCGATGAACCCGGCGACGCTTTCCACTGCTTCGTCCTTGAGCACGGCGCGGCGGAAGGTTTCCATTTTCGGCTGCATCACGCTGAACGACAGACCGTCGTCACCCCGGACGAAACCGATCAACTGGCCGGTGTCCTGCTGCGGCATGAAGGTCTTCGGCACCACCACGTACAGCGCGACGTTGACCCCGACCGTAATGATCAGGCTGAGCAAAGTCAGACGGCGGTGGCGCAGCACCCAATCGAGGCTGGTCGCGTATTTGCCGACCATCCAGTCGTTGGCGCGACGGCTCCAGCGTTGCAGGCGGTTTTCCTGGCCCGGCGTTTGCGGCTTGAGCCAGCGCGCGCAGAGCATTGGCGTCAGGGTCAGCGAGACCACCAGCGAGACCACGATGGCTGCTGCCAGGGTGATGGAAAACTCGCGGAACAGGCTCTCGACAATCCCGCCCATGAACAGGATCGACAGGAACACCGCCACCAGCGACACGTTCATCGACAGCAGTGTGAAACCGACTTCCTTGGCCCCGAGATAGGCGGCCTGCATCGGTTTCACGCCTTCGTCGATGTGCCGGGAAATGTTCTCCAGCACCACGATGGCATCGTCCACCACCAGTCCGGTAGCCAGAATCAGCGCCATCAGCGACAAGTTGTTCAGCGAGAAGCCATAGAGGTACATCACCGCAAAGGTGCCGACCAGCGACACCGGCACCGCCAACGTCGGAATCAGCGAGGCGCGGAAATTACCGAGAAACAGGAACACCACCAGAATCACCAGCGCCACGGCGATCAGCAGGGTCATTTCCGCTTCGTGCAGCGTGGCCTTGATCACCGGCGAGCGATCCATCGCCAGGTTCAGCTTGACGCTGGCCGGCAGTACCGCCTGCAACGCCGGCAACTGCGCCTTGATCTCGTTGACCGTCTCGATGATGTTGGCGCCGGCCTGGCGGTTGATCACCAGCAGCACCGCCGCGTCATCGTTGAAGAAGCCGCTGTTGTAACGGTCTTCGACGCCGTCGCTGACCTTGGCCACGTCCTTCAGGCGCAGGGCCGCACCGTCCTTGTAATGGATGATCAGCGACTCGTAATCCTTGGCCTTCTCCAACTGGTCGTTGGCCTGGATCTGCCACAGGCGCTCGCCGTCTTCGACCGAGCCCTTGGGCCGGCGCACGTTGGCCCCGGCGATGGTCTTGCGCACATCGTCGAGCGCCACGCCGTACTGGTTCAGCGCCTGCGGTTCAAGTTCGATACGCACCGCCGGCAGCGAACTGCCGCCGATCTGCACTTCACCGACACCCTGCACCTGGGACAGGCTCTGCGAGAGGATGGTCGAGGCCAGGTCATAGAGCTGGCCTTTTTCCAGCACATCCGAAGTCAGCGACAGCACCATGATCGGCGCCTGCGACGGGTTGACCTTCTTGTAGGTCGGCATGCTGCGCATCCCGCTCGGCAACAGGTTGCGTGAAGCGTTGATCGCCGCCTGCACTTCCCGCGCCGCGCCGTTGATATCACGGTCGAGGTCAAATTGCAGAATGACCCGGGTCGAACCCTGGCTGGAACGGCTGCTCATGGTGTTGACGCCGGCAATCGCCCCGAACGAGCGCTCCAGCGGCGTCGCCACCGTGGACGCCATCACCTCGGGACTGGCGCCGGGCAGACTGGCCTGGACCACGATCACCGGGAAATCCATTTGCGGCAGCGGCGACACCGGCAACAGACCGAAACTGACACCGCCCAGCAGCATGATCGCCAGACTCAGGAGCATGGTCGCGACCGGGCGCTTGATGAAAGGACCGGAGAGGTTCATTGACCAAGATCCTTACTTTCACCGCACTCCCCTGTAGGAGTGAGCCTGCTCGCGATGAGGTCGGCACATTCAATATCGATAGGGACAGACACACCGCTATCGCGAGCAGGCTCACTCCTACAAGGGGTATGTGTACGGATAGTCATACCGATACCTCTTCGGCATTGGTCTTGCCAAAGCGCCGACCGAGGCGGTCGAAATACAGGTAGATCACCGGTGTGGTGAACAGGGTCAACACCTGGCTCACCAGCAAGCCGCCGACCATCACCAGACCCAGTGGTTGACGCAACTCAGCCCCGGAACCAGTGGCGAGCATCAACGGCACCGCGCCGAACAATGCTGCCAGAGTGGTCATCAGAATCGGCCGGAAGCGCAGCAGCGCCGCCTGATAGATCGCCTGCTCCGGCGCCATGCCCTGGGTGCGTTCGGCGTCGAGGGCGAAGTCGATCATCATGATCGCGTTCTTCTTGACGATACCGATCAGCAGGATGATGCCGATGATCGCGATCATCCCCAGGTCATTGCCGCTGAGCAGCAACGCGAGCAAGGCGCCGACCGCCGCCGACGGCAGGGTCGAGAGAATGGTGATCGGGTGGATGTAACTTTCGTAAAGCACGCCGAGCACGATGTACATGGTCACCACCGCCGCCAGAATCAGCAGCAAGGTGCTCGACAGCGAGGCCTGGAACGCTTCGGCCGCGCCCTGAAACTGGGTCTGCACGCCAATCGGCATGCCGATGTCCTTCTGCACCTGATCGATGATATCCACCGCATGTCCCAGCGCCACACCGGGAGCCAGGTTGAACGACATCATCACCGCCGGGAACTGGCCGATGTGGGTGATCGCCAGTTGCGCCTGACGCTCCTCGACATGGGCCAGGCTCGACAGACGCACCTGCGCACCGTCAGTGGTCTTGACGTGAATCTGATCCAGCGCCGCCGGGCCGATCTTCTCCCCGGCCTGCGCCTGCAGCACCACGCGGTACTGGCTGGCCTGGGTATAAATGGTCGAGATTTGCCGCTGGCCGAAGGCGTCATACAGCGCATCGGTGATGTTCTGCACCGAAACACCGAGGCGCGAAGCCGCATCGCGGTCGATCACCAGATAGACCTGCAAGCCCTTGTCCTGCAAGTCGCTGGCGACGTCGGTCAGCTCCGGACGCTGGGCCAAAGCCTCGACCAGACGCCCGCTCCACTGGCTGAGCAGCTCGGCATCCGGTGAGGACATGCTGAACTGGTACTGGGTGCGGCTGACCCGATCCTCGATGGTCAGATCCTGCACCGGCTGCATGAACAGGCGGATACCGACCAGTTTGTCCAGTTGCGGTTGCAGGCGCGCGATCACCTCGGTGGCGCTCAGGTCACGCTGGCCGTGGGGTTTGAGGTTGATCAGCAAGCGACCGCTGTTGAGCGTGGCGTTGTCGCCGTCGACACCGATGTAGGACGACAGGCTCTCCACCGCCGGATCTTCGAGAATCACCTTGGCCAGCGCCTGCTGGCGCTCGCCCATGGCGGCGAAGGAAATCGACTGCGGCGCCTCGGAAATGCCCTGGATCACCCCGGTGTCCTGCACCGGGAAAAAGCCCTTGGGCACCACCATATAAAGGAACACGGTCAGCGCCAGCGTACCGATAGCCACCAACAGGGTCAGCGGCTGGTGTTTGAGCACCCACTGCAACTTGCGCCCGTAGGCGGCGATCATCCAGTCGATGAAGCCGCCGCTGGCCCGGTAGAAGCGGCCCTGCTCGTGGGCTTCCGGCTCACGTTTGAGCAAGCGCGCGCACATCATCGGCGTCAGAGTTAGCGAGACCACCAGGGAAATCAGGATCGCTACCGCCAGAGTGATGGCGAACTCGCGGAACAGCCGTCCGACCACGTCAGCCATGAACAGCAGTGGAATCAGTACCGCGATCAGCGACAGGGTCAGGGAGATCAGGGTGAAGCCGATCTGCTTCGCGCCTTTGAGCGCCGCCTGCATCGGGCTGTCACCCTCCTCGATGAAGCGCGCGATGTTTTCCAGCATCACGATCGCATCGTCGACCACAAAACCGGTGGCGATGGTCAGGGCCATCAAGGTCAGGTTGTTGACCGAGAACCCGGCGAGATACATCACACCAAACGTACCAATCAGCGACAGCGGCACCGCCACCGACGGGATGATCGTCGCGCTGGCACGCCGCAAAAACAGGAACGTCACCATCACCACCAGCGCAATGGCGATCAGCAGTTCGTGCTGCACGTCAGTCACCGAGGCGCGGATGGTCTGGGTGCGGTCGGTGAGTACGGTGACATCGAGCCCGGCCGGCAGGTTGTCGGTGATGCTCGGCAGCAACGCCTTGATCCGGTCGACCACCTCGATCACGTTGGCGCCCGGCTGACGCTGGATATTGAGCAGCACTGCCTGATTCTGGTTGGCCCACGCGGCGAGACGTTCGTTCTCCGCGCCGTCGACGATTTCCGCCACATCCTTCAGACGCAACGGCGCGCCGTTCTTGTAGGCGAGGATCAGGTTGGCGTAGTCCTTGGGCGACGTCAGCTGGTCGTTGGCATCGAGCATCGAGACCCGGGTCGGGCCGTCGAAGTTACCTTTCGGCTGGTTGACGTTGGACGCGCCAATCAGCGTGCGCACGTCTTCCAGGTTCAGGCTGTTCGCCGCGAGGGCTTCCGGGTTGACCTTGATCCGCACCGCCTGCCGCTGGCCGCCGGCAATGCTGACCATGCCGACGCCGCTGATCTGGGCGATCTTCTGCGCCATGCGCGTATCGACCAGATCATTGAGCTTGGGCAGGAGCATGGTTTTCGAGGTGATCGCCAGGGTCAGCACCGGGGTATCCGCCGGGTTGACCTTGTTGTACACCGGCGGCGCCGGCAAGTCGGTCGGCAGCAGGTTGGTCGCGGCGTTGATCGCGGCCTGCACCTGCTGTTCGGCGACGTCCATGTTGATGTCGAGGCTGAAGCGCAGGGTCAGCACCGAAGCGCCGCCGGAACTGGTCGAGGCCATTTGCGTCAGGCCCGGCATCTGCCCGAACTGGCGTTCGAGCGGCGCGGTGACGGCACTGGTCATCACGTCCGGACTGGCGCCGGGGTACAGGGTCATGACGCGAATGGTCGGATAATCGACCTGCGGCAATGCCGAGACCGGCAGCAGGCGATAAGCAATCAGGCCGGCCAGAACAATGGCCAGCATGCTCAGGGTGGTGGCTACCGGACGGAGGATGAACAGCCGCGAAATGTTCATGCGCCCTTCTTGGCCTTGTCAGCCGCGGCGGCGTCCGGTGCACTGGCGGCGGGTTTGCCCTGCAGGTGCCCGGTCGGGGTGGTCGGCACGTCATTGCTGTCGTTGACCACTTCCACTTCGCTGCCTTCCTTCAGGCGGTCGGTGCCTTCCAGCACCACGCGATCGCCCGCGGCGAGGCCTTCGGTGACCACAGTGTTGGTGCCGTCACTGGCGCCGATCTTCAGTTGGCGGATGGTGACTTTCTTGTCGCCGTCCAACGCGTAAACGAACGTGCCGTTGGTGCCGAATTGAATCGCCGCCGACGGTGCCAGTACCACGCCTTTCAAGGTATCGGCCAGCAGATGGACGTTGACGAACTGATTGGGGAACAGCGACTGGTCGCGGTTATCGTAACGGGCCTTGAATTTCAGGGTGCCGGTGGCGACGTCAATCTGGTTGTCGAGGCTTTGCAGCACGCCGCTGGCCTGGATTTTGGTATCGCCGCGATCCCATGCCTCGGCCGGCAGTTTGGCGCCGCTGTGGTAGCGCGCCAATACGGTTTCGAGACTGTTTTCCGGCAGGGTGAAGACCACGCTGATCGGTTGGGTCTGAGTGATCACCGCAAGGAACGTGGTGTCGTTGGCGGCGACGAGGTTGCCGACGTCGACCTGACGCAGACCGACGCGACCGGCAATCGGTGCACGGATCTTGGTGAATTCGAGATTGAGCTTGGCGTCGTTGACCGCCGCCTGATTGGTCTTGACCGTGCCCAGGTACTGGCCGACCAGCGCTTCGGCGGTGTCCAGGGTCTGCTTGGCGATGCTGTCTTCCTTGTACAGGCCGCGATAACGCTCGACGTCGACCTGTGCGTTTTTCAACTGCGCCTGATTCTGCAGCAAGGTGCCTTCAGCCTGGAGCAAGGCGTTCTGGTACGGACGCGGATCGATCTCTGCCAGCAGGTCGCCGGCCTTGACCATCTGCCCTTCCTCGAAATTGATCTTCACCAGTTCACCGCCGACCCGGCTGCGCACGTTGATGGTGTTGAGCGCAGTCACCGTGCCCAGTGCCTTGTAATACAGCGGGAAGTCGCCCGTGACCGCCGGCGCCACACGCACCGGAATCGGCCCGGCCGCGCCACCGAAGCCCGGCCGCATCATCCCCGAACGTCCGGCATGGCCGCTCGCCGCCTTGTCAGCGCCCTCCTTGTGGGCCGAACCGGCGGGCCAGAATTTCCAGCACAGGACGGCGATGACCAACAGGACGAGCAGGCTGATCAGCCAGCGACGGGAGTTGCGAGGGGACAATTGCATGGATTGATTAACCATTGGGCGCGTGGGCTTCTTTTACGGGAGGCTGAACGATAAGCACTGATCGGATTTAAGCAAAGCAGCTTTACCGGCAATTTACCTTCAACTTACGTTTCAAGGTGTGAGGCAAAACACTGATACACAAATGAAAACGGCCTGGACAGGGCCAGGCCGTTAACAATTGTAAAAGCGCTTATTTCAGAACGGCGAGTGCTGCGTCGTAGTTCGGCTCTTCAGCGATTTCCTTGACCAGCTCGCTGTGCAGCACGTTGTCGTTCTCGTCCAGCACCACCACGGCGCGGGCGGTCAGGCCTTTGAGCGGGCCTTCAGCGATGGCTACGCCGTAGTTTTCGATGAATTCGGCACCGCGCAGGGTCGACAGGTTCTGCACGTTTTCCAGGCCTTCGGCGCCACAGAAACGGGCTTGGGCGAATGGCAGGTCAGCCGAGATGCACAGCACCACGGTGTTGGCCAGTTCGTTGGCCTGAGCGTTGAACTTGCGCACCGAGGTGGCGCAGGTCGGGGTATCAACGCTTGGGAAGATGTTCAGCACTTTGCGCTTGCCGGCGAAGTCTTTCAGGGTGACGTCGGACAGATTGCCGGCAACCAGGGAAAAGGCTGGCGCCTTGGAACCGGCTTGTGGCAACTGGCCGTTGACTTGAACCGGGTTGCCCTTGAGGGTGACTTGAGCCATGACTTTAGTCCTTCTTAACGTGGTTATTGAGCATGCAAGAGGCCGAAGTTAACCACGAAATTGTCCGACGACCTATGCCCTGACTGAAAATTGTCAGGGGCCTGCGCAAAAAATTGTATACAACCCACCTCTCCTGTAGGAGCTGCCGCAGGCTGCGATCTTTTCATCAAGATCAAAAGATCACAGCTTCGTTTCACTGACAGCTAAAAGAATTGGTCAGTCGGGCATGGATCGGATGATGTCGGCAAGATCATCCTTGGTTATTTCATTGGCCTTGATAGCAGCGGCAATATCGGTTTTGGAGAGCGGAAACCGTTTGAAAATTTCTTTCAAGGTTTCCTCATCAACATTGGTCAGCCACAGCGGATCTATAAATGAACCGCCATACTCAGGCTTCATGGGTACTTCTTCGTGTGCAATTGCACCTTTATGATTGAGATACACCACATAACCGTCATGCCCTTCAGGAAAGCTTTTATCGTGATAAAGGGTAGTACCCAAAGGCAGGACATAGTAATTCTCGTCGCCATTTGGCCCTTCAATCAGCAACGGTTCTTTAGTTTTGAGCATTTTCATATTGTGTCCCTTCGCAATATCGCCAAAAATCAGAAAAGCCAAAAAAATCGCATTGACGGATAAAACTGCCACCAGCCATAGGCCAAGACGTCTATTTGTAAACATTTTTCTTATCATGGGGGGCCTCGGTATTCGCTTCGAGCATGGCTTGTAAATCCGCAGGCATGAAAATACCGTCCTTCGGACTACTTTGCGTACGCGCTGCCTGTCTTTCGATGAAAGAAAGACCTCGCATCTCATTGAATTTCGCCGGGTTCTGCACAATTGACTTTCCCGAAACCTTTGCTCCTGCAATTGTCACGGTTGTGCAGTTATTCGTGGTCGGATGATAGGTGTAACTCCACTGAATAGTCGGAGCTGCCCCCTTCGGTTTCCGGACGAAGAGGTGGCAGCTGTACGCAGGTTGGAAACCCGGGCAGCGGCGACCCGGACGACCCGAAGGTCCCCCGCGCACAGCCGCCATAACGGAGTGCACACATTCGAAGTGCGCAAGGATACGTTATGAAAGGCGTGTACGCGCCACTAATACCCATCGGGGTTTCCAGTCCCGGTCGCTGAATTGGCAGCGACGAGCACAGGCTAGAGACCCGACGTCCGACGGACAACCTGAAAACCTGGTGGGAACGTTCCGCAAAATCGAAACAACGTTTAAACATCCTGAATTGAAATATGCACGGGGAGCTGCCGAAGGCTGCAATCTTTTGATATTGGTTTTTAACGACAAGATCAAAAGATCGCAGCCTGCGGCAGCTCCTACCTTGGCAGTGCAGCGTGTCGGATTGCGTTTGTTAAAGCGCAGCTTTGCGTCTTTTATTCAGACACCTGTCGATTCATGCGCGGCCCATTCGACTAAACCATGAATCCCCCCATTCCCTGGAGAAACCACCATGCGATTCATGATCCTTGTCAAAGCCAGCGCCGACTCCGAAGCCGGCATCATGCCCAGTGAAGAGCTGATCACCGCCATGGGCAACTTCAACGAAGAACTGGTCAAGGCCGGCATCCTCATCGACGCCGATGGCCTGCACCCGAGCAGCAAAGGCGCCCGCGTGCATTTCTCCGGCGACAAACGCACCGTCATCGACGGCCCGTTCATCGAGACCAAGGAGCTGGTGGCCGGCTACTGGATCTGGGAAGTGAAATCGAAAGAAGAAGCCATCGAATGGGTCAAGCGCTGCCCAAACCCCATGCCGGGCGACTCTGATATCGAAATCCGCCAGATCTTCTCTGCCGAAGATTTCGGCGCCGAATTCACCCCCGAAGCCCGAGCGCAGGAAGAGCGGATCCGCGAACAAGCAAAGAAAAACGGATAAACCCTGCCCCTGTAGGAGCTGCCGCAGGCTGCGATCTTTTGACGTTGACCTTAAAGAGCAAAATCAAAAGATCGCAGCCTGCGGCAGCTCCTACAGGGGCGAAAAATCTTGACGCCCACCTTTAATGTGACTCTGTAGACAAAACCAAAGAATTAATCCCTTCGACTGGCTAACTCCCCATTAGCTGCTAGCGTCATTCAGACGTGTCCTACAGGCTTGATAAGAAAGGGAATACGTCCAACGGCCGAGAAGCGCCGGGACGTCCATGCAGTAGCCACCAGGGAAACGGGGATCATGTCGAAAAAACTGGGGATTCACGCCTTGCTGCTGGCGAGTTCGCTGGCGCCTGTGTTTTGTGCTCTGGCGAATAACGCCGAAGAGGCCAACAAAAGCAACAACCCGCTGAACCTGGCGCCCGGCGCCAACCTGCAGGATTACTACACACCGAAGCTGTTCGACAGCAACCTGCACACCAACGATGCTTTGCTGCGCGGCACGTTGCCGATTGCGCCCAACGATGTCATCGGCGTGCCGCAGTTGTTGCGCGCAACCATGCCGATCAGCACCCGCCCCGATCCGCACGGCGGCTACAGCACCGGCATCGGCGATCTCAATCTGTTCGACATTTTCCTGCTCAAGACCGACGGCGTGCAGTTGGGCATCGGCCCGCAGATCACCGCGCCGACCGCTGCCGAGGATGAATTGGGCACCGGTAAATGGCAGGCCGGCCTCGCTGCGGTAGCGATCGATTCGTCGCCGCGCGGCTTGCTCGGTGCGCTGGTGCAGTACCAGAGCTCGTTCGCCGGCGACCACGACCGTGCCCACGTCGAAACCGCAACCATGCAGCCGTTCATCATCCATAACCTGGAAAAAGGCTGGTATCTGCGCTCCACCGGCACCTGGACCTTCGACCTGAAGAACAACACCCACTACATCCCGATCGGGCTGGGTGCGGGCAAGGTCTGGAAGTCCGGCAGCAACATTCTCAACGCCTTCCTCGAACCGCAGTGGACCGTCGAACGCAAAGGCGATGGCGTGCCGCAGTTCACCCTGTTCGCCGGGATCAACGTGACATTCGGAAAATAAGGAAATACCCATGCACATTGCTTTGCGCGCGGCCGGTTTCAGTCTGATGACCCTGTTCGCCAGCTGCGGCGTCGGTGCTCAGGGTTTCAGCGCCAGCCCCGAAGAAGCCCGAGGCATCGCCAGGGACGCCTACCTCTATGGCTTCCCGATAGTGGAAATGTACAAGACTCTGTACACCCAGGCCGTGGACAGCAAGAGCCCAAACTTCAAGGCACCGTTCAACCAGATCGGCAACACCGCCAAGGCCTTCACCGCCAAGGACACCGCGTTCGTCACGCCGAACGCCGACACGCCCTACTCGTTCGTCTGGATGGATCTGCGTAGCGAGCCGTTGATCCTGACCTTGCCGCCGATCGAAGAACACCGTTACTACTCGGTGCAACTGATCGACGCCTACACGCAGAACTTCGCTTACCTGGGCACCCGCAGCACCGGTAATAACGGTGGCCACTTCATGATCGCCGGGCCTGACTGGCAGGGTCAGCAACCGATCAACATCGAGCGGCTGGTGCGCAGCGAAAGCAACATCGCCTACGCGCTGTACCGCACGCAGCTGTTCGACGAAAAAGATCTGGGCAAGGTCAAGCAGATCCAGAAAGGCTACAAGGTCGAGCCGCTGAGCCACTACGTAAAACAGAAGGCCCCGGCGCCGGCGCCGAAAGTCAGTTGGCCGAAACCGACGCCGACCATGAGCGAAACCCCGGAGCTGTTCCGCTACCTGAACTTCATGCTCGCCTTCACCCCGCCGCAGGATGTCGAAAAAGACCTGCTCGCACGCTTCGCCAAAATCGGCATCGGCGCCGGTCAGCCATTCGACCTGAAAACGCTCAGCACCGAGCAACGCAAGGCCCTCGAAGACGGCATCAGTGACGCCAAGGCCGAATTCGCCGCGTTCAAGAAAGACAAGGTCGACACGCACGAAATCAGCAGTGGTGACCTGTTTGGCACCCGCGATCACCTCAAGGGCAATTACCTGTATCGCTACGCCGGCGCCAACATGGGCATCTTCGGCAACTCTGCCGAAGAGGCGAACTACATAGGCTATTTCGTCGACAAGGACGGCCAGCCGGCCGACGCAGCGAAACACGACTACACCCTGCATTTCGACAAGGGCGCCCTGCCCCCGGCCGACGCCTTCTGGTCGCTGACCATGTACGACGGCAAGAGCAAATTACTGGTGGCCAACCCGCTCAATCGCTACCTGATCAATTCGCGGATGCTGCCCGACTTGAAGCTCGATGCCGACGGCGGACTGACCCTCTACGTGCAGCACAACAATCCCGGCAAGGACAAGCAGGCCAACTGGCTGCCGGCACCGAACGGGCCGTTCTACGGCGTGTTGCGCCTGTACCTGCCGAAACCGGAAGTGGCCAGCGGCGAATGGAAAATGCCATTGCTCACCCCGGTCAACTCAAAACAATAATCGGAGCCAGTGATGGTCAAGCCTTACGTTGTGCGTCCGCTGCTGGCGCTGTGCATGATCGGCAGTACTCAACTCTATGCAGCCGAGGGCGGCGTGGGCCGGCCGATCACCGGGCAACAAGTATATTCCAACGCCGGGATCATCCCGCCCGAGCCGGGCTGGGTCGTCTCGGTGACCAGCATCTGGTACGACGGATCGCTCAAGGGCAGTCGTGGCGCGCCGATTTCCGGTGAGGTCAGTGCCGGGATCGACATGAAAGTCTCCTACACCATGACCAACCTGACGCACATCTGGGACACCGGCAAAGGCCCATGGAACTTCGCCTCGGCAATCGGCGCTCCAGTGCAGTACACCGACATTGACGCGGCCATCACCGGCCCGCGCGGACGCACCCTCGGCACCAGCGATTCCGGGACTCAGTTCGCCGACGCGCTGGTCACGCCGATTGCCGCCGGCTACCACTTCGATGAGTTGAACCACATCGCGTTGTCCCTGCCGATCTATGTGCCGACCGGCGCCTACAACGACAATCGCCTGGCCAACCCGGGGCAGAACAATTACACGTTCATGCCCACCGTGGCCTTCACCCATCTGGACGGCAAGGGTGGCGAGTTCACCCTGTCCAGTGGCCTGGAGTTCTACACCGAAAACACTACCACCGATTACCGCAACGGCAATATTTTCACCCTCGACGCCTTGTGGACTCATGGCTTCGGCAGTGGCTGGAGCGCCGGTCTGGCGGCGGGTTATATCCAGCAAATCACCGACGACAAGGGGCAGACCGCCGACAGCCTGAATGGCTTCCGTGGACGCTCCGTCGGCGCCGGGCCGGTGGTCGCCTGGGCCGGAAAATTCGCTGACGCTCAGGCCAACATCAGTGCGCGTTGGGTGCCGGAGTTCGACACCAAGAACCGCCCTGAAGGCAACGGAATTGCCGTCAACATGACCCTGGCGTTTTTCTAGACCGGCCACAAAGGACTGTCCCATGACCACACTCACCGACCTCAATGCCCTGCAAGCGAGCATCGCCGAAGCCGTACTCGGCCAGGATCAGGTCATTCGGCAGATCCTCCTCGGCCTGCTGGCCAACGGGCACTTGCTGCTGGAAAGCCTGCCGGGGCTGGCCAAGACGCGCACGGTCAAGGCGCTGGCCACGCATCTGGACGCGAAGATGAGCCGCATCCAGTTCACCCCCGACTTGCTGCCCTCGGACATCACCGGCGCCGAAGTGCTGCATCAGGTCGCCGGGCAAAACGAGATCCGCTTCCAGCCAGGCCCGCTGTTCGGCAATCTGATCCTCGCCGACGAGATCAACCGCGCCCCGGCCAAGGTCCAGGCGGCGCTGCTGGAAGCCATGGAAGAACGGCAGATTACCGTGGCCGGCACCAGCCATGTGCTGCCGGAGCTGTTCATTGTGGTCGCCACGCAAAACCCGATCGAGCAGGAAGGCACTTATCCGTTGCCGGAAGCGCAGATGGACCGGTTCCTGATGAAGGTGCTGCTGGATTACCCCAGCGCCGACAATGAAAGCCAGGTGCTGCGCCTGTTGCGCGCCGAGGAGTTTGCCCAGGGTGCGAACACCGCACCGGGCAAGGGCTTCAGCCTGTCACAGGAAGTGATTTTCGCTGCGCGCAAGGAGGTCAGCGCGGTGCACGTATCACCGGCCATCGACCGCTATCTGATCGACCTGATCAACGCCACTCGCCACCCGGCCGATTACGACGAAGACCTCGGACGCTGGATCAGCATCGGTGCCAGTCCCCGTGGCGGCATCGGCCTGGATCGTTGTGCGCGGGCCGACGCGTGGTTGCAGGGCCAGGATTTTGTTTCGCCGGATAACGTGCGCGCCGTGGTGCATCCGGTGCTGCGCCATCGCCTGCAATTGAGCTACGACGCGGTCGCCGATGGCGTGACTGCTGATCAGGTGCTCGACCGTTTGCTGGATAAAGTGGCGATTCCGGCGTGAACACGGACGGTCTGGTCTACGTGTCTCTGGCGCAATTGATGGCGCTGGAGTTCAAGGCCCGTGACCTGAGTTTTCTGGCGCGCCAGCCCCAGGGTAGCATCCTTGCCGGCAATCATGCCTCGCGCCTGCGTGGCCGTGGTTTGAACTTCGATGAGTTGCGCCGCTATCAGCCCGGTGATGATTTACGCCACCTCGACTGGCGCGCCTCGCTGCGTACCGGCAAACCGGTGGTTCGCACTTTTACTGAAGAACGCGATCGCCCGGCCTTGATCGTGGTCGATCAGCGCATGTCGATGTTCTTCGGCTCCCGACGCAGTTTCAAATCCGCCCTCGCCGCGGAACTCGCGGCGCTGGCGGCGTGGATGGTGTTCAACGCCGGTGACCGGGTCGGCGGTCTGGTGTTCAACGATCAGCGCATCGACTGCATCGCGCCGTTGCGCAGTCGCAAACGGGTCGAAGCCCTGCTCAGCCGCGTGGCGCAACAGAATCAGGCGCTGAACGCGGCCAATCCCGACGCCGAAGACGAGGATCAGTTGGACAAGGCCTTGCAGCGTTGCCTGGCGTTGGCCGGTCACGACCATTTGATCTGCATCGTCAGCGACTTCGCCGGGGCGGGTGAACGCACCTTGCAATTGATGCGGCAACTGCGCGCGCACAACGACGTGATTGCCCTGCAAGTCTACGATCCACTGGCCTTGAAGCTGCCGAGCGATGGCCGGCTGCTGGTCACCCAAGGCCAATTGCAGGTGGAACTGGCTGTCGAGAAACGCAGCGTGCATCAGCCGTTGGGTGATTATCTCGGTGGCCGCCTTAAGGACGTCGCCACCCTGCTGCGCCGCAGTCAGGTGCCGCTGATGATGTTCAGCACCGCCGAAGAGGCCCACGCGCAATTGCGCGCCGAGCTTGGCAAGTCTGCCGGCCCACGGCGATGAACCCGAATATCCCCGACATCAGCCAGCTCAAGGAGCTGAGCCTGCCGGTGCCGGTGAGTTATGCGCCTCAGACCTGGGGCTGGTGGCTGTTGCTGGCGTTGTTGGTTGTGCTGGCGTTGATTGTTGGCGTGCGGCGTTATGTGCAGTGGCGACGGGATCAGTATCGGCGCGAAGCGCTGGTGCGGCTGGCGCAGTTGCGTGAGCGCAGTGATGACCTCAATGCCCTGCGCGAGTTGCCCGAACTGCTCAAACGCGTGGCCCTTTCGATGCCCCTACCCAGCGCTCGCTGGTGGAACACAATAACTGTGGGAGCTGGCTTGCCAGCGATGAGGCCATCTCCTGCAACATCCGAGCTGAATGACAGGACGCCATCGCTGGCAAGCCAGCTCCCACAGGATCCTGCGGCGTTGGGAAGATCGGATTGGCAGGCCTTTCTGCAGCGGCACAGTAAAAAGAAACTACCCGACGACTTCAGCGATCAACTGGCCCTACTCGCTTACGCCCCCGACGCCACCTTGCGCGCCCTCCCCGCCGAACAGCGCCAGGCGCTGTTCGACACCTGCCAACACTGGGTGGAGCAACACCATGTGGCAGCTTGATTACCCGTGGTTGTTGCTCCTGCTGCCGCTGCCGTGGCTGACCTTGCGTTATCTACCGGCGTATCAGGAGGCGCGCAGCGCCGTGCGCGTGCCGTTTTTCGGCGCCATGAGCCGCGCCGTCGGGGAAGCGCCGAGCCGGGTCGGCAATCGTCAGAACCCCTGGCAACTGCTGCTCAATCTTCTGGTGTGGACGTTGATCCTGCTCGCCGCCGCGCGCCCGGTGTTCGTCGAAAAGCCCATCGAACGCCAGCAACCGGTACGCGACCTGATGCTCGCCATCGACCTCTCGCAATCGATGGAGACTGAAGATTTCAGCAATGCCGATGGCCAGAAAATCAATCGCCTCGCCGCCGTCAAACAGGTGGTGCAAGGCTTCATCGACAAGCGCAAGGATGACCGCATCGGTCTGATCGTGTTCGGCAGCGGTGCCTATCCGCAGGCGCCGCTGACTCTCGATCACGCCAGCCTTGCGCTGTTGCTGGCCGACACTGGCATTGGCATGGCCGGGCCGAACACCGCCATCGGCGATGCCATCGGTTTGAGCCTGAAGCTGCTCGACCAGGCGCACGAACAGCAAAAGGTGCTGATCCTGCTCACTGACGGCAACGACACCAGCAGCGCGATCCCCCCCGACCACGCCGCGGAAATGGCCGCCAACAAGGGCGTGGTCATTCACACCATCGGCATCGGCGACCCCAAGGCTTCCGGCGAGGCGCAGGTCAATCTGCGCGGGCTGCAACAGATCGCCCAGACCACTGGTGGGCAGTTCTTCCGCGCCGAAGATCGTACGGCGCTGGATCAGGTCTACAACACCCTCGACCGCCTCACCCCGCATCAGGTGAAAACCCTCAGCCATCAGCCGCAACGCGAGTTGTTCCATTGGCCGCTGGGCGCGGCGCTGGGGTTGTTGGCGCTGTATCACCTCTGCGCCCTGCTGCGCCCGCGCCTGGCGCTGGCCCGCCAGCGGCAGGAGGCCTGAGATGGAGATCAATCTCAGCGACTTGCACTTTTTGCGTCCGCTGTGGCTGCTGCTCGCGCTGTTCGCCGCGCTGCTGCCGCTGCTCTGGCGCCGCAGCCGCGACTTGCAGCGCCGGCTGCGCAGCAACATCGCCGAACACTTACTGCCGCACCTGCTGGTCACGCCAACGGATCAGCAGCGCCTGCGCCCGGTGCATTGGCTGTGCGCGGTGTTGGCACTCGGGGCGCTCGCCGCGGCCGGGCCGACCTGGGAGCAGGATCGCCCGGACTTTCTGCAGAATCGCGCTCCACTGATCGTTGCGGTGGACCTGTCACCATCGATGGACGCCCGCGACGTACCACCGACGCGCCTGCAAGCGGCCAAACACAAACTGCACGACCTGATTCAGCGTCGCGCCGGCGCCCGCACCGCGCTGATCGCCTATGCCGGCAGCGCGCATCTGGTGTTGCCGCCGACCGACGATCCGGCGTTGCTCGACATCTTCATTCAGGCGCTGGGCACAGGCCTCATCGACAAACCGGGCAAGGACGTTAGCGCCGTCATCGAGCAGGCCAGACGCCTGCTCAGCGCCGAGCAAACCCCGGGCAGCCTGCTGTTGATCACCGACGGCGCTGACGTTGCACAGCTCGATGGTCTCGACAAACAACTCGATGACAGCCAATTGCAGGTGCTGGTACTTGCGGTCGGCAATGAGGACGGCGGCATGATTCAGGACGCCAACGGCCAACCGGCAGTCGACAGCAACGGGCGCCCGCTGCTCGGCCATTTCGATCCGGCGGCACTCAAGCAATTGGCCGCCGCCCTCGACGCGCCGCTGGGCAGCCTCACCCTCGACGACGATGATCTGGACTGGATCGAGTTGCACGCCCAACAACACTTCCAGAGTGCCAGCGCCGAACAGCAGCAATTGCACTGGAAGGATGCCGGTTACTGGCTGTGCTGGCCTCTTCTATTGTTGGCGCTGCTCGGTGTGCGCAAGGGCTGGAACGTCAACTGGGTACCGGCGCTGCTATTGGCTGCGGGCCTGGGCTGGCCTGCCGCACCCGCCCAGGCCAGTGCACTGACCGACGCGTTCTTCACCCGCGATCAGCAAGGGCGCTGGGCTGTCGAGCATGAGCATTGGCCGCAAGCAGCGGCGCTGTTTGTCGATCCGTACTGGAAAGGCGTGGCGGCCTATCACGCGGCGGACTACGACCTCGCACTGGCGACCTTTGCCCGGCTGGACACGGCGCAAGCGTGGTTTTACCTGGGCAACATTTACGTGCGGCGCTTCAAGTTCGATCAGGCGATTGCCGCCTACACCCAGGCCTTGCAGCGGCAACCGCAGTTCCCCGAAGCCACGGCCAATCTGGCGCTGGCGCAGGCGTTGCTCAAGGACACCGACAGCGCCGAGAAAAACGCTCCCGAGACCAAACCGGACGAAGTGAAATTCGACAAGGCGCCGGGCAAGGGCCAGAGCAAAAAGGTCGAGACCGAACAGGCGACGTCCGATGCGTTGTGGCTGCAAAACCTGAACACCTCGCCGGCGAAGTTTCTCAGGCGGAAATTCAGTTTGCAGGATCAGTCGGGGGCCAGGCCATGAATCGAGTTGCGGCTATCGCGAGCAGGCTCACTCCTACAGGGGAATTGTGTGCGCCGAAAATCTTCTGTAGGAGTGAGCCTGCTCGCGATGGCGCCCGCCTGATCACCGCAACCCTGCTGACCCTGCTCACCAGTTGCCTGTTCACAATCCAGGCCTCTGCCGCCGAACCCCAATTGAGAATCCAGGCCCACCTGCAACCCGCCGAAGGCGCCATGGTCGGCGGACTGCTCGAGCTGCAAGTCGATGTGCTCACCGACACCTGGTTCACCAGCGCCGCCACCCTGCCCGAACTGAAACTCGACGGCGCCCTGGTCACGCCGCCGGACGGCCAGGCCCAACACCTGAATCAGACCATCGACGGGCAATCCTTCAGCGGCTTGCGCTACAGCTACCTGATCACCCCGAATGTCGCCCGCCGCTTCGATATTCCGCCGTTGACGGTGAGTGCGACACCGGGTCAGGCCAGCACAGCGATCAGCGCACACAGCCAACCGTTGCACTTCAGCACCACCCAGCCACCCGGGTTCAAACCCGGAGAAACGCCGCTGGTGGCCAGCGATGTGCGCCTGAGCCAAAGCCTGACCAACTCGGCAACCCCGTTGAAAACCGGTGACAGCATCACCCGGCAACTGCTCCTGCAAGCCGATGGCGCACTGGCGATGGCGCTTCCAGTTCCGCCATTGGCTGACGTGGCCGGCCTGAGTCGTTACCTGCAGGCCCCACAAGTCACCCGCCTGGATGACGGCCGCGGCAACGTGCTCGGCGGTCAGCGGATCGACGCCGTCATCTACCGCATCGACAAGGCTGGCGCCTACACCCTGCCGGCCATCGCGGTGAAATGGTGGGACGTCAAAACGCAGCAGAGCCGCATTGCGCAAGTGCCGGCAGTGACCTTCGAAGCCGCAGCCAACAGCGCCTACAAACCGGTGTTTTCGATCACCGACGATCTCCAGCAGCTCGGCCGCAACAACCCGCATTTTTCCACGCGCTGGTTGCTGTGGCTGGCGCTACTCGCCGTGTGTATTGGCGTCGGTTATTGGCTGCGTCCGGCGCTGATGCGCGCCCGGCACCAATGGCAGGCGCGCAAGCACGCGCGGCAACTGGCCTGGGAGCAATCGGCGGACTTCGCCTGGCAGCAGATCAACCCGCAGCTGCAGGCACAACCGGCGCAATTGAGCGCCTTGTATCTGTGGTTGCGCCGCAGTCGCCTCGGGCTGCAACTGGTGAATGCCGGCCCGCGCCTGCAAGGCCTGTTGCGCGGGCTTTATGGACGTGATCCACAGACTGCACAAACACTCGCTCAACTGCATGAATCGTTGACTACGCTTCACAGTCAGGCCGAACAACAGGCGCACAAACCGGCGTCGGCCCTGCGCCCGCTCAACCCCGTTCATGAAAGGGATTTCCCATGACCCATCCACCGCAGCAGCGTCAACGTTTCAGCCTTGCGCTGGTGTTTGCGCTGGCATTGCCACTGCTGGCCCAGGCCAGCGAGCCACTGCCGTCATGGAACGACGGCCCGGCCAAAAAACACATCATCGAGTTTGTGCAAGCGGTCACCGATCAGTCCGGCAAAGATTTCGTCAAACCCGTCGATCGCATTGCCGTGTTCGATAACGACGGCACCCTGTGGAGCGAGCAGCCGATGTATTTCGAGTTGCTGTTCGCCCTCGACGAAGTCAAGCGCAATGCGCCGCAGCACCCGGAATGGCAAACCACCCAGCCATTCAAAGCCGTGCTGGAAAATGATCATCAGGCACTGGCCGCCGCCGGCATGGACGGGATTATCAAGATCTTCGGCGCCACTCACACCGGCATGACCACCGAGGCCTTCGACGACAACGCCAAGACCTGGCTGAGCCAGGCTCGACATCCGAAAACCGGCAAGCCCTACACCGAGATGATCTTCCAGCCGATGCTGGAAATGCTCGACTACCTGCGCAGCCAGGACTTCAAGACCTACATCGTTTCCGGCGGCGACACCGGCTTCATGCGCGCCTTTGCCGAGAAGGTTTACGGCATCCCGCCGGAACAGGTGATCGGCACCACGTTCGTCACCGCGTTCCAGTTCAAGGACGGCCAGGCCTCGATCCTGCGCACCCGGAAACTGGCACACAACGACGACGGCCCGGGCAAACCGGAGAGCATTGATGCAGTGATCGGCAAACGGCCGATCCTCGCGTTCGGCAACTCCGACGGCGACCTGCAGATGCTGCAGTGGACCACCGCCGGCCCCGGCAAACGCTTCATGGGGCTGGTGCACCACACCGACGCCAGACGCGAGTGGGCCTATGACCGAAAATCCGATATCGGGCGACTCGATAAAGCCCTCGACGAAGCAAATTCCCGTGGCTGGACCGTGGTGGACATGGCGACCGAATGGCGCCGGATCTACCCGTTCGATCCACCGGCAACCGGGCAGGTGCAATAAGAAAAAGCGTGATGCTGGACTGCAAGAAACGTAAGTCGCAACAACGACCCCCGCGATAAGGAGCAAGTCAGATGACTCGCATACGCAAGTGGCTACCGAAACTCGCCCTGGTGGCAACCTCGGTGATGGCGCTGTCGGCAACTGCCACAGCGGCTGAGAAACCCAACATTCTGGTGATCTTCGGCGACGATATCGGCCAGACCAACATCAGCGCCTACTCCATGGGCGTGGTGGGCTACAAGACCCCGAACATCGACCGGATTGCCAAAGAAGGCATGATGTTCACCGACTATTACGCGGAGAACAGCTGCACCGCCGGACGATCCTCGTTCATCACCGGCCAGACGCCGCTGCGTACCGGCCTGTCGAAAGTCGGTGCGCCGGGAGCGACTGTCGGCCTGCAAAAGCGCGATATCACCATCGCTCAGGCGCTCAAGTCTCAGGGATACGCCACCGGCCAGTTCGGTAAGAATCACCTTGGGGACAAAGATGAATACCTGCCGACCAACCATGGTTTCGACGAATTCTTCGGCAACCTTTATCACCTTAACGCCGAAGAAGAACCCGAACGCCCCTACTGGCCCAAGGATGACCCGGACTTTGTCAAAGCCAACTCGCCACGGGGCGTAATCCACAGTTTCGCCGACGGCAAGATCGAGGACACCGGCGCGCTGACCACCAAGCGCATGGAAACCATCGACGACGAAACCACCGCTGCCGCGCAAGCGTTCATCGAGAAACAGGCCAAGGCCGACAAGCCGTTCTTCGTCTGGATGAACACCACGCGCATGCACCTGTTCACCCACGTGCGTGACTCGATGAAGGGCCAGAGCGGCATGCCCGGCAACGAATACGCCGACGGCATGCTGGAACACGACGGAGATGTCGGCAAACTGCTCAAGACCCTCGACGACCTGAAAATCACCGACAACACGATCGTGGTCTACACCACCGACAACGGCCCGAACCAGTTCTCCTGGCCGGACGCGGCGACCACGCCGTTCCGTAACGAGAAGAACTCCAACTGGGAAGGCGCCTACCGTGTACCGGCGATGATTCGCTGGCCGGGCAAGATCAAACCGGGGGAAGTGTCCAACGAGATGTTCTCGGGCCTGGACTGGTTCCCGACTTTGCTCGCTGCTGCCGGTGACACCGAGGTGAAAGACAAGCTGCTCAAGGGCTGGGCGCCGACCTCCGGAGGCAACAACTTCAAAGTGCATCTGGACGGTTACAACCAGTTGCCCTATCTGACCGGCCAGCAACCCAACGGTGAGCGTAAGGAGTTCTACTACTTCAACGACGACGGCATGCTGGTTTCAATGCGCTTTGGCAACTGGAAGGCCGTTTTCGCCGAGCAGCGAGCGCCGGGTGGTTTTGCGGTGTGGAGCAATCCGTTCACGCCCTTGCGCGTGCCCAAGATCTTCAACCTGAGAATGGACCCGTACGAGCGGGCCGACGTGGTTTCCGATCAATACTACGACTGGTCGACCAAAAACGTTTACCTGGTCGCCGTTGCGACAACCAAGGCAGCGCGCTTCCTGCAGACCTTCATCGAGTATCCGCCGAGCCAGAAACCGGCGAGCTTCAGCATCGACCAGATCCGTGCTGCGGTTGACGCGAAGATTGAAGAGAAAATGAAAGCGGCACCGGCTGCACAGTAAGACCGTTGAACTGCCGCCCGCCCTCAGCGGCGGGCGGCCCTGTTTCGAACTTGGGACCGTGTCGGCCCATTCGCGAGCAGGCTCGCTCCCACACTGGACTTGCGTCCAATACAAATCCCCTGTGGGAGCGAGCCTGCTCGCGAAGAGGCCGGCACCGACACAGCATTTTCCGAATTGAAATAAGGCAATCCGCATGTCCTCACGTATCGCCAGCAAGCCGTCGGCCATACCCACCACTCAAGCCGCCACCCCGGCGCTGCTGATCCCCGCCCTGCTGCTGTGCATCTCCGGCGCCGCCGCGCTGGTGTATCAGGTGCTGTGGATCAAACAGTTGTCGCTGGTGGTCGGCGTCGAGGTCTATGCCATCACCACCGGCATCAGCGCGTTTTTTGCCGGGCTGGCCATTGGCGGCTGGCTGTTCGGGCGCTGGGCTGATCGCTTGCAGCAACCGGTGTTGCTCTATGCCGGGCTGGAAGTGCTGGTGGCGATACTCGGGGTTGGCGCCACGGTTGCGATGAGCCTGGCGGCGAGCCCGTTTGCCTGGTTGCAAGGTCATGTCGGCCTTCTCGCCTGGTGCTTGCCGTTCACGCTGGTGGGGATTCCGGCGGTGTTGATGGGCGGCACGCTCCCGGTATTGGTGCGCTCGCTGGCCGCGGATCCGGGCAGGGCCGGCGGTCAGCTGTATGCGGCCAACACCCTCGGCGCGATTGTCGGCACCCTGCTCGCCGCGTTCGTGCTGATCGCCACCCTCGGCGTGCGCGGCAGTTCGCTGTTTGCCGCAATGCTCAATCTGCTGGCCGCAGCCGCTGCGCTGTGGTTGCAACGTCAGCAGCCGACGCCGGTGGCGGCTGCGGTCAAACATCACACCGAGAAAGCCGCGGACCGCACGGCGCTGTGGCTGTACGCCATCGCCGGCGGCGTGGCGCTGGGGTATGAAGTGGTCTGGTCGCAGTCGATCGTGCAGTTCATGAGCACCCGCACCTACGCGTTCGCCGTGGTGCTCGCGACGTACCTGACCGGGCTGTTCATCGGCAGCGCCCTGCTCGGCCGCCGCGTCGAGCGCATTCGCGATCCATGGGGCGTGTTCGGTCTGTTGATTGCCGGTGCCGGGCTGATCGCCTTGCTGGAAATTGCCCTGCTCGGGCGCTGGCTGGTGTTGGCCCAGAGTCAGGCCGAGAGCTGGCTGCTGGCCTTGGGCGCCAGCGAACTGGCCGGTATGAGCGCACGTTTCGCAGTGGCGGCGCTGAGCATCGTGTTTGTGCCGACGCTGTTGCTCGGCGCGGCGTTTCCACTGGCGCTGCGCTTGAGTGTCGGTCGTGAGCGGGTCGGCCGCGATGTCGGGGCCGTGGTTGCGTTCAACACCCTGGGCGGGATTGTCGGGGTGATGTTCTGCGGTTTTCTGCTGATCCCGCTGCTGGGGCTGGTGCGCACGCTGGGCTTGCTGGCGATCATCGCGGCCGGCATCGGCTACGTGGCCGTCCGCAAGGGTCATCACGTCAAAAAAGGCCGGCGTCAGGCCGTGGTCGCGCTGGGGCTGCTGTCGGTCGTGCTCGCCGTGCTGACGCCAGTGGACAAACTCGCCAGTCTGCTGCCCGGTGCGCGTAACGGCACGCTGGCGTTCTACGAGGAAGGCCGTGGCGGCACCGTGGCGGTGGTCGCTCAGGGCCGTGGTGAGAACAGCTTCCACCGCCTGTACATTCAAGGCGTGTCCAATACCGGCGATGCCATGCCGTCGCTGCGCTACATGCGCATCCAGACGTTGCTGCCACTGCTGATCCATAACGGCGAGCCGCGCTCGACGCTGGTGATCGGCTTCGGCACCGGGATCACCGCCGGCGCCCTGCTGCGCTATCCGGGGCTGGAACACAGGGTGGTCGCCGAACTGCTGCCATCGGTGGTCAAGGCCGCGCCTCTGTTCAAGGGCAACTTCAACGCCGCCAACGATCCCGGCGTCGAAGTACGCCTGCGCGATGGTCGTCAGGAACTATTGCGCAGTCCGCAGACCTATGACCTGATCACCCTCGAACCGCCACCGCCGTCGGCGGCCGGCGTGGTCAATCTGTACTCCCGCGACTTTTATCAACTGGCAGCCAGTCGTCTTGAACAACAAGGCATCGTCGCGCAATGGCTGCCGTTGCCGACCCAAAACATTGATGACTCTCGCTCACTGGTGCGCAGCTTCCTCGACGTGTTCCCGTATGCCTCGCTGTGGACCAGCGAGTTCCACGAGATGCTGCTGGTCGGTTCGCAGCAGCCGATGGAACTGGACGCGGCGAAAATCACCGAGCGCTTCCAGCAAGCCAGCGTACGCAGCGCTTTGCAGGATGTCGGGATTGGCTCGGCACCAGCGTTGCTCGCGACCTGGGTCACCGACCGCGCAGGCCTTGAACGCTTTGCCGCAAACGCGCCGGCGGTGACGGACGATCAGCCCCGAATCGAATACGCGCCGTGGGTGCGCAGCAAGGAAATCACCCGGGTGCTGCCGGCGCTGCTGGATCTGTATGTGCCGCCGCAACTGGTGAATGCCGATACCGGGCTCACTGAGCGAATGGAGACCCACCGCCAGCGTCTGCTGCAGTTCTACCGCGCGAGCCTGCATGCCTACAACGGCGACCGCGATGCCTGGGGGCGGGACATGAGCGAAGTAATGCAGAGCGACAGCGGCAATCCTTACTTCCGCTGGTTCGTTGGCAAATGAGCAACGGCTGAGGACTTTTCGACGCGAAACAGGTAGGGTGCGCAAAATCAAATTGCCATCACTGGGTCGCGTCGCAGGTTTTCATGGAGTTGTATACGCAATGAGTTGCTGGACCGTCCTGGGCCTGACGCCCGACGCCGATACGCGCAGTATCAAACGCCAATACGCTGCCCTCCTCAAAAATACCCGTCCGGACGACGACGCCGAAGGTTTTCAGCGCCTGCGTGACGCGTATGAGCAGGCCCTCAACTACAAAGAATGGGCACAGTTCAACGACGACCAGCAGGATGACGACGGCAACTGGGACCTTACCGGTCTGACGGTGGTAGAAGTCGACGCGCTGCAGCAGGTGACGCGTTCGCTGGCGGGCATCAGCCTCGACGAACTGGTCCAGCGTCATTCGATGGCCGTTCAACAGGGTTGCGCGCATATCCTCGAAGACACTGTCCTGCAGCACTGCATCGAGCATCCCGATACATCGGAATCTCTGGTGGACTGGGCGATTCCCACATTTCACTGGTTCAGTGCCTGGCAGCGCCTTGAACTGGACGAGGAATCGATCACGCTTTTGCTCGCTCAGCAGCGCGAGCGTATCGCTCGCCCCCTGCGTGACGCCCTTGAACTAGAGGACGACGAAGATTTTCTGCAGGCGTACAAGTCTTGCACGCAGTACCTGTGGCTCGAAGCAGAAGTGCACCGGCAATGGTTCAACCTGCTCCTCAGTCAATTGCTGCTGGATAGCCGTTACTGGTCCTCAAACCTTTTCGAACAGGTATGCGCCGGCCAGGGCTGGCACCCAGGCCCAACCAATCGTTGCCCCGAGAGTGAATGGACGCGCCTGCTCGCCCGTCATGAAGCGCCGATTTTTCTCGCGCGGCAGCGCCAGCTTGCCGAGGCACCGCTCGCCACGCCTGAACACCGCGCCGCGCGCATGCTCCTGGGCAACGGCCCCTTCAATCAACGTCGCGCTCTGGCCCGACGCCTGCGCGAAGAAGACTGGGCGCAGTGCCGTAAGTTGAGCTCGGCGCTGTACGCCAATAACCCACAAGTCTGGGCGGAGATGCCCGGTGGCACCGCGTTCTTCTGGCGCGACTGGGAATTGAGTTTCAACGATTGGCCGACATACGTGGGTGTCGTGCTGGCTTGTCTGATCGGCTCTTTTACCCACTTCATCCCGCAGGGCCTGCGCGTCAGCGGGTTGATCAATATTGTCATGATCACGACGGTCGTATTTGCCGTGATCGCAGCCGGGCTCAATTGGCTGGTGCATGACCTGGCCCATCGCTGGTGGTTACTGGATGACCGGCTCAGTGCACGCCTTCGCCTGGGCTTGCGCTCCGACTCACCGCCGTTCGGAGTTCTGCGCGACCTCATTCCCTGTGCGCTGATGGCAGCCGGATTCAGTTGGCTTTTCGGTCCGATCGCTGGCGTTGTATACACCGCAACCCTCGCAGTTTTCGGGCTGGTACGGCGACGCCAGGTCAAACCGCAGGTCTCCTGGGAGCAGAGCAGCCCGATTCTGAAAATCTGTCTGACGAGCCTGGGGATAGTGGTTCTGGTCGTTGTGTTGGGTGTGATCAACGTGATCGCCAGCCAAGGCACGGTCAACCGTAATCAGGGGTTGCAACCCTGGACTGAACGTTCGTGCAGCCGTATGCCGGCGACCACCACCGAATGCAACGCACCGGCCACCGTTGAGCAGTGGTACGGCAAGGAGGCGCGACCGTGAAAAACGCGAACTTGTTGTTCCCCATTGGTCTGGTGATCGCCGTTGTCGTGATGGGATTGATGGGGGCCAGTCGGCCCTTCTCACAACTCGACCTCTGGCTGGACGGACGCGATGCGCCGATCACCGCCCAGGCCAATGCCCTGAGCCCGCTCATCAGCTGCGTCAACCGGGTCGACGTGCAATGGCGAGTGGCTTACGACCGTTACAAGAATCCCCAGCCGCCTCAGCCTCACAACCAGCAATGGATGCTTGGCCTCAAGGATTTCGACGACAGCGATGCGTTGAATGTGCGTGACATACAGCGCGACGTCTGCTCTCAAGGCCTCGCCGAAAAACTTCAATTACTGGCCTACCAGCCCGAATTGGCGCGAAAGGCAACTGAATACGCCCGCTCGCTGAATACACTCGCGACGGTGATTCCGGTCGGCCGGATTTACAGGGAAGCCAGCTTTTCGACCGGGTCGCAAAACCCGGCGGCCATCATTGTCGAATCTGCATTCATCGAGTCCGCTGCGAGCGGTTACATCAAGGCGTCAACGGCCCTGAGAGAAGCCTTGCTGCCACTGGACGCCGCGCAACGCCCCGAACAGCTGAAACGGATGGAAGCGCGTCTGGGCAAGGATATCCATTGGTATTTACTGGCATACATGATCCAGGCCCGAGAAACTATCGACTTGCTCGATGAAGGCATGAGAAACCGCACACTGACGCCACAATTGCTGGCCGACACCACGGCAAAGCTGCAGCAGGCATGGGATCGTCGGGCACCCTTCCTCGTCTCGCAAAACAACGCGTTCAGGACGAAGACGGACGCGGCGCGGGATCTGTGGTTCCACATCGGCGAGCCAGCGACCCGCTATCTGGCGGCGTTGAACACACTGCACAAGGACTGGCAGGACCACGCACCACCGCAGCAACTGAGCGACGACTTCCACGCAGTCAACCGGAGTTACGACGGTCTGCTCAGTCATTACAACCGCCAGGCCCGAGCCGAGTTCTGATGAAACACGCACGGGATCGTTCGCCCTGAACGATCCCGCTGGCGGATCTTACTTCGACTTGAGCTTGAGATAGGACTGATGCATGTCCGCCGCCCAGCCATCGATCACCGCTTTGACGTCATCGGCTTTCATTACCTGAGTGTCGTTTGCCAATGGTTTGCCAGTGCCCTTGCGCACAACCTGGGCCACAACCTTATTGCTGCCGCCGTCGAGAAACACCGCTTCGGTGGCGAGTGTGGTTTCCTGATCGCGGATACCGCTGGCCGTGCTGACCGCTGCCGCAACCAGCGCAACCGGGATGATTTCATACGGTTTGAGGCCTTCGGTCTGGCTGCTCACGGCAGTAATCGCCGCACGTACCACGATTACACCGGGGCCAGGGCCGTTGGCCAATGGCAAGGACTTGCTGATTTCGCGCTTTAGCGCTTGATCGTAGTAGCTGGTGATGCCGTTGAGGGTCTGTTGCGGAATCTTCACCGTCGCTTGCGGCTTGGGATAGAGCTGGGTCGGCTCGACGTAGACGCTGGTAAACCGGTTGATGTCGAGCTTCGGATCGACCCAACGCATTACCTCGGCACCGGACGGTGATCTGGCTTCCCGGAGCTGGCTGTAGTCCTTGAGAAATCCGGAGTACTGGTCAGGCTCGACAACCTTACTCGAACACCCCGCCACTCCAAGCGTGGCGATGCAGAGGGTGCTCATCATCAGTGCAAGCTTCATGCTGTAACTCCTGTCAGAAAGCCGAAGAAATTGCTTGGGGGAGTTACAGTTATAGCCAATGCCCGCGGATTTGCCCTGCAAACATTGAAGATTCACACGTGGTTGCGCAGTTGATCACAACCGCCATTTGACAGACAGCGACTCATCCGGCAAAGCTGCATCGAGCTTGAACGCATGCCAGCAGGCCAATGCATCTGACCACGGAAGTCGTAATGCCCAAGCATAAAAATAAAGTCGTACCGCCTGATCCTGATTCATCCCGACAGCCCCTTTCACGTTACCTGTTCCCCCTCACCATCGGCGTGCTGCTGGCCGCAGTGGCGGGAATTGGCTGGTTTCTGTTCAGCCCCGCGCCCGCGCCGTACACGGCACCGCCGATCAGCGCAGCGGCGCCCGTCGTCGCCAAGCCGCAACCGGTGGCACAGAAGCCCGCGACCATGGTCGATGAACAACAATGTCAGGGCTGCCACACCGAGCAGGTCAAGGACTGGCAAGGCTCGCATCACCAATTGGCGATGCAGGCCGCGAATGGCGAAACCATGCTTGGCGACTTCAACAACGTCACCTTCAAGGCCGAAAACGAGACCACCCGTTTCTCACGCAAGGGTGACGAGTTCTGGGTCAATACGCCGGGCATCGATGGCAAGAACGCCGATTTCAAGGTCGCCTACACCTTCGGCATCGCCCCGTTGCAGCAATACCTGATCGAGGTCGGCGAAGGCCGTTTACAGGCGCTCGGCGTGGCGTGGGATACCGAGAAACACCGCTGGTTTCACCTCTACCCCGGCCAAGGCGTGAACTTCAAGAATCCGCTGCACTGGAGCAAGCCCAGTCAGAACGCCAACTTCATGTGCGCCGAGTGCCACACCACCGGCTTCAAGCGCAATTTCGATGCGGCCAGCAACACGTTCAACAGCCAGTGGAACAGCCTTGGCGTCGGCTGTCAGGCCTGCCACGGTCCGGCCTCGAATCACCTGCAATGGGCGCAGAAAAAAGACGACCTGATCCACAAGGGTTTCGTCGTCGACCTCAAGGACAAGAACGCCAGCGTCGAGATCGAAACCTGTGCCCGCTGCCATGCGCGCCGGGCGCCGCTGGGCGATGGCTACACCGTCGGCAAGCGCTTGATGGACGACTACCTGCCGAGCACCCTCACCCGCGAACTGTATGCGCTGGACGGCAAGATCAAGGATGAAGTGTTCGAACACGGCTCGTTCCTGCAAAGCAAGATGTTCGACAAGGGTGTGCGCTGCAGTAACTGCCACAATCCGCACAGCACTGAACTCAAGGCGCCGGGCAACGCCGTGTGTCTGCAATGCCACAACACGGCGGGCAAGACTTCGGTCGCTGGCGTCGACGGCAAGGGCCTGCAAGCGAAGAACTACGATTCCATCGAACACACCCGCCACACCCTGGGCCAGCCCGGCTCGCAGTGCGTGGATTGCCACATGCCCGGCAAGTTCTACATGGGCAACGACTTCCGCCATGACCATAGCTTCAGCATCCCCAACCCGGAACGCGCGCAAAAACTCGGTACGCCCGATGCGTGTCTCAGCTGCCATCAGGGCAAGGCCGGTGACAAGATCACCGCGCAGTTCAAGCTGTGGAATGCCTCCGCATCGACACCGCAGGCACCGCCCTATGACGAGAGCCTGTGGCTGATCCGCAACGGCCAGCCGGGTGCGGCGGACGCTTTGCATGAGCAATTGCAGCGCAGCGATCTGCCGGCAATTCAGCGTGCGACGTTACTCGCCGAACTGCCGCTGTACCCAAGCGATCAATCGCTGAAACTGGCGACCCGGGATCTGCAGAATCCGGCGCCGCAGGTGCGCGAAAGCGCAGTGCGGGCGATCAGTGCCTTCCTGCCACCCATCGAGCGCGCATCGTTGTTGACGCCACTGCTCGGCGATCCGGTGAAAGCCGTGCGCATCGTCGCGGCGCGGGATCTGCTCAGCGTCGCGCGCAACAGCGGCCTCGGCGCCGCGCAGGACAATTGGGACGCGGCGATTGCCGAGTATGAGGCGGTGCAGAACAGTCTCGCGGAACGGGCCGAGGCCAACCTGAACTTGGCGATGTTGTATCAGGCCAGTGGCCGCGCATCCGAAGTCGAAGGGTTGCTGCGCACGGCACTCAAGCGCGATCCGGATTTCTACCCGGCACTGGTGACGCTGGTGCAATGGCTGGAGGCCAATGGCCGAGGTCAGGAAGCGCAGAGCCTGCTGGACGACAGCCTCAAGGCGCACCCGGAGGCTGCGTTGTTGCAGCACACCCGTGGCCTGTCCTTGATCCGCGCCGGCAAGACTGCCGGAGCCATGGGCGCGCTGCACAAAGCCGCGCAACTGGAGCCGCAGAACGCGCAATACGGTTACGTGCTGGCGGTGGCGTTGCACGACAGCGGCAAGGTGAGCGAGGCGTGTGCTGAGCTGGAGCGTTTGCTCAAGGTGCAACCGGCGAACCGCAATGCGCGGTTGTCACTGATCCAGTACTACCTGGAGAACAGCCAGGAGCCGAAGGCACAGGTGCTGTTGCAGGGCTGGAAGAAGATGAACATGGGGGATCCGGCGCTGAAGTGAGCGCTGATCCCTTGTGGGAGCGGGCTTGCTCGCGAATGCATTCTCTCAGCCAACATCAAGGGTGACTGATGTACCGCATTCGCGAGCAAGCCCGCTCCCACAGGGTCAGTGATTGGTCCCATACACTGAGTGTTACCAGGACGACGTCGCCCCGCTCTTCAACGCCATCTCCCGGCGGCTGTTGGCGCGCATCGCCTTGATCAGCGACACCGAGCCCACCAGCAGAATCGCCGCGCCGAACAGGAAGTCGATGTTGTACAGCTGGAAGTCCTGCACCGGCCCTACCAGCAGCACCCGCACCACGGCAATCGTCACCAGCGTGGCGAGGAAGTCGATCCCCGGCTCGTCGCGATAGAACACGTGCAACAGCGGCAGGCACAGCACCAGCAGGAACAACAGCACCACGACCTTGAACGAGCCTTTGCGCTCGACGCTGAACGCGCATTCGTGCGGGCCGTAGGCCTTGTAATCCTCGTCGCGGATCATCGAGTTCTTCTCGTTGATGTACTCGACGCGGTTGTATTTCTGAATCGGCGTAAAGGTGTTGGACATCTCCATCAGCGTGGTGATGTTCTTGAAGCGCAGGTCGATGCGCTCGCTGCCCTTGAGGTAATACAGCACCGGTTTGTAGCCGTAGCGATAGGTGTCGAAGGGGAATTCGGTAACCTGGCCCTGGACGCCGATGGGCCGTGGCTCAAGCTCGGCGTAGGCGCTTTTGGTCGGTGAGGCGAGGTTGCGGCTCAGCGGCTGAACCTTGACCTGTTCGAGGAAGATCGGCGTCACGCCGTACGACCACTGCAACGGCTCCAGGCGCAGACGCAGTTCGTTGCGACCCAGATCGTAGCGGTTGAAGGTGCGTTCGGAGACCACCAGCGAGCCACTGAGCATGAACTCGCCGCGCAGGTTGTTGGTGACGCGCAAGGTCAGTTGATCCTTGCCCAACAGCGCCGCTTCGGTGGACGGCGGCGCGCCGCACCACGCGGTGCTTTCACCGGCACCGCCCAACTGGCCGTCACGGTTTTCCTTGAACACATAGAAGTAACTGGCCCACAGCGTCAGCATCAACAGCAACGCCGTGAGGCCCAAGATCTTTTTGCCCGCACTCACTACCCAGACTCCCTTCTTCGTTCCGTCGTCCAGCCGAAAACCCGCTGGCGACGGGGACTCTACCAAAAGGCCAGCATCGACCCAAGGAAAAATCCGGGAATGGTGCGGAATGTAAGGGTTTCCCCGGTGTAGAAGGGGCCGCTAGACAATTGTGGTGAGGGGATTTATCCCCCGACCGGCTGCGCAGCGGCCGCAGAACCAGCCAACAGGTTTTAGCTGAAGAAATGCTTCGGCAGATTTCAGGTCTGCTTCGCAGCCCATCGGGGATAAATCCCCTCACCACAAAGTATCTATCAAGCAATGGATATTCAGCGTCTGCGGAACAACGGCCGTGGCTCGATCACCGAGCGGCCGTACAGCACGCTCATGCCGGCCAGTCCCTTCAGCGCATCCTCAGCCGATTTGTCCTCGCGCACCGCAAAACTGTCGAACCCGCACTGGCGCATATGGCTGAGCTGATCACGCAAAACATCACCAATCGCGCGCAACTCGCCAGCCCAGCCAAACCGGCTACGCAGCAGATACGCCTGACTGTAGGCGCGACCGTCGCGAAAGCTCGGGAAATCCAGGGCAATCAGCGGCAGCGAGGCCAGCCACGGCACCACGCTTTCAACTTCATCGTCCGGCCCCAGCCACACCGCGTGGGTCGAGGGCGATTGCAGCCAGTGCCCCAGCGGCAGGATCAGCAACCCTTGCGGCCTGCCCTGCTCCGGCTCGCGAACCAGCGTCCATGGGTCGTCCTCGATCAGGCGTGCGACACCTTGCTCCAGACGCAGCAGATTGTTCATGCCGACGCCTCCAGCACTTTCGGGTAGACGCGTTCCTTGAAAGGCTCCAGGCCAATGCGCGCCACGGTGTCGACAAACAGTTCCTCGCTTTCGCGGTATCGCACAAAAGTGCCGATGATCCGCTCGATCACCTGCGGCACTTCGGCCGCGCTGAACGATGGGCCGATGACTTTGCCCAAGGCGCTGTTTTTGCCCTGCGCGCCGCCAAGGGTGATCTGGTACCACTCGCTGCCGTTTTTGTCGACGCCGAGAATGCCGATATTGCCGATGTGGTGGTGGCCGCAGGCGTTCATGCAGCCGGAGATGTTCAGGCTGATGTCGCCCAGGTCGTGCAGGTAGTCGAGGTTGTCGAAACGCGCCTGAATCGCCTGGGCAATCGGGATCGACTTGGCGTTGGCCAGCGCGCAGAAATCGCCGCCCGGGCAGGCGATGATGTCGGTCAGCAGGCCGACGTTGGCGCTGCCCAGATTGCGCTCGCAGGCCAGTCGCCAGAGTTCATACAGGTCAGACTTCTGCACATCGGGCAGGACGATATTCTGCTCATGGGCAATGCGAATCTCGCCGAAACCGAAACGCTCCGACCAGTCGGCCACCGCGAGCATCTGCTGGCCGGTGACATCACCCGGTGGTGCACTCAGACCCGGTTTGGTCGACAGCACTACGCTGGTGTAACCCGGTTTCTTGTGCGGCTGCACGTTGCGCGCGACCCAGCGGGCGAACGCCGGGCTTTCAGCCAGATGCGTGCCGAAATCCAGATCGGTATCGGCCAGGGTGTGATAGATCGGCGGCACGAAGGCACTGGCGACCCGCTCATATTCAGCCTCGGTCAGCTGCGCCGGGCCGTCCTTGAGGTGTTGCCATTCTTCCTCGACCTCTTTGGCGAATGCCTCGATGCCCAGCGCCTTGACCAGAATCTTGATCCGCGCCTTGTACTTGTTGTCGCGCCGGCCATGGCGGTTGTAGACCCGCAGGATCGCTTCGACGTAGGACAGCAGATGCTGCCACGGCAAGCCTTCGCGAATCTGCAGACCGAGGATCGGCGTGCGCCCCAACCCGCCGCCGACGATCACCCGCAGCAGCATCTGCCCGTCGCGCCCCGGATAAAGATACAGGCCGATGTCATGCATCATGATCGCCGCGCGATCCTGCTTCGCCGAGCAGATGGCGATCTTGAACTTGCGTGGCAGGAAGAGGAATTCCGGGTTGATCGTCGACCATTGCCGCAAGATCTCGGCCAGCGGGCGCGGGTCGATCAACTCGTCCGCCGCGACCCCGGCAAAGGCTTCGGTGGTGATGTTGCGCACACAGTTGCCGGAGGTCTGGATCGCATGCATGTTGACCTGCGCCAGGCGTTCAAGGATGTCCGGCACCTGCGCCAGTTCGATCCAGTTGAATTGCAGGTTCTGCCGCGTGGTGAAGTGGCCGTAGCCGCGATCGTAATCGGCGGCGATGCTCGCCAGCGTGCGCATCTGCTCGGCACTCAGTGTCCCGTAGGGAATCGCCACCCGCAGCATGTACGCGTGCTTCTGCAGGTACAGGCCGTTTTGCAGACGCAGCGGCAGGAACTCTTCCTCGCTCAACTCTCCGGCCATGAAGCGCTCGACCTGATCGCGAAACTGCGCAACGCGCTCGAACACCAGTGCGCGGTCGTAATCATCGTATTGATACATGCAGCGGCTACCCCATCAGAATTGTGCGCAATTCCTGTAGGAGTGAGCCTGCTCGCGATTGCGGTGTGTCAGGCAACTGCTTTGTTGACTGACACACCGCAATCGCGAGCAGGCTCACTCCTACAGATTTTGCCAGCACTATGCAGGTGCAGCGCAGCACGCAACAGATTCAGCTGAAACGATAAAAACCATATCAGGTCGCGGCAGAACGCCGCAGGCAGCAGTTAAATCTGATCCGTACAAATGAAAGATTCCTGAGCCTGTTTTGTTTCCGGCGCTGTTCATACAGTGCAGCTCGTGCCAGACCGGGTGGCCTGGCAAGACTTTGCAACCGTGGATGAACTGACCATGAGCACAGCAACAATCGGACAGGCTTATAACTACAAGGTCGTCCGCCAATTCGTTATCGCGACGGTTTTCTGGGGTGTCGTCGGCATGGCGATGGGGGTATGGATCGCCTCGCAACTGGTATGGCCGGACATGAACCTCGACCTGCCCTGGACCACCTTCGGCCGCTTGCGGCCATTGCACACCAGCCTGGTGATCTTCGGTTTCGCCGGCAGCGCGCAATTCGCCGCCAGTTACTACGCGGTGCAGCGCACCTGCCAGGTGCGGCTGTATTCGGACAAGCTCGCCGCCTTCACCTTCTGGGGCTGGCAATCGGTGATCGTGATCATGCTGATCACCCTGCCAATGGGCTACACCACCACCAAGGAATACGCCGAGATCGAATTCTCCGGCGCGGTGTGGATGGCGGTGGTCTGGGTCGCGTACGCCATCGTGTTTTTCACCACCGTGGTGCAGCGCAAGACCAAACACATCTACGTCGGCAACTGGTTCTTCGGCGCGTTCATTCTGGTGATCGCCATGCTGCACGTGGTCAATCACCTGTCGATCCCGGTGGACTGGTTCAAGTCGTATCCGGTGTATTCCGGGGCCACCGACGCCATGGTGCAGTGGTGGTACGGGCACAACGCGGTGGGTTTCTTCCTGACCACCGGGTTCCTCGGGATGATGTATTACTTCGTGCCGAAACAGGTTAATCGCCCGGTGTATTCGTACCGGTTGTCGATCGTGCATTTCTGGGCATTGATCACCCTGTACATCTGGGCCGGTCCGCACCACTTGCACTACACCGCGCTGCCGGACTGGGCGCAGTCGCTGGGCATGGCGATGTCACTGATCCTGCTGGCACCGAGCTGGGGCGGGATGATCAACGGCATGATGACCTTGTCCGGTGCCTGGCATAAGTTGCGCACCGACCCGATTTTGCGCTTCCTCGTCCTGTCGCTGGCGTTCTACGGCATGTCGACCTTCGAAGGGCCGATGATGGCGATCAAAACCGTCAACGCCCTCTCCCACTACACCGACTGGACCATCGGCCATGTTCACGCCGGGGCCTTGGGCTGGGTGGCGATGATCACCTTCGGCGCGACGTATCACATGGTGCCGAAAGTCTTTGGCCGCGAGCAGATGTACAGCACGCCGCTGATCAACCTGCACTTCTGGCTGGCGACCATCGGCACGGTGTTGTACATCGCCTCGATGTGGGTCAACGGCATCACTCAGGGCCTGATGTGGCGAGCGATCAACGAGGACGGCACGCTGACCTACTCGTTTGTCGAGGCGCTGCAGGCCAGTCATCCGGGGTTCATCGTGCGCTTTGCCGGCGGGGTGTTCTTCCTCAGCGGCATGCTGCTGATGGCCTACAACGTCTGGCGCACGGTGCGGGTCGCCGACGTGGCGCTGGCACGCAGCCAGGCGCAGATCGCCTGAGGCAGGGAGCCGCAGAGGATGGATATTTTCTTGAATGTGCTGGGGGTGGTGTTTCTGTGGCTGGCGGTGGAGTACTGCCTGCGCCATCAGACTTCAGAGAGCCTCGACGATGCGAGCATGGTGCCGTTTGCTGATGATCCGGAGGTGGCACGGCGGGTTGAGTTGGCCACCGGTAAAACCGTGAAAGCCGTGGCGCCGGAAGAGGCGAAACCGGGCTGGATCAACCTCGATATGTAGGATCACCCTCAATCCCCTGTGGGAGCGGGCTTGCTCGCGAAAGCGGTCTATCAGTCGCCATCAATGTCGAATGGGCTGCCGCCTTCGCGAGCAAGCCCGCTCCCACAATGGGAAATGGGTGAAGCCCTGATATCAGCTGCGATCGCGCGGAATCAGGCTCTGCAACTGCTGCGCGAGAAAATCCGCATCAAACACGAAGGTGTCCGGATCCTTCAAGCCATTGGTCTTGCGCCATTGCCACTCGCCGTTCGGCAGCCCGACCAGCGAAATACTGCCGTAGCGCGCCGCCGTCAGGCCCATCACCGCCAGGGAAATCTGCCCGGCGCTGCCCATCACGTCCGGCACGAACTCCACCGGTTTGCCGGCAATCACGATGCTCAGTTTCTCGGTCTTGAAGGTCGAGGTTTCCACCGGCGTGCTCGGCCCGAATGCGACGTAAGCCTCGCGGCTCACCTCCAGCAGGTTCGGTGCCTGCACCGGTTCCAGCCATTGCCGGATCTGGCCGAACAGCTCGGTGATGCGGCTGGCCCACGCCTGTGACTGGGTTTCGAACAATTGCTTCTTGTGCGCTTCACTCTCGGCATAGTGACGAAGCATTTCGCCCAGTTGTTGTACGTCGTTCATCGGTACGTTCCTCGGGGTGAGCCTGCGATAGTCGATAGTGACAGATCGAGGCGCCGGCGTACGTTAAACCTCGATCGCCGGCACCGGGACACTTGGCAACAGGATCAACGGTACAGTTGCTTTGTACTGGCATCCGTCATTGAACCGATGGACACTCGGCCGGAGCCCGACTTTTCCAATACGGGCCATTGTTCGAGGAATTTCAATGCGCACCATCGGCCTTATCGGCGGCATGAGCTGGGAATCCAGCGCTGAATACTATCGACTCATCAATCAGCAGGTCCGCGACCGCCTCGGCTCGCTGCGCTCGGCGCAAATCCTGATGTACAGCGTCGACTTCGGCCCGGTCGAACAGGCGCAGCACGCCGGGCGCTGGGACGATGCGGCGGCGATTCTGGTGGATGCCGCGCGCAGGCTCGAGGCCGGCGGCGCCGAATGCGTGGTGCTGTGTACCAACACCATGCACAAGGTCGCGCAGCAGATTCAGGCAGCGATCAGCATTCCGTTTCTGCACATCGCCGAACCGGCGGCGCAGGCGGCATTGGCCATCGATGCGCGCACGGTCGGTCTGCTCGGCACGGCGTTCACCATGGAGCAGGACTTTCTCAAGCAGCGCCTGATTGCGCAGGGTCTGACGGTACTGGTGCCGGACGACGCCGAGCGCAAGGACGTGCACCGGATCATCTACGACGAACTGTGCGTCGGAGTGATCAGTGACGAATCACGCAAAATCTATCAACGGGTGATCGAAGCGCTGACCGCGCGCGGCGCCCAGGCGATCATCCTCGGCTGCACGGAAATCGGTCTGCTGGTCAAACCCGAACACAGCGCCCTGCCGCTGCTCGACACCACCGAACTGCATGCGCAGGCGGCGGTGGCGTTCGCTCTGGGCAACTGACTCCCACAGGATTTTTTGGCTTATCGACGACGCAGACGGGCCATGCTCAGGGTGTCGACCCATTGCCCGTCGCGCACGGCGTAGTCACGAAACAGGCCTTCGTTCTCGAAGCCGAACTTGCGGTAGAGATTGATAGCCGCCTGGTTGTCGGCGTACACCGAGAGTTCGACCCGGTGCAGGTTCATCCAGTTGTCGGCGACGTCCAGCGCCGCCGCCAGCAGTTTCGACCCGACACCCTTGCCCTGCCACGCGACGGCGACGGCCATGCCGACACTGCCGGCGTGGGCGCGGCGGATCCGCGAATAGTTTTCCAGCCCGAGATTGCCAATGACCACACCCTCATGCAGCGCCACCAGTTGCACCACCCGTTCGTTATCTGGCGCAAGGCGTTTGCGCCAAACCTCAGTGGGCTGAAACGGCATCTGCAGCACCTGCCGGGTCACGGCCGGATCGTTGTACAGCGCGGTGATGCCCTCAAGGTGCGACTCATTGAAGCGTTCGATTTTGATGGTGGGAGCGTGGTCGGGCATGGCAGATCCTTCCTGGATCGATGGGTGGCCGCTTACTCTAAACCGTTGAGCCTCTGGCTGGCGAATATCAAAATGTGGGAGCGGGCTTGCTCGCGAAAGCGGTCTGAAATTCAACATCTCTGTCACCTGACACACCGCCTTCGCGAGCAAGCCCGCTCCCACAGGGGATTGGGGGTGTTGGCAGAATCGGGTCAGGTCTGAAACCATTCCTGGCGTTCGTTGAAGGTGTGCTGGATCAGCTCGACCAAGGCTTGCACTTCGGCGACGTCCCGGGATTCAGCATTCACCGCCAGCCATGCCTGCAACTGCATCGGCTCGTCAAACAGCCCCGGCAGCGCAATCAGCCCGCGATCGAAACGGCTCATGTACGCCGGCAGCAACCCGATGCAAGCGCTGCAACGGATCATTTCCAGCATCAGTTCATAAGACTGCATCTGCACCACGCCCGCCAAGCGTTGTTCGACCAGCTCATTCCACGGCCGGAAGCTGTCGATCTGCCGGTCGTGCTGCCATTGCACCAGCATGAAATCGCTCAGATCATCAGCACTCGCCGGGCGCGCGGTGACGCGGGAATAGCGTTTGGCGATGTGCGGCAGGTAATCCAGACGCGCCAGGGCCTGCGGCTGGCTGGTGGCGAAGGTCGGGCCGGGGCTGGGGGTTTCGCCGTGGGCCAGCCACAGCACCACGTCGGCGCTTACTGCGCGCAAGGCCAACTCGCTGTCCAGCGCAATGATCTCCAGGCGCACGCTGGCATTGCGGCGCAGCAACGCGATCAGGTCGCGACCGAGGATGTCATGCAGGATCGATTCGGCAACCGCCAGTCGAATCAGTGGCTGCTCGACCACCGGCAGTTTGCGTTCGTGGGCCAGCGCGACCAGTTGCGCCTGCAGTTGCTGGCCCTCGCGGGTCAGGCTCAGGGCGCTGCCCTGAAAGCTGAACAGCGAGTGCTGCAGCTCCTGCTCAAGCTGCGCCAACTGCTTGCGCAGCAAAGTCGAACGCACGTTGAGGCTGCGCGCGGCCTGCATGAAGCAGCCGCAGCGGGCACTGACCAGAAAATATTGCGCGACCTCGGCATCAATGGTCGCGGCTTGCGCCAGCCATGGTTCGCGCTCGCCCTGTGCCCAGCGATAGTCGGGGCTACCCTGTCGTCCTGCGGGTTCGGTGAATGACATCGATGACTCCCTGTCGATCTTTGTATTTAGACATTGCGCAGCCCCTTGTAGGAGTGAGCCTGCTCGCGATGGCGTCGGCACAGCTGACATCTCTTTGCCTGACACATCGCTATCGCGAGCAGGCTCACTCCTACAGGGTTTGTGGTGTGCCAGTGCTCTAATGGTTGGATTCGAGGACCTTGTTCAGCTCAGCCCCATCGATACTCAGCGTCGCGGTATTGAGCATCCCGTCCAGATACGCCTGAGCAATCTGCTCCTGCCGTTGCGCACGCAAGGCCTGTGTCAGTTGATCGCGCAGCTCGTCGAGGGTCGCAGTACGTGCCGGTTGCTGTTCGGTGAGTTTGATCACATGGAAGCCGGCCGTGCTCTGCACTGGATCGGACACCGCACCGACCTTCAATTTCGCCACCGCACCCCGCACCTCCGGCACCAGTTGCTGCAACGGTTGCAGCCCGGTGTCGCCGCCACGTTCGGCAGTCTGCCGGTCCTGCGAATACTGAGTCGCCAGCGCGGCAAAATCCCCCGGCGTGCTCTGGGCCTTCTTGCTTAGCTCGGTGGCCTGCTTGCGCACGGCTTCCAGGCTCTGGGCATCCGGCACAGCGAGGAAAATCTGGCTCACCCGGTACAACGCCGGCGTCTGCCAGTTGCCCTTGCCAGCGTCATACGCCTGCTGCAACTCGGCCGCACTCGGGTAGTCCGCCGGCACCGTGCTGACCGAGCGCAGGTAATCGCGAAACACGATCTGCTCAGTGGCCGCGCGGGTTTGCCGCACCACGTCCGGACGCTGCGCCCAGCCCTGAGCATCGGCCTGTTCCAGCACGACTTTCTCCGCCAACCGCGTACGCAGCCAGCGCTCCAGCGCTTCACGGTTGCCGCGCAATTGCTCGCGAGTCGCCGGCGGGACGGTAGCCAGCAGCGCCTGCAATTCCTGCGGCGTCACCTGCTGATTGCCCAACCGCGCTACCGCAGGCCCCGCAGCAACCGCCGCCAACGGCGACGATTGCTGGGCGGCGACCGGGTCAGCACCCGGTCGCAGCACCAGCGCCACGGCTACCACCAACAGCGCCACTGCCCCGGCGCCGATCACCATGGCAGGCTTTTTCACAGCGCGACTTCCTCTTGCTCAGCGGTAGCGACTTTGGCCGTCGAGGCTTGCGCAGCCTGGCTGAAATCACGCAGATAGACGATGAATTCCTGCAACAGGCGATCCCACAATTCCAGGTTGCCGCGCAGGTGATCGCTGCTCACACCGGCCGCCAGCACCACGTCCATTTCCATCACCAGAAACTCGCCCTGCAACGACAACCGCGCAAAACGCCGGGTGGCGTTCCACTGTTCGGCCACACCCTGTGGCAACTCACCTTGCACCCGCAGCGCGCAGCTGAAAGTGAAATCGACGTAGCTGCCCTGCTCCACCGCCGGGTTGCCGAAGCGCACGGCATAACCGATGCCCTGACTGGCGCTGAGCAACTGCACGATGCCGTTCTGTTCGGTCTGGTTGACGCGATAACCGGCGGCTTGCAGGACGTCGGTCAGGGATTGTGGGGATACGTGGCTGATCAATTGAGTCATTGTTTCTTCCTTGTTTAACAGGCTTTTTAATCAGTGCGAGAGCGCAGCTTGCGGCGCGTCGAATTGAGTCTTGTAAAGCTCGTCACCAAACCCCTGGGCCAGCTCATCGAACTTGACCCGGGCGCTGCCCGCAAAGGGCTGGCGGATCTTCATCACCTCGGCCACATCGATGTTTTCGTAAGCGCTGAGGATCTGCTTGGCGACGCCATACATCTGCTGATTCTTGACTGAACATTGCTGCACTTGTGTGTCACGTTCAGCCAATTGCGTTTGAAGCTTAGACCGTTCTGCCTCTTTGGCACGGGCCATGACCAGCAACTCGTCGTAGGCCTTCTTGAACTTGCCGACCTGCTCGCTGCTGGCGGCGATTTGCGCCTGGGCCTGGCTGTGCAGGTTCTGCTGCTGGCCGGCCAACTGCTCGGCCAGGCCTTTGGCCTTGGCCAGTTCAGCGGTCAATTGCTTGATCTGCGCCTGCGCAGCCTTGGCTTCGTTCTGCGCCGCCAGTTGCGCGGCGCTGGCCTGAGCCTGCTGGCTCTGCAGGGCCTGCAACTGTTGAGTGGTGCTGCGCAACTGGGTACGCAGACGCTCCTCCATGCCTTCGGCGTGTGCGCCATGTGCAATGAAAAAACTCAGCCCCAACAGTAAAACTCGTGCGTGCATGACCGTCCTCCCGGCGCCTTAGAAGCGCGTGTTGATCTCAAGCTGCAAGACATCGATGTCGAACGGCGCGCCGTACACCGCCTCGGTGCTCAGCCAGCGGCCGGTGGCGTAGACGTTTTTCGCCAGACCGTAATTGCCGCCGAGGAAATAGCCCTTGGCGTTGGTGCCGCCGAGGTGGAACGAGGAATCGTTGAAGCCGTCGGGCAAGGCGTCCGGCTGGATGTACTTGTAGCCGGCGAACATATTCCAGTCGCCCTGCTTCTTCAGGTCCAGCGCGTTGCCGAGGGTGAACTGGACCATCCACGCATTGGCGCCGCTTTCGATCTCGCCGTTGCTGTTGAGGTTGTTGACGATCTGCCCCTCGGAGCGCTTGCGCATGTCGCCTTCGTCGTAACCGAGGTTGTGGATGTAGTTGCCCTGGCTGCGCAGCTTGAAGTCCTCTGGCAGATCGGCGTCCCACACCAGGTTCAGGTCGAGCAGGTTGAACTCCGACGCCAGACCGACGAATTGGGGCTGCGGCGTGGTGGTCGGGTTGGCCGGGTTCGGCGTGATGTCACGCAGCAGGAACACGCTGTTGCCCTTCTGCATGAACGCGGCACGATTGCCATCGGTGTCGCAGCCCGGAGCGCCGGCCCACGGCTCACAAGGGCTGGAACGCTGCCCCTGAATGTCGTCGAAGCGGTAATAGGCCAACGCACCCTTGAGGCGGTTGTTGCTGTTGATCGCCCACTTGGCGCCGAGCTGCGCGCCGTAGAGCCACTTGTTGTCGCTTTCTTCCTTGTCGAAACCGTTGCTGGTGCTCGTGTCGTTGGTGTAATCCACCGGGAACGCGCCGACGGTGCCGAACACGCCCCAGTCGCGATTGAGCTTGTGGTCGAAAATCGCCGCCACGCCGTCGAAATTCAGGTCGTTGGAATAGAGCATGTCGGTGGACATGAACGGGTTGGCGAAACGCCCGCCGGTCAGGGTCAGCTCATCCGTGGGTTTCCAGTTCAGGTAGCCCTGATCGAGCCAGATATCTTTCTTGGCGAAGCCGCCGCCGAGGTTCTGCGTGGTCGACACCGGGTTGTTGTCCGAGCCGGTGCCGATGCGGATGCCGGCGGTCCATTCCGGCGAAATCACCGCTTTCATGCCCAGGCGGGTGCGCAGGCGGAACTGGTTGGTGCGGTCTTCACGGGTGTTGAGCAACGGCGGCAGACTGGTGCTGCTGTTGGGGTTCACGTCGTACGGACCGTTGTTGTTGAGTTTGGCGAAGTCGACGATTTCGTTGCTGTTGCTGCCCGAGTAGTAGCGCGATTCGTCGCGCAGGCGGATGTCGCCATCGAAGCTGATGCGTGACGCCCAGTCCGGGAAGGTGTTGGGCGCCGCCCAGTTTTCCTGCTTGGCGGTGGCCATGACCTCGGCCTTGACCTGATCGCGGATCTGGTCGCGCACCGCGGCCGGCACGTACTGCACGCGCACATCGCCCGGTGCGGCCACCGGACCGGCTGCGACCGCTGTCGAAGCCGCTGCCTGCTTGGCCTGGGCCGCTTCGTTCTGGGCCTGGGCGATCAGCGCGTCGGCCTTGTCCTGTTTCAGAATGCCCTGCTCGACCAGCAAGCGGATCAGATTGATCGTGGCGTTCTCCGAGGGCGCAGGCGCTGCCGCGGCCTGACCGACCAGGGTCGCGATGACCATGCCGACCGCCAGGGACAATCGATTCACGTTGGAAATCATCTGCACACAACTCCTTTTCATACAGCTTTATGAATTCGGTTAACCCGGACGCCGCCCTTGCAGGGACAGGCGCACAGGCAAGGTGATGGAGGCCGGTGGCCGTTCGCTCAGATGGGGCGCGTTACGCAATGCGGCCAGCACCTGGGTATCGATCTCGGGCTTGCCGCTGGACTTGACCAACTCGACCCGGGTGATTTCGCCGACGCTGCTCAGCCACACATCGGCCTGCAGCGAGAATGCGAGGTTGCGCAGATCGGGGTTCTCGCGCAGCAAGCGCTGAAAAGTGAACGCGAGGAACTGGCTGTAAGTGCCGGTGCCCAGGCGTCCGCCACCCGCGCCGGCCATGCCGCCACCCTTGCCGGCGCCGATGTTGAAAGCGTCGTTGCCACTCTGCGCGTCGCCGTCCATTTGCATCGGGTTGGCCAGATCGTCCGCCGGCGATGGCGGCGCCTCTTCCTCGGGCTTGACCTCTTGCGGCTCGGGCGTGGGCTCGGGCTCGACGACTTTTTCTTCCACCGGGGTTTCCGGCTCCGGTGGTTTTTCCGGAGGTGGCGGCGGCGGTGGCGGCAACGGAATGATCGTCGGCACCTTCGGAGCTTCACGGCGCACGCCGCTCATGTCATTGGCCCACTGCCACAGGAACCACGCGGCGAGCGCGCCGAGCAGCAGCCCGGCGCCCCACTTTACAAAGCGCATCGGCGACCTTTTCACCGGCAGCGGCTCGATCGGAAGTTGTGCGGTCATCACTCAGCCCTGCGTCGGTTTGCCGGTCACCAGACCGACCTGAGACAGTTCGAGCCGGCGCAACAGATCCAGCACTTCAATGACCTTCTGGTACTGCACCGTGGCGTCGCCGCGCACGATCACCGGGAAGTCCGGGCTCTGCGCCTTCTCGATACGCAGGCGCTCTTCCAGCTCCGCAAGGGTCACCGGGGAGGCGTCGAGGAACACCTGACCGCCGTCGTTGACCGAAATCGCCTTGGTCTTGGCTTCCGATAGCGACACCGAGGCGCTGGCCTTGGGCAGGTTGATCTGGATCCCGGAAACCTGCGCAGTGGCGGTGAGGATGAACATCACCAGCACCACCATCAGCACGTCGACCAGCGGGGTGATGTTGATGCTGTCCACCGCTGCATCTTCGTCATCGTCGTGGGAGGCATTTACGGACGCCATGGCAGTGCTCCTCAGGCCGGTACGGAGTGGTTGGCGTGATGGCCGCGCTGATGCGCCGCTTCGCTGGACTGGCCTTCGCCGTGCATCTCCGCCAGACGCGTGATGAACTCGTCGACGAACACGCGCATGTCGGCGCTGACTTCCTTGTTGCGGGTGATCAGGCGGTTGTAGCCAAACAGCGCCGGGATCGCGACGAACAGGCCCATGGCGGTGGCGAGCAATGCGGCGGCCATGCCGGGCGCGATGGCGTTGATGTTGACGTCGCCGGCCATGGCCGTGCCGAGGAACACCACCATGATCCCCAGCACGGTGCCGAGCAGGCCGATGTACGGGCCGCCGGCGATTGCGTTGGACAGCGTCGAGAGTTTCGAGCTGAGCGCCTGGTTCTCACGGGTACGCACGCCGTCCATCGAGCAGCGGATCGCTTCAATGGTTGCCGCGGACACCGAAGAGGTATCGGCGCCCTGCTCGCGGCGAGTACGGATTTCCTTGACCGCCACCGCGTACAGGCGCCACAGCGGCGAATGCTGCAGACGCTGGGCGAGTTGCGCGTCGTCGGCGAACATCTCCAGGCGCGTACCGACCTTGGCGAACTGCTCGCGGAAATCCTCGTTGGCCTTGCTCACGCGGCTGAGGGTGCGGTTCTTGCGCAGCATGATGATCCACGACTGGAACATCATCAGCACCAGCACGGCGATGATCACCCAGGCGTCGACCGGCACCGCATTGAGCAGGAAACCGAGGCTGCCGAAACCGAAACCGGACTGTTCTTCGTCAACGCCGTAGGCCACCAGTTTCGACTCGGCGCCTTGGGAGGTCGCATCAGCCAGCAGCAATGGTGCCGGGCGCGCGACTTTCGACAGGCGCAGTTCGTCGATGGCGCCCACGAACGGCTGGTACGGGCCAGCGGCCAGATCGCCGCCAATCGCCATCACTGAATTGAACGCCGGCATCGCTTGCGCGAGGGTCGCACTCTCACGACCGTTGATGTACAGGCTGACTTTCGAACCTTCGGCGGTCAGCGCGACATGCTGCCATTGCCCCGGATTCAGCGGCTGAGAGGCCACGGCGCGCTGGCCGTCGATCTCCACAAACGGCACACCTTGATTGACCCCGACCAGCAGGCTGTTGGCGCCTTCGCGGCGGGCGAGGATCAGTTGTTCGCCATTGGCCTGATCCAGACGCAGCCAGGCGCTGAAGGTGAACGCACTGCCGGCGCTGTGCTGCAATGACGGACTGGCCGGCAGCAGCAACGGCTGGCCGCTGAACTGCAAGGCGCGCCCGACCACGCCGTCAATCGCCGCGCCAGTGGCGCTTTGTGCGGTGTTGCCGTAGGCGGTGGTGTCCTTGGCCGGCGTGCCGGTGGCGCCGTCAAAGTGATAGAGCGCGGTGTAATTCGGATCGAAGGTCAACTGGCCGTTGCCGGTGGCCGGGGCCTTCTGATTGCCGTAGTACATCCAGATGTCCTGACGCTGGCCGCCCTCGACATTCGGCACATCGACCCAGATCAGCGCCATGCCCATCAGCGCATCGAAGCTTTCGATCTGGTGGTTGAGCACGGTTTTGTCATCGGCGGCGACGAAGCGCAAATCCGCGCCATCTTCCTTGACCCCGTCGAAGGTGAAGTTGCCGGTGTGCAGGCGCACCAGCAGCGCAGTGCGGCCCAGGGCCTGATTGATCCCGGCACCCTGCGGCGTGGTGTCGACGGCGATCTGTTTGCGGTAATGCCAGTCGTCCTGCCACCAGGCCTGCGCCGTGGCCGGGAGCACGAAGCCCAGGCAGATCAACAACGAAAGAATGAGGCGCTGCATGAACGTGCTCCTTTAGAAAGTGGCTTGAAGGTTGAAGTGCAGGCGCGACTCCTGCTTCGAGGTGTTCGGCCCTTCGAGTAACGGGTAGCCCCAGTCGAGGCTGCCGGACAGCCATTTGCTGAGGCTGGCGCGGGTGCCGAGGCCGACGCTGGCCAGGGCGTAACTGGCGTCCTGATCCGGCAGTTCGTCGCGCAGGTACAGTTGCGCGCCTTCGGCAAAGGCATAGAAGCGCCATTCCTGCATCCAGCTGCCGGCGTATTTCGCCAGCGACGGCGTGCGCAGCTCCTGACTGAGCAGCACGCCGTCATCGCCGGTGCGCTCGGCCGCCAGATAGCCGCGCACCGAGGTCGCGCCGCCAGCGGAAAACTGTTCGTTGGACACCAGTGGCCCCGACGCCAATTGGAACGCGCCTTTGCTCGCGCTCTGCCAGTCGTTGTCGAAGGTCCAGGTGAAGTTGCTGTCGCCCTTGAGCACGGCGAAACTCGGATTGGCGCGGTAGCGCTTGTAATCGAAATCTTCGTCGGAACTGCCGTAACCGAAAATGCTGCGGGTGGCTGCGACCAGGCTCAGGCCGAGTCCAAGCTGACTTTTTTCGGTGTAGCGGAAGCCGTTGTAGGCGAAGGTGAACGGCGCGTATTTCAGCGGCACCTTGTCGCTCTCGCCGGACAGGGTCAGGCGCTCGTCGAAGTCCTTGAAGTCGATACCGGCCGACAGCGAGTTCGACCAACTGCCGCTGGACGGCAGCGTGTAGATCGCCGACACCCCGTAGGAATGGCCCTTGCCCAGCACGTTGCTGCCGCCGATGGTTGCGACGTTGCTGTCGGATTGATAACCGGAGAACTGCACGCTCCAGCGCTCGCTCAGCGGCGCTGTGTAGGAAGCCGACCAGACCTTGGCGTTGTCGGTGTCTTGCGGTGCGGTGAAGTACGTCAGGTTGATGCTGTGGCCGAGTTGCCAGAGGTTGTTGTAGCCGAGGCTGGTCACGGCGCGCAGCTTCTCGGTGTCGGCGCTGTAGTCGTTGTTGAGGCCGACGCTGGCGCTCCACGGGTTCTGATCTTCGACCTGCAAATCGACGTCCATGGTGCCGGGGCGTTGACCTTCGCGCACCAGCGGCATGACCTGGCGGCCCGGGGTTTTATTGAGCTGCGCCAGTTCGCCCTGAACCTTGGCGAAGTCCGGCACCTCACCCTCTTTCAGCGCCGGGACGTTGTCGCGGATGTCCAGCGGCGAATAGTGTTTGGCGCCGACCACACGCACCCGGCCGACCTTGGTTTCGCTGACTTGCAGGTAGACGATGCCGTCCGCTACCGCTTGCTCCGGCAGTTCGACGAACACCGATTGGTAGCCGCGCTGCTGATAAGCCTTCTGCAAGGCATCGCGGGCGCCTTCGATGTCAGTCATGGCTTTTTGCGGGCCGAGAAACGGGTACACCGCCTCTTCAATTGCCCGGGCGTCGAGCACGGTGTTGCCGCGCACGAAGTATTCGTTGACGTCCACCAGACGTTGCGGCGCGGCGCCTTGGGCGGCCTCTTCGGCGAATGCCGGTTGCGCGCCGGCCGTCACCAGCAGCCAGCCCCACAGCGCCAGCCGTGACGTGAAAATCTGATCCACACTACCCCCTGAATTCGCGATGACCTGTTGGCGCTGTTGCGCGCCTTGTGTGTTGCGTCAGTTGCTGACCGTCGAGGCACCGCTGTGCTTGCCGAGCCAGGTGTGCAGCAGCGCGAAGTTCAACGAGAACTCGGGCATTTGCAGCAAGGCACCGCAGAACACTTCGCCGATGATTTTTTGAATGAGCTGCACCGCACGCGGGTTGTTGAGCAGCGTGGCGATGTCGCGACTGAGGACGTTGAAGCTCCAGACTTTCTGGTTCAGGCCAAGACCGACGAACCAGCGGAACAGCAGGTTGTAATTGAGTTGCTCATACAGTTGCTGCTCGCTGGGCACCGAATACAGCAGTTGCAGGAGCAGGATGTGCATGACGGTTTGCGCGGGGATGAGCATGCCGGGCTCGGCATTGAGCTCGTGCAGCAGGCCTTGGTGGGCGTTGAGCAAGTCATCGATCTGCGGGCGCAGCAACACCAGCGAATGGCCGGGCGGAATGTAGCTGGAGACCTCTTTCAAGGCGCCCTGCCAGTCATCCTGCGAGACGATCCAGACCCACGGCGCGCCGTAGCGATATACCGAAACCGGCTTCTTGCGCGCGGCCTCGACGATCTTCGACAGGCGCTGATCGAGTTCCTGCATGCCCACTTTCGAGTAGCGTTCCATAGTCCCCATTGCCTCACTCCCGGCGTCCCGCCTCGGCTTGTGAAAAGCGCCCCGTTGGGCCCCTCAAGCGCGTTACATAGGCATGACCGGACTGGCTATGTGCTACCGAACTTTTGTCATAAAAGCTTCATTACAGAAATTGATCGAGATTTGACAGACAACACAAAACCCTGTGGGAGCGAGCCTGCTCGCGAATGCGGTGTGCCAGTCAAATAGATGCTGACTGACAGGACGCCTTCGCGAGCAAGCCCGCTCCCACAGGGGGATCTGAGGTGTTTTTGGGTCAGGTGTAGACCGGCCAGGTATCGACGATCTTGCCGTCACGCACCGCCAGCAGATCACCGAATTGCAGGAGGACAGCTTCGGTCTGGGTCGGGCGCAGAAACACTTGATCCTCGATGGTCAGGCCGACGGCGTGGGAGCCGTTGACCATCTCTTGATTCGAACTGCGCCCATACACCCCATTGCTCTGCAACCCCGGCGGCGATTCGAACTCGGCCATCCAGTAACCGCCGTAGATGAAAAAGGTCTGGCGCTGATTGGTGTCCCACCACGAGAACAAAGTCGACTTGTCATCCAGCGCCGGAATATTCACCGCACCGGTACTCTTCAGCACCGGCGTGGCGATGTAGGTCGCCGGCACGTGGTCAACCAGCGACGGCAGGTCGTAATGCGTCGGTTTGAGCATCGCCGTGCCCACCGAAACCTCGGTGCTCAGCTTTTCGTTTTCGTGGATGCGGTAACTCGGGCTGCCGGCGGTGTTCAGGCACAGGTTGTCATTCCACAACGTCGGATACTGCTGGCGGGTGAAATCGACGCAGCGCTGATAAATCACCATCACCTTGGCGAACAGTTCCTCGGGCGAACCGAGAATCCCCGGCACGCCCATGCCCACGAACGGGTCGTAGCCCATGAACCCGGCGAACTGCAGATGCTGTGGATTGGCGCTGATCAGCGTGAGCATCTGCCCCAACACATTCACATCACTGACCCCGCCGCGATGCAGGCCGACATCCAGTTCGATGTTGATGCGCATCCGCGTGCCGAGTCCCTGGGCCAACGCCAGATATTGCTGCAGACGCTCGGGGTTATCGATCAGCCATTGCAACTGCCTGGAAGGGTCGAACGGACCTTTGTGGCTTTGATAAAACAGCTCGGCCGAACGCACCGGCAACGGCTTGCCGAGCAGGATGTCTGACTGCGGAAACGTGACTGCATCGTGATTGAGGAACGGCTGATGAAACGACATGAGTTTTTGCGTTCCGGCGCGCCGGGCGATGTAACTGAGCAACCCCGGCGACGGCAACGATTTTTCCACCAGACGCAATTGCTTGCCGCCGCGTTTGACCGACTGTATCACCACGTCGATGTTGTGATCGAGGCGATCCAGATCGATCAACAACACCGGGCGCATCGGGCCGTTGCCCTTCAACTCTTTATTCAGCGCGCGAAAATACTCGCTGTACGGGCCGCCACGATCACTCGGTCGCAGCCAGGCGCCCACGCCCACTAACAAAGCGCCGACACCCAGCGTGCCGATGAGAAAATTGCGTCGATTGACCGCCATCAGCTCACCCCCAAAATCGATGCCAGATATGCATTGAGAAAACGCCCGCTCGGATCCAGCGCCTGGCGCACGTCAACAAATTCGCGCCAGCGCGGATACAGCGGTTGCAGATTCTTCGCGTTGAGCGTGTGCAATTTGCCCCAGTGCGGGCGGCCGTTGTACTTCCAGAAGATCGGCTCGACCGCGGCGAAGAAGTTGTGGTGATCCATCTGGTAATGCTGGTGCACCGAGATCGAACAGCTGTCGCGGCCCTCGAACATGCTCAGCGGAATGTCGTCGGCCTTGACGTAGCGGTACTCGATGGGAAACCAGGTGCGCAGGTCCTTGTCCTGAATCAGCTTGAGGATTTCACGCAGACAGGCCGGGCCGTGTTCGGCGGGCACTGAGTATTCCATCTCGTTGAAGCGCACGGTGCGCACGTTGGCGTAGATGTCGAACGAGTCGCCGACCCGATCATCGAAACTCGCCATATGCCGCAGGCTGTTGAGCAGCGTGCGGCGCAACTCGGGGAAGTCGCTGCCGTATTTGTCGATCTTCTCGATCAGGGTCACGAACTCGTTGCCGCCCTCCTCTTCGGGCGGGATCGGCGGTGTGGCCGGGTCGCTGGTTTCGTTGAGGGCGATGGACAGCGCGTAGTCGGAATGGGTGACGACGAGCATTTCCCAGTGCTGGTTTTCCCGGGTGTTCTTGTCGAGGTCTTCCAGCAGCTCTTCGGTCTTGGCGATCCACTGGCGTTCGCGCAGGCGGTAGGCCGGGCGATTTTGCAGACGGATTTTCGTCGCCACGCCCAGTGCCCCGAGGGACACCCGCGCGGCGTTGAACACATCGGGGTGACGCTGACTGTCGCAGTCCAGCACCTCGCCATTGGCCGTCACCAGTTGCAGGCCACAGACGTGTGCCGAGTACGACTGAAAGGTTTTGCCGGTGCCGTGGGTCGAGGTGGAAATCGCCCCGGCGAGAGTCTGGTAATCGATATCGGCCATGTTCTGCAGGGCCTGGCCGACGTCTTTCAGCGGCACGCCCATGCGCGACATTGGCGTGCCGGCGGCGAATTCGGCCTGCAGGGTTTTCAGGTCGTGGTCGAGCAGCCCGGTGAAGTAGCTCAGCGACAGCAACGTGCCGTCGGTGGGCACCAGTGCGCTGAACGAATGTGCCGAGCCGACCGGGCGGATCTTGCCCTGGGCCTGACGAATCGCGGCGGTCAATTCATCAAGATTCTTCGGCGCCAGCCGCGCCGCCGGCAGGCAACTCTGCCCGCCCGACCAGTTGCGCCAGGGAATCAGTCGCGGGGCGCGCATCAATTGTCCCAGCGCGGGATTGGCCGCCAGTGCACTGAACGCGCCGACGATGCTTGCCCGTTGCAACAACTGACGCCGTGTCAGATCCATACTCATGCGCGCGCCCTTATTGTGGGAGGGGCTGGTCGGCCATGAAGCCGATCAGTTGCAGGAATTGTTCTTCGCTGCACTCGACACACTGGCCCATCGGCGGCATGCCGTTGTAGCCGTTGATGGCGTGGTCGAGCAGCGTGTCGGCGCCCTGGCGGATGCGTGGTTCCCAGGCTTTTCGGTCACCGGTCAATGGTGCGTTGGCGGCGGGATAGGCGTGACAGAGCTGGCAGCTGTTGGCGTAGATCTGCGCCAGGGCCGGGTCAGAGGGTGTGGCATTGTGAGTGGTCGCCGGCGGTGCGGATTTTTCGTCGCAGCCGCACAGCGTCATCATCAGCGCCAGCAGTAAAGTGAGTCGGATTGCCCGCATAACGATCCTCGAGGGTGGCATCGCTTTTTGTTGTGATCACACCTTAAGGCAGGCACGGCAGCGGGTTGAGGGCATTGCCGGACAACGATGGGGCCAAACGGGGCCAGTAGAGAGTGTTCAGGCCACCCAATTCAACTGTGGGAGCGGGCTTGCTCGCGAATGCGGTATGTCAGCAAATGAGGATGTCAGTTGAAAGGACGCATTCGCGAGCAAGCCCGCTCCCACAGTGGAACTCATAAACCAGTCAGAGCTCTGTTCCGCATCTCTGCGTGACATTCGCGTGACATTGGCGGGTTTAAATGTCGGCTCATTCAGGCGTATAACCTGTAAAGACTTTTTGATCTGTATACGGACATCAACACGGGGTAGCGACATGACCACAGCAAACATCCTTGGCAATCTGTTCCCTTCTGTCAGCGACATCCCGGAAAAATACCGCCTCGACGGTCAGGTCGAGCAACGCGAATACCTCGTCGATGGCCAACTGCGGCGCTGGGACGGCCCACTCGCCACCGTGCGCAGCCCGGTGTATCTGCACGGCGAAAACGGCGATGAACAAGTGATTCTCGGCAGCACCCCGCTGCTCGACGCCGACACCGCCCTCACCGCCCTCGACGCCGCCGTGCGTGCCTACGATCGTGGTCAGGGCCTGTGGCCGACCATGCGCGTGGCCGAACGCATCCAGCACGTCGAAGCGTTCCTCGGCCGGATGCGCCAGCAGCGCGAAGCCGTGGTCAAGCTGCTGATGTGGGAGATCGGCAAGAACCTCAAGGACTCGGAAAAAGAGTTCGACCGCACCTGCGACTACATCGTCGACACCATCAATGCACTGAAAGAACTCGACCGCCGCTCCAGCCGTTTCGAACTGGAACAGGACACCCTCGGCCAGATCCGGCGCGTGCCGCTCGGCGTGGCATTGTGCATGGGGCCTTACAACTATCCACTGAACGAAACCTTCACCACGCTGATTCCGGCGCTGATCATGGGCAACACCGTGGTGTTCAAACCGGCCAAGCTCGGCGTGTTGCTGATCCGCCCGTTGCTCGAAGCGTTCCGCGACAGCTTCCCGACCGGCGTGATCAACGTGATCTACGGCAGCGGCCGCGAAACCGTCAGCGCGCTGATGGCCAGCGGCAAGATCGACATCTTCGCCTTCATCGGCACCAACAAGGCCGCCAGTGACCTGAAGAAACTGCACCCGAAACCACACCGCTTGCGCGCCGCGCTGGGCCTGGATGCGAAGAACCCCGGCATCGTCCTGCCGGAAGTCGATCTGGACAATGCGGTCAGCGAAGCGGTCACCGGTTCGCTGTCGTTCAACGGCCAGCGCTGCACCGCGCTGAAGATCCTCTTTGTGCACGAGGACGTAGTCGACGCCTTCATCGAAAAATTCAACGCCAAACTCGCCACCCTCAAGCCGGGCATGCCGTGGGACAGCGGCGTGGCGCTGACGCCGTTGCCGGAGTCGGGCAAGGTCGACTATCTGCACGGTCTGGTGGCCGACGCGCAGAGCAAGGGCGCACAAGTGGTCAACCCGAATGGCGGCGAGAGTCGCGAGTCGTTCTTCTACCCGGCGGTGCTGTACCCGGTGACACCGCAGATGCGCGTGTACAACGAAGAACAGTTCGGCCCGGTGGTGCCGATCGTGCCGTACCGTCACCTCGATACCGTGATCGATTACGTGCTGGAGTCGGACTTCGGCCAGCAACTGAGCCTGTTCGGCACCAACCCGGTGGCGATCGGTCGACTGGTCGACACTTTCGCCAACCAGGTCGGGCGGATCAACCTCAACGCCCAGTGCCAGCGCGGCCCGGACACCTACCCGTTCAACGGGCGCAAGAACTCCGCCGAAGGCACGCTGTCGGTACACGATGCCCTGCGGGTGTTTTCGATCCGCACACTGGTGGCAACCAAGTTCCAGGACAGCAACAAGGACCTGATCAGCGAAATCATTCGCGGCCGCGATTCGAGCTTCCTGACCACCGATTACATCTTCTGACGAGGACTTTGCACTGAGCACCTTCAGCACCCGACAACTGCCACCGCTGCTGCGGCGAATCCTGCGTCCGTTGCTGGACCCGTACCGCCGCTATCAGAACGCCCGACTGATTCACGCGGTGCGGGTAGCGCTGGGGCTGCTGGCGACCATCCTGCTGACCACCGGCATCAACCTGCCCCACGGCGAGTGGGCTTCGGTGACCATGCTGGTGGTGATCGGCGGCCTGCAACACCACGGCAACATCGGCAAGAAAGCCGCCGAACGCGCCACCGGCACCCTGATCGGTGCCGGCGTCGGTCTGCTGCTGGTAGCGCAACAGGCATGGCTGGGCCTGCCGTGGCTGACCTACTTTGCCATGGCGGTGGTCTGCGGGTTCTTCTCCTATCACGCGATCGGCAAGGGCGGGTACACCGCCCTGCTCTCGGCCATCACCGTATTCATTGTCGCCGGGCATGGCGACAACCCGATCACTGACGGCTTGTGGCGCGGGGTCGACATCCTGATCGGTATCGCCCTGGCCTTGGCGTTCTCCTTCGCCCTGCCGCTGTACGCGGTGTATTCGTGGCGGTACAACCTGGCCGATGCCTTGCGCGACTGCGCCACGTTGTACGGGCGAATCATCAGCGGCCAACCGGTCAGCGCCGATGAACATCTGAAGCTGATGGGCCGGGTGACCACAGTGATGGTGCAACTGCGCTCGCTGATGCCTTCGGTGTCCAAGGAAGTGAAAATCTCCATGACCGAGCTGGACGCGATTCAACGCAACCTGCGCATGTGCGTCAGCACTCTGGAGATCCTCGGCAACACCCGCCCGGATGCCAACGACCCCGACGCCATGGCACACCTGCAATCGGCACTGCGGGCCGAGCACCGGGTGATCCGCGTGCAACTGATCGGCATGGCCCGGGCCTTGAAATCCGGCGCCACGCAACGTCTGGAGCGCCCGCTGGAGTTGCCGGACGCCAGTCTCGACACGCCGGTCTACAACACGCTGGACGGTTACCGGTTACTGACCCGACAACTGGCCGCGAACATTGGCGAGCTGCGCCAACGCCTGGCGATGACGGCGCCGCGCTGGAACATCTGAATCAGCGGAAAAATCCATGTAACAAAGCCGACATCATCACTACAATGCGCCGCACAATGGATGTGACATGGACGCATAAATGCAATTCAGGAAGAGTATCAACGCCTTGCGGGCACTGGCCGTGCTCTCGGTCGTGCTGTTTCATTTCAAGGTGCCAGGGTTCGAGGGCGGGTTTGTCGGCGTAGACGTGTTCTTCGTCATCTCCGGCTTCCTGATGACCGGCATCATCGTCAATGGCGTGCAGCAGCAGAACTTTTCCCTCCTCGGTTTCTACGCCTCCCGCGCCCGCCGCATCATTCCCGCCCTGCTGGTCCTGTGCGTTGCGCTGCTGATCTTCGGCTACTTTTATCTGCCGCTGGATGACTTGCGCGAAACCATCCGTACGATCAAGAGCAGTCTGCTGTTCAGCTCGAACTTCAGCTTTGCCCAAAGCGGCAATTACTTCGCGGCGCCGCTGCATGAAAACTGGTTGCTGCATACCTGGTCGCTGTCGGTCGAATGGCAGTTCTACCTGCTTTACCCCGTGCTGATCATGGGGCTGCACCGGTTCTTCGGCACCGATAAAACTCGCTTTGCCTTGCTGGCCGTGGCGCTGATTTCGCTGCTGGCGTCCATCATCGTGACCCGCGTCAACCCGACGTTCGCCTTCTACATGCTGCCCACCCGCGCCTGGGAAATGATCGCTGGCGGGCTGGTTTTTCTGTTTCCCCTACGATTGGGCCAGCGCGGCGGCGCGATTTGCGAAGGATTCGGCCTGCTGGCAATCGCCGTCAGCGTGCTGGCTTTTTCGGAGGCGGATCTGTGGCCGGGCTACCTGGCACTGGTGCCGGTGCTGGGGACGATGCTGGTGATTCACGCCAACACCCGGTCGATGTTCAGCGGCAATCCTGCGCTGCAATTTGTCGGGAGCATTTCCTACTCGGTGTACCTGTGGCACTGGCCGCTGGTGGTGCTGCTTTACCTGTGCGGGCTGTTGAGCAGCTGGCCGCACGTGATCGGCGCAATCATCGCCTCGTTCGCCCTCGGCACCCTGTCGTTCTACCTGGTGGAATCGAAGGTGAAGAAAGGTACGAGCGCTACTCGAACAGTGATCAAGTTCGCGTCACTGACGGTAGCGGTGGTGGCCGTGTCGGCAACGACGTCGTCGCTGGTCAAGCAACACCCCGACTGGCGCCCGGCACTGGTCGAACTTGGCCAGCCGGAATACACCAGCAAGCTGTATCCGCAGGAGTGCTACCCGAATGCCTATGCGGCGGCGGATTGCAAACTGGGCACGGGTGATGTGTCGGTAATTCTGTACGGCGACAGCCATGCGCAATCCACCGCAGCGGCGGTGCAGATGGACAACCCGCAAGCGGCACTGTCATGGTCACGGGGCGGTTGCCCGACCCTGACGCACTTCGCCATGCACGACAAGACCGTCGAAAGCCAGTGCCGGGGCTTCAATCAGGAAAAGCTGCAACAACTGAAAACCGCGTACGCCGGGGTGCCGGTGGTGCTGTTCAGCCGTGCGGCGCTGTATGCGGATTCGGGCCGGGAAAACAGCTACCGGATTTCCTTTCCCGAGCGCCAGGCCACGTTTGCCGAAGCGTATACCGAAGAGTACGTCAGCACGGTCTGCTCGATCGCGGAAAACCATCCGGTGTACATCGTCAAACCGATCCCGGAGATGCCTTTCAGCGTCTACAAGGGCTTGAATCTGAATCAGCGCTTGTTCCGGCAAAACACAGACATTTCCTTGCCGTTGCAGGCCTATGAAAAGCGCAACCGCATCGCCATCGCAACCATCGAAGCCGCCGCCAGCCGCTGCAACGCGACGGTGATCGACCCGACGCCGTACCTGTGCCCCAACGGCAATTGCATGGGCTCCATGGACGGCGTGCCGCTGTACTTTGACGACAATCATCTGGTGGATGCCGGCAATCAACAGCTCAAAGGCCTGTTCAAGGATCTGATCAAACCGATTTGAGCTGGCGCCGGGCTTTCAGGCCCCAGCCCTGTTGCATCCCGGCGGCGGCCAGCAGAATTGCTGCCACCCCGATCCACTGCAGGATCTGCAGGCGATGGCCGAAGGCGAACCAGTCGACGAAAATCGCCGCAATCGGGTAGATGAAGGACAGCGCACCGGTCAGGGCAGTCGGCAGTTTCTGGATCGCGCCGTACAGCAGCACGTACATCAAGCCGGTGTGGACGATGCCCAGCGTCACCAGACTGGCCCAGGCTCCGTTGGTTTGCGGCAGGCCGTTGAAGTGCGCGAACGGCGCGAGCAACAGCACTCCGGTGCAGACCTGGATCAGCGCGATCAGATGCGGCGGCGTGCCGGTCAGTCGCTTGATGATCAGCGCCGCCATCGCGTAGAGCAACGCCGCCCCCAACGCCAGCGCAATCCCCAGCAGATATTCGCTACCGCCCTCGCCCTGCCCGCCATGGGCACTGACGATCGCCAGCATGCCGAGAAAGGAAATCGCCAGCCAGAACAGCTTTTGCAAGGTGATTTTCTCGCCGAGAAACAGCGCCGCCAAGCCGACCAGCATGAACGGCTGCACGTTGTAGACCGCCGTGCCGATGGCAATCGAGGCCCGGGAATACGAGCCGAACAACAACACCCAGTTGCCGACAATCGCCACCCCACTGAGCACCGCGAGCAGGAACGTGGTGCGGGTCAGAATGCCCGGACGCAAGAAGCCGAACGCCGCGCATATCAGCAGCAAGGTGCCGGCGCCGAACACGCAACGCCAGAACACCACATCCAGCACCGGTTGCCCGGACACCAGCACGAACCAGCCGATGGTCCCGGAAATCAGCATGGCGGCGGTCATTTCCAATGAACCACGGCGGATTGTGTTGTCCATCATCGATCTCCCTAAGCGTTTGACGAAAGCGTGGCAAAAGTATGCCAAGCCGACCACGAGCGCCTCCAGCGCAAAAAGCAGGCTAAACTCGATTTCTGCCTTTTTTATCGTGGGTGGTTTCCCTTAAATGCCTAATACCGGAGTTGCCCCATGACCGACGATATCGACCAGATCCTCATCAGCGCCTTGATGGACGACTCGCGTCGCTCGCTCAAGGCATTGGCGCAAATCAGCGGCCTGTCCTCACCCAGCGTGGCCGAACGCCTGCGCCGCCTGGAGGAGCGCGGCGTGCTCAAGGGCTATACCGTCGAGATCGACCCCAAATGCTTCGGCTATCAGCTCCAGGCGATCGTCCGGGTGCGACCACTGCCGGGGCAATTGCAGGAGGTGGAACGTCAAATCATGTCGATCCCGGAGTTCACCGAGTGCGACAAGGTCACCGGGGAAGATTGCTTCATCGCCCGATTGCATGTGCGTTCGATGGAACAGCTGGACACCCTGCTCGACCGCCTCAATACGCTGGCCGAAACCAACACCGCGATCGTCAAGAAAACCCCGGTCAAGCGCCGGTTGCCGCCGATGGCATGAGTGCGTTTCGCGCAGGATTGGCGTAGATTGAGATTTTTCCGGCGAAGGATTGGCGGTAATGAAATTTCAGGCATTGATGCTGTTGGCAGTATTGCTCACCGGGTGCGGAACGGTGCAAACGGTTGCGTTCAACGACAAGTTTTCCGTGAACCAGCTGAAAACCAAGAAAACCTACTGTGGCGCCGTCCCACGCATTTACAGCGGTGCAACCTACGACTTCTGCATGCTGCACGCCGAAAAGCCGGATGACGTCGACGCGTTCAATTACAACAACGCCTCCCTTGGCCTGGTGGTCGATGCAGCAGTTTCGGGTGTGCTGGATACGTTTCTGCTGCCCTACACGATTTACAAGCAACAGGCCGATGGCAGCATCGTGATCAACTGATTGAAAACCTCCAGACGCCGAGACGTCTGGAGGCTGCTGCACTTTACTCAAGCAATTGCTGCAAACTTGGGTCACGCATGACTTTTTGCTGAGGCTGCGAATTGTCGTCGCCTGTCTTGAGCATTTTCAACTTGAGGTTCTGAACCTTGGCGCAGGCGTTCTTGCCATCGGCGTAGATCCCGCTCATGTCACATTTCCATTCGAAATAATTAACCAGACCGCCTGACAGTTGCAGACTGTAGTCCGTGCTCTTGGTGCCTGGCGTGAACGGATGACCCGCCGGAATATTCTGGAACCACTTCATCCATTCCGCAGAACCCGGGCTCGGTATTTTGTCCTTGGGCTGGAAGGTGGGATTCATGATCGCCACCTGTGGCGACTCACCCGTGGCGTGGCAGCTCAGGCAGGAACTGTTGGGGTTGTCTACAGGCCCGTTGAGGCGACCGTTCCAGCCCAGGTGGGTGGGCGGCAGTTCTTTGGTATTGGCGTTGATTGCCGTCTGCTGCAATGCCGGGTTGATTCTGGTTTCAGTCGGCGTCGGATTGGTGAAGTCATTGCCGGTTTCTTTCGGATCGTTACCCCACATGATCCCGACCGGAACGAGATTGTCCCAACCGGCTTTGCCGGTTTTAGCCCCGTTGTACTGGAAGGTGCCGAAAATCCAGCCGGTGTCGCTCATACGGGTATCACGCACGGCGATGTCCATCTGAATGAGCGCAACATCTTTGATCTTGCGATTTGCGGACGTGAAAGTTTCAGTGATATAGCCTTGCCACAACACCGGGTTGACGAGGAACGGTACGGTGGTGCGATCAATATCGGCAAACAATGCCTTGCAGACTACGGTGCCATTGGAAAAGCTTTTGGGTTGCGAAGTGAAGCCAGGATCCGGGTTGTTCGGATCTTTCCAGACCTCGCCAATGGTGTAGGCGCCAATGTCGTTGTAAATGCCCACGGCGTAGGTCTGGCCACTGGCGATCTGCGTCTGTGCCAGTTGTTTGACCGGAATCTGCGCTTCCTTGGTCAGACCATGAATACCTTCACGCCCCAGCGGGCCATAGTGCTGCCAAGGCATGTGGTACCACTGACGCAGCTTGTTCTTCTGTACATTCCAATCGACCTCGACATTGCCTTCCAGGCAATAGTGTTTCACCTCCTCCATGTAGGCACGCCAGGTTTCAAAGTTGTTGTCGGGTTTGGCCGGAAGTTTTTTGAAAAAATCCGGCAGCGCTCCTTGGGGAGCTTGGGTCGGGTAACTCTGGCTGAGTTCGAACAACGGGCCTGAATATTGGCTGGCGGGTGGCTGATAGCCAAAATCGGGGTAGACACCGGCAAGAGTCGAGGCACTGAACAGTGCTGTCGTGATAGCCAATACGGCACGCTTTCCTTGGGGCTGGTTCATCGATGATCTCCTTGATTGGGACAACGCCTGCAGCGACCCATGAATCGAGTCCGACCACCAGGGCCTCCATTATTTTTTTGATAATCAGGGACTCGGCTTGCAGGCCGAGAGCAACTCACGGTTGAATCTGGGTAGGCTGGTTTGGAGGACCTCCTGTTTTCCGGATGAACGAATACGACAACCCGGGCGAAGCTACGGGCTTGAACAGAAGAAGAAAAATGGGATGCGGGGGCTGTAGAAGGTGTTACTGCATGCCGACTCCTGTCGACCGCCTGCCGTTCTTCCTTGTCTTAGGTGTAGGCCAATTCCATAAAGGCGCCATGATTTCTTGAAAAAATCTCGGCCAAAGGCCACTACGCTTTCGCACGGGCAACAAAAAACCCGCCGAAGCGGGTTTTTTGTTAATTCACAAATAGCGATCAGTCGTCGCGGCTCATGATGCCGAAGATCTGCAACAAGCTGATGAACAGGTTGTAGATCGATACATACAGGCTAATGGTTGCCATGATGTAGTTGCGCTCGCCACCGTGGATGATCGCGCTAGTCTGGAACAGAATGCACACCGACGAGAACAGCACGAAACCGGCGCTGATCGCCAGTTGCAGGCCGCTGATCTGGAAGAACATGCTCGCCAGCGTTGCACCCAGCAACACGAAGAAACCGGCGGTGATGAAACCACCGAGGAAGCTCATGTCCTTGCGGGTGATCAGCACATAGGCCGAGAGACCACCGAACACCAGCGCGGTCATCGCGAATGCCGAACTGACCACTTCTGCGCCGCCCTGCATGCCCAGGTAACGGTTGAGGATCGGGCCGAGCAGGAAACCCATGAAACCGGTCAGCGCAAAGGCGGACACCAGGCCCCACGCGGAATCACGGAGTTTGTTGGTGAGGAAGAACAGCCCGTAGAAACCGATCAGCACCACGAAAATGTTCGGATAGCCGACGCGCATCTGCTGGGCCACGAAAGCCATCACACCGCTGAATGCGAGGGTGAGCGCCAGTAGACCGTAAGTGTTGCGCAGGACGCGGCTAACCTCTAGCTGCTCAGCCTGCACGCTGTTGTGAACTGCGTAATCCTGTTCGCGCATGGCGACACTCCTGTTGGTTTGAAACGTTCAGTGGCAAAGATCATAACAGACGCTCTGTAACAAGCCATGCACAGAGTTTGACAGTGTGTTTCATTCAGGTATTATGGCGCCCGCAACGCAAACGGAGGTGTGGCCGAGTGGTTTAAGGCAACGGTCTTGAAAACCGTCGACTGTAACAGGTCCATGAGTTCGAATCCCATCGCCTCCGCCATATTTGATACGACAAAGCCCTGATTATTCAGGGCTTTGTCGTTTCTGGGGGTTGAGGAAATCAATCGGCCGTCTCGTTTGGCACGGAAGCGTTCTCTGGAAGGCGTAAATGCCCTCCCGCCAAGCTTAACCAGCAAATAAAGATCTGCCGAATCAAGCGGCATACGGAAAAACACGGATGACTTCTTTCAGAAATGCTGGTTTCTGGGGCAAAGTTTGGGCTTGTGCGTGAGTAATGTTCCTGCTGCTGACTTCCGGCGATTCCGGCGCTAACTGGATGGATATAAGCTCATCCGGCCGCAAGCGCGTCTTCAGTCCTGGCTTTCTCGTGCTGTGCGTTTTTGTAGCGGTGATTGAGTTGATACTGCTCAACCACTTCTACGGTGCGCAAAACTGAAGACGAGATAGAGCATTCTTTCCACGCGGCTCGGCGTCATCACGCGGTGTTGCCTTCCTGATGCGGCAGATTTATCAGGCTTCAGTTCTTCCTGTTTTCACAGCAGCGTGAAAAACTGCGCGTTCTTTGTCACCCATTTTTTGCCTGCATTGATGGAACGGCCGATGGACATCATGGATACCCAGCAAGAAAACACCCTCGAAAAGTCACTCAGACTGGCGGCGGATGAACCCGCCCACCGACCTGATTTTTTCAAGACGCTGCTGAATTCGGATATCTACGTCCTCGGCACCGCCGGCACTGGCGAAGGGCGAGTCAACCTTGAGGCAGGCAGCAACATCAGCATTGCGCACTGGCAAAAGCCCGACGGCTCCGCTGTCATCCCGTTTTTCACTTCGTTGCATACACTACGAAGATCCATAAACAGCGAGGAGTCCTATATAGAGATCCCGGCCAGATCGCTGTTTGAAATCACGCTGGGCACTCCTCTTTTCCTCAATCCAAAGTCTCCTTACGGGAAAGAGTTTTTCCCCGAGGAAGTGCGCTACCTGCTCTCCGATGAGATCGGCCAGGGACCGGTGCAGCGCACGGTCGAAAAGGACACTCAGGTACTGCTGGGACAGCCGTCGCAATATCCCTCGAAGATGGTCCATTCGCTCAAGCAACTACTCGCCAGACATCGCAATGTGAAGCGCGCGTTTCTGGCATTGATGCATGACGCTTCGTCTGACCAAAAGCCTCATCTGATCATCGGGATCGAAGCGGACGGCGATTTTGAACAGGTCATGCGCGAAGCGGGCAGCGTTGCCGCGGACTTGGCTCCGGATGGCGAACCCGTTGACCTGTACCGCGTTCATGACGCAGATTCAGGCCTTAGCGATTACTTGCTCAAGCAAACCACGCCCTTCTATGAACGGAAGTCGGCAGGTTGGCTGCGTTCATTGTTTGGTTTTGACAAAGCATGAAGGAAGTCCAATTGCACGACTCCAAATATCTGGAAGACCTCCGCTCCCGCTTCAACGCTGGAGAGGAGCTGAACTATGTCTTTTTCTGGGGACACCAGCGAAGCAGGCACGGAGTCAGCGCTTCGTGCTTCAGCCAGTGGTTCGAAGCCGAATTTGTTGTCGACGGGCAACGCTACGCGACTGCCGAACATTTCATGATGGCAGAGAAAGCAGCCTTGTTCGGCGATCAGGACATTCGCGCTCAAGTGCTAACGGCGCCTACGCCCAACGCGGCCAAGGCGCTTGGCCGCAACGTGCGCGGATTCAACGAGCACGATTGGTTGCAACACCGATATGCAATTGTCGTCCGGGCCAACCAGGCCAAGTTCTCGCAAAACCCGGAGTTGAATGCATTCCTCAAGAATACCGGTTCTCGCATCATCGTTGAGGCCAGCCCGGTTGACAGCATCTGGGGCATCGGACTCGCCCAGGATCACGTAAACGCGAATAACCCCAACCTGTGGCAAGGCCTGAATCTGCTGGGGTTCGCGCTGATGCAGGTCCGCGACGAAACATGATTCGCCCACGTCGCAGTGGCGAACACCGCGACGGGCGTACCGCACAGAAGCCGGGCAGCTTACGCGACCGCCCTCTCGTGCTCGCTTTTCCTTCGGGACGCTCAAACAATGAATGGGGGCGGACGCAGTTCCTGACGCGAAAGCTGGCCGGAGTGAGTGCGCTGATGAGCTTGAATGTTCTCGCCTACAACTTGAAACGGGTCATGAAAATCATCGGTGCCTACGGTTTGATGCAAGCGCTAATGGCCTGAAAAAGGCTGATTTCGGCCCATTCCAGAGGCTGTAAAAACAGCGTTGCCGTGTTCCAAGCTACGAACGATATGGCGCGTGACATGACCGTGCGATCTCTCGGTCAGCAAATGTCACTGCTCGACAACGATGAGGTTCATGGTGTTTTACACACTCTGGGCCGATGGCTGGCGCTCAGGAGCGACCGCATTCGGCAAAAGCGGTCATAGGATGTTTACAAAGCCGGGGGGGGGGATTCACTCACGCACCACCATGATTAAGAAACACTATGGCAAGCTGATCCCATCCAATGCTAAACAGATGACCTCGCATGTCTCAGAACCGATGGGATTTGGGAAGGGGCTGAAGCGGTAAGGAGGTAGCGGATTTTGCTCCCAAATTGTCCGTCTTATGCCCCCGAGGCGATTTGAGCATTAAAAAACAAAGAAAAACCCCTGTAACTCATTGAGCTACAGGGGGGGCTTATGTGGAGGGGAATAGGGATTCGAACCCGTTCCAGAATAGCACAGACGCACAAATAGCTAACACAGTCAATATGATACGCACCCACCACTGCACTACTTACTACTATATCGCACAGCTCTTTTGACATTCCACGCACGCTAAACTATATGCGTGCGCTTATACCAGTAAAGCAGAGCGCAAAGACAGGGGAACAGGAAGCAACTTCACAAGTTCTTGTCCCACCTCTATAAACTTCACTAACTGCTCCAAAGTTTTAGTAAATTTATCCAGATCACTGATAGTCTTTTTAATTTCAAAGTTTATATTACTTAAAGAATCCACCTTACTCTTAATTTGAGGCGTCGTCGTATCGAAATAAGCACGAACCAACTTCCTCTGAAAAACATCTAAATCATCACGTATATCATCTAAAATAAGTCGCTTTGGAACGCCAGGATCAAATTCGGTTGATAGCACATCAACCCTAACTATCAAGTCACCAACAGCCCTAATCAAATCAGTGTAAGAAATAATATCAGAAGACATAAATCATCACTCCTTCCCGGAACGTAAAACCTTAATGGAATCAGCTATCACCGTCGCACTAGACACAAAAGCATCGACAGCCTCCACTAGTTCAGAAAAATCCTGAGGGTTCTTTGGGCTTTTCGCATAAACGACTAATTCCTGATGGGCTTGAAGCATTGCATCAAGACCAGGTCCAGCACCTAGCATTAGTTGTAATCCGTCCCAATCCTCCTCAGCCTTTTTAATCCCTGAAATATTCTTCTTCAGCTTTTCCGCATCAGGAATTTTCTGAGTCAACTCTAGATTATAGGCATCAACAGCGGATTTTCTTGACAAACTCAAAGAATTGCGACGGCGCTCATATAAATTAGCCATATCATCTTTAATTGAAACTATTAGTCCTTCAACAGCACTTTCAGATGACTTTATTGCCGAATCTAGAGCCTTTTGAATTTTAGCTTCCAAAGTAAGTTTTGTTACCTCTGCCACCACGCCTGCAAAAGCAGTTGCTTTAGCATCTACCGTATCAGGAGCGGTATTATTATTAAGTGACAAACGAAGACCCTTGACAGCATCATCAAGTGAGTTTGCTGCGTCCTTTGCTCTGTCAGGAGCATCACTACTTGCAAGAGCCAACAATAACTTACCGTGTTTTGTCAAAGCGTCTAACGCAGACATACGAACAGCCAAAGCATCAGCGCTAATTACACGCCAATCTCCTTTATCAATTTCACTAAGCGAAATACGCTCTCGCTTAGCAAGATGAGCATTAAGTAGACTATCGTACTCTCTACTGTTTGCCAGACCATACTCAGTGCGCGCTCCTTCGATAACCACTGTCGACGCCTGCTGATATCTAACAATTGGCTCTCGATATAATGCAGGCTTGGGACAACCAGCAAGCATAAAAACAGTAGCCACTAGAAAAGCAAGTTTCGATCCAGAACTAAAATTAGGAGTTAATCGCATAAGATCGCTTCCTTGCACATTAATTTTATGGATATCTCTGCAAAGGCAAAATGACACTAGTCAATCAAAATCACACTGTCCAATATTTTTTTAAATAAAACGGAATAAAAACCTGGGTGGCCATTCCATAACGCACATACCGCACATCAAAAAAATGGTTCTTCATGGAATACGGAACAAAAAATGGCAAAAAATGGGGGCGCAAAAAAATGGGACCAAAAAAATGGGGACGGATTTATTTCTCAGAAAATAAATCAGTCCCCTTTTCTCTGAGGCACGGATGAACATTCGCCATCAAATGCTGATCGGCGACTACTTTCAGGTGGGTACACAGGTCATTTAAATCCGAGCACTGGTCAATGCTGCGTAAAAGGTGGTGGGGTGAGACGTGGTTTTCCAGATTGAACGAGTGCTGCTCCCCTTCCGGTAACAACCCAATCATGCTGTTCATCCCCGCGCTCACTGACAGAGAAACTCTGCCAGGGGAATGGAGAGGTGAAGCTATTTTTTGACAGAATCGGCCAATTGCAGACTATGGATACACTGCTAGGCTCCATGGTATGGCCAAAAGCTATGTCGCCTTTCTTGCTCACCGCATGTCGTTTTTCTGGCGCGTTACACAGATTGAACAGTGAGCTACGCACATGCAAGGAGCGCAACCAGACACAAGTAGCGGAAACTGTAATGCGCTTAACTGCCGCTCACTTCGTTCGCCCTTTGGCTTAATCGTTGCTCCTTATGAAAACGGTCCCACTTTTCAGTCGCCTAATCTAAGGCTCTGGGTGGAAGTTCCAACCGTACGCTCTGATGGTGGACAAGGCACATGGATAATCACGTTTTAGCGCGCATAAGCGTCGCACTCCTTTTTTCCGTTCTGACAGGATGCTACTCGACCATCCGAGTTCTGCCAGATTCTCCATCTGCCACGCCGATTGCCGGCGGCGACTTCCCCATGGCCGTTGTCTACTTCATGGCCGACAATCAGGAGAGAGAGCTGTTCGGCGATCCGACGTACTACTCCGCGCGCCTTGCGCAGGACACCAGCGACGTCGCCATCCGCTCCGTCGAGCAGGATCTCTACACCAAGTATGTTGCCGAGTCGGTGATGCGGAGAATTACTCAGCAAGACGGGACTCCACCGGTGATCCACCTAGGCGATCTTTTGGACTATTCATGCCACTCCGAATTTAAGCGCCTTAAGCGCTTGTCCTTTCTATCTGCTCCAAACGTCTACATTGCCAAAGGTAATCACGATGGAATTTTTCAGGGGAACATGAGTTATGGCGGCTGGATGGGAACGGCTTGGCTTTACATCCGAAAAATTACTGTCAACCACAGCATCGATCCCTCACTTGAGGGGCACTTCAACGCCGTTTGCGGCCAGCTGGATGACAATCCGCTTGCATCTGATGCCAACAGACTGCGCCCATTTCCAGATGCTCGCGAATGGCCGCACCAGTTCAACTGTGATTACCTGCGGTTGAAGAGCGGCGGAAAACTCCCACTTGCAATTGATACCTTCTGCAACGCCTCGGACTATCACCGACGCGTACTTGTGGCGGCGGGCAAAGCAACACCTCCGCTCGTTAATTCGCAGTTGACTGTCCACACCCCATACGAGTACACGGCAACAATGAACACCGGCAACTCGGTGAATAAATGGAACAAGGGCTCGCTGCTCCAATCCGTACGCGTCCCCCTTAAACAGCTTGGCAATGTCACCAGTGCGGAGCTTGGTGTGATCCTGCTCGACACAACTGATTGGCCCAGCGTGCCGAGCTTTAAGTTTCTGTCGAAAGAGTCGAACTCCAATGTCGGCACTATTCGCCAAGGCCAGCGTGACCTAGTCGTAGAGCAGCTCAAGTCATGGCGGGACGATCCGACGCGCAGCGTCAAGGCGGTAGTGCTGACCGGCCACTATCCGCTTCGCGCCCTTGACCGCAGTTCGGCACAGTGGATGCTAAAGCTGCACGACGAGTTTCCCTTCGTAACCCCTGTCTACTTCAGTGCACACACTCACGAGGGATACACCGCTGTGGGCGACGACCAAGAAGTGTCGAAGGGCGTAATCCGGGAGATCAACGTCGGCTCGCTCATCGATGCACCCGTCCACTACCGTAAGGCGATCTTCAGCTGGGACGCAGAACGTTCGCGTTTGCTGCTTACATCTGAACTGCGTACCCCCTGGACGGAATTGAACTGCGCGGCCGACGGGTCGCCACAAGCCAAAGCAGCTGCGGCAGGTCGGGTTTCAGCCGAAACATACGCCCACAGCAAACGCTTTCAGCCGCAGCAACAATGGTGCGAACGCCTAACGTTCGCCGGTAGGTCCATGCGTGACCTCGCGGGGCAGGCCGTCGAAGAAAAGGACTACGCCGAGTGCACAGGTAGTGCGCTGCGCCCGACACCTGATTTTTTGACCCGCTACAGAACCGCTCAAGCATCTATGGACGCTTCGCTCATTGGTAACATTGCCGAGCAGGAGCGCCTAGCATGCGCCGCTCTCGCTGGCGGAAAAGTTTTTTCGTTCAATAAGAACCACAAGCCGCCAGAGACCGTCAGCTATGCCTTCGATTTGGCAGGAGGTGTTCCGAAATGACTAAAATGGCGACCACTAAAATGGGAACTGATTTATATTTTGGAAATAAATCAACCCCCTTTTTTGTCCGTACCCTTTTTTGCTCCCTTTTTTATGCGCACAAAAAGGAGCCATAAGGGACGCCTTCGCCGCCTGCCTCAGTTATACCCTCCTGTCCACTGGAACCAACTGGCGGTTCAAGGATGCTGATGTCCCGATTTCCGATCAACAGCGTGTCAACTCGCCTGAGTGTATACGTGAGTATCGTCAACGCAGGATTGGGCATCGCGCAGGGGCCGGGGGCGAGCGAAGAAGAAATCAGTCAGCGCCTGCATCCTTCACGTCGATTTGCGTAATACCCACCAGACTGGCCTGCTCCAGTATCTCTTCAGCAGTCGAGTCAGCTGTTGGCATGATCAGACTGTTCTCAGCATCCCCAAAATGCAGTTCCAGCAGATGCATGGCAGCGTCGTGAATGGAGAGCTTCGACTGCTGCAACGCGAGTTGATGCGTACGGGACTCGCCGTTGAACAGGTACTCGATGGTGTAATTGCGCATTGATAACCTCAAAATCAGAGTGGCAGATAACTACCCTGACTTACCGGTCAATCGTTAGTTCAAGCGGATAAATGTTCTGCAGCTCAACTGCGAGAAAGCGTTTTCAGCCGCTCGACCAAAGCCGCTTCAAAAATCACGTACAGCTTTTCAGCATCGCCGGCACGCAGAACCTCGCTGGTTTCCAGCCCAAGCACGAAGCCATCCGCACGAGCCCCCGCCTTCACGGCGATGATCATCGAGTCTGCCCGGACAATCTGCGCCAGGAGCCGATCAGCTTCACGTTGCATCTTTTCGCTCAACACTACGCCTTCCACTTTCCTCACCTTTCATTCAATGCGACATCCAACATTTATGAGATCAAGGCTACGCCGCCGATAACGGCGCCTCAAGCCGCACGCCAATGACGCTTCGCTATTGCAGCCATCAGGAACCTTTGATGTGAACGAATCCATTTTGTTTAGTATCAAAATGAGCAGTTTCAAAAGCGTTTAGCAGTCGCCAACTTAAAAAATCATGACCGGAGAACAATGCATGCCCCTCAGTGACACCATTGACAGAGCGTTGCTAAGCGCAGAGGAACGTTCCTCTATCGCTGAAATTGAAGCTACAACCAATATTCTGCAGCTTGTTACACGCATGACCGGGACGCGGTTCGCGGCGATCGCGAAATTCACCGAGACTGACTGGATCGTCTGTTCCGCCTACGATCCGATCGAGCTTGGGATCAACTCCGGCGACACGCTGGAATTGGAAACCACGCTGTGCAGTGAGTTTCGCAGAGACCCTCAGGTGCTTTTCGTGCCGCAGATAAGTCGCGACGGCAGATTTTCCACACGCCCCGTGGTGAAGCAATATTTGATTGAAAGCTACGCAGGCGCGCCCATTTTCCTTCCTGACGGACAACTTTGGGGCGCGCTGTGTGCGTTGGACTCCAGGGCGGTGATTTTCGACGACCCGGATCTGGCGGATACGTTAGGCCTGTTCGCGAGACTGATCGGCTGTATCTTTTACGCGAATCTGACGGAGGCCGGCAGCGGCTACAGCAAGAACGTTTCAAGCGTTATCGGATAAACAAGAAACAGCCCTGAATATTCAGGGCTGTTTCATTTGTGGCCTGTGAGAATTTTGCTCCACCCTGCTACAAGGTGTAGGAAACGCCGATCTGCACGGTTCGCGGCGCCCCCGGGTAGGCATAGACGTTGCCGAATGCGCCCTCTTCATAATCACGGTCGAACAGGTTTTTCACGTCGAGATTAAGCCGCACCTTGTCATTGATCTTGTAGAAGCTGAGCAAGTCGACAACGGTATAGCTGCCCATCGAAAACGCGGTGTTGGCGGTTTGGCCGGCGCGCTCGTCGACGTACTTGAGGCCGGTGCCCAGGCCCAGTCCCTTGAAGGTGCCGTCCTGGAATTCATACATGTTCAGCAGGCTGAAGCTGTTCTTCGGGATGTTCATCAGCCGCGTGCCAGAGCGCAGCACGTTGTCCTTGGTTACCTCGGCATCGACATAGGCGTAGCCACCCATCACCCGCCATTCGGGAGTCAGGTTGCCGGCCACGTTGACGTCGAAACCGCGGCTACGCACTTCGCCGGCCGCAACGCTGAAGGTCGAGTCAACCGGGTCGGTGGTCAGCACGTTACGTTTTTCGATCTGATAGATCGCCGCGTCGACGCTCAACTGCTGATCCAGCGCTTCCCACTTGAGTCCCATTTCATAGGACTTGCCCTTCTCTGGCTCGAACCCTCCGCCCTGGCGACTGGCGCCGGTGTTCGGCTTGAAAGAGCGCGCCGTGTCGGCATAGATCGCCAATGTCTCGGTCAGGTCATAGGTCACGCCGATGCGCGGAGTCACCGCGTTGTCACTGGCCTGCCAGCTCTTGCCACCGGGCACGTAAGTTTCGTAGTCATGTTCGAAGCGCTCGAAACGCGCCCCGGCCAACACCTTGAGTTTATCGGTCAACGCCACCTGATCCTGCACGAACGCGGCATACGTCTTGAGGTTTTCCTTGTCGTGTGTCGGCGTGCGGGTGAGTGCCGGGCGCGGCTGGCCGTAGACCGGGTCGAAGATGTCGATCGGGTACGCACCGACGGCGCCGCTGGAGCGCTGGATGATCGACTTGTAGTCGTAATCCTCGTACTCGATACCGGTGAGCAACGTGTGCTGCAAACCCGCGGTATCGAAATGCCCGGTCAGGTTGAGCTGGGTATCCTTGTCGGTCCACTCCAGCTTGCGATAGTTGAAATTGCGCCCCAACGTGCGGCCGTCATCGGCAATGCCATTGGCCTCGATTGCGTTGCCCTTGAGCGAACCGTCGAGCCACTGGAACCCGCCGCCCAGGGTCCAGTCGTCATTGAGCATGTGCTCGAAACGCAGTTGGGCCATGTTGTTGTCGTTATGCAGTTTGCCAGCGTCTTTTTCGCCGAAAAAACTGTCGCGCGAAGCGGTTCCCGTCTGTTTTGCGTAACGGGTAAGGCCGCGATCCAGAGGCGCGTTGTTGCGCATGAAATCGCCTTCAAAAATCAGCTTGGTCGCGTCGGTAGCCTGCCAGGTGAGCACCGGTGCGATGCCGTAGCGCTCGGTTTCGACATGATCGCGGAAAGTGTCGCCGCCCTCGCCCACAACGTTTAAGCGATAGGCCAGACGCCCTTCTTCGTCGAGCGGGCCGGAAGCGTCCAGCGTGCCGCGTTTCATGCCCTGATCGTTGAGTTGGCTGCCCAGGGTGACGCTGCTTTCAGGCAACGGCTGCTTGGACACCACGTTGAAGGTGCCGCCAGGATCACCTCGACCGTAGAGCATGGTGGCCGGGCCGCGCAGCACTTCGAGGCGTTCGATTGTGTTGGCATCCGGCATGTTCGGATAGCCGCGGTTGATCGGGAAACCGTTGCGATAGAACTCGCCAGTGGTGAAGCCACGCACGGTAAACGTGGTCAGACCCTGCCCACCAAAATTGTTCGCCCGCCCCACGCCGCCGGCGTAGTCCAGCGCGTCCTGCAATCGGGTGGCGCCCAGATCTTCGACCGCATCCTTCGAGACGACACTGATCGATTGCGCAGTTTCATGGATCGAGGTGTCGGTACGCGTGGCGCTGGCCGAGCGCGTCGCGCGATAACCCTGCACCGGGCCGTCCGCCCTTTCGTAATTCGCCGTACCGATGACATCGGTAGCGTCCAGCTCCAGCGTTGAGGGTGATGCCCCCGTTTGATCAGCCCATGAGGCAGGCGACAATGCTTGCAGCACACAAATGGAAAGCAGGGTTCGACGCATGGAGAGGGAAACCTTTACGAATAGGCCAATGCAGGGGGTGAATCCGCCAAAAAACTCCCGCGCATGCTATACAAAATTATTCGCAATTAATACAGATTCCCATTAACAACAGTTGCCGCTGTCAATGCGGCACCGTCGCTCTGCGCCCTGCCCCGCCAAATTCTCAGGTTCCGCCCGAAAGCCCCTCGGTGGCCTGGGCGAACCTCGCACCGGCCTTGCGCACCAACTGGCGCCATTCTGTTGCTGTAATCAGCCCTTCCTGCTCCATGGTGTCGGCCATTTTCAGCAACTCGTCGTATTGATCCTCGGCGTCCATACGGATCTCTGGCTCTTCCAGTAATTTTCGCCAGGCGGCCAACGCCTGCTCTTTCCGAACGTCGCTCATGGTCATTACCCCCGGGTGACTTGTAAGTCGGTAGAGGGCTGCGGTTCTGGAGTGTTCAGCGGCGGCGACTGACGGCGCGACAGATGGTTTTCGTTGCGGCCTCGAAAATGAAGCGGCCCAAAGCAGCCGTTGATGCACGACTGCTTTGAGCCTGAGAGCGATTGCCTTCCAGGATGGCTCAGTGCGGGCTGGCCGTCGGACGTACCACAATCTCACTTACATCAACATCGTCGGGCTGTTCGATGGCATAAGCGAGGGCTCGTGCAATGGCGTCGGCGTTGAGCGCCACACGCCGGAAGGCTTTCATTTCCTCGCGTGCCTCCTCATCGGAAATCGTATCGGCCAGTTCCGACTCGACGACACCCGGGCACACCACCGTGACGCGAATCTTGTCCGTTTCCTGGCGCAAACCATCCGAGATGGCGCGGACGGCGAATTTGGTCGCGCAGTACACCGCGGCGGTTGGAGAGACCGCAAGACCGCCAATCGACGAGATATTGATAACCTGCCCGTACCCTTGCGCCTGCATGTCCGGCAAGACCGCAGCGATACCATGCAGCACCCCGCGCACGTTGACATCGAGCATCTGGTTCCACTCATTGACTTTCAGCGAGGCCAGGGGAGACAGCGGCATCACGCCCGCGTTATTGATGATCACGTCGATCTTGCCATGTTGCGCCTTGGCGAACGTCACGAACGCCTGCATGGATTGCAGATCGGTGACATCCAGTGCGCGGGCCTTGGCCGAGCCACCCTCGGCCCGGATCTCGCTGACCAGTTGGTCCAGACGCTCTGTACGGCGGGCACCGAGTACCACATGGGCACCTTTGCTGGCGATCAGCCTGGCCGCCGCTTCGCCAATACCACTGCTTGCACCGGTAATCAGCACGACTTTGTTGTGAATGTTCGACATATCCGTAGCTCCTGCTCTCAGCATTTAAGTTCAGCAGCGACCGCTGAAGTTGCGGGCGTTGCTGCGGGGTACGTCGAAAAGATTAAGGGCACATGCCTGCTCGGCGCGTGCCGAAACCTGCGCAACTTTTGCCTATTCGTGTCGGTGTGCATCAATCTGCAAAACAGATAAAGCAGCGATGCTCAAGCCCCACGGAACTCGCTGGGCGTTACGCCCACCTCGCGACGAAATACCTGAGAGAAGTGACTGGGGCTTGAATAGCCGACCTCCAGGCCGACGTCGATGACACTGCGCCCGGTCTCGAGCAACAGCTGCCGCGCGCGAATCATGCGCAAGCGGATGAAGTACTGCGAAGGCGAAAAACCCGTCGCACGCTTGAACAGACGGCTGAAGTGGTACTCGCTCAGCTCGGCCAGTCTGGCCAGCTTTGCCAGACTGAATTCAGCGCCCAGATCCGCACTCATGGCGTCAGTGACTTTGCGCAGCTTGTAGGCTTGCAAAGCGTTGCTCCGACGTCCGCCTCGGGCCTCGGCGCGATAGCTGCGCACCAGATGTACGGCCAGCGCCTGTGCCAGCGAGCGGGCAAACAGAGCGCTGGGCGAGCGCTCCAGAACCAGTTCGGTGCGCAACTGCTCCATGACAAACGCGACGCGCGCGTCGCGTGCCCCGGAAATATCACGCAAACGCACAGCTCCCCCGTAATCCCCCAACAACTCACGCGACGCGTGCTCGATCAACGGCAGCCCCAGATAAAGGTGCATGACTTCAAAGGTGTCGGCCCCTTGAGTCTGCCAGCGCATCTCATAAGGCTCGTCGGAACTGGTGAGGAAAAAATCGCCCGCGCTGACCTCCGCCGCTTCCCACTCGCCACCCGGCACGCGCTCCTCCACCCTCGCCGACCCCGCCAGAACCAGGACGAGCAGCGGTTCCACCACCGCAGGCACGAGAATGGGTTCAACCACGCTGCCATGGGTAAAAAACCGGATCACGATGTCCTTGATTTCCGGACACGCTGGCAACGCCTGCGGCTCGCCCGGCAGGTAGTCTCCCATCGACTGCCCGGTGATGCGCAAGTCCTGGGAGGAAGTGGACTTCTGTTGCAACGCCGTTTGCCCGGTATTGGTCATGAACATGCCCTTTTGCTGAGATTCAGCGCAAAACCCCGACAGCCGGGGCAATCTCCCGAAAGCCGACCTCGCCCCGCTGCGAGACAGTAGGCCCGTCGCCGATGACAGCGCCTTGCGGGCGCCGACCCGGCCAATCCCTACTCGATCAAAATGCTGGAGAACATCATGACCGATATCAAGCACAGCACACCAAACGAAGTGGCCGGTAAAGTGGCTCTGATCACTGGCGCGGCCAGTGGCATCGGCAAGGCCATCGCACTACTGCTGCATGCCCGCGGCGCCAAAGTCATCGCCGAAGATATCAGCCCTGAGGTAGAGGCGCTGGCTCGCCCCGGGCTGGTACCACTGGTAGCCGACATCACTCAGGACGGGGCCGCTGAACGCGCGGTCGCATTGGCCGTCGAGCAATTTGGTCGACTGGACATTCTGGTCAATAACGCCGGCATCATCATCAACAAGCTGGTCATCGACATGACTCGCGAAGACTGGGAGCGCATTCAGGCGGTCAATGCCACGGCGGCATTTCTGCATAGCCGCGAAGCGGTCAAGGCGATGATGCCGAATAAATCCGGTTCGATCGTCAACATCGCGTCCTACGCCTCCTACTTCGCCTTCCCCACCATCGCCGCCTACACCGCTTCCAAAGGCGCACTCGCGCAACTGACGCGCACCCTGGCGCTTGAAGTCATTGGCCACGGCATCCGCGTCAATGCCGTCGGCGTCGGAGATGTGGTGACCAACATCCTCAACAATGTAGTCGACGATGGCCCGGCATTTCTCGCCCAACACGGCGAGGCCGCGCCGATCGGCCGTGCGGCACAACCGGAAGAAATCGCCGAAGTGGTCGCGTTCATCGCCTCGGACCGTGCCAGCTTCATGGTCGGTTCGGTTGTCATGGCCGACGGCGGCATGACCGTCACGGCCGGTTGAGCCATTACAGGAAAGATCCGCCCGCAAGCCCGAGAGGATCAGGCAAATCTGCGGCAGTTTTGTTCTGACACCTCTGCGCTCTGCTACGTAATCTGAAAGCACGCAACGGATGCAGACACAGGCCACGGCAGGCCGCTCGGATTGAATGAGGACTGAGGAGAAAAGCTGATGAAAAATGCCAGACAAACCACGCCTGACCATCGTTACGCCGGGATGTGGGTCACCGCTGATGGGTTCATCCGTCACGAGCTTCTGACCACTGGGCGTTATGACGAGGCCCGTGGTAAAAATAACAGTGCTTATGAAGGTCGCTACGAAATAACCGGTGACTATATCCAGTACTGGGACGACACCGGCTTCACCGCTGACGGGCATTTTCATGACGACGTGCTGTATCACGCCGGCATGGTCCTTTATCGGCAATGAGCACTTTAATGATGTCGGGTGAATATCGTCTGCCTGGACAGTTCCGGGCAGACGCTCATGGACACTTGTGAGAGCCTGAAATGCAACAGAGCGATGCTTTCATCCTGCAAAACACGGCCATCTACCGTGACGAACTGGTTCGCTTGCTGACGCAACGGTTTAGCGCACCCGGGGTCTATGAGACCGCCGTAGCGCCCTTGCATGTAATCCGTTTTGACGCACCTTCGGAGCTGATCCACACCGTGCACAAGCCGGCACTTTGCCTGATCGTGCAAGGACAAAAAGAAGTCGGCCTGGGTGACGACCATTACCTGTACGACCCGCTCAGTTACCTGGTGGTCTCAGTGACACTTCCCGTGTCCGGGCGCGTGCTGATGGCCAGCCCGGAGGCGCCCTATCTGTGTATCCGCATTGATTTCGAAGCCACGGAAATCGCGCAGGTCATCGCCGATGCGCCCCCGACGGGCGTCCCGGACGAGCCGGAGCTTGGCCTGTTCATTGAAAAGGTCGATGTGCCTCTGCTGGAAACCATGCTTCGGCTGGTCCGGCTGCTGGAAACACCGAAAGACATCGGCATGCTCGCGCCCCTCGCCCTTCGCGAGCTGTATTACCGGCTCCTGCGAGGTGTGCACGGTCGTCGTCTGTATGAGCTTGCCCTCGTTGACTCGCAAACACGCCGGGTAACGCGGGCAATCGATTGGCTGAACAACCACTACACCCAACCCTTGCGCATCGAAGAACTCGCGCGGGTCGCCAGTCTCGGCAGCTCCACATTGCATCATCAATTCAAGGCCGTGACGGCCATGAGTCCACTGCAATACCAGAAACAGCTTCGCCTGCAGGAAGCCCGCCGCTTATTGCTCGGCGAAGGGCTGGATGTGGCGAGTGCCTGCTATCGAGTGGGCTACGAAAGCCCGTCGCAATTCAGCCGGGAATACAGTCGCCAGTTCGGGTGTCCGCCATCAAGAGACACCCAGCGGGTTCGCCGCCCGGCGTGAAAGTCAGCCCGACGGCGATCTATCGGATTAATGCCCACCAATCACTTCACAAACCGGTTACGCCCCAGCGTTTTGGCGTTATACAGCGCCTGATCGGCGACCTCGATCAACCCTTGCAAGGATTGCAGTTGCGCCCCCGAGGCCGTAGCGATGCCGATACTCACACTCAGCCGGCCGAATGGGCTGGACGGGTGTGCGATGTTCGCTTGCTCCAAGCGTTCGAGGATCAACTGCGCGACCACTGCAGCACCGTCACTGTCGGTGGCCGGCATGATCACGCTCAGCTCCTCGCCGCCGTAACGCGCCACCAGATCCGAGGGGCGCCGTACACAACCTTCGAGGATTGTGCCGACCTTCTGCAGGCAGGCATCGCCAGCGACATGCCCGAATGAGTCGTTGAACAGCTTGAAGTAGTCGATATCGATCATCAGCAACGCCAGTGTCGTGCCGTCACGTTGTGCGCGCCGGGCTTCCATGGCGAGGCTCTCATCGAAGCAGCGCCGGTTGGCCAGGCCGGTCAGGGCGTCCTTCATCGCCAGTAACTCAAGCTGACGATTGGAGGAAAGCAACTGCTGCTGCGTCCCGCGCAATTGATCTTCAGCCCTGGTACGCCTGCGAATATCGAGAATCAGGAGCCAGCCGATGAGCCCGGTAAGCCCCAGCAACCCCGCGACCACCACTGCCGACAGCCAGGCCTCCATGCGCCACGCAGCAAGGGCTTCGCGCTTGCCGAGGGCGACAGTGGTGATCAGCGGCAGCCGGTCACTCTTGCGGAAAGCGTAGAGCCGCTCGACGCCATCGAGGCTGGAGGTAAACGACGCGGTACCAACCGATCGATCGACCAGATACTTCTCATAGATGGGCGACTTGGAAAAATTGCGGCCCATGTCCTGCTCGCGGAAGGGATAGCGCACCAGCAACGTACCGTCGGTATAGGACAAGCCGATAGCACCCTCCTGGCCCACATCGATCTTGCCGAACAGGCGCAGGAAGTTTTCGATTCCCAGGGTCACCGCCACCACACCGGCAAACTCGCCGTGCGCATCATTGAAACGGCGGCTGACGGTGATCACCCACTCCTGATTGGAGCGACTCTGGATCGGCGGACCGATAAAGGTCTCGCGGCTCGGGTCGTCACGATGATGGATGAAATAAACACGATCACTGCTGTTGGCCCCGGCCGGAATCGGTCGGTTGGACGACATCAGCCAACGGCCCTGGTTGTCGTAGATGGTGATGCCGCTGAGCTGCGGCATCAGCGGTTCCTGACGATTGACCAGTGCGCTCAGACGCTGGATCTGCGGGGGGCCACTGCCTTCGGTTTCCAGACGTTCGACGATCCCGAGCAACAGCAACGAACTCTGGCGAACGATCCCTTCGGAATAAGTCGCCAGCGCCTGGGTCAGGTTCAGGCCATGAACGTTTACCTCCTCCAGTGCGCGCTCTCGAGAGGCCAGCACTTTCCACACCGTCAGTGACCCGAGGGAACAACCGATCACCAACAACAAAAGCACAACCAGGCGGGTATCACGCTTCACATTACTACCTTTGGGAAAGTCCGGTTTCCGTTCCTGCGGCGGGTCGACCGACTCGATGACTGCAGCCGCGTGTCCTTGTCGCGCGCAAGGATACAAGCAGCACTGGCTTGCTGCAGCAACAGATTATGTCGCGCAAAAAAGACATACTTCCGATTCGCGCTGCATCGTCCGGAAAAAGCCTGCTAAAGACTTCAGGACTGGCTTTGCGCTTGGCGAAACAGCGACAAGAATGCCAGACCAAACCATCGCCAGGCTTTCAGAATCCGCTTGGCGCCCACCGTCAGAAGCCAACTTTCTGACGCCTGTTTCACGACCCTTTCGTGATGTGTTGCCAAGCATAAAATTTTGGCACTTTTGCACAACAAGTTGACATCCAAAAGCATGCCACGGGCCACCGATATCATTAGAGTATGCGCCCTTAAAAAGGAAAGGACTCTTGATGACTCAGTCACTCTCACGGCGCGTTGTGGCGATTACCGGCGCCCTGGGGAATCTCGGCGAGACCCTGGCGGACATGGCCGCAGCCCAGGGCGCGGATCTGGTGCTGATCGATCAGGCGACGATGGCGATTCCCAGTTCCCACAATCGACTGGTCCTGTCCGGCATCGATCTGACCTCCCTTGCCGATTGCCAGGCAGTCGCCCACCAGATCAACCGCTATTTCGGACGCCTCGACGCCCTGGTCAACGGCGCCGGAGGCTATGCGTGGGAGCCGTTGCTGGGCAGTGCGATAGAGGCCTGGGATCGGCTCTACTCGCTGAACCTTCGAACCGCATTGAACGCCAGCAAAGCCTTGCTGCCATTGCTGCTGCAATCCTCGGCGGGACGCATCGTCAATATCGGATCGAGCATGGCGGCGAAGGCCGGGCTGGGCATGGGCGCTTACGCTGCGTCGAAGTCCAGCGTACTGCGCCTGACCGAGAGCCTCGCCGAAGAACTCAAGGACATGAGCATCACGGTCAATGCCGTGCTACCGAGCGTGCTCGACACCCCGCAAAACCGTGAAGCCATGCCCGACGCCGAGCACCAGCGCTGGGTGACGCCCGCACAACTGGCGGCGGTCATTCTGTTTCTGATCTCGGAACAAGCGTCGGCCGTCACTGGCACCGGTATTCCGGTGATCGGGCGCATGTAGGGTCTATTGACGCCGCGCGCCTTGGCGACGTCGCTTTCTTCACCTTTCGGAAAAGCAAGATCACCGGATTACCGGACTTCCCCTCCCCCCATGCGACCCGCCACTTCCAGCGCTGCCTTCGTTAACCACGTCCTTGATGTCGCCGAACAATACGGCTGCGATGGCGACTGGCTGTTGCAGCAGACCGGACTCTCACGCGAGCAGTTGTCCGACTCGATCGTGCGCATTCCCATGCGCCAACTGCGTGCCTTGCTGGAACTGGCGGCGCTCAGCAGCAACCTGCCGCATTTCGGCCTGTTGGTCGGCGCCGCCGTGCGCCCGGGCACCTATGGCGTGCTGGGTTATGTGCTGATGACCAGCGCGACACTGGGCGAGTCGCTGAACATGATTCTGCGTTTCGGCAAGATCGTTTACGACAGTCCGTCCAGTCAGACCCGGATCGTCATCGGCGACGGCCGCGTGACCCTCGAAGATCAACGCATCAGCGAGCTGGAGCCTTACTGCGCCCTGCATCAGGAAGCGCTGATGGTCGGCTGGGCAGCGTTCGGCCGCTGGTTGATCGCGAGTAATCAGCCGATGCTGGAAGTGCGGATGATGCATTCGGCGGTAGGCGAACCGGCGCTGTATGAACACTTCTTTGGTTGTCCGGTGCAGTTCGAGGCCGGTTGCAATGCGCTGGTGTTTGCCGAGTCGACGCTCTCAACGCGGATCCAGGGCGCCGACCCGCGCATGCATCGCAGCATGCTGCTGGAGGCCGACTGGCAGTTGTGCCTGTCGTATCCGGCGTTTTCGGTCACAGATCGATTGCGCGCGCTGCTCACCGAGCAATTGCCGACCGGCGATTTCAGCTTGAAAAGTCTGGCCCGGCAGTTGGCGATTTCGCCGCGCACCTTGCAGCGCAAACTGGCGGCCGAAGGGGAAAACTTCAATCAGGTACTGGAAACCATGCGCATGGAACTGGCCGACCATTACCTGCGCCGCACCGAGACCAGCATCATGAACATCGCCCTGATGCTGGGTTACTCGCAGGCCAGTTCTTTCAGCCATTCCTTCCGTCAGGCACGCGGGATTTCACCGGTGGATTACCGCAAGTTGCTGCGCGCCAGATAAGCCCGATCACGGCTTCAGCTCCAGCAGCGGCTGGCCTTTTTTCACCACATAGGTCGCCAGTTCCACGCCTTTGTCCTGGCCGACGTTCTTCGCCACATGGGCCACGCCAGCCGGGATGAACAGCGAGTCACCGGCCTTTAGCGTGACCGCCGGCCGCCCCTCCAGTTGATACTCCAGCGTGCCGCTGACCACGTGCGCCACTTCGACACCCGGATGCGCATGCCGCGGCGCGGTGACACCCGGTTCGAAATCGATACGTGCCTGTATCACCTCGCGATCCGCGGCGCCCAGGTCCTGACGAATCAGGTCGGTACGGCTCAAGCCCTGCTGCCAGCTCATGGCCTGAGCGTCTGCCGCCTGCGCCAGGCCGGTGAATGAAACCAGTGCGGCCACAGTGGCCAGAATCAGTGTGCGTTGCATGCAAATGCCCTCTCGACAGTCATGGTGTGAAGGCCTGCACTGTGACTGCCGGGTGTAGCGGCGATGTGTCGAAAAACCCGCGTTTGGTCTCGCCGTGTATCACGTGCAGAGCTGGATACACGGCCATACAAAGCACACCGGCTGTGTATCACAGTGTGTACAGATGCCCCGGCGATACATGAACTTGAATCATCGCGTTTTTTCGACATGGGCCAGATACGTCCCGGCGTTCAAATGCCTGCAAGGTTTGCCGGGCTCAGCCCGCACCTGCCCCTCGACAGGATTGCCAAGGAGACTTCAGCATGAAAAACGCAGCATTCAGCCGCACGAACATCCTCGCCGTGGCGCTGTTCGGCGCGCTGGCGGCGACGCAAATGCCAACGGCCGCCGCCGCGCAGCCGGCAACCGGCGACCACAACGTCAGCTATTCCGCGCCCTCGCCGTTCGGCCCGCTCAAGCATGTGAAGGCCGGGCTGCTGGATGTGGCCTACGCCGAAACCGGCCCGGCGCAGGGGCCGGTGGTGATTCTGCTGCACGGCTGGCCGTACGACATTCATAGTTATGACGAGGTCGCGCCGTTGCTCGCCGCCAAGGGGTATCGGGTGCTGATGCCGTATGCGCGGGGTTATGGCGACACGCATTTCCTCTCCGATCAGACACTGCGCAACAGCCAGCCTGCAGCGCTGGCCAGCGACGTGATCGACTTCATGGATGCCCTGAACATCAAGCAAGCGGTGCTCGGTGGCTACGACTGGGGCGCGCGCTCGGCAGATATCGTCTCGGCGCTGTGGCCGGAGCGAGTCAAGGCATTGGTCTCGGTCAGCGGCTACCTGATCGGCAATCAGGCTGCCGGGCAGAACCCGTTGCCGCCCAAGGCCGAATTGCAGTGGTGGTATCAGTTCTACTTCGCCACCGACCGTGGCCGGGACGGTTACCGGAAAAACACCCACGACTTCGCCAAGCTGATCTGGCAGCTCGCCTCACCGAAATGGGCCTTCGATGACGCCACGTTCGACCGCAGCGCCAAAGCGCTGGAAAACCCCGATCACGTCGAGATCACCGTGTTCAACTACCGCTGGCGTCTGGGCCTGGTGCAGGGCGAACCGCAATACGCGGCGCTGGAGCAGAAACTCGCCAGCGCCCCGTCGATCAGCGTGCCGACCATCACCCTCGAGGGCGATGCCAACGGCGCGCCGCACCCGGCGCCTGAGGATTACGCCAAGCGTTTCACCGGCAAGTACCAGTTCCGCCTGATCAACGGCGGCATCGGCCACAACCTGCCCCAGGAAGATCCGCAGGCGTTTGCTCAGGCAGTGATCGACGCCGATCACCTCTGAGGTCGAAGGCAGAAAACGCCTCGGTCTATTTGACCAGGCGTTTTTCCCTGGACGGGCGATAACCGAAAAACGCGCTGTAGCACTTGCTGAAATGGCTCGGCGAAACGAAACCGCAGGCCACCAGCACTTCCATCTGCGACAGCTCGGTGTGCTGCAACAGGCGCCGGGCTTCGGTGATGCGCAATTCCAGGTAATAGCGCTGCGGCGTGGTACCGAGTTGCTCCTTGAACAAGCGCTCCAGTTGTCGCCGCGAGCGACCGGCGTACACCGCCAGTTGTTCCAGCTCCAGCGGTTCCTCGAGGTTGGCGTCCATCAGCTTGACCACCTCGCGCAACGGTGCACTGACGCAGAGGTTTTCATCCGGTTTGATCCGCCGATACCGCGACTCCTCAAACGCCAGAATGTCCTCGATGCCTTCGACCAGCGCCTTGCCGTGCAGGCTCTTGATCCAGTCCAGTGCCATATGGAAAGCCCCGGATGGACTCGACGCGGTGAGCCGGTCGCGATCGATCACATAAGGTTCACTGCTGACCTGGGTGGCCTTGGCAATTTCCGTGAGTGCGGGACGGTGTTCCGGGTGGATCGCGCAACGATAACCATCGAGCAGCCCGGCGCGGCCGAGAAACCACGCACCGTTCCACAAACCGGCCAGACTGACACCGCGCTCCGCCGCCGAGCGCAGCAGGCTGATCAACTCCTCGCAGGCCTTCAGCTCAGTGCGGTAGCCGCCACACACCACCAGCAAGTCCAGATCCGCAAGGCTGGCGGCGTCAATCCGCGCATCCGGGCGAATCACCAACCCCAGATCGCTGATCACCTCACCCTCGCCCAGCCCGAACGTGCGCGAGCTGAACAGTCCGGCGCGCAACAGGTTGGCGGTGATGATCGTGTCCAGCGCCTGGGTAAAGGCCGGCAGTGAAAAGTGCTCCAGCAACAGGAAACCGGTGCGGGTGATGAGGGTTTCGGCGGATTGCTCATTCAGATAGCGGAGGTTTTTACCCTTCATGCCTCCGCTGAATTGACGTCGTTCGATCAAGGTCTGGCCCATCGGTCATGTTGTTATGCGCCGATAGTTGGCTTGATGGGCCAAAGAGTCAATCACGCTTGTGGCAACTGAATTGGCGGGACCTGATCCGCACGGTCAGACGACCGTGAGATAACCCGCACCGAGCCGGCCTTCCAGACGACCGAACAGCACGTAATGCTGATAACCGCTGGTGAACGCGCCCGTGGAAATCGCGTTTTTGACGTCCTGGTTCATATGCAGGTATTGCGCTTCGTCGAAGTTCTCCGCACTGACTTCGCCGGTTCGCCCAAGCTTTTCGCTTTCGACCGGCAGCCCCATGATCGTGCGCCGCTGGAAGTCGATAATGCGGTTGACGGCGTGACTTTCCAGCGGCCCCCGATTGGATTGGGTCGAGTAGATGTGCAAGCCGTTTTTTGCGCAGCGATTGCACATGTCGACGCAATTTTTCTGGGTGGACTTCAGGCCGGTCAATTGCGCCAGAGGCATGTCCAGATACTTGCCGACCTGGTATTCGGTCTGATTGAAAACGGAACAGCACAAAACGGTATTGCCGTTGCAGTCGAGCACCAGCCAGTCATCCTTGAGCGAGCACGCCTGCTTGGGATACTGACGGACCAGATTGACCAGATCGTCGAAGGGCGGCAGCGCCAGCCTTTTCAGGGTTTCATGATCGGTATCCGTCACCGAAGGGTCGCGCTCGATCAGCGCCAGCGTTTTCTCCAGCGGCATCATCACTGAATACCCGGTGGAGAACTCGAAACCCAGACTCTGGCTGAATTCGCGCATCAGCCCTTCTTCTTCCATGTTGTCCAGATAACGGTGGTAGTAAACCTCGATGCGCGTACTCAAGCCATGTTGTTGCTTGAGTTCATGCAGTTTGATCATGTTGGCTTTGACCACTTCAATGTCGCCGCCCACGTGCCCCTGCTGGTAAGTCTCCTGGTAAAACCCGGACAACGAAATACGGAAGAACCACGGGTTGGCCAGCATGGTGGTTTCCATGTTCTTGGCCAGGTTCAAGTTGGAACTGATACCGCTCTGCAAACCGGCGGCATTGATGATCTCGACAAACTCACCGATTCGCGGGTGGATCAACGGCTCGGTCCAGTTGTACAGAAAGATCGTCTCGACCCCTTCGTTGCGGGCCTTCTCGACGATCTTGCGGAACATGTCGACTTGCATGGCTTTCTTGAAGTTGACGTTTTCCGAGTTGCCCATCGGGCACGAAGGGCAGCTTAAATTGCACGCACCGACAATATCGATATACATATTCATGACGGGTGACGCTCCTTGAGTGAATAGCGGTGCATCCAGAGCAAGCGACTGTCATGGTTGGCGTTATTCGTTAGTTATTTGACAGTCCCGGAGCGCGGCTCAGCAAGTTCCGGGCCATTGCCATGGTGCGCCATCAATTCCACGATCCAATCGATAAATACCCTTAGCTTTTGGCTGATATGCCGGTTCGGCGGGTACGCCACGTAGAGCGGCATCGACTCGAGTTGCCAGTCCTCGAACAGCGGCACCAACTCGCCCCGAGCCTGATGCGCGTGCGACATGTACCTGGGTAACCACAGCACCCCCATGCCGGCCAGACCTGCCGCAAGGTAAGCGTTGCCGTCATCGACGGCGAGCACGTGGCGGCCCTTGATCTGCAGGTGTTCGCTGCCATTGTGCAAGGCGTAAGGCACGGGTTTGCCGGTGCGCGCCCAGAGAAATCCGACCACCCGATGATGCGAGTCCTCCAGCTCGCGTGGATGCTGCGGCGTGCCAGCGCGGGCCAGATAATCCGGCGCGGCGAAAACCCCGAGCTGAAGATCGGCGACCCGCCGCGCCATCAGTGACTGATCAAGCAGTTCGCCGCCGCGCACCACGCAATCGACGTTCTCATCGATGATGTCGACGATGCGGTCGCTGACACCCATATCGATCTGAATGTCCGGATAACGCGCATGAAACTCAGGCAATGCCGGCACCAGAATCAGCCTCGCCAGCGGGCTCGGCACATCTACGCGCAAGCGTCCTCTGGGCAATGCCGAGGCGCCGGACAGACTGGTTTCGGCGTCGTCCATATCGGCCAACAACCTAATGACCCGTTCGTAATAGATTGCGCCATCGGCAGTGACGTTGACCTTGCGCGTGGTGCGGTTGAGCAACCTGACCCGCAGCCGGGCTTCCAGTTGCTGCACGAGTTGGGTCACGGTGGTCTTGCTCATGTGCAAGGTCTCGGCAGCCTTGGTGAAACTGCCCGCCTCGACCACCCGGGCGAACGCCTGCATTGCATCGAAACGGTCCACTTTGCGCCCTCGAATTGTTTGGAATCTGCAAACAGTGAACGCCAAGCTTGCGCGTTTATCGCCACTGCGCAAGCCCCTACAGTCACTCCATCAGCAACCACCAAACAATGATGGAGACACCCATGACCCAGCGCGACGTCGTTTTCCCGCCAGCCCGCCATGCGCTTTACGAGCGCCATCGTTATTCGCCAGCGATTCGTTCCAACGGTTTTCTGTTTGTCTCGGGGCAAGTCGGCAGCCGTGTAGATGGTTCGCCCGAGCCGGATCTGCAGAACCAGGTGCGCCTGGCGTTCAATAACCTCAACGCGATCCTCGATGCCGCCGGTTGCAGCTTCGCCGATGCGGTGGACGTCACGGTGTTCATGATCGATCCACAATCGACCTTCGAAACCATCTGGGAAGTGGTACCGGAGTTCTGGGGCAGCGCACCGTATCCGACGATTACTGCGGTGGGCGTGACCTGGCTGGCCGGGTTTCAGTTCGAGATCAAGGTAATCGCCAGGCTGCCGGACAATCATGCAGCGTAACCTGAGGTAAAACATCGCCAGCCACTACGGCTGGCCTTTGACTGCCCGGCTGCGTATAACCTCACCGTTTCGTCTAACCTGATTGAGCGTCCGCGCGCGACACCGCGCCCGGCGGCGCTTAGAATGCGACGCTCATGAAACGGAGATTTCCATGCTCAAACGAACCCTGGCACTGACTGCTGCTCTGGCCCTGTCTTTTTCTGCTCTGGTGGCGCATGCCGCCGATGTGTTGCGGGTCAGCGCGATTCCCGATGAAGCCCCGACCGAATTGCTGCGCAAGTTCGAGCCGCTCGGTGCGTACCTGGAGCAGCAGTTGGGCATGAAAGTGCAGTTCGTTCCCGTGGCCGACTATCCGGCCGTGGTCGAAGCGCTGGCGACCGACCGCCTCGACATGGCCTGGCTGGGTGGTTTCACCTTTGTTCAGGCACGCCTGAAGACCGACGCCACCACCCCGGTGATCCCGCTGGTGCAGCGCGAGCAGGATGCGCAGTTCACCAGCAAATTCATCACCGCCGACCCGAACGTCAAGAGCCTGGCCGACCTCAAGGGCAAAACCTTTGCCTTCGGCTCGGTGTCGTCCACCTCCGGCAGCCTGATGCCGCGTTATTTCATGCTGAAGAACGACAACATCAAGCCTGAAGCCTATTTCAGCCGCGTTGCCTATTCCGGCGCCCACGACGCCACCGTCGCCTGGGTCCAGGCCGGCAAGGTCGATGCCGGTGTGCTGAACGCCAGCGTCTGGCAGAAACTGGTAGACGCCGGCAAGGTCGACACCAGCAAGGTCCACGTGTTCGCCACCACCCCGGCCTACTTCGATTACAACTGGACCGTGCGCGGCACCCTCGACCCGGCGCTGGCGGCGAAGATCAAGAAAGCCTTCCTCGACCTCGACCCGGCCAACCCCGAGCAGAAGAAGATTCTTGATCTGCAGGCGGCCAGCCGCTTCATCGACACCAAGCCCGAAAACTACAAGGGTATCGAGGAAGCTGCTCGCGCTGCCGATCTGTTGAAATGACCCTGAGCCTCAAACACGCCCGCCTGCACCACGCCAACGGGGTCGATGCGCTACGCGGCGTCGACCTGCAGATTGGCGCGGGCGAGCAGGTGGCGATCATCGGTCCTTCCGGGGCCGGCAAGTCGAGTCTGTTGAATCTGCTGGCCACCGCGTTGCGCCCCAGCAGCGGCGAAATCGAGGTGCTGGGCGAACGTCCCTGGCACCTCTCCACTCGTCAACGGCAACGCCTGCGTGCGCGCATCGGCTTGGTGCATCAAGCCCCACCGCTGCCGCCGCGCCAACGGGTGGTGACGGCAGTGCTGGCCGGCAAACTCGGCCAGTGGAGTTTAGGCAAGAGCTTGCTGAATCTGCTGCATCCCACGGACATCCCCGGCGCCCGTGCGGCCCTCGCCCGCCTGGATCTGGGCGACAAACTCTTCGCTTACTGCCAGCAATTGTCCGGCGGCCAATTGCAGCGCGTAGGCATTGCCCGGGTGCTGTATCAGGCACCGGAGATTCTGCTGGCGGACGAACCGGTGTCGGCGATGGACCCGGTGCTGGCCGGGCACACCCTGTCGATCCTCTCGCAGCACGCCCGGACACACAACGTCACGCTGGTGGCGAGCCTGCATGCAGTGGAACTGGCGCTGGCGCACTTTCCGCGCATCATCGGTTTGCGCGACGGCCAGATCCTGTTTGACAGCCCGGCCGAACAGGTCAGCCGCGAGATGCTCGACACGCTGTACGCCAACGAGCAGTTGCAAAGCCCGACGACGCCCAATGCGCCGCTGATTGTGCAGATCCCGCGATGCTGAAGGCCGATTCACGCGACCCGGCCGCCGCGCCGCGACTGCTGCTGACCCTGCTGGCACTTGCCCTGCTGTGGCCGGGCATCCAGCTCAGCGAACTGGACCTTGGCGTGCTGCTGCACAGCGACAGCCAGACCGAAATGGGTCGTTTCATCGCAGGCTTCTGGCCACCGGCGCATGACCACGATTTTCTCCAGTTACTGCTCAAGGCGACCCTGCAAACCCTGGCCATCGCCACCGCCGGTATGGCTCTGGCGCTGCTGCTGGCGGTGCCGGCGAGCCTGATTGCCAGTCGCGCACTGTCGTTGTCGGCGGCGTCCCGCAGCGGCATTCCCAGTCGGGTCGGAAGCTTGCTGCGCTGGCCGGTGCGCGGGCTGCTGATCTTCTTGCGCAGCGTGCCGGAGATCGTCTGGGCACTGCTGTTTGTGCGCGCCGTGGGCCTCGGCCCGGCGGCCGGTGTGCTGGCGATCGCCATCACCTACAGCGGCATGCTCGGCAAGGTCTACGCGGAAATTTTCGAATCCACCGACCAACGCCCGGCGCACGCCTTGATGCAGGCCGGCAGCGGACGGCTCGCGGCGTTCGCCTACGGGATTCTGCCGAATGTCGCGGCGGAGCTGCTGTCGTACACGGTGTATCGCTGGGAGTGCGCGATTCGTGCGTCAGTGGTGATGGGGTTTGTCGGCGCCGGCGGCCTCGGCCAACAGATCGACCTGTCATTGCGCATGTTCGCCAGCGGTGAAGTGGCGAGCATGTTGCTGACGTTCCTGATTCTGGTGCTCGGTGCCGACCAACTCAGCCGCCTGCTGCGCTGGAGGCTGACATGAATCGCCTGATCAATCTGTTGCTGATCGTCGGCATTGGCGTCGCGGTCATCGCCTCGTTCGGCTACCTCGAACTCGACCTCGGTGAACTCGGCAGCGCCACCAGCCTCAAGCAGATGGGTGCCTACGCGCAGCGCTTTCTCAGCCCGGACCTGAGCGCCACGCATTTGCAGGCGATCCTCAAGGGCTCGCTGGAAACCCTCGCCATGTCGGCCCTCGGCACCCTGCTCGCGGCGGTGTTCGGCATCCTCCTCGCGCTGCCCGCCGCCGGGCGTTTCGGCTGGCCATTGCAAAGCGCTTCGCGCCTGCTGCTCAACGGTCTGCGGGCGATTCCGGAACTGGTGTGGGCGGCACTGATGGTGCTCGCCGCCGGCCTCGGCCCGAATGCCGGCACCCTGGCGCTGGCCCTGCACACCACCGGGGTGCTCGGTCGGTTGTTCGCCGAAGCGCTGGAAAACACCCCGCCGGAACCGGCCGAAGCGATCCGCTTGCAGGGCGGCAACCCGGTGCTGGCGTTCTGCTACGGCACCCTGCCCAACCTCGCCCCACAATTGCTCGCGTATTGCCTGTATCGCTGGGAAAACAACATTCGCATGGCCAGCGTGCTGGGCTTTGTCGGTGCCGGGGGTTTGGGGCAGATGCTGTATGTCAGCCTCAGCCTGTTTCAGGAAGCGCAGGCGAGCACGGTGATTCTGGCGATGCTGATTCTGGTGCTGGGCGTGGATTCGCTGAGTGCCTGGAGCCGGCAGCGCTGGGTCAAGGCCTGACGGGCAAGCCTCAGGGCGTTGTCGCCAAGCGATACTGGCGCGGGGTAAATCCGGTCGAAGCCTTGAACTGCCGGGTGAATGCGCTGTGGTCGGTATAGCCGCACTGCAGCGCCACTTCGGTGATCGGCAGGTCGCCGTGCAACAGCCGATGCGCATGCTCAAGACGCACTTTCTGGATCATCTGCCGCGGCGTCAGGTGGAACACGCGCTTGCAGTAACGCTCCAGTTGCGCCACTGAAATTCCGGCGATGCGCGTCAGTTCGCCGAGGCTGACGCGGCTGGCGAAATTCGCCCGAATGTACTCGTCCACCGCCGCCAGCCGCTGATACGCCGGATGGGTTTCGCTGGCGGTCTGCAAGTCGACGGAAATCCCCGCCAGGCCGATGATCCGGTTGTCGCGGTCGTACAGCGGACGCTTGTGCGTCAGGCACCAGCCCGGTTCGCGGCTGCCGTACAGATGCAACTCCAGCTGATCCTCCAACACAAACCCCTCTTCCAGCACGCGCCGATCCTGCTCGGTATAGCCCGGGCCCAATTGCGCCGGAAACACCTCGGCGCTGGTCTTGCCCAGTAACGGTCGCAGGTCTTTCAAACCGCAGCGCTGCACCAGCGTCTGGTTGGCCATTACGTAGCGCGCCTGCAGATCCTTGATGAAGATCGCCGCGTTGGGAATCACGTCGAGCATCGGCAACAGCAGCGCCATGCTGGCGAGCAGATCGTCGAGGCATTGCGGTCGGCTCGCCTCGTTCTGCTGGCTCAGGATCGCAAACGCGTTCTGCGTCATGACTGTCACTCCCCACTGTGCGCATTGGCTTGCGCGCAGATTGCCCGATGGCCGACAGCCTGTCGAGCCGGGCCTTTGCCGTTGGCCACTGTGCTGATTTCGTCATCGTCACCGGCAAAAAACATCAATCGCCCATCGCCCGATGAGTTCACTGTAGTGCCACTGCACGCCCCTCCAACAACCAACAAGAAGGCGACGCTATGACAGGCCAAGGCAAGTTCAAGAAACAACTTTCATTGATAGACCTCACGTTCATCGGGCTGGGGGCGATCTTCGGTTCGGGCTGGTTGTTCGCCGCCAGTCACGTGTCGGCCATCGCCGGTCCGGCGGGGATCTTTTCCTGGCTGCTCGGTGGTTTCGCCGTGTTGCTGCTGGGCATCGTCTACTGCGAATTGGGCGCCGCGTTGCCCCGTGCCGGCGGTGTGGTGCGTTACCCGGTTTACTCCCACGGCCCGCTGCTCGGCTACTTGATGGGCTTCATTACGCTGATCGCGTTTTCCAGCCTGGTGGCGATCGAAGTGGTCGCCTCGCGGCAATATGCGGCGGCGTGGTTTCCCGAGTTGACCAAGGTCGGCTCCAGCGACCCGACCGTGCTGGGCTGGTTCGTGCAGTTCGGGCTGTTGTGCCTGTTTTTCCTGCTCAATTACCGCAGCGTGAAGACCTTCGCGATGGCCAACAATCTGGTCAGCGTGTTCAAGTTCATCGTGCCGCTGCTGGTGATTGGCGTGCTGTTCACCTTCTTCAAACCAGCCAATTTCCAAGTGCACGGCTTTGCGCCGTTCGGTCTATCCGGCATCGAAATGGCGGTCTCGGCGGGCGGGGTGATCTTCGCTTATCTGGGCCTGACGCCGATCATTTCCGTGGCCAGTGAAGTGAAGAACCCGCAACGCACGATCCCGATTGCGCTGATCCTGTCGGTGCTGCTGTCCACCGCGATCTACGTGCTGCTGCAGACGGCTTTCCTCGGTGGCATCCCGACGGAAATGCTCGCCAATGGCTGGGCCGGCGTCGCCAAGGAACTGGCCCTGCCGTACCGTGACATCGCCCTGGCACTGGGCGTCGGCTGGCTGGCGTATCTGGTGGTGGCCGATGCGGTGATCTCGCCCAGCGGCTGCGGCAACATCTACATGAACGCCACGCCACGGGTGATCTACGGCTGGGCGCAGACCGGGACCTTCTTCAAGATCTTCACCCGCATCGATGAAAAATCCGGCATCCCGCGTCCGGCGCTGTGGCTGACCTTTGGCTTGTCGGTGTTCTGGACCCTGCCGTTCCCGTCGTGGGAAGCGCTGATCAACGTGGTCTCCGCCGCGCTGGTATTGAGCTACGCCGTGGCCCCGGTGACGGTGGCCGCACTGCGCCGCAACGCGCCGGACATGCCGCGTCCGTTCCGGGTCAAGGGCATGAGCGTGCTTGGACCGCTGTCGTTCATCATCGCCGCGCTGATCGTCTACTGGTCGGGCTGGAACACCGTGTCGTGGTTGCTCGGCCTGCAAATCCTGATGTTTGTCATCTACCTGCTGTGCGGGCGCATGGTGCCGACCGCGCACCTCAACCTCGGCCAGCAAGTGCGCTCGTCGGCGTGGCTGATCGGCTTCTACGCCGTGACCATCGTCCTCTCCAAGCTCGGCAGTTTCGGCGGTATCGGCGTGCTCAGCCATCCGTTCGACACGGTGATCGTCGCGGTCTGCGCACTGGGCATCTACTACTGGGGCGCGGCCACCGGCGTACCGGCACACCTGATTCGTCTGGAAACCGAAGATGACGAAAGCGAAGCCGCTGAATCCTCCACCCATTCGGCAGCGGGCCAGCGCCCGGCTCACGCCTGACGTTCACTGAAGGAACGCGTTCATGAAACGACTGCACATCATCGATTCCCATACCGGCGGCGAACCCACGCGTCTGGTGATGAAAGGCTTCCCCGAGCTGCCCGGCAACAGCATCGCCGAGAAGCGCGATGCCCTGCGCGAAGGCCACGATCAATGGCGCCGCGCCTGCCTGCTCGAACCGCGTGGCAACGACGTGCTGGTCGGCGCGCTGTACTGCGCGCCGGTGTCGCCGGAAGCGACCTGCGGGGTGATCTTCTTCAACAACGCCGGCTACCTCGGCATGTGCGGCCACGGCACCATCGGCCTGGTCAACTCGCTGCATTACCTGGGGCTGATCGAACCGGGCGTGCACCAGATCGACACCCCGGTCGGCCCGGTCAGCGCCACGCTGCACGAGGACGGCGCGGTGACCCTGGGCAACGTCCCGGCCTGGCGCTACCGCAAACAGGTGCCGGTCGATGTGCCCGGTTACGGTCGCGTGTTCGGCGATATCGCCTGGGGCGGCAACTGGTTTTTCCTGGTTTCCGAACACGGCCAGGACCTGCAGATGAGCAACGTCGAAGCCCTCACCGATTACACCTGGGCGATGCTCAAGGCCCTCGAGGCCCAAGGCGTTCACGGCGAGGACGGCGCGCTGATCGACCACGTCGAACTGTTTGCCGACGACGCCCACGCCGACAGCCGCAACTTCGTCATGTGCCCGGGCAAGGCCTACGACCGCTCGCCTTGCGGCACCGGCACCAGCGCCAAACTCGCCTGTCTGGCCGCCGACGGCAAACTCGCCGAAGGCCAGGTCTGGACGCAAGCGAGCATCACCGGCAGCCAGTTCGAAGGGCGCTTCGAATGGCAAGGCGAACGCGTACGCCCATTCATTACCGGCCGCGCCTACATGACCGCCGACGCCACCCTGCTGATCGACGAGCAGGATCCTTTCGCCTGGGGCATCTGAGTGCCCCGCTTTCTACCGATCTGAATGAATGTCCCGAGGAGCTACAACAATGAGCGATAACATCTTCACTGGCTGCATTCCCGCGCTGATGACCCCGTGCACCGCCGCGCGCAAACCTGATTTCGACGCACTGGTGGCCAAGGGTCGCGAGCTGATCGATATCGGCATGAGCGCGGTGGTTTACTGCGGCTCGATGGGCGACTGGCCGTTGCTGACCGAGGCCGAGCGTCAGGAAGGCGTGGCGCGTCTGGTGGCCGCCGGGGTACCGACCATCGTCGGCACTGGCGCGGTCAACAGCCGTGAAGCGGTGTCCCACGCCGCGCATGCGGCGAAAGTCGGCGCCCATGGCCTGATGGTAATTCCACGCGTGCTGTCCCGTGGTGCTTCGGCCACCGCGCAAAAAGCCCACTTCGCCGCGATCCTCAACGCCGCGCCGAACCTGCCGGCGGTGATCTACAACAGCCCTTACTACGGCTTCGCTACCCGCGCCGACCTGTTCTTCGAACTGCGCCGCGAACACCCGAACCTGATCGGCTTCAAGGAGTTCGGCGGTGGCGCCGACTTGCGCTACGCCGCCGAAAACATCACCTCGCAGGACGATGCCGTGACCCTGATGGTCGGTGTCGATACGCAAGTGGTGCACGGTTTCGTCAACTGCAACGCCACTGGCGCGATCACCGGCATCGGCAACGCCCTGCCGCGCGAAGTGCTGCAACTGGTGGCGCTGAGCAAGCAAGCGGCCAAGGGCGACGCCAAGGCCCGGCGCCTGGCGCGCGAACTGGAAGCGGCGCTGGCGGTGCTGTCGTCGTTCGATGAAGGCTGCGATCTGGTGCTGTATTACAAGCACCTGATGGTGCTCAACGGCGACCGCGAATACGCCCTGCACTTCAATGAAACCGACGCGCTGAGCGATGCCCAGCGCCGCTACGCCGAGACCCAGTACGCGCTGTTCCGCCAGTGGTACAAAAACTGGTCTGCCGAACAGAACCTCGCCTGACCGCAGCCCCTGCCCCGGCGTGAAGCCGGGGCTTCACCTCTTTTATCAAGGAAGCGTCATGACTCTGACAGGCCACATGTTGATCGGCGGCCAAGCCATCGCCGGCAGCCGTGAAGCGATCCGCGCGATCAACCCCGCCACCGACGCAGTGCTGGAACCGGCCTATGCCGGTGGCAGCGCTGAGCATGTCGAACAGGCCTGCGCACTGGCGTGGCAAGCCTTTGATCGTTATCGCGAGACCTCCCTGGAGGCGCGCGCTGAATTTCTCGAAACCATCGCCAAGGAGATCGAAGCCCTTGGCGATGCGCTGATCGACCGCGCCGTGGCCGAAAGCGGCCTGCCACGCGCACGGATTCAAGGCGAACGCGGACGCACCTGCGGGCAATTGCGCACCTTTGCCCGCACCGTACGTGCCGGCGAATGGCTGGATGTGCGGGTCGACCAATCACAACCCCAGCGCCAGCCACTGCCACGTTCTGATCTGCGCCAGCGGCAGATTGCGCTGGGGCCAGTGGCGGTGTTCGGCGCCAGCAACTTTCCGCTGGCGTTCTCGGTGGCGGGTGGTGACACCGCTTCGGCATTGGCCGCCGGTTGCCCGGTGATCGTCAAGGCGCACAGCGCGCATCCCGGCACCAGTGAACTGGTCGGCCAGGCGCTGACGCGTGCAGTGAAAAAATCGGGTGTGCCCGACGGCGTGTTCTCGCTGCTGTTCGGTTCGGGCAACGAAGTCGGTATTGCATTGGTCAGCGATTGGCGCATCAAGGCGGTGGGCTTCACCGGCTCGCGCAGCGGCGGCCTCGCCCTGAGTCGAGCAGCGCAAGCGCGGCCGGAACCGATTCCGGTGTATGCGGAAATGAGTTCGATCAATCCGGTGCTGCTGTTTCCCGCAGCGCTAGCCACTCGCGGTGAGGCGTTGGCGCAGGGCTTTGTCGCCTCGCTGACTCAGGGCGCCGGGCAGTTCTGCACCAATCCCGGTCTGGTCATTGCTCGCCAAGGGGCGGCACTGGACAGTTTCATCGCCGCTGCCGCCGAAGGGGTCCAGCGCAGCCCGGCGCAGACCATGCTTACGCCGGGGATTTTCCGCGCCTATTCAAGCGCCGTCGCCGCGTTGGCCGAACATCCTCAGGCGCAACGCGTGGCGAGCGGTCTCGCGACTGAAGGGCCGAACCAGTGCCAGGCGCAATTGTTCGTCACTCAGGCGCAGGACTTCCTCGCTGACGCACGCCTGCAAGGTGAAATGTTTGGTGCAGCATCACTGATCGTACAGTGCGCCAACGACGATGAAATCCGCCAGGTCTGCGAACACCTCGAAGGCCAGTTGACCGCCACTCTGCACCTGGATGACGCCGATCTGGATCGCGCCCGGGCCTTGTTGCCGACACTGGAGCGCAAGGCCGGACGTCTGCTGGTCAACGGCTGGCCGACCGGGGTCGAAGTGTGCGATGCGATGGTGCATGGCGGGCCGTTCCCGGCCACGTCGGACTCGCGCAGCACCTCGGTGGGCACGGCGGCGATCCTGCGTTTCCTGCGGCCGGTGTGTTATCAGGATTTTCCCGACAGCCTGCTGCCGCAGCCGCTGAAACAGGCGAATCCGCTGCAATTACGACGCTTGCTCGACGGTCAGAGGGAAGCCTGAACATGCCCGACAACCTCACAGCGGACAATGCCGATATCGCGGTGATCGGCGCCGGCATCATCGGTGTCGCCTGCGCCCTGCAACTGGCACGTCAGGGTAAACGGGTGGTGGTCATCGACCGGCAGCCGCCCGGTCATGGCGCCTCGTTCGGCAACGCCGGGCATCTGGCCACCGAGCAGGTGTTTCCGATTGCCGACGCGTCGATCCTCAGGCGTCTGCCAGCAATGTTGATGGACCCGATGGGGCCGCTGCGTCTGGACTGGAAGTACATGCCGCGCGCCGTACCGTGGTTCACCCGCTTGCTGCTGAACCTGCGCCCCGCGCCGTTTCAGCGCACCGTGGCCGGTTTGCGCGCGCTGAATGAAAGCAGCCTCGACGCGTGGCAGCGCTTGCTGCACAGCATCGCCCGCCCCGACCTGCTCAAGGAGGACGGCTCGCTGCTGGTGTTCGAGCGCGCCGAGTCGCGGCAAGCGATCGACGCCTTGCAGACTCGCATGCGTCAGCAACAGGTGCCCGTGGACTTCTGGTCGGCCAGCGCCGTGCGGGACACCGCGCCGCAGCTCAGCGAACAGATTCAGGGCGGGTTGTTCTACCCGCGCACCGGGCATTTTCTCGACCCGTATCAGGTGGTGTGCGAACTGGTGAGTGCGGCCAAAATGGCCGGCGTGCAGTTCATTCAGCAGGAGGTTCAGGGCGGCCAGTTGCAGGCGCATGGCGTGTCACTGATCACCGATCAGGGGCGTTTCACCGCGCGGCAGGTGCTGATCGCCTGTGGCGCGCATTCGGCGAAGCTCACCACTGCGCTGACCGGTAAACGCGTGCCGCTGGACACCGAGCGCGGCTATCACCTGATGTTGCCCCACGAGCACGAGCGACTGCCGTTCGCCGTCACGTCGCTGGAGCGCAAGTTCATCATGACGCCGATGGCCGGCGGCTTGCGCCTGGCCGGCACCGTTGAGTTCGCCGGTCTGGAGCGCCCGCCGTTTATGGAACGCGCCTGGCAGTTACACCGTTTGAGCAAGGGCTTATTCCGCCGTGATTTGAACGCTGAAGACGCGACGCCGTGGATGGGCTTTCGTCCGTCGCTGCCGGACTCGCTGCCGGTCATCGACAAGGTCGGCGACGGTAAAGTGCTGCTCGCGTTCGGGCATCAGCATTTGGGGCTGACGCAGGCGGCGGTGACTGCGCAGATGATTGCTCAGTTGGCGTCTCCCTCGACCAATGCCGGCGTGCCGACGATGGATGCCTATCGACTGGGTCGCTTCTGAGATACCGATGAAACGTTTTTGGTTTCATACTGAGCGCCGACCTTGGCCCCGCGCATATGGAACCGACTATGACCTCATCAATGGATACCCCCGAGCCACAAGCGATCTGCAACCCGATCACCAGCAGCGCGATCTTCATCGTCGCCACGCTGCTGCCCGGCAGCGACGCCGCCAGTCGGGTGCGCGGCTGGTGCGGCGACATCGCCGCCCTCACCCGCTCGGTCGGCAAACGTGTGCCCAGCGGCAACTTGTCGTGTGTCTGCGGGTTCAGCGCCAGCGCCTGGGACGCCCTGTTCGGCAGTCCGCGCCCGGCGTCGCTGCATCCGTTCCGCGAGTTCGGCGTCGAGGGCCGTCGCGCCGTAGCCACTCCCGGCGACATTCTGCTGCACATCCGTGCCGACCAGATGGACCTGTGTTTCGAACTGGCGACCCAGTTGTGCAGCGCACTCAATGGCGCGATTACCGTGGTGGATGAGGTGCAGGGGTTCCGCTACTTCGACATGCGCAGCATCATCGGTTTCGTCGATGGCACCGAGAACCCGGTGGGCCGCAAGGCAGACCACTTCACCCTGATCGGCAACGAAGACCCGGCATTCGAATCCGGCAGTTATGTGCTGGTGCAGAAGTACCTGCACAAGATGGAGGCGTGGAATGCGCTGAGCGTCGAGGCTCAGGAGAAGGTGATCGGCCGGACCAAACTGGCCGACATCGAACTCGGTGAAGAGGTGAAACCGAGCAACTCCCACAGCGCCCTGACCACCATCACCAAGGACGGTCAGGAGCAGAAGATTCTGCGCGACAACATGCCGTTCGGTCGTCCGGGGGCTGGCGAGTTCGGCACCTATTTCATCGGCTACGCGCGCTCGCCGGAACCGATCGAGCAGATGCTGGAGAACATGTTTGTCGGCAAACCCGTCGGCAACTACGACCGTTTGTTGGACTTCAGCACCGCAGTCACCGGGGGGTTGTTCTTTGTGCCGTCAGCCGACCTGCTCGAAGAGCTGGCGGAGCGAGAGCCCGAGCAGGCGTGACACCGTAGCGCCACGCCCGCCCGTCACTCAGTGTGGCGCGCGCGGGATGGTTTTCAGCAGGTCTTCGGGGCTGATGTGGCCGACCACGCTGCCCGGTTGCGGCATGTTGAGGATGTGGCCTTTCATCTTGCCGATAATGTGCATCTCGCACGGCTTGCAGTCGAACTTCAGGGTCAGCACTTCGTCGCCGTGAATCAGCTGCATCGGCGCGACCTTGGTGCGCACACCGGTCACGCCTTTGGCCTGTTTCGGGCACAGGTTGAACGAGAAACGCAGGCAGTGTTTGGTGATCATCACCGGCACTTCACCGGCCTCTTCGTGCGCCTCGTAGGCCGCATCGATCAGCTTCACGCCGTGACGGTGATAGAAGTCGCGTGCCTTCTGGTTGTAGACGTTGGCCAGGAACGACAGGTGCGACTCCGGGTACACCGGCGGCGGCGTGGTTTCGGCCTTGCGGCTGCCACGCGGATGCGCGGCGACGCGGGCGGCAGTCAGGGCTTCGATGACTTCACGGCGCAAGGCCTTGAGCTGCGAGTTCGGAATGAAGAACGCCTGCGGCGCGTCGAGCTTGATGTCGGTGGCGTGGTACTGCGTGGTACCGAGCTGGCCGAGCAGATCCTGCAATTGCTCCAGCGCCTGCTCCGGCTTGTTGGCGACACCGAACGGGCCGTTCAGAGTCACGCTGGCGCTGATGCCCTCTTCACTGGTCGCAGTCACTTCCAGCTGTTCTTCACGCAGACGTGCGACCCAGCTCAATGCGATACGACGCTCGGCAGAGGTCTTCTGCAGCGCCTGTTGCCAGTTGTGGTCGAGGTTGCGGTTCAGCGGATGATTCGGCCGCAGCTTGTACAGGCCTTCGGGCATTTCGTTCGGCTCGACGCGATAGCGATAGCGCTTCTCGCCGTCTTCTTCGAACTCGCCCTTTGGCTCGGCGATGTTGGCGCGGAAACCCACGACTTCACGCTTGACCAGCACGTTGAGGCCATCACCGTTGGACAGCGGTTCCTGCGTCACCACCTGCAGGTCACGCTTGCCGACTTTCTCGACGGTGCCCACTGGCAGGCCGGTGAAGGTCGGCGAGTCGAACGCGCCGATGTCGATCTTGCGATCGGTGACAAAGTAGTCGGTGCTGCCACGGTGGAAAGTCTTTTCCGGGTCCGGCAGGAAGAAGTGCGCAGTGCGGCCGCTGGAAGCGCGGGCCAGGTCCGGGCGGTCTTCGAGCACGTCGTCAAGGCGCTGGCGGTAATAGGCGGTGATGTTCTTCACATAGCCCATGTCCTTGTAGCGACCTTCGATCTTGAACGAGCGCACACCGGCCTCGACCAGCGCGCGAATGTTGGCGCTCTGGTTGTTGTCCTTCATCGACAGCAGGTGTTTTTCGTAGGCGATCACCCCACCCTTTTCGTCTTTCAGGGTGTACGGCAAACGGCAGGCCTGCGAGCAGTCGCCACGGTTGGCGCTGCGCCCGGTCTGCGCGTGGGAGATGTTGCACTGCCCGGAGAACGCCACGCACAGCGCGCCGTGGATGAAGAATTCGATGGCGGCATCGGTTTCGTCGGCGATGGCACGAATTTCTTTCAGGTTCAGCTCGCGGGCCAGTACCAGTTGCGAGAAACCGGCCTGATCGAGGAATTTCGCCCGCTCCAGCGTGCGGATGTCAGTCTGGGTACTGGCATGCAGCTCGATCGGCGGGATGTCCAGTTCCATCACGCCCAGATCCTGGACGATCAGCGCGTCGACACCGGCGTCGTACAACTGGTGGATCAGCTTGCGCGCCGGCTCCAGTTCGTTGTCGTGCAGGATGGTGTTGATGGTGGTGAAAATGCGCGCGTGATAACGGCGGGCAAACTCCACCAGCTCGGCAATTTCGCTCACCTCGTTGCAGGCATTGTGGCGCGCGCCGAAGCTCGGGCCACCGATGTACACGGCGTCGGCGCCGTGCAGGATCGCCTCGCGGGCAATCGCCACGTCACGGGCGGGGCTGAGCAGTTCCAGATGATGCTTGGGCAAGGACATAGTTTTTTTAGTCAGGCTGTCACGGTTAAGGCGCGCATTGTAGCCGCGAAACGCCCGAGCGGCACGCCTGTGCTGCCAAGTGGCAGATGACCTCGCTCCAATCCGACACGAGAGTCTCCTGTAGGAGTGAGCCTGCTCGCGATGATGGTGGCACAGTCAACGTTGATGGTGCTTGATTTACCGCTATCGCGAGCAGGCTCACTCCTACAGGGGGCGGTCAGGCCTTGGCGGCCATTGCGGTGACTTCCACACGCATGCCTTCCACCGCCAGCGACGCCACGCCCACAGCGGCGCGCACCGGCCATGGCTTGGCGAAGAAGCGCTTGTAGACTTCGTTGAACGCCGCACGGTCGGCCATGTCGGTGAGGTAGATGGTCAGGTGCATCACGCGATCCATCGAACTGCCGGCCCGCTCCAGCGCCACTTTCAGCGCCTGCAGGGTGCATTCGCTTTGCAGGGTGATATCGCCCAGCTCCAGGCTGCCGTCGGCGCGGGTCGGGATCTGGGTCGAAACCAGAATGCCGTTGAAACCGACAACGTCGGAGGAAATCGAATCTGCATCCGGATCAGGGGTAAAGCTGAGGTCTTGATTAGCCATGAAAGTCTCTTGTCTGGAGAGATTGAGGGTCGCCGGCCAATAACCCGCCGGGACTTTCGCGCGGGCAGTTTACATCAGTCCCCCGCTCCGGCTCAGGCAACTGTCAGCCCCAGCCACAAATCGCGCGCATAAAAAAACGCCAGCCCTTTCGGACTGGCGTTTTTTCTGAATATGGCAGGGGCGGCTGGATTCGAACCAACGCATGGCAGGATCAAAACCTGCTGCCTTACCGCTTGGCGACGCCCCTGTATCTCAAGCTCTGTAACAAGCTCTGCGAGAATGGGCCGCAATTTACCAACCTTTTTTTGATCTGGGAAGCCCTGAGTGCAAAAAAATTTGTTTTAAAACAGCCAGTTATTTCTGAGCCAAGGCAAACGCCACGATTCACTTCGATAGATTCAGCGCAATCGCCTCGCGAATCAGCGCTTTCAAGGCCTGCTCATCGACCGTGTCGCCCTCATGAAAATCAATCGCCCGGCGGGTGTTGCCCTCAAGGCTGGCGTTGAACAACCCCGCAGGATCAGCCAGCGCCGCGCCCTTGGCGAAGGTCATCTTCACCGCCGCCTTGTAAGTCTCCCCGGTGCAAATGATCCCGCTCCGCGACCACACCGGAACGCCGCGCCACTTCCACTCCTCCACCACCTCGTGATCGGCCTGATGAATGACCTTGCGAATCTCGCTGAGAATGACGCCACGCCAATCGTCCAGTTCAGCGATTCGAGCGTCGATGAGTGCCGAAGCGTCGGTGGGTGGTTTTTCAGGTCTCATGGCGAGCGTTCTCTTCGATGTGGTTTACAAGCCGATTTGCTTGAGCCCCTCACGCATCCCTTGATCCGCTTGCACGCACCATTGCTTGAGGCTCAGATCCGGCGGCAGGTTGCTTTTCAGGCTCTTGTATTGACCGTCGGCCAACACTTCGCCTTTGCGACCGAGACTTTCGTTCTTGTCGCCATCAGCCTTGTCGAATGCGCCCGGCATATTCGCAACGAACGCCACCATCTTGTTGGCGTTTTCCGTGCTGTCCGCTTTCAGGTAGCCCTTGTCGACGCAATGCTTGATCAGGCCCGACATGTTGCGACCGCTGTCATACATGCTTTTCAGGGTAGCGGGATCTGGCGCTTCTGCGCGGGCCAGGGCGCAGAGGCCGAAAGTGGCGGTCAGTGCAAGGATCACAGCAGTGTTTTTCATGCTCATTCCCCAGATTTCCAGTGAAACTTCTCAATTCCAAACCCGCCGCTTACCAGACTTCCAGAGCTGGCGCACAAAACCCGGTAACGATATCCATCACCTCCAGAATCCGATCCTCCAACTCTTCATCGGCATCACCGCGCATTGACCCCAACAGTTCATTAACCGATATAGCCGAAAAACCCTTATCTCGATACTTCAGCAGGATTTCCCGTATCGAAAGAAGATCATCCCCCCTCCTCAATGCGCCGGACAGTTCATCGTCCAACGGTTTATCAAGCGTTTTCATCATTGTTTCTCCCAATGCTCAGCCGTCGACCCTAGTGCCTTCTGGTAATCAGAAAGTGGCATGGCCTTACTAGGCTGAATGGTTCCGTGAGTTTTTTTGTCTTGCACGTAACGAAGACTTTCCGGAAGTGAAGCGGTATTCAATTTGCAGGCGCTGTCTTTGCCGGTTCCGCCGGGTAACGTGGAGGGGCGCCGATGATCCGGCAGGTTTTGCGGAGTATCCGGCGCTACGGACATCCCACCGGTATTGGGATGAACGTTCCCATCTTTATCAACTGGAATATCGACAGGACGTACCCCTAGGCCACGCGCGGTCGAGTCAGCAATGGGCTTTCCTTTTTCGTCGGTTTTCATGGCCCGATAGACATCGACCCCCGTCAGGCCCATCGGATCCACCCACCCTGTAGGGTTCGGACCATAGGTGTAGAAATTCAGACCGCCCGCATAACCGATCGGATCCTGGCTGACGAATCGCCCCACCGCCGGGTCATAGTAGCGATGCCGGTTGTAATGCAGCCCGGTCTCATGATCATGGTACTGCCCCGGAAATCTTATAGGATTTCTCACATCACTTTGTCGGGCCGATTGCGATTGCTGCTCCGATATCGCCCCCCATGCCTTGTACTGAGCCGTCCAGACCAACTGCCCCTCAGAGTCGGTCAGTTCCTGAGGCGTACCCAGGTGATCGCACTGATACCAGAGCAAAACGTCAATTGGCTGAACCGTGACCTTGCGATTCCACAACGGATCGTCATCCAGGCTGTACTCTCCCTGATACTCAGGCTGATTCGTCAGTGTAATCGGGGCATGTCGTATGGCCTGTGCTACAGGAACGAAACTACCGGGCTCGAAAATGTAGTGCACCGTGCGCCCGGCACCGCCATCCAGTTGCGCGGCACTGCTTTCCCAGGCAAGTCGGTTACCGTCCCAGCCGTAGAGCGTGAAGCCACAGCCGTACTCTCGCTGTATGCGTGCATGCTCGTTCCGGTTCCAGTGCGACCCCGCCTCGGGACGCCCCTTGGAATGGGCGACAGAGTTTTTGTGAAGACGACGTCCAAGAGCGTCATAGGCGAATTCAACCGACAAGCGTTGATCTTCAAATCGCACCAAACGGTCAAACAGATCCCATTGCAGGAAGCTCCGCTGATTGTTTTGCAGACGCTCGACCAGGTTGCCGCGCTCATCGTATGTGAACTGATTACCTTCGTACTCGTGTAGCAGGTTGTCTACCTGCCTCTCCTGGCGCGGAGACCGGTCCAGTGGTCGTCGAATTTCACTCGCCTTTTCATCAAGCAGATTACTGGCCGGGTCAAAGGTGAATGTTTCAACCACCTGTCGTGTCGCTGCTTCCAACAGTCGACCGAGAGGATCGTAACGGTATGAAATCGCGCCTCTTCGGGTATCGTTGATCGCAGTCAGTTGACCAGCGGCATCGTATTGATATGTCCGTTTGACAAGCGTCGCACCGTCCTCAATGCGCCCCAGCACCTGCTCCTGCAAACGACCGGCAGAATCCCACTTTTGCGTCTGCTGCAGGTGGTTGCCCTGATGCCGGACAATCTCACGATGAAGGTCGTCGCGCTCCAGGCCAATCAGCTCGTGCTCGTCCAGGCGTAGCCCCAACAAATGACCGCTGCCATAGGTGAGCCAGCTGACACGGTGCCCGTCCGGACGAACTGTCGCGACCCGATTGTTGAGCACATCGTACTCGTGCTGCCACACGCCAACTACCGGGGGCTGGTCCAGCCCAAGGTAATGCTGATGCTCGCGCAGCACATTGCCGGCCAGGTCGTGAAACCACTGTAAACGACTGTCTGCGTTGGCGGCTTCAATCAGGTTACCGTTGCCGTCATAAATGAAGCGCTCGCTTTGCGATTTCTCACCTTGACTGGCGCGCCGCTCAATCAGGCGTCCCATGGCATCAAAGCACACGCAAATCACACGCTCGCCGTTGACGATATGACTCAAATGGCCCGTATCAGAATCATACCGATAGCGGGTGATACGACCATCAAAGCTCTTTTCTTCCAGCAGGCGACCTATCGGGTCGTAGAGGAAATGCGCCCGGCTCTCGTTTTCGTTGTCCAGCGCCTGCAAGCGCCCGAGACGATCCCAGCGGTAGACCAATGTATGCTCATCAGCATCGATGCGCTCGGCTACAAGACCAGCAGCTGTATATTTCCAGGTAGTGCAGCGACCAAGACGATCCGTGTGCGCGAGCAACCGGGCTTCAGCGTCTCTTTCAAAATATTCCTCGGACTTGTCCGGGTGCCTGATCCAGGCCAGCTGGCCCAGTCGATACCCGTACTCGGTACTCTGGCCGGCCGCGTCGGTAAAACAGATCATCTGTCCGAGTTCGTTGTACTCCCAGGCCCTGGTCTTTCCTGAGCAGTCGACATACTCGATCAGTTGACCGGCATCGTTGTAGTCGAGCTTCTTCTCATTGCCGGCGGCGTCTTTGATCGCTGTCGGCAACCCTGCCACGCTGTAGGCAAACTCCGTTACGTTACCAAGGGGGTCGACTGCTTCCACAAGGTTGCCATGATCGTCATAAGCACGCTGCCACTGCCCCCCTTCTGCATCGCTGGTCTTGATCAGTTGATCCAGATCGTCGTAGGCAAAATGCAGCACGCTGTCGTCGGCACGCAAATGTTCGACGACGTTGCCACGCGCGTCGTAGATGAAGCGATCAGTTGTGCCGTCAGCATGTACGTGTCGAATCAGGTTTTTCGCTTCGTCACGGAACAACCATTCGGAACGTTCATCCGGATGGCGAATGCGGTACGTATAACCAAGAATGTCGTAGTAGTGCCAGGTTTCGTTACCGTACGCATCGGTGACATAGGTCAGGCGAATATTCTCGTCCCACTCAAGGCGCGTGTCGAAACTGCCGTCGTCCGCCCACTCGCGAACGGCCCGGGCATCAGCGCCTGTGCCCTGCCATTCCAGATTCATGCCCCGTCCGGTCCGATCGGTGTAACGACGGATCAGATGATGCTGGTACTCATAGCTCCAGGCCGCACCGTTCTCGTCCTGAGCCTGAATCAAATCACCGACACTGTCGTAGTGATAGGCACACAGTTGACGCTGAGGAACACCGTCGCTGATCAGCCAAAGCCCCTTCACGCGACCGTGCTCATCAAGCAGGGTGCCGAGGTGATATCTGACGTCGGCCATATCACCCTGATAGGTAATCAGGTCGGACAGCACCGGCATTCCTTCGTGGCGATGCTCGTAGTGCAGCATGATTCCCGCACCGTTGCGTAAAACCACGCCGACCAGCACGAAACGTTGTCCACGACGCAGATAGGTTTCCTTGCGTTCAAACCCTCTGCACAACAGAAGCTGGTCATCGGTCACCCGTACCAGCGTCATGTTTTCAATGGCATCGTAGTGAGTCTGCCCTGTCTCGGGCAGCACATAGTCGTGGCTGCGACCATCAGCGTCATGGAACACCAGACTCCCGCCAACACAGTCAAAACGGGTAGTCAACGATGTAATCCAGCGGGCGCCCATCTCGCTGGCGTCATACGCATCCAGACGCGAACAGTAGGTGCGTGTCCACTCGAGAGGGAATGCACCAGGCAGGTTGAAATCCGTATGGCTCAGCGATTCAGAGCCCAGGGCAAAACTGATGCTATGCACCGTGCCCGGCATGACGCCGTTTTTACATGTTTTGCAGTTATGCGTCGCTGGCGCTTGTTGGCTGCTGGCTTCAAGCCGCCCCTCTCCAGCCCTGTGCTGAGTCTTTGAAGTAGTATCCGGCTTGACGCTGGCCCCTTGACCATGTGCTCGACGCTTGCGCCAGCTCATGACAGAACCTGCCAGCATCTGCAGCAGCCAACCGATTGAATGCTGAACAGCCGGATCACCCAGCTTGTTCATTTGAGTGCGCAACTCCACACCCATAGTACGAAGCATGCCGGTATTGCTCAGCACCAAAGCCTTGGCACTGTCCGGCAACAGGTTCTTTGCCGCGCTGTTGGCAACACCTTTACCGGCAGCCTTGTAGGCGCTGAAGGCTGCGCCGAAAATATTACTGATGGCTGCCTTGGGGTCATGCAACAACTGACCTCCGGCCGCACTCATCTTGGCACTCGCCGACTTCATGTCGCCTTTTGCATCAAGCTTGCCGTTGACGACCGTTTCCAGGCCCTTGGCGATTTCGTTGACCGCGTTCTGGCCAAGCTTGCCGCCGTTGTCGAGTATTTCAGCCAGCTTCGGCTTGGCCTGCTCTACAAAGTCATCGATCGTACCGACAATGGTGGCATTCAAATGTCCGATCAGGACTTCGATCAGCGAATCGCCCAGCAGCATCTTGGCGCTGTTACGAAGTTCTTGACGCACCAGTGACAAGGTCGGACGCAAGGTCATACGCGCCGAGGCCATTGTGGGTGGGGCCGGTAAAACACCGATCAGATTGATACCCAGGCTGACCCAGTCCAGAATCTGGCGTTGCTTGCTTTTGGCAAGGACAACAATGTCTCCGAGCGCATCCACCAAGGCCATGATGTTGCCCACCACCGGCAACGCTCCGGCAACGTTCTTGACGCGCTCAAGAGTGACTACTCCACCACTGATCGATTGCAGCCAGGCATCGAATCTGGCTGCACCGCGTCCGACATCCTTGATGTCAATGGTGTTGAGCGGAACGATCGCCACTTGAGGTTCACGTACTTTCGCGACAGGCGTTTCAGTCGTCATGACTGCATCTCATCCGTAAGATAGTTCGAGACTTTAAAGAAATGATTGATGGCCTGGGCCTGCCAACACTCATGCAACAAACATCAGGTGATGCCCGGCATATGCCGATGCGGTACATGTTGATTCAACTGATCACAGCCCCTTTCGGGCCGCTTGCAATCAGCGCAGCGCCGCAAGCGGTTTTCATACCGTCCAGAGCGATGGGCGTGCCATCAACGGTGTAGGTGCTGCTGCCCTCTGCAATCGGGAAAACCCCTTTGCACAGTGGACAGCTGACCTTGTGACCGACTCCGGCAACAGGCTTGCCGTTGAGATCGGTCTGGGAGAAGGCTTCGAGCACCTTGCCACCGTGGGTAGTGGAGTCGCCCAAGCGAATGGCGTCTTTCATGTTGTCACTCCTTTGACTTGATCCTGGTCTCGTGAACCTGCCGTCTGCTGGTCTATCAGTCAGCTCTGCAGCCACCAATTGAGCAGCGTTTCATCATCTTCATCATCAATGTTTTTATAGATGTTGGCGTAATACCATTCGAGTCCGGTTTTCTCGCGGAATCGATCAAAAAACGCATTGATGCTGTCCATGCCATTGCTTGACGGCACAGCCAGTGACAGGTTGCCTTCGAAAACACCATCCAGCGTTCCACCCAGTTCATTGCCGACATCAGTTTCCAGTTGTGCAATGACGTCCTCGGGGATGTAGTCGGCGTAGATATGAATACAAAAATTCCCTCCGCGCTTCAGGACTTCAGCGTGGGTGTTTTTGTTTTTTATCGAGATGACATCACCTCGAGCCAAATTCAACGCAAGACCAGGTGAGGACAGCAGCTGATAAGTATCCTGCCCCATCGCGATTGCAGGGAGCTCCTCGAATACAGGGCCATCGTCATCTGATACAAACACCTCAATCAGAACAGGCAATTCTTTATCGTCCATATGGCGCTCCACAACTTCCACGTTCGACACACGACATCCCTTCTTTCACGTAACCGCTGTTTCCAGCACTCAGGTTACACGATGCGCCCTCAAGATCTACGTTGACATCGGCCAGGTTGCCGCCATTCGAGGTCGCCACATTTTTATGCCCCAAGTGCATGTCATCAGGATTGCTAGAGGTATGCCCGCACCGCCAGCACTTGTACACACCCACCGGTTTGCTTTTGGCAATAAGTTTTTTGCGACATGCCGCTTGTCCTTTCCGACTACCGCCGCCGACCTTGCTCGCAGCGATGTCTTTAGCGGAGGCTCCAGCACCGTCCTTCAGCGCGCGCTTGGATGGCGGTTTTCTGACCAGACCTAAAGGGTCCACCCACTGCGTCGGGTTAGGCGCGTATTGATGAAGGTTGATACCGCCCATCAGACCTATCGGGTCTTTCGAGATGAAGCGACCTACATGGGGGTCGTAGTACCTGTAGCGGTTGTAGTGCAAGTCTGTTTCGTGATCGTGGTACTGACCCTGGAAACGAATGGGATTAGTCAGCCCGCGCCGCACTGCCGAGGCTGATGTCTGTTCTTTCACCTGCCCCCACGCTTTGTATTGAGCGCTCCAGGCGATCTCACCGTCTTGATCGGTAAGTTCCAATGGTGTGCCTAAATGGTCACACTGATACCAGGCCAGGGCATCGAACGGTTGTGCTTCAGGAGCGTGACTCCACAGCGGATCATCTTCAAGATTGTCGCCGCCGACATATTCAGGCTGACTCAACAGATCAATCGAGGCGTGTGTGAGGGCTTGAGCCACCGGTACGAATGTGCCGGGCTCATAAACGTAATGGACGGTGCGACCTGTCCCCCCATCAATAGGGGCTGGACTGCTTTCCCAGGAAAGGTTGTCCCCGTCCCACCCGTACAAGGTCAAGCCACAGCCAAGCAAGCGCTGAATGCGCCCCTGCTCATTTTTATTCCAGTGCGAACCTGCTTCAGGACGGTTCACATAATGGGCTGTGGAGTGCTTATACAACCGGCGACCCAAGGCATCGTAGGCGTATCTGACCGAAAGACGATCATCTTCAAAATGCACCAACCTATCGAACAGGTCCCATTGCAATCGACTGCGTCGACCATTGTGCCAACGCAATGTCTGGTTGCCACGATCGTCGTACTCGTAATGAGTACCGACGTATTCACGTAAAAGATTGTCTACCAACCGACTACGTGCCGGGGCCTGATCAAGAGGCCGGCGCACTTCTGTCACCTTCTCGTCGAGCAGGTTGCTGGCGGGATCGAACGCGAAGTTTTCAACGCCTAGGCGACTTGCTGCGCTGATCAGTCGCCCGACCGGATCATAACGGTAGGTAAGCGGTCCGCGACGCGTATCGTTCAGCTCGGTCAACTGGCCGACCGCATCATATTGGTACTGGCGTTTGAGCAACGTCGAATTGTCGTCGCTTCGACCGAGCAGTTGCTCCTGTAGCCGCCCTGCCGGATCCCACTTTTGCGTCTGGCGCAGGCGATTCCCTTGATAACGAGCGACTTCGCGATGTAAATCATCTCGCTCATAGCCGACCAGTTCGTGATCATCCAGTTTTAACGCGAGCAAATGCCCACTGCCGTACGTCAACCAACTCACCCGATGGCCATCCGGACGAGTCGTGGCGACACACTGATTGAGGGCATCGTACTCATGCCTCCAGATGGCAACGAGCGGTGCATCCAGATCCTGATAATGCTGGTGCTCTCTGATCAGATTACCGGCCGAATCATAGAACCACAGCAACCGGCTCTGGTCGTTCGTGGCCAAAACCATGTTGCCATTACCGTCATACGCAAAGGATTCGCTTTGAGTCGCATTGCCCAGGCTCGCATGGCGTTCAACAAGCCGCCCCATTGGGTCAAACGCCATCGAAATGATGCGCTCACCGCTGATGGCGCTCGCCAACCGCCCGCTCTCAGCGTCGTATTGATAGCGTGTGGCAAGACCGTCGAAGCCTTTTTCCTCGAGCAATCTTCCGACAGGATCATAGTGAAACCGGGTGCGCTGCTCGTTTTCGTTTTCGAGTGCTATCAAACGGCCTAGCAGGTCCCAACGGTAACGAAGCGTTTGCTCGCAGGCGTCTACTCGCTCGGCAACCAGACCAGCCGCGTTATAGCTCCACGTCGTACAGCGATCCAGACCGTCAACATGAGCGAGCAGACGCCCTTCGGCATCACGCTCGAACCGCTCCTCGGTTTTATCCGGATGCGTTATCAAGGCGACATGCCCGGCCTTGTACTGATATTCGGTGCTTTGCCCTGCTGCATCGGTAAAGCAGATCATCTGACCGCGATCGTTGTATTCCCATTCGCTGGTCTTGCCGGAGCAATCGGTATATTTGAGAAGCTGACCGGCAACGTTGTACTCAAGCGTTTTCTCGTTGCCTGTTGCATCCTTGATAGCGATCAACTGACCTGCTTTGTCATAGGCGTACTCCGTCTTGTTGCCAAGCGGATCGACCGACTCCACCAGATTGCCGGCGTCATCGTAAGCTCGTTGCCACTGACCACCTTCTGCATCACTTACCTTGATCAGTTGGTCGAGATCATCGTAGGCGTAGTGAGCGACACTGCCGTCAGGGCTGATGTGCTCGAGCAAATTACCGCGCTCGTCATAGCTGTAGCGATCGGTGGTGCCATCTGTATGAACGTGACGAATCACGTTCTTCGCATCATCGCGAAAGAACCACTCTGAACGTTCATCGGCATAGCGAATCCGGTAGGTGTAGCCCTTGATGTCGTAGTAATGCCAAGTCTCGTTGCCATGGGCATCAGTGACGTAAGTCAGACGGATGTTTTCGTCCCATTCAAGGCGAGTATCGAAACTGCCGTCATCCGCCCACTCGCGCACAGCCCGGGCGTGCGAAGTGTGGCCATCCCACTGCAGATTCAACCCGCGGCCGGTGCGGTCGGTATACCGAGTCAGGAGGTGATGCTGATACTGATAACTCCAGGCCGCACCGTTTTCATCCTGCGCCTGGATCAAGTCGCCATGGAGGTCGTATTGGTAATGGCACAATTGCCGTACAGGCGCGCCGTCACGAATCTCCCAGAGACCGGTCAAGCGTCCTTGATCATCAAGCAGCGTTCCGACGTGCAAGTGGACTTTCGTGACGTCACCTTGATAGGTGATCAGGTCGGATAATACGAGGGCGTCCCCATGACGATGCTCGTAATGCAGCATCAGCCCGGCACCACTGCGCATTTTGACATCCGTCAGCCAAAAGGAACGACCACGACGGACATAGGTTTCCTTGCGCTCGAAACCGAAGCAAACGAGCAGCTGATCCTCAGCGGAACGAACCAGCGTGAGATTTTCAACGGGGTCATAGTGAAAGAGGCCTGGCTTGGGCAGGGGGAAATCGATGCTACGACCATCGGCTCCAAAAAAAACCAGTCCATCGTCCTTGCAGTCGAATCGGGTCGTAAACTCTGTTACCCACCGTGCCCCTAATTCGCCATTGTCAAAAGCATCGAACCGGGAGCTGTAGGTGCGCACCCACTCGACAGGAAATGGACCCGGCAGGCTGAAATCGGTATGGCTCAGTGACTCGGATCCCAACGCAAAGCTGATGCTGTTGCAAGTACCCGCACAAGCACCATTTTTTTTGCCATTAGCGTTGGCGTTAGCAGGAGCCTGATGGCTGCTGGCCTCGAGTCGCCCTTCACCTGCCTTGTTCTGAGCCTTACTGGTGGCGTTGGGTTTAACGCTGGCACTCTGTCCATGCCCACGACGCTTGCGCCACGTCAACACAGCACCGCTGAGCATTTGCAACAACCAACCAATCGTGTGACGCGTTCCCGGGTCACCCAACTTGCTCAATTGGGTTTTGATCTCAGGCCCCATCGCTCTCAATGAACCGGTGTGCGTCATCACCAGTTTTTTGGCCTGATCCGGCAAAAGATTCTTCGCCGCGCTGTTGGCAACCCCTTTACCTACGGCTTTGTAGGCACTGAATGCAGCCCCGAAGATATTACTGATTGCCGCTTTGGGATCGCTGAGCAGTTGATTGCCCGCCGCCGTGATCTTTTGTCCAGCCGCGCGCGCATCGCCTTTTGAATCAAGCTTGCCATTTACAACGGCCTCAAGACCCTTGGCAATTTCGGTGACTGCGCTTTCGCCGAGTTTTCCTGCATCGGCGAGAATGCCCGAGAGTTTGCCTTGAGCCTGTTTCACGAAGTCATCGATCGTGCCGACGATGGTTGCGTTCAAATGCCCGACCAGCACTTCGATCATTGAATCGCCCAACAGCATCTTGACGCTGTTACGCAATTCCTGACGTACCAGAAACAAGGTCGGACGCAAACTCATGCGAGCAGCCGCCATGGTCGGAGGCGCAGGTAAAACACCGATCAGGTTGATCCCCAGGCTGACCCAATCAAGCAACTCCCGCTGCTTGCTTCTGGTAAGCGTGACGATGTCGCCCAGCGCATCGACCAGCGCCATGATGTTGCCGACAACCGGCAGCGACCCGGCAACTCCTTTGATTCGATCGAGCGTGACGACACCACCGCTGATGGATCGCAGCCAGGCATCAAACCGGGCGGCACCACGACCTACGTCCTGCACGTCCAGCGTGTTGAGCGGAACGATAGCGACCTGCGGCTCGCGCTTCTTGGCAACGGCTGTCTCAGTCATGAGAGCACCTCCCCATTTAGCAGGCCAGGCGTCTTAAGCGATGGTTTGGGCAAGGACGGGGCCGGGAGGCTTGGCAGTTTGCCTGCCTTGCTCGCTGCGCCGAGGATGCTCGATGCACTCGGCAGCGCCGCACTGGCAAGTTTCGGCAACCCGGCCACCCCGCCCTGCACCGCCCCTTTCACCTGCTGCGCCGTCTGCATCGCGCCCTGTGCGGTCTGCATGGCGCCCATGCCGCTCTGCGCCAGTTCCTTGCCCTTCTCCAGCATGTCCCAGTTCTTGTTCGGCAGAACCTGCGCTACCATCGCCTGCACCTGGCTCGGCACGTCTTCTGCGGCTGGCGGTTTCAGCGGCCACTCCGCTTTGCCGATGTAGCTGCCCTCACTCCAGGTGTCCGCCGGATCCTTGCCGAACAACACGCGCGCGGGGCCTGGTGCAGCGCCAGAAACGCTGGCGAAACCCTTGGCGTCGAGCTTGCCCTTGATGCTTTTGCCGAGGGCGTCGATGACTTCGTAGTCGCCTTCCTTGATGCCCTGGCGCCCGGCGTACTGGTTGAACAGTTCCAGATTGCCTTTGCCCGGTTTTGGCGGTTCCGGGAACACCCCGGCCAGACTTTTCGCGCCGGTATAGGCGAAGTTCGCCGCGTGCGCGGTGTACGGGCCCGTAGTGGCGTGGGTGATGCCGCCGGCGTTGTAGGTCGTCGCGCTGCCACCGCCCTGGATCACCAGTTCGGTCTTGGCGGTGATGGTGATGCGGTCAGCATTGGCAGTGATGTTGAGTTTGGCCAGCAGGTTGATGCTGTCCTTGAGAGCCTTGACGTCGATGTCGCCGGAGGCCGCGACCAGGCGCCAGCCCATGCTTTGCACGAACAGACGCATGCCACGGCTGGCACTGGCCAGCAGGCGTTTGCCTATGGAAAAACTGGTGTGTCCGGTGCTGCTCAGCGCCAGGTGTTCGCCGGTGGCGATGTGGCTGGAGCGCGGCGTGGTCAGGGCGATACCGGCGGGGCTGGCGAGCACCAGATGCGGCTCGGTGAATTCAGGGAATTCATTGGCAGTCATGTTCGCCGGGCCGCTGCCGAGCACGCCTTGATGCTGCGCGTGCAAGGCCTTGGCCACGTCGTCCTGATCGCCCGCCTCCTGCGCTTGAAGCTCTTTGGCCTGGGTGGCGAAACCGTCCTGCTGATCGCTCGCGGTGGCGAGGCGCTCGGCGGTTTCCGGCAGGTCTTTGTGGTGCTTCGATTCGTTCGGGCGCGGCTCGGTGGTGATCAACAGACCGGCGCCAGCACGCACCGCGCCATGGCGGTCGGTGCGCAGCTCGAAACCTTCGCCACGCGGCTGCCCGCCGCTCGGGCGTGGGTGGGTCAGGTAACCGAGGTTGATCGCACTCGCACCGTGATCACTGCGCAGCGCGATGCTGATCTCGCTGGTGGTGTCATCAATGCGCAGTTCGTTGGCGCGGCTACCCTTGTATTCCTTGCTCTTGACCGTGGCCAGAGTCTTGAAGTCCGGTAGTTTGTACGGCGGCAGGTTGGCGCCGTGGTACAGGCAACCGGTGATCAGCGGCTGGTCGGGATCGCCTTCCAGGAAGGTGATCAACACCTCCATGCCGACCCGCGGAATGTTGATCGCGCCAAAGGTTTCGGCAGCCCAGTTCGAGGCCACGCGCATCCAGCAACTGGTCTTGTCGTCGTGCTCGCCTTCGCGGTCCCAGAAGAACTGCACCTTCACCCGACCGTACTGGTCGCAGTAGATCTCTTCGCCCTCGGGGCCGCAGACCACGGCGCTCTGAGTGCCGAGGACTTTCGGTTTCGGGTGATCGAGCGGCGGCCGGTACGGCACGTCCCACGGGATCGCGTTGAAGCGGTTGCGGTAGCCCTGGTGGAAATCGTCCTTGTTGTCGGTGGTGTCGCTGGTCACCGACTCTTCGAGCACTTGCGGCTGTTTGCCTTCGTGGAAGATCTCGGTGAGCAGCCACAGATCGTTCCAGGTCGGGTTGGCGTGTTCGGTGAGGGCGAGGAAATGCCCGCTGACCAGAATCGGCTGATCGCTGTTGCCTTCGGCCAGACGATAGTCAGTGCGATGGCGTTCCAGTGCGCGATTGGCCAAGTGCTTGCCGCGCTCGCGGTCAACGAAACGCCCTGGGTAATCGTAATCTTCCAGATCCGGCTGGGCGCTGCTCTTGGCGTCGCTCTCCAGCTCGATCTTCGGTTTGACGAAGTCGTAATCACGCCGAGTGGTGCGGCTGGTGCGCGTGACCAGACGCAGGCCGAAACGCTTGACCACCGGTTGATCGGCGACCAGTCCGGAGTCCTGTTGATAGGCCACTGGCGCCAGTTTCGGGAACACCGTCTGGTCATCGCCGAACATCAGTTTGTGGCCGCTGGCCGTGTGCTGGAAGTGGTAGTGAATCCCCTCCTCCTCGCACAGGCGCTGGACGAAATGCAGATCGCTTTCGTCGTACTGCACGCAGTAGATGCGCTCCGGATAAATCGCGCTCAGTTGGAAGTGATAGTCGCTGGCAAGGATGCCGTGTTCTTCCAGGACCTTGCTGATGATCTGTTGCACGGTCATCTGCTGGAAGATGCGCTGGTTGACCCGATGCGCGAGGTACGACAGCTGCGGGCGCAGGGAGATTTTATAGCGGGTCAGGCGCTTGCCGGCCTCGCCCTGGGCGATGCTGTAGATCAGCCCGTGAATCCCCGTGCCGCTGGGCGACAGCTGCAGGAACGCGAGTTTGTGCAGCAGGCTTTCGAGGTTGATCGAGGCTTTCTCACTGACCAGTTCCAGCTCGAACTCGAAGGGGGTGTTGAGCGCCTCTTTCCCGGTGAACGACAGCACCTGGAAATCGCTGTCCGCACCATCGATGGTCAGATTGAAATGAGGCTGATTGGCCGGTGAGAACATCCCTTGTTCCTCGCGCAATGCTGCGACTGACGCCATTCCATGAAGCGTGGCGCACGCAAAAAAATCTGTAGGTACAAGCCACCCCGGCCAGCCGCACTGGCCGGGGTGGTACAACCATCAGTCGCGATTAAACGACTGGAGCACGCCAGTCATCAGAACCCGAAGTACCGGATACTTCGTGGGTCCAGGTGATTTTGCGGTAGGTGAACTGCACTTCTTCCAGGTGGGTGAAGTGGGCGTTCGACGGGTCCTGGCAGTTGTGCATCTTGTTGTTGATGGCGACGATGATCGCGTCTTCCAGTTTGGTGGTGTAGTAGTGCTCTTGAGTACCTTGAGCCGAAGTGCGGTACCACTGGATAACGATTTCGCTCATGCGCTCGCCGGAAGTCAGCGCCGCTTGCAGCAGAGGCGAAGCCTTGTCGTATACCTTGGTGATGACCACTGGCTTGTGCACACGCTGACCGGTTGGCTGACCGGATTGCGGGTCACGCGGGATAATCACGTCGTGGGTGAAGGCCTGAACCATGACCTGGTCTTCGTGGCCTTCCTGGAAGGTGTTGCCCACGGAGTCGGCGGTGAACGCACCGGCAGTGATCAGACCTTGTTTTTCGCCAGTGACGGACATGTACGCTGGTGTTGCCATGGGGATGCTCTCCTTGCTCGAAAATACACAACCGACAGGCACCATTGCCTGCCCGGGTGCCTGCTCAGAGATCAAGTTCCGTGCCAGCCATCATCTAGCCATTACAGATCAAGGGGTTGGCGGCAACACCTTCGCGTTCCGGCGTTTTAAACTTCGATAAACAGAAAAAAGTGCGCAAAAAGTTGCGCAGTACTGTGCAACTTCTTGCGCACTTGGCTGGAGGGCTTGGTTTAGAGAGGCTTGAAGGGAATTCTCGGGTGAAATTGGCGAAGCAACTGCGCAACTTTTTGCGCAGTTGCAAAATCAACTCAATGTTTAGGTTTTCAAGGGCCTGCCAAGTTTCTGTGCTTTCAGTTCCATCAGCCGAAGCCGATCCTGCGCCAGAACTCTCTGTACATTTTCCACACTCCTGAAATCGGCGCGGTGATTGAAAGCCTCTTCCTGAAGATTTTCAGCAAAGGCGGCCATGCGCCTGTGGCCGATCAACCCTGCCAGCCAGCCGGTCAACTCACTATTGAAGAACGGATAGGCTCTATGGGAACCGAGGTGAACGGCGACAGCGCGCAACTCCGTCAGGCGCATAATATCCGCGAGGTCCTCATCGAAGGTGATCAACCGATCCAGGCAGAAATCAGCTCCCTTCAATCGTTGGGGATTAGCCAACGATTCCATGATTCTGAGTATGTACAGATCCCAGGCGCAATTATTGATAAAGAGCAACGGGTCTTTTTTGTCCAGAACCGAATTGAGCTTCCTGGACAGTGAGGTTTTTTGGGTATGAAAGAGAATATCCGCGCAAACAATCAGCTCACGCAGCATGAAGATGCGCAGTTCATCGTGCATGAATTTGAGCAACGCCTCCATCTTCGCTTCTGGCGATGCGGTTGAGCTGTTTTCCAGAATTTTCGCTCGCAGAATCATGCACTCGGCCGCAGCAACTTGCTGAGTCAGGGCAACATCCAGCCCCCCCTCCCGAGTCTGTTCAAAACCTGCGATCCAGTTCTCCGCCCAGGTTTCGGCCTGATCTTGGTATCGATTACGATAACGCGTCCCCCAGCCTTCACTTAGCGGGGCCTCATCAAGCGAGAGAGCGTATACAGCGGCGATCGTTTCCTTGCAGCGCTGGCGGGTTTTCGGTATCCATTTTTTCTGTGCTTCGCACAGGTAAATGTAAGAGTTCAACCGCGCGAGATCGTCTGCGCAGAATGTGCGTTGCAAGTCTGCACGAATGGCCTCGAGCTCCTCGGAAACAGACTCGACATATGACAGCTTCCGGATATAACTGGCCGTGTTTGAATCCATGAACAGCGAACTGACCAACATGTAGTTCACCCGCGTCTCGGACAATGCAGAAGTCTTGTCGATGATCCAGACGGATTTGCCACGCAGCATGGTAGAAACGAATCCCTGGCCACTGAATTGCTCTCGCTCCAATGCAAACGGCCCGCCTGATTCAGCCGATGCATACATGATGCGCCAGTCACCGAGCAACTCGACTTCCTCTTTGAAGCGCTCCAGTGCTTGCGTGTGACTTTCGGCCGAGCATACGTAATGCAGTGCCCGTTGAACTTCGTACTCCGCGTACTCTTTCGTCATCGATGCCTTCCCTTGAAATTGCAATAGACCATTACCCAATAGGCATATTGACATCAAACAGCCATCATGGAGAATCTCCTCTCTCTTTTTCCACCATGGATGGCTTACCTGTGTATCGACGCAATTTCCTGCAATCCGGCCAAGGCTACGGCGCCAACGTTCTGAGTCAGGATCGCGCACAGATGCCACGCGATGCGCTAGGCACTACCTGGATTTTCTCGAGCATCGGTGACGCCTTGTCCAAGGCGTACAACTCGACAAAAGAAACTGTCAGCGAAGTCGCTGACAAGGTCGTCGATACCGTATCCGATGCTTACGAGTCCACCAGCCGCACCGCGTCACATGCCGCTGATGTGCTCAGTGATGCCTACGACACAACGCGCGAGTCAGTCGGCAACGTTGCGGAGCTTGTCGCCGACGTCGTTTCCGAAACCGCTTCCAACGCCTATGAGGCCACCGTTGAAACGCTGTCCCAGGCAGCAGAAACCGTCGGGGACGCGGTCTTCGATGCCTATGACACAACACGTGAAACCGTGACAAAAGGCTTTGATGCCACCTGCGATTACGTCGATGACGTCGCGTCTGGCGAAAAGGAACTCAATTACTGGAAGGTGCTCGGTGGTGCGGCCATCGGCGTCGGTGCCGTCGCTGCTGCCCCGTTTACAGGGGGAGGTTCGCTCTTGGGTGCCGCGTCATTGGCTGGTTCCCTTGCAGGAGCAGGCACCCTTGCTGCCGCAGTGGGTGTCGGTGTCGCCGGTGCGATGGTTGGGGCAAACCTCGATGGTGACGCCCAGTTGCGCAAGGCGAGCTACGAGGAGGGTCGCAAAGACGCCAAAGCCGAGCACGTGGCAGAAGTGAGCGTACTTCAGGAAAATCTGGCCAGCGCCCTTGAGAGTCTCAAGGCGGCCGGCAAGCATTTCAACGCCATTATCGCCTTGCATGCCGTAGCCGTCGCAACCGCCCACTGCGACGGAGGCATCGGTGATGATGAGCGCGAAGGCATTGAACTGTTCATTGCCGGGCTTGCTTCGGGCACCACGCCGCCGGTCGTGCTTGAACGCATCGAATCGCTCTACCGCGAGCCTCCCACCGTCAGTGAAGCCTATGCCCTGGCGCAAGACTCAGGGGTAGATATTGCGATTTTCGACGAAATCATCAACCTCGTCGTGCACGCCGACTCCACCGTACATCCTCAGGAAGCTGCGTTCATGCAGGCCTGGAACGAACTGAAAAGCGCCTGAGGAACACGCCAGTGAGTAAACTCGAACAGTTTAAAAAGCAGCAAGCCTTGCGCACGCGACTTGCAAACCGCCCATTGATCCACGTCGCAGCAGCGCCCGAAGACGTGGCCGCTCTCCTCGCTGCCGAAGGTAACGCTTCGCGCTTCGCCAGCCTCGACTACCACGCGTCGCTGTCCGTCTCGATAAAATCAGCCCCTGATGAGGCACGCTTACTGCTCGAACAACTCGAGCAGCATTTCGAAAGTGCCCGGGTTGATGCCCTTCTGACCAAGGCGCAGAGGGATATCGTGGGTGCCATCGCCGGGCCGCTCGGTCTGGGTAAAGTACTGTCGGTGTACGACAAACAAGGCGGCAACGTGACGACCATTCACAATGCCCGGCAAGGCATTTATGCCCGTACCGATGACGAGTACAACCGCAAGGACTACACCCACACCAAGAACTCCCAAGAGAAGCAATTCGCCGGAAAATCGAAGCAATCCGTGGGCGCAACGTTCACCAAGGATCAGTTGGGTAAAGACGAAAATCAGTCAGACACTTACAACAAACTGGTTGATGGATATACCGGTGAAACGGTCCTTGGCAGCGAGACCAGCCCCGACCACATCGTGCCGTTGCACACCTATCACAAGGACGGCGGCTTCATGCAATCGAAGACCCGGCGCGCCGACTTTGCGACCGATACCGAAAACCTGATCTCGACCCGGCGCAGCATCAACCAATCCATGAGCGATGTCGAAAAGCAGGAATGGGCCAATAGGAAAGCCAATGGCCGCGATGAAACCAACGAAAAGCACTACGGCATCCAGGAAGACAACCTCAAGAAAGCCGTAGAGCGCGGTGAAGCGACCGCCGAGAAACACCAACCCACCACCGGCGAAAAAGCCGCTTTCTACACTACGCATGCCGCACAGACCGGCGTCACCGAAGGGTTGAAAATGGGCGCCCAGCAGGCTTTTGGCATGCTCATGGTCGAGCTTTTCAGCAGTGCCTTGGACGAGATCAAGGATCTTTACCGTAACGGTCGTCAGAACGAAACCCTGTTCGCCGACTTAGGTGAGCGACTGAAACGCGTCGGCGCGACTGTCTCTGCAAAATGGGAGCAAATGCTCGATAGCTTCAGCGGCGGTTTTGTCTCGGGTTTCGTTTCCAATGCGGTAACGGTGCTGATCAACCTTTTCGTCACCACCGGCAAGCGTGCCGTGCGAATGATCCGTGAAGGCATTTTCTCTCTGCTCAAGGCGCTGAAGACGTTCCTGTTTCCTCCCAAGGAACTGAGTTTTTCGCAGGCTGCGCATGAAGCGTTAAAGCTGCTCGCGGCAGGCGGTGTCGTCGTGGGAGGTGTAGCGCTTGAAGAAGCGGTCGAGAAGCTCATCCTGAGCGTGCCCTTGTTCACCCCCATCGCCGGGATGCTTACGGCCATACTCGTCGGCGCAGCCACCGCACTGAGTATGACGTTCGTCTGTTATCTGCTGGACAAGCTGGATCTGTTTGGTGCCATCCGTGCCGAGAGAGACAAGCAGATTATTGGAGAGTTGGATACACGGATCAGCGCACAACGGGCCGTATCGATGAGCGTTATCGACGAATTGGACAAATACCTGCTGGTATAGCTGCACCGGGCTGAGTCGCAAACCTTGCACTTGTACGGAACCGATTCATGCCCGGCCTCGCGAGCCGGGCCTGAATCCCGATCGCGCAGTTATTGGTGCTCTACCACCCTACGCAACTGCCGATAATCCACCACCAATTGTTCAAGCGTAAACGCGCGGTTCCGGCCGCTGGGATTGGGCAACACCCACACGTGCGCGCCGCCGAAGGTCCTTGCCTGCGCCCCCCACGTCACCACCTTCTGCCCCGATAACGCCGCATACGCAGCCTTGCCAAGAAAAGCCACATAACGCGGCGCATAGCGGAAGATCTTCTGTTCAAAGCCTAGGGCCGCTGCGGCGAATTCCTCCACCGCCAACTGATCCGCCCGCGCCGTCGGCCGCTCGACCACCGCCGTCAAACCGCAGTCAAATTGCAGGAGACTTCGATCGTCCTCCACCCGCACTTCATGCGGCGTGAACCCGGCCAAGTGCAAGGTGCGCCAGAAGCGATTACTGCGCCCGGCGAAATGATGCCCCTGCGCCGCCGCGAGCAATCCCGGATTGATCCCGCAGAACACCACCGACAGCCCCGGCGCCAGAATGTCTTCAAGCCCTTCACCCGCCATGCGCCCGCCCCTCATTCGCAAACATTTGCAACACCACCCACGGCAAACCCTAGAATGGCCATCCCAGCCACAGAGCCAACCACAACGATGGACGTTATTCAGACCCTGCGCTGCTTCGTCGCCGTCGCCCAGAGCGGCAGCTTCACCGCTGCGGCCGATGTGCTCGACACCACCACGACCAACGTCTCCAAAGCCGTCTCCAGCCTCGAAGCCCGGCTGCACACGCGCCTGATCAACCGCACCACCCGCCGCCTCGCCCTGACCGAAGCCGGCGTGCGTTATTTGCAGCGCGCCGAAAAAATCCTCGATGACCTGCGCGAGGCCGATGACGAAGCCGGCACCGCGCAGACCTTGCCGGTCGGGCGTCTGAAGATCCACGCCATGGCCGCCATCGGCAACCACTATGTGATCAATGCGATCGCCCGTTACCGCGAGATTCACCCCACGGTGATGTTCGATCTGACCCTGAGCAATCGCCTGCCCGACCTGCTCGAAGAAAGCTATGACATGTCGATCGTCCTCGCCCGCGACCTGCCGGATTCCGGTTTCGTCGCGCAACGCCTGGGCACCACCTACAGCATCCTCTGCGCCTCGCCGTCGTACCTGGCCAAACGCGGCCACCCCGCCACACCCGCCGACCTCGCCGCGCACGACTGCCTGCGCATCGTCAACACGGTGATGCCTGCAGAAAACTGGGTGTTCGAAGGCCCACAAGGCATGGAAACGCAGAATATCCCCGACTCCCCCTTCCACATCAACACCGCCGACGGCATGGCCACGGCGATCAGAAATGGCATGGGCATCGGCATTCAGCCGCTGGCATCAGCCGTCGAAGGATTGGTCGGAGGCACGCTGGTGCGGGTACTGCCGCAGTACCGCCTGGAGGAATACAACCTGTTCGCGATCTACCCGTCGCGCAAATTCGTCGATGCCAAAATCAAGACCTGGGTGGAGTTCCTGAAAACCGCCATCCCGCAACTGCTGGCGTCCGATGAAGACATGGCCGCGGCCAAAGAACTCGCCAACGCTTAGTGCCGCAGACCTGGAGTGTCGACCCTCCAGCGCCTGCACCGACATCAACCGTTGGAACAACCGCTGCCCATCACCTGGTATTGCACGACATGCCGTGCACCGGTCGAGTCGTCATAAGTCATCTGCACCGGCACCGCGCCGCACTGATTGGCCGCTTCGGAGATCGACACCACGTGGGCGATGTCTGCTTGAGCGGCGGCGTTGTAGGCCTCGACTTGCGCGGTCTCGTCAGCTGCAAACGCTTGCGCGCCGATACCACCGAAGACCAGAAGAAGAGCGATTTTTGCCAGTTTCATGATGTTCACCGTCTCGTGGGGGAACCGTGTTTGTTCACGGAGTGGAGACGATGTTAGGGGTTCAAGCGCACGGCAAAAATCGGTCGGTTGGACAAACACTGTGTCCAGAATGGTGATGAATAAATCCACACACCGTGGATGCCCTTTTCGCGAGCAAGCCCGCTCCCACAGGTTTTGCGTCCGCCACACTATTCGCGAACACCGCCCCCCCCTGTGGGAGCGAGCTTGCTCGCGAAGAGGCCAGCCCAGTCAACAAAGATCCCGAGACGACCGTCACCTGCCTCCCCGGCTATGACTACTGGAGAGTTGCGGCGCTCTTGCACGCAGCCAGCGTAAATAACACTCGCGCACCCAACGGCAAATTGGCCTCCGCCCACAAGCGTCCACCATGGGCTTCGATGATGCTGCGGCAAATCGACAGGCCCATGCCCAGACCGGCCGATTTGGTGGTGTAGAACGCGGTGAACACTTCCTCCGCACGCTCGCAGGCGAATCCCGGCCCGGAGTCGCTAACCATGATCCGAACGTCATCTGCAACGGATTCGCTGGTAATCAGCAGTCTGCGCTCGCCCGCCTCCATCACCTCCATTGCTTCCAGGGCATTGATGATCAGGTTGAGCAGGACCTGCTGCAATTCGACCCGGTCGGCCAATACCGCAGGCAAATCGCTGGCCAATTGTTTGCTCACCACGGCCCCGCATCGCGCCGCCTCACCGCGCGTGAATCCGACCATTTCACCCACGACCGCGTTGAGGTTCAGCGCCTGGCGTTGCGGTGGCGTCTTGCGGATCAGTGCGCGGATGCGTCCGAGCACCTCGGCTGCGCGGTTGCCATCGTTGATGATACGTCTGAGGCCCTGCTTGACCTCGTCGATGTTCGCCGGTTGCGCACCGAGCCAGCGCAACGCGGCGTTGGCATTGGTCACGGTGGCGGCGATCGGCTGGTTGACTTCGTGGGCGATGGACGCCGCCAACTGGCCCATGGTCGCCACGCGATTGGCGTGGGACAGTTCCGCCTGGACCTGGCGATATCGGCGTTCGCTCTCGCGCACTTGTTCTTCAGCCTGTTTACGTTCGCTCAGGTCGAGGACAAACGCCACTCCCTGCTGCTGACTGGCTTCGAACGCGGCCAGACCGACGATCACCGGCAGGCGGCTGCCGTCCTTGCGGATGTATTCCTTTTCGAACGGCTGGGCACGCCCGGTGCGGATCGCGGTCACCAGCGCAACTTCACTTTCCGCGCGCGATGGCGGCGGGGTCATGTCCCGCCAGTGCACCTTGCGCGAGAGCAAATCTTCGCGTTCGTAACCGACCATGCGCAGAAACGCGTCGTTGGCTTCAATAATCTCCCCTTCAATATTCCAGACGATGATGCCGATGATGTTGGCGTCGACCAGTCGACGAATCTTCGCCTCACGCTCGGCGACGTCGCGATACAGCCGCGCGTTGTCCAGCGAGATCGCCGCCTGTGAAGCCACCAGTCGCAGCACGGCAAAACGCGCCGGGCTGAATACACCGGCAGACAGGTTGTTTTCCAGGTACAGCGCCCCGGCAATCCGCCCCTGATTCATCAATGGCAGGCACAGGATCGAACGCGCGCCGCGCTGATGAATGTACAGGTCAGCGGCGAAGGCCGGATCGGTGACGGCGTCGTCCAGGCACAGACTTTCGCCGGTGCGCAGGGTCTGATAGAGCACCGACTCGGCCAACGCTGTGGTGCTCACCGGCTCATTGCACAATTGCGTGCTGTCGTCGCCGACGCTGGTGCGTGCAGCGATATAGGGCGTCTCACCGTCAGTCAAAATCAGCAGGCCGTGCTCGGCGCCGGCCTGCTCGATGGCGGTGCGCATGACCATTTCGATCAGTCGATCCAGGACAATTTCGCCTGAAACGGCTTGGGACACCTTGAGCACCGTGGCCAGATCCAGATGCTCGACCGGGGTGATGATGGTCGCGGTCGGGCTGGGTGACGCCTCTTCATTGCGCAAATAGCGGTGGCATCGCTCCAGATGTCGCACCTTACCCTCGGCGCCCCAACGCCGATAACCGTAGCGCGCGTCCTGCATGTACAGGTGGGCGATCTTGTCCAGACCACGGGCGCTGTAGAAGTGCGCGGCGAGTTCGTTGGCCAAGGCTTCGACATGCACAAAACCGCTGTCCTGGGCCAGTTGAATCGCCTGCTCGTACAACGACTGTGCTTCGATCAACTGCCCTGCAACCCGAGCGATTTCAGCAGCGACCAGCGCCGTCTGACTGGCAAAAGTCTGCGCAGACTGTTGCGCCCAGACTTGCAGTTGATCGAGATGTTCACTCAGGCGTTGCCGTTGATCAGGGTCTGACTCGGCGGCAGCGGCCAGAGTCAAGGCGGCGTAAAAGTGATATTCGGCCTCTTCAAAAAACGAGGAAATCACCCACAACAGCGCCTGTGCCTGCGCTGCGCAGACGGCCGCCGCCGGATAATCCCCGGCCAGATAGCGCGCCTGCAGTTTGCGCACCCAATATTTGCCGCGAGCCAGTGCCAGATCCGGGGCAGCAAGGTTCGTCTCAAAACTTGCCTCGTCAAAGTGCTCGTCGTTGAAACAGCCAAACTGCGGCGTCTGCCCGCGCAGCATGCGAATCAGCGCGCGTTGGCAACTGATGAAGCTCACCACCAGACCGAAGCGAATCTTCTGCGCATAGGCCAGCCCCGTCTCGGCCTGATCCTGCACTTGCGCCAGCGGCTCGCCAATAAACAACAGATCGGAAATCAGGCTGTTGCCAGCATAGGCCGCATAAGGCAAATCGCCGATGCGGTTGCCGGCGCTGAGTGCTCGGCGCAGCAATTCGCGGCACTCACGCACCGGTCGCATCCAGCGCACCACAAAAATCGAGAAGCACAGGTAGGTACGCGCTTCGTATCGCGTCAGTCCACGGCGGTCGACCAGATCGCAGCCCAAACGGCCAAAGCGGTAACCGGCGGCATAGTCGCCGAAGCGCGGGCCGGCGACTCGCATCACGTTGGCGTAGAGCATGCAGGAGGCATCGCAGTTGCCGTGTTGCAGACTCAGACTGACGGCCTTGCAGATGGTCAGGCAGGCCAGATTGGCATCCGACTGCAACGCCGGTGCGAAGAGTTTGCTCAACGCATCCAGCGTGACCAGCGCGGCCGGGTCTTCCATCAGTGGCAGGTCGATCAACTGCTCAATGCTGCGCTCACCCAGTTGCGTCCAGATCTGTTCGTACTCGAAACGCACTTGCTGATCGTCCGGATGCGCCGTCCAGTCGATGCCAACCTGACGCAAATACGCCAGGCACACGCTAACTGCGCGATCACTGCGATCGAGCAGCAAGTAGACATCCATCTGCAAACAGGTGACTGCCGCCCGTTCCACGGTGGTTATGGCGCGCTCGGCCAGCGCGGTCAAACGCGCCTCGGCCAGCGGCAGTTGCCCGGTGAGGAACTCGCACTCGGCGCGGTTCAGCGCCAGGGCAAACCCCAGTTCATGGCGACTGTCAGCGTCCTGCTCGCCGAGCATCGCCGCGCCCGCGCCCAGGTAAGTCAGCGCTGACGTGTAAGCGGTCGACGCCTTGGCGCGCTGGCCGGCGAGCAGGTTGAATTCGGCCAACTGTTCGCGTTCGGCGCGGGCGCTGATCAGGCTGGCGCCGCGATTGAGTTGACCGACGATTTCGAAGATTGCCTCTTCGCGCCCTTCGCGCTGCGTTTGCAAAGCGAGCAACCGGCCGATGCGCAGATGGCGTTGCGCGCGTTCGACGTCAGCGATCAGCGAGTACGCGGCCTCGTGAATGCGGTCATGGGCGAAGGCACAGGTGCCTTCGTGCAACTCGATCAGTTCCTGACGCACCGCCGGCCACAGCACCGCGCGTACGCGCACCGTCGACAGGTCGAGCACGGTCGCCAACGTGTCGATCCGCGCCACGTTGCCCAGGCAGGCCAGTTGTTGCAGCGCCTGACGAGTGTCCAGCGGCAGGCGCGCCAGTTTGCCGAGCATCAGATCGACTACGTTATCGGTGTAGCCCTTGGCGTTGATGAGTGACAGATCCCAGCGCCAGCGGCTGAACTGATGGTCGTAAACCAGCAACTGCTCCTCGAACAGGGCGTGCAGAAACTGGATGACGAAAAAGGGATTGCCATAGGTCTTGTCCAGCACCAGCCGCGCCAATGCAACGATGCTTGCGGGAGGACAGCGCAGGGACTCGGCAATCAGTTGCTCGATGTGCACACCGGCGAGCGACGCCAGGCGGATCTCATCGATGTGCACGCCGGCAGTGCGCATGGCCTGGAGCTTGCCATTGAGCGGGTGATCGGCATCGACCTCGTTATCGCGGTAAGCCCCCACCAGCAACAAGTGCCCAAGGTCCGAGCGAGTCAGCAGGTCTTCCAGCAGATCGAGCGTCGCCGCATCCAGCCATTGCAGGTCATCAAGGAACAGCGCCAGCGGGTGCTCGGGCCGGGCGAACACGCCTATGAAACGTTGCAACACCGCCATGAAACGCTGCTGCGCTTGCTGCGGCTCAAGATCCGGCACCGGTGGCGGTTCGCCAATGATCAGTTTGAGTTCCGGGATCAGCTCGGTCATCAGCCGCGCGTTCGGTGAAAGTGCCTGCAACAACGCCGCTCGCCAGTCAGCGAGCACCTCACGCCGCTTGCCCAACAACGTGCGCACCAGTCCCTGAAAAGCCTGAACCAGCGTCGCATAGGGAATGTCGCGCTGGTATTGATCGAACTTGCCGGCAGCGAACAACCCCCGCGACGGCACCAATACCTTGTGCAATTCACTGACCACCGAGGACTTGCCGATGCCCGAATAACCCGACACCAGCACCAGCCTCGGCGAAGAAGTCTTTACCACGTGGGCAAAGGCGTCGACCAGCGTTTGCACTTCGCGCTCACGCCCGTAGAGCTTCTCCGGGATCAACAAGCGGTCGATCGCGCCCTGCTCGTTCAGCGTGAACACCTGGATCTGCCGGGTCCGCCGCCACTCGTCCAGACAACGGCGCAGATCATGTTCGACGCCGGCGGCCGTTTGATAGCGCGCTTCGGCCGTCTTGGCGAGCAGCTTCATCACCACACGCGAGAGCATCACCGGTACCGTGGCGACCCGTTCACACGCAGGCATCGGCAGCCGTGCGATGTGGCAATGCACCCACTCCATAGGGTCATTGGCGCTGAACGGCAACGAGCCGGTGAGCATCTGATACAAGGTCACGCCGAAGGCATACAAATCGCTGCGTGAGTCGATCGAGCGATTCATTCGCCCGGTCTGTTCGGGCGCCATGTAGGCCAGCGTGCCGGCGATGGTTTCCGGCGGCGCAGGCGCCTGACGTTCGCGCGGCAGACGCGAGGCCAGACCGAAGCCAGTCAGACGAGCCTGCCCGTCGTGGCAATTGACCAGAATATGCTGCGGCTTGAGATCCTTGTGCACCAGCCCGCACTGATGCACATGGCCGAGCGCGACGGCGATGTTGATCGCGTGCAACAGGCAGGTTTCCGTGTCCAGCGGTGCGACCAGCAAGCGTGACAGCGGCTCGCCGCCGGGGTCGTCGAACACCAGGCGCGTTGTCCCGCCGGCACGCTCCAGGGTTTGCGGCGACAACGCCCATTGATCGCCGAGATAATCCCTGAGGCTGTATTCGTGTGCCAATCGGTCGAGAGTTGCAGGCAACGGCTGATCAAGGGTCGGGCGCATCACCAGCACACTGGGACTGCCCTCACCCTTACCGCGCCCACGGGAAAACACCCGCTCGCCGTCGTTCCACAAAATCTGCTGTTTGCTGGCCATCCGAGTCGACACCGTGAAAGGAGTTTGTGCCACGCGATGAAATTCAGCTCACCTTGTCCGCCGCGCCGGTTCGATGCCCAACGCCTCGGCGATACGCACCAGATCGGCCACCGAACGTGCAGCGAGTTTCCTCATGACCTGGCCGCGATGGACTTTAACCGTCACTTCGCTGAGGTTGAGTTGAGCGGCAATCTGCTTGTTCATCAGCCCGCTGATGACGAAACCGAGCACCTCGCGCTCACGCACCGTCAGTGTCTCGTAGGCCAGGCGCAGGGCTGCGCCGGATTGTTCGGCGATCAGTCGCGCACTGTCACGGGCCAACGCGCTGGCCACGGCGTCGAGCATGTCCTGATCACGAAAAGGCTTGGCCAGAAAATCCACCGCCCCGGCCTTCATCGCCTTGACTGTCATGGCAATGTCGCCGTGGCCGGTCATAAACACCACGGGAATGCGCAGACCGTTTTTCTCCATCTGTTCCTGAACGATCAAGCCGCTTTCGCCGCGCAAACGCACATCGAGCACCAAGCAGCCGGGGGCATCACGTCTGGCCGACGTGAGGAAGTCCCGGGAGGTTTCGAACGTCTGCACCTGCAGCCCGATCGAGCGCAGCAAACCGTCGAGGGCCTGACGCATGGACGCGTCGTCGTCGACCACATAAACCACCGGCTCCCCCAACGCGGGCGGTGTTGTGCTGGGGCTGGAATGCGACCACAGGGTCATCGTGAGTCCTCGGCGAGATCGCAACGCGTGCGATGTGCAGGTGAATAAATCTAGTCCATGATGGCGAACGCAGCCAGAGGCCAGCCAAACGGTCGCGCAACAGGCTAGCAGCCGTAACGCATTGCCGACAGGCCAGAAACCCCTGAAAATCGGCCACGCCGCCGCCCCTCTGCCACCGTTTGAACAGGCCCGATTTCCATGTCCAGCGTTTCTCTGCAAACCCTCACCCGGCCCAAATCCGAGCCGCGCGACGTGGTGTTTATTGCCTATCCGCGAATGAGTCTGCTCGACCTCAGTGGCGCGCAAACCGTGTTCTGGGCGGCGAGCAAAGCCTTGGCCGAACGCGGCCAACCCGGTTATCAACTGCACACCGCCAGCCTTGAAGGCGGCCTGGTCAACACCATCGAAGGCCTGGCCGTGGACACCCGGGCGCTGCGCCAGCTCGACATGGCCGCGCTGGACACCCTGGTCGTGCCCGGCGCGCCCGATATTTGCCAGACCCTCGACGATCACGCCGGACTCACCGCGTGGCTACGGCATGAAAGCCAGGCCGCGCGACGTGTGGTTTCGGTGTGCAGCGGCGCCTTTCTGCTGGCTCAGGCCGGTTTGCTCGACGGTCGCCGCGCCGCCACGCACTGGGCCATGTGCGACACGTTGCGCGAGCGCTTTGCGGCGGTCGAGGTGGATGCCGATGCGATCTTCATTCAACAGGGCGCGGTCTGGACATCGGCCGGGGTCACGGCAGGAATCGATCTGTCTCTGGCGCTGGTCGAGGCAGATTGTGGCCGTGAAGTGGCGTTGCAGGTAGCCCGCGAATTGGTGGTGTACCTCAAGCGTCCCGGTGGTCAGGCGCAATACAGCACCTTGCTGCAATCGCAGATACACGGCAGCCCGCAGTTCGATTCGCTGCACCTGTGGCTGATGGATCACTCAAGCGATCCGAAACTGACGGTGGAACGCCTCGCCGAACAGGCCAAAATGAGCCTGCGCAATTTCACCCGGGTCTACAAACAGAGCACCGGTCACACGCCCTCCAGGGCCATCGAGCTGTTTCGCCTCGAAGCAGCCAGGCGTTTGCTGGAGACCTCGACGCACAACATCGACCAAGTCGCGCGTCTCAGTGGCTTCGGCGACGAAGAGCGTTTGCGCACCTGCTTCCAGCGTCATCTGTCGATTTCACCGCGTGACTATCGCAGCCGCTTCAGCCGCGAAGGCTGACGCCGTCAGCACTGACTGGCAAAGGGGCTGGCCGCGCTATACCTAGGTATAGTTTTGCGCCGCTGCCGACGGCGTATGGTGCAAGAACGACAGGAGTCGCCATGCGTGCCCATCCGGCCAGGGAGCCCTATGCAGCATAAAGTTGTCATTGCCGTGGTTGACGACGACGAGGCCATTCGCCGTGCGCTGGAAAGCCTGTTGCGCGCCAGTGATTATCAAGTGCTTGGCTATTCGGGAGGTCAGGCTTTCCTTGAGTCGGAAGGTCCGGCGCAGACGCACTGTCTGATTTCCGATATCCAGATGCCAGGCATGAATGGCCTCCAATTGCACGAAACGTTATGCGCACAAGGCTGGCGCATTCCGGTGATTTTTGTCACCGCCCGTCCCGATGAAATGAAGAATTCCCCCCCCGGCGTCATCGCCTGCCTGACCAAACCCTTCCGCGCCGAAGACCTGCTCAGGCACATTGACATCGCCCTGCACCGTACACCTCCCCTGTAGGAGCTGCCGAAGGCTGCGATCTTTTGACTTTGATCTTTAAAAACAAGATCAAAAGATCGCAGCCCTCGGCTGCTCCTACAGTTTGGCGTACCTGCCCGATACCTTCGTATAACCCCCTTCGACCCATGCGTAACCCGCACACACCGATGGACAACTGCGCCCGCAGCCCCCCCGCCATAGCATTGCTTTCGACAGCGGGCGATTAAGCACCATGCAGTACGGCAAGCAGTTTGCGGCGGCCGGTGATCGTCACGCCAGAGTCGCAATCACGACTCGGTTTATCCATCCATCTGCTTCAGGGAGCACATTATGAAACAGCAATTATTGGTGATCGGTGCAGGGTTCGGCGGGCTGTGGAGCACGTTGAGCGCCGCGCGCTTGCTGGATATGCATGACCGCCACGATGTGCAGATCACACTGCTCGCCCCGCAAGCCGAACTGCGCATTCGTCCGCGCTTCTACGAGCCTGATGTTCAGAGCATGTACGCGCCGCTGGATGCGCTGCTCGATGCCGTGGGTGTGCGCTTCGTCAAAGGCACTGCCGAAAGCGTCGACAGCCAGGCGCGGCGTGTCGGTTATCGCGATGAGGCCGGCCGTCCCGGTGAACTGACCTACGATCGCCTGGTGCTGGCCAGCGGCAGCCAACTGGCCCGTCCGCCGGTACCTGGCCTGAAAGAACATGCGTTCGACGTCGACCAGATCGAATCGTCGGCCCGCCTCGAACGCCACCTCCACTCGCTGGCCAAGCAACCCGTCAGCGCCGCGCGCAACACCGTGGTGATCGCCGGTGGGGGCTTCACCGGTATCGAAACCGCGACCGAAATGCCCAGCCGTCTGCGTGCCATTCTTGGTACGGAGCAAGACGTTCGGGTGATCATCGTTGATCGCAGCAAAGACATCGCCGCAACCATGGGCGACGGTATTCGTCCGTCCATCATCGAGGCGTCAAAAGACCTGGGCATCGAATGGATCGTCGACGCGACAGTCGCCGCCGTGGATGCCAACGGCGTCACACTCGCTGACGGTCGCCACATCGAAAGCAACACCGTGATCTGGACCGTGGGTTTCCGCGCCAGCCCGCTGACCGAACAACTCGACGCCGTGCGCGATGGCCAAGGGCGTCTGCACGTCGATGGCAACCTCAAAGTACAAGGCCTCGATCACGTATTCGCGGCCGGCGATGTCGCCCGCGCCGCCACCGACGACGTCGGCAACTTCTCGGTCATGTCCTGCCAGCACGCCATCAGCCTCGGTCGGCATGCCGGCAACAACGCCGTCGCCGATCTGCTCGGCGTAGCGCCAACCACTTACCGTCAGCCCAAGTACGTGACCTGCCTGGACCTGGGTGCCTGGGGCGCGGTGTACACCGAAGGTTGGGATCGCCAACTGAAACTGGTGCGAGCCGAAGCCAAGGAACTGAAGACGCAAATCAACAGCGTGTGGATCTACCCGCCAGCCGCTGACCGGCGCACCGCCCTCGCCGCTGCCGACCCGATGATCCCGGTGGCCTGATCGCCCCCCGGATTACCTTGCCTGATAAAAAGGAGAACACCATGACCTTGCCTCTGGATTCCTTCACCGCCAACAACGCAACCCTGCAAACCCCGACCGAAGAACTGGTGCCGTCGCGCTATGCACTGCGCCTCGGTGACATCGATGTCATGGTCATCAGCGACGGCGTGCTGCCGCTGCCGACCCAGACCATGTCGACCAACGCCGATCCCGCCGACCGCGCCGCGTGGTTCAAAGAGATGTACCTGGGCCCCGACGCGTTCGACTGGGCACTCAATGTGCTGGTGGTGCGCAGCGGCGAGCAGGTCATCCTCGTCGACGCCGGCCTCGGCGGCCAGTTCCCCGGCTTCCCGCGCGCCGGGCAGTTTCCCAAACGCCTCGCGGCGGCCGGGATCGACCTCGCGGATGTCACCGATATCGTGATCACCCACATGCACATGGACCACATCGGCGGCCTGCTCGTCGATGCGGTGAAAACCCGTCTGCGCGACGATGTGCGTATCCACGTCACCGCCACCGAAGTCGACTTCTGGACCTCGCCGGACTTCACCTATACCGACATGCCCGCGCCGGTCCCGGACGTCTTGCGCTCCACCGCCAACGCGTTCATCGACCAGTACCAGAGCAAGCTGCGGATCTTCGAAGACCAATACCAAGTGGCGCCGGGCGTGGTCGCCAGGCTCACCGGCGGCCACACCCCGGGTCATTGCGTGATCTACGTGACGTCCGGCGCCGAACGCCTTACCTTTGCCGGCGACGCCCTGTTCCCGGTAGCCTTCGACCACCCGGACTGGCACAACGGCTTCGAGCACGACCCCGAAGAAGCGGTGCGCGTGCGCGTACGGCTGCTGCAGGAAGCCGCCGCCAGCGGCGAACTGTTTGTCGCCACGCACCTGCCCTTCCCTTCGGTTGGCCGTGTCTCCGTCAACGGCGAAGCATTCCGCTGGATTCCGGCAATCTGGGATTACTGATCGCGATGGCCCAAAGCATCTTCGCCCGGCGTCCGCCGAGCGAAGATGCGCTCCCCTCACTCCAGCCCAAGCCCCGCACGCCCCAGCGAATTCAAACTCTCCACAGCAAAACGCTCCACCCACGACCGCTCATAATCCTCACGCGAAAAATCATCCGGCGAAGCCCCCTGCTCAAACGCTCTGAACACATCCCGCGCATAAGCAGCGAGGCCCCCATGCAAACCCCGAGACAACGCGCCGCCGAAGTCAGTGTCGTCAACGAACAACACATCACCGTGCTCGAAGCCATCACCATCAGCGTCCTGGCCGGCGCAACCGAACGCGAATACATGAGACAACTGCTCGCCGAGGGCGACCCTGGCAACGGCGCGCGATGAAGCGTTTAAACAGTGTTGTTTATACGACACCCGGTGTTACGCCCCCGAGGCTACAACGCCTTGCGCCATTGCCTACGACTACGCCAGAATCCGCCGGCTTGTGCGCCCAGGGTGCGGGTTCTATCGTGGGTCGGTCGCTGAAAAGCAGCGATCGGGTTTGGTAGCCCGGTTTCACACATGGCGCAAAACGTCACCTTACGCAGATGCCTTCTGGCGCCTGTGTTTTATGGTGGCCATGCGCAGGGCGCTTTCGAGCGCGCCGGTTTTCCATGTGTCCGGTCTACCAACCTTCGTAATGGCCACCACCCTCGTTTGGTAGCGAATGTGATGGTTCCCTTAGCCACATATGGAGCGTCACTATGTTCAAAGTCACACCAAACCCGCCCGAAACCGAAACGGTCTCCCCCTACGAATCCCCCGATTCCCGAAAACTCAGCGAAGCCGCCGAACGCGCCCTCGATCACTACCTGAATCCCGCCAGCCAAATCATGGCCACGCCCTACACACCCAACGCCATGTTCCTCGCCAACCCCAAAATCGCCACCGAGGAACTGCTGGCGAACGCCAGTGAATCGCTGGGTTCGGCGACGGTGATGTTGGGGGATGTGGCTGCGCTGGTAGAGGGGCCGATTCGCGAGACGCTGCTGGGCATTGCGCAGGTGGTGATGCTGGGGGAATTGGCGGTGAATCAGGCGTTGGATAATGTTGTGCCGATGCAGTAACTCGTAAGGCCTCTGTGGCCGCTAGCTAGCTGGTGCCACGGAGGGTATTGCCTAATGGACATCAACACTGTCATTTCGACAACTCCCGCTTCCGGGCAGGAAGCGGGATGTACAGACTCGAAGACGCGCCTATTTCGTTAAAGCGCGCGACCACCATCAACAATAATTTCCGTTCCCACCGTCCAGCGAGACTCGTCCGACGCGAGGTACAGCACCGCCTTGGCTACTTCTTCAGGCGTGCCAAAACGGCCAAATGGGATAGTCGCGACAATCTCCTTATTGACCTGCTCGCGGTAGGCATCGGGTATACCCGCCTTGTCGTACAGCGGCGTGTCGATCGGACCAGGGCTGACCGCATTGACTCGAACACCACGCGGTAGAAGCTCGCCAGAGAGCGTTTTCGACATATTCAGGAAGGCAGCCTTGGTTGCGGCGTAAACGGATGAGTTCGCGGCGCCCAGATGTGCACTGATCGAGGTGTTAAGAACCACCGACGCAGGGTTAGAGAAAGTCGGCAGCAGTGCTTGCAGAAGGAAGTAAGGGCCTTTGACATTGATGTCGAAGGAGCGATCAAACATCTCCTCGTTCCAGTCTTCGATTGGCCTCCAGACGGATACGCCAGCATTGAGGAAGGCAACGTCCAACTGCCCGTAATGAGACTGAACGGCCTGCGCCAGCTCCTTCTGGGCTGCGACGCTAGCTGAGTCGGCGCGCAACACCAGGACTTCGCTACCTAAAATTGCTTGAGCATTTGCCATGGACTCAGGATTGACACCGGTGACGATCACACGTGCGCCTTCGGCGAGAAATTGCTTGGCAGTTTCCAGACCGATGCCGCTTGTACCGCCAGTGATCAGGGTACGCTTGCCTTGTAAACGGGACATCTGAATTTCCTCTCTTTTTGGGCCGCCAAATGGACGACTGGCCCTCTGAGAGCAACTATGTATTCATGCCAGCGCACTGATAAGATGGGCAAATAGAATAGATCTCATGCGAAATCCGCATGAATTGGGGTGTGATGGACCGGTTGTTACTGATGAGCTGTTTTGTGCGCGCTGTCGAGACAGGCAGTTTTTCTGCTGCGGGGCGTGATCTGGGACTAGGGCAACCGAGCGTCAGTCGTTACGTCGCTGCGCTTGAAGACCATTTGCAAACCAGGCTGCTTCACCGATCCACACGAAAGCTGATGCTCACGCCCGAGGGTGAACGGTACTACGCAGATGCGCGGCGTATCCTGGACTCAGTGGAACAGTCCGAGTCCTCACTGAGAGGAAACGTAGCGCCGTCCGGGTTGCTGCGCGTCGCTTGCCCGACCGCATTGGCTCACACGTTCATCGTACCGCACGTCGCGAGTTTTCTAAGCCGCTACCCCGAACTGTCGCTCGATCTTCAAATCAATGATCGCTACGTCAATTTGGTCGACGAGGGGGTAGAACTCGCGATTCGTATCGGTCACCTGGAGGACAGTGCAATGCGAGCCCGGCCACTGGCTTGGTTCGAGCGTGTGTGCGTTGCCAGCCGTGCGTATTTGGAAAAACGTGGCACTCCCTCTTCGCCTGATGACCTGAAGAAACACGACTGCCTCATTTATACCCTCCTGTCCACTGGAACCAACTGGCGGTTCAGGGATACGGATGTCCCGATCTCCGGACGACTGCGTGTCAACTCGCCTGAGGCGATCCGTGAGTACGTCAATGCAGGGTTGGGCATCGCGCAGGGGCCGCAATGGCTTTATGAGGAAGGGCTGAGAAGTGGCAATCTTCAATTGCTGCTTAACGAATACGTGGCGCCTCCGGTGCCGATCCAGATTGTCTACCTTGCGAATCGGCTGCTGCCTCAGCGAGCCATCGTTTTCATGGATTTCATGGCGGATATTTTTGCTGAATTCCATGAGCGCCCTGAATAGTTTTTTAGACCACGGCCAAGTTGCGAACGAAGCAGCATCAGCATGCGGCCCCTCCCTCGACTCAATTCCCGTCACAGACCTGTCACCCCAAGCTGCTAACCTCCCCGGCGACTAGCAATCCCCCTATCCAAGAGCCCCAACCGAAGGTGCCCTCAAGGTGTCCCCAAACCCCCGCCAAAAAATCATCCTCCGCTCCGAAAACCTCCACTGCGAAGACTTCGGCGCCCTCTTCTCCCGGCTCTTCGGCAATCGCTACGCCGACACCCCGCCGATCCCCTCCAACATCATCATCGGCGGCGTCTACGGCAGACACGATGGCGTCAGTTTCCGGCGCATGCATTACCACGGCGATTTCACCGTGACCTTCCCCGACCCGCAGGACGAGATAACTTTTGTGATTCCCACGGCGGGCAAGATTGTGTTCAACCACCGCACCGAGTCCGTCGGTGTGGCGCAGGTGGGGTTGGCGATTGATAAGGCGGATATCCGTTCGATGCGGTTTCTCGACAATCATGCGCAGCACGGGATTTCGGTGAATCGGGGGCAACTGACTGAGCGGTTGGCGGCGTTGTTGGGGCGGCCGATTGTGCAGAAGATTGTGTTTGAGCCGGTGGTGGATCTGCACACGTCGGCGTTCCAGGGGATCAAGGCGTTGATTGATCTGGCGACGGGGACGGAGTTTGATCTGTTGCTCAACAGCGGGACGCTGATGCCGTCGCGGTTGCGTGAGATGTTGATTGATGCGGTGCTGGAGGCGTGGCCGCACAATTTTACCGAGGCGTTGCGCCAGCCCGCGCCGAGGGTGGCGCCGCGGCATGTGAAGTTGGCGGTGGAGTTTATTCAGGCGCATCCCGAACAGTTGGTGAGTGGGGTTGAGTTGGCGCGGTTGAGCAATGTCAGTCAGCGCGCGTTGCAAGATGGGTTTCGGCGGTTTGTCGGGACGTCGATTGTGGCGTATCAGCGGCAGGTGCGGCTGGAGCGGGCTTTCGAGGCACTGGGCCAGCGGCATTCGGTGTCGGTGACGGAGGTGGCGTTGCGTTTTGGCTTCAGTAATGTCGGGCGGTTTTGTCAGTATTTTCAGCAGGCGTATGGGGTGAGTCCGGCGCAGTTGAGGGGGCGGGGTTGATTGGTTTATCGGCGGGAATGCTGGTGGGTCAGTTGATGGTGATGTTGGCTGACATGACGCCTTCGCGAGCAAGCCCGCTCCCACAGGGTTAGTTGGTGGACTCAAGATTGCGGCTGGTCGGTGCCGTGGGGTTATGTGCTGGGCTCAGGGTTGGCGACTGGCCGGGATCCAAATGT
>NZ_CATKPP010000006.1:0-126858 GCF_949767635.1 Pseudomonas sp. IT-93MI4
CCCCCAAGGGGTAGAGGGGGAAAGGGAGTCGATCTTTTTGCATTTCAAAACCGGAGTTCGACTGAGGAATTTCAAGTCGGTGTACCTCGAATATTCAACTCGGTCAGTCCCTTCTCCCCTTAGGAGAGGGTTAGGGTGAGGGCTCTTAGGGTTCTATGCCCAATTCGTGTTTGACCAGGCCCAGCAGCTTCACCGTATCAATCGGCTTGAGCAGAAAATCCACCACGCTCAAATGCATCGCCGCGATGGCGTCCTTCACATCGGCATCGCCGGAAACAATGATGATCGGCAACGCCGCCCGCACCGATTCGCGTACCTGGCGGATCAAGTCCAGGCCATCGACGTTGCCCATGCGCAGATCCGTGATCACCAGGCCAATCGAGGGTTTTTCCGCGAGCATCTTCAGTGCGGCTTCACCGCTGGCCGCAGTCATGCAACGAATACCGTCCAACGCGAGAATCTCCGACAACAGCTCCCGGGCGTCCTTGTCGTCATCGACGATCAGTACACGTTGCGGCGGCAAGTCGGGTTCGAGCATTACAGCGCTGAGCGCTTCACGCTCGGCGTCGCTCAAAATATCGTGGTCGGACATGGCATTCTCTACGTTTTCAATTCAGTCACCTGGCACAGTCGTCAGACATCGCTAAGCAGAGCTTCAATGTGCACTTCGTCGGATTTTTTTCCAAGTGGCTGGCGGAGGAATTTCCGACTGTTTTTGTAGGGCACTTCCTAAATGTGCCGAGCGGCAGCCCAAACCTAGACTTACGTCCAATGGGCACCCCGCGCGCAGGGGCCGACCATGGCTGCAACGATCCGACAACAACAATTCGAAAAAGACTGCGGTAATGGTTATGAGTAAAGCGGACGCCTTCACCCAGGCAGGGAAAACCGCGGTGTTGCAGAACATTCAGGGCACTCTGCAATTCCTCCAGCGCTTCCCGCCCTTCAATCAGATGGAACACGCCCACCTGGCTTTTCTGGTGGAACAATGTCAGCTGCGCTTCTATGGCCAGGGCGAAAGCATCATCAAGCCCGCCGACGGGCCGGTCGAATATTTCTACATCGTCAAACAGGGCCGAGTGGTCGGCGAACGCCAGCACATCACCCGGCCCGGCACCGAAACCACCTTCGAGATCACCACCGGCGAATGCTTCCCGCTGGCCGCGCTGATTGGCGAACGGGCGACCCGCACCGAACATCTGGCCAGCGAAGACACCTTCTGCCTGCAGCTGAACAAACCGGCGTTCATCAAACTGTTCGCCCTGTCCAACAGCTTCCGCGATTTCGCTTTGCGCGGGGTCAGCAGCCTGCTCGATCAGGTCAACCAGCAAGTCCAGCAGAAAGCCGTGGAAACCCTCGGCACCCAGTATTCGCTGAACACCCGCCTCGGCGAATTGGCGATGCGCCATCCGGTGACTTGCAGCCCCGACACGCCGTTGCGCGAAGCGGTGAAGCTGATGCACGAGCAACAGGTCGGCAGCATCGTCGCGGTGGATGAGCACAAGGCGCCGCTGGGGATTTTCACCCTGCGTGACCTGCGCGAAGTGGTCGCCAATGGCAGCGGTGATTTCAGCGAAACCATCGAGCGGCACATGACCTGTTCGCCGTTCTTTCTGTCGCCCGATCACAGCGCTTTCGACGCGGCGATTGCCATGACCGAACGGCACATCGCCCACGTTTGTCTGGTCAAGGATCAGCGTCTGTGTGGCGTGGTCTCCGAGCGTGATCTGTTCTCGCTGCAACGGGTCGACCTGGTGCATCTGGCCCGGACCATCCGCAGTGCCCAGCGCCTCGAACAAATGGTGAGCCTGCGCGGCGAGATCGGCCAACTGGTCGAACGCATGCTTGCCCACGGTGCGTCTTCGACGCAGATCACCCACATCATCACCCTGCTCAACGACCACACCGTGTGCCGGGTGATCGAGCTGACCCTCGCCGAAAAAGGCGACCCCGGCGTACCGTTCAGCTGGCTGTGTTTCGGCAGCGAGGGCCGGCGCGAACAGACGCTGCACACCGATCAGGACAACGGCATTCTGTTCGAAGCGCGGGACGCGGCGCATGCGGCGGAGATTCGCGGCAAGCTGCTGCCGATCGCCCAGCAGATCAACCAGAGCCTGGCGCAGTGCGGCTTCAGCCTGTGCAAGGGCAACATCATGGCCGGCAACCCTGAGCTGTGCCTATCCAGAGCAGAATGGGCGCGGCGCTTTGCAGCATTTATCCGCGAGGCGACGCCGGAGAACCTGCTCGGTTCGAGTATCTATTTCGACCTGCGGGTGGTCTGGGGCGACGAAAAAGGCTGCGCGCAACTACGCCGAGGGATTCTCGATCAGGTCGGCGACAACCGTTTGTTCCAGCGCATGCTGGCCGAGAACGCGCTGCGCAATCGTCCGCCCGTGGGGCGTTTCCGCGAATTTGTGCTGGCACGCAAGAACGGCGAGAAAGCCACCCTTGATCTCAAAGTCCAGGGCCTGACGCCCTTCGTCGACGGCGCACGCCTGTTGGCGCTGGCGCATGGCATCGAAACCAACAACACTCTGGAGCGCTTGCGTCAGCTGGTCGAAAAAGAAGTCATCGAACGGCTCGATGGCGCGGCATATGAAGAGGCCTACCACTTCATCCAGCAGACGCGCATGCAGCAGCACCAGATCCAGACCCGTGAGAATCTGCCTTGGTCGAACCGGGTCGATCCCGACATCCTCAATCATCTGGATCGGCGCATTCTGCGTGAATCCCTGCGCCAGGCCCAGCGTCTGCAAAGCAGCCTGGCTCTGCGGTATCAGCTGTGAGCCTGTTCTCGTGGCTGCGGCCGGCCAGCCCTTTGCTGTCGGCAGACCTGCAACAACGTCTGGCACAACTGCCAACCATCGGCGAACTGAAAGAATGCAGCCTGCGCGAACAGCGCTGGGTGGTGCTCGATCTGGAAACCACCGGGCTGAACCTGAACAAGGATCGCGTGCTGTCGATCGGCGCGGTGGTGATCGAAGACGGCGCAATCTACTTCAGTCAGCAGTTCGAGCGCACCCTGCAATGTCGGGAGCTGAAGCTCAGCCCCAGCGTGTTGATTCATGGCCTGGGGCCGAATGCGATTGCCGCCGGCAGCGACCCGGCCGAGGCGTTGCTGGAGTTCATGGAGTTCATCGGCGACAGCCCGGTGCTGGCGTTTCATGCGCCCTTCGATCAACACATGCTCGGACGCGCATTGAAGGAACACCTGGGTTACAGGCTGCAGAATGTGTTTCTGGATGTCGCGCACATGGCGCCATTGTTGTGCCCACAGGCGAACATTCGCGAGGCCGGCCTGGATGAATGGATCGACTGGTTCAAGCTTGAGGTGTTCGAGCGGCACAACGCGAGTGCCGATGCGCTGGCCACGGCGGAACTGGCGTTGATCCTGTTCAGCCGGGCGCGGCAGCAGCAGATTCATAGTCCGTTGAACCTGCAACAGCGCTTGAGTCAGTGGAAACGCCGTCAGCAGGCGCCTTCCTTCTAGATCTTCGGTGCCGGTACTGGCCTCTTCGCGAGCAAGCCCGCTCCCACACTGGCATGCATTCCCCCTGTGGGAGCGGGCTTGCTCGCGAAGAACGATGATGCGGTCTTACTGATACCACCCGACCAGTGGCCAATTGCTAACCATTCCCACCTCTGCGAGAATCGCGAACAATTCTCGTTGGTTAACACTTCCCAATCGGTGCGTCTGGTGTCGTCAGTCCCAAGCCCTCACAGTGAACTCGTCGGTGCGTTGTATCGCGACCATCGCGGTTGGCTGCTGAGCTGGTTGCGGCGCAACGTGGCGTGCCCGCAGCGGGCCGAAGACCTGAGCCAGGACACCTTCGTGCGTTTGCTCGGTCGCGATGAATTGCTGACGCCGCGCGAACCGCGGGCGTTTCTGGTGGCGATCGCCAAGGGCCTGCTGTTCGACTACTTCCGCCGCGCCGCGCTGGAACAGGCATACCTCACTGAATTGATGCTGATCCCCGAAGGCGAACAACCTTCGGTGGAAGAACAGCAACTGATCCTCGAAGACCTCAAGGCCATCGACCGCCTGCTCGGCAAACTGTCGACCAAGGCCCGCGCCGCTTTCCTGTATAACCGCCTCGACGGCCTCGGCCACGCCGAAATCGCCGAGAAGCTTGGCGTCTCGGTGCCGCGTGTGCGGCAGTACCTCGCGCAAGGCATTCGCCAGTGCTACATCGCCCTGTACGGTGAGCCGACATGAACCCGGCCAGTTCCAAACCGGTCTCGGCTCAGGTGCTGGACGCGGCGATTGCCTGGCAGTTGTCACTGGATTCCGGCAGTCCGCTGGAGCGCGAGGAGTTCGCCAAGTGGCACGCGGCCCATGAAGAACACGCCCGCGCCTGGCGCCAGCTGGGCATGCTCGATCAGCGCTTCAGCGTCGCCAACGGCCCGGCCCGCGCGGCCTTGCTGCAATCGCGCGAAGGCATTCGACGCCGTGTGCGCAAGCTCGGCAGCGGATTGGCCAGCGTGGTGGCGCTCGTCGGTCTGGCGTTGTTTGCCGGTGATCGCTACTTGCCGCTGGATTACTGGCTCGCCGATCAACGCACCGCCACCGGCGAGCAGCGTACGGTGCGCCTGGCCGATGGCACCGTGCTCAACCTCAACACCCACAGCGCGGTGGATGTGCGTTTCGATGCCAGGCAGCGGCTGATCGTGTTGCAGGCAGGCGAGATCATGGTCGAGACCGGCCATGGCGATGCGCGGCCGTTCATTGTCGAAACCCGCGAAGGCAGCATGCGCGCGTTGGGCACGCGGTTTCTGGTCAAGCGTGAAGACCAAGGCACACGCTTGAGCGTGTTGCAGTCGGCGGTGGCGGCGCATCCGCAAAGTCATCCTGAAGAGCAGATCCTGCGCGAAGGCCAGCAAGTGCTGATCCGCAATGACGGCCTCGACACGGTCGCCGCGCTCACGCCCGGCGCCGATGCCTGGACCCGCGGCATGCTGGTGGTGGACAACGCGCGACTGGAAGACCTGGTGCATGAACTGGGTCGTTATCGCCGAGGGCATCTGGGCGTCGCGCCGGAAGTCGCTGACCTGCGCATCACCGGCAGTTTCCCGCTGCACGACACCGACAAGGCCTTGAGTGCGCTGCTGCCGACCCTGCCGGTGCAGATTGAGCGGCATACACCGTATTGGGTCACGGTGGCGAAGGCTGATACCAAGCCTTAAAAAATTCGTTGTCAGGGAAATAGCTATCGCGAGCAGGCTCACTCCTACAGTAGGAATGCGTTCCCCCTGTAGGAGTGAGCCTGCTCGCGATAGGGCCATCCGCCACACTCGAAAATCCCGAAGCGGCCGCTCCCTTCCAAGTTAATCGAAATTATTTTCATCCAGCCCTATCACTTTTCAATTCTCGTCCGGCACTCAGGCAATTGAGAAATATTTCCATTCAGGAGCCTTCGCATGTCCCGTTCGCTAGACACCTTGTTGCGCCCCAGTCTGTTGGCCATCGCCATTGCCCTCAGCGCGCCGCTGCTCAGCAGCCCGTTGCTCGCTGCTGAACAGGCCTCCAGCGTGCGTGCCTACAACCTGCCAGCGGCGCCGCTGTCGACCACGCTGAACCAGATCGCCAGCCAGGGCGGCCTCGCGTTGTCGCTGAACCCGGCGCTGGCCGCCGGCAAGACCTCTGCGCCGGTCAGCGGTCAGTACGACGCCGCCGGTGCTCTGCGCGCGGCGCTGCAAGGTACCGGTCTGCAACTGGAACAAAGCAGTACCGGCACCTACACCCTGGTTGCCGTGCCGGAAGGGACATTGGCGCTGCCGGAAACCGCAGTGATCGGCGTGGAAAATCTGGAAACGGCCTGGGGCCCGGTCGAAGGCTACACCGCCACCCGCACCGCCGCCGGCACCAAGACCGACACCGCGCTGGTCGAAGCACCGCGCTCGATCTCGGTCGCCACCCGTCAGCAAATGGACGACCGCAGCGTGCACAGCCTCGATGACGCCGTGCGCTACATGCCGGGCATCACCGCCAGCAGCTACGGCAGCGACACCCGTATCGACTGGCTGCGGGTGCGCGGTTTCGAGCCGACCCAGTTCCTCGACGGCCTGCCGCTGCCCAAGGGTGTATACGCCAACCCAAAACCTGAAACCTGGAACCTCGACCGCCTCGCGCTGCTGCGCGGCCCGGCCTCTTCCGTCTACGGCCAGACGCCGCCGGGCGGTCTGCTGGACATGGTCAGCCGGCGCCCGAGCGCGGAAGCCAGCAGCGAAATCCAGTTGCAGTACGGCAGCGACAACCATCGTCAGATCAACTTCGCCAGCACCGGCAAGATCGACGACGCCGGGCAGTTTCTCTACGGCATCAGCGGTGTAGTGCGCGACAGCGACACGCAGATCGATCACATCGAGAACAAGCGCTACAACATCGCGCCGAGCCTGACCTGGAACATCGATGACGACACCAAATTCACCCTGCTGACCCAGTTCACCCGCGACGATACCGGTGTCACCAGCCAGTTCTACCCGATTCAGGGCACCAAGATCGACATGCCGTTCGGCAAGATTTCCCATCACAAGAACCTCGGTGATCCGGACTACGACTTCTACGACCGCACCTACTACGCGCTCGGTTATGCCTTCGAGCATCGCCTCAACGATGTGTGGCAGTTCAAGCAGAACCTGCGCTACACCAAGTCGGATCTGTCGTTCCAGACCGTGACCGTCAACAGTTACAACACGCAGTACGCAGGCTACACGGTTGACGATCAGGGCAATGTCGGTCGCGGCACCACCAACGTCGATGAAGACATCAGCCAGTTCGCCGTGGACAACAACTTCCAGGCCGACTTCGCCACCGGCGACATCCGCCATACGCTGTTGCTCGGTCTGGATCACCAGCGCAGCAACACCAACTACACGTCGATCTTCGGCACCGCGCCGGACATTAACGTCAACAACCCGATCTACGGTCAGCCGATCACCCGTCCAGCACGTTCTTCGGCGTTCTATGACTATGACCAGAAGACCTACCAGACCGGCCTGTACGTGCAGGACCAGATGGCCCTCGACCAGTGGCGCCTGACCCTCGGCGGGCGTGAAGACTGGGTGCACACCGGCACGCAGTTCATCAACAAGGGCGACGCCACCAACACCCAGCGCGACAAGGCGTTCAGCGGCAACGCGGCGCTCAGCTACGTGTTCGACTCGGGCTTCGTGCCGTACCTGTCGTATGCCGAATCCTTCCAGCCAACCAGCGGCGCCGATGCCACTTCCACCGGCTCGCTCAAGCCGACCGAAGGCAAGCAATGGGAACTGGGCATCAAGTACCAGCCGCCGGGCAGCAAGACTCTGCTGAGCGCTGCGGTGTATGACCTGACTCAGAAGAACGTCGCGGTCAACAGCATCGTCAACAACGTGACCATCACCAGCCAGACCGGTGAGGTGAAAGTCAAAGGCCTGGAGCTGGAAGCGGTTTCCGACGTCACCGATAACCTGAAAGTCATCGCCGCCTACACCCTGGCCAAGTCCGAAGTGCAGAAAGGCGTGGACAAGGGCAATCGCCTGCAACTGATGCCTAACCAGCAAGCTTCGCTGTGGACCGACTACACCTGGCACAGCGGCGTACTCGACGGTTTCGGCATCGGCGGTGGCGTGCGTTACACCGGCAACACTTACGGCGACAAGGCCAACACCTGGCTGGGCAAGGCGGACGCCTACACCGTGTTCGACGCCTCGGTGCATTACGACCTCGGTCGCCTGGACAACAGCCTCAAAGGTGCGTCGCTGGCAATTAACGCCACCAACCTGTTCGACAAGGACTACATCTCCACCTGCGACGGCTACTACTGCTACTACGGTGACCAGCGCAGCGTCATCGCCAGCGCCACTTACAAGTGGTAAGCGCGTGAGCTGAACCAGGTTCTGTCACCAGGCCGTCCCCCGTGGACGGCTTCGGTGTTTTTGAAGGTCATGAAATGAAAAGTAAAACAATTCGCCGCTGGTCGTTCATCCACACCTGGACCAGCCTGATCTGCACCGTGTTTCTGCTGCTGTTGGCATTGACCGGTCTGCCGCTGATCTTTCATCACGAAATCGAGCACCTGCTCGGCGATGCCCCGCAAGTGCGCGAAATGCCCGCCGACACGCCGCGCCTGAACCTGGCGCAACTGGTCGAGGCCGCAGAAAAACATCGCCCAGGTGAAGTGGTGCAGTACTTCGGTTTCGAAGACGACGAACCGAACGCCGTGCTGACGATCATGGCGAAAACCGCCGGCACCGAACCGAACTCGTCGCACACCTTCATGCTCGATGCGCGCACCGGTGAAGCGTTGGAAACCCCGTCGGCCAATGGCGGGCTGATGCTGTTCATCTTGCGCCTGCACGTCGACATGTTTGCCGGGCTGCCGGGCAAGTTGCTGCTGGCATTCATGGGCCTGCTGTTTGTGGTCGCGATCATCTCGGGTACGGTGCTGTATCTGCCATTCATGCGCCGTTTGCAGTTCGGCACCGTGCGTCAGTACAAGTCCACCCGCTTGCGCTGGCTCGACCTGCACAATCTGATCGGCGTCGTTACCCTGACCTGGGCCTTGGTGGTCGGCGTCACCGGAGTGATCAGCGCCTGCGCCGATCTGCTCATCGCCGCGTGGCGCAATGACACGCTGAGCGCCATGGTCGCGCCCTACCGCGATGCCCCGCCGCTGACCCGACTGGCCCCGGCCACCCGCCTGCTCGACATCGCCCGCGACGTGGCGCCGGGCATGAACCCGGATTTCATCGCTTTCCCCGGCACGCGGTTTTCCAGCGAGCATCATTATTCAGTCTTCATGAAGGGCGGCACGCACCTGACCTCGCACCTGCTGACGCCGGTGCTGATCGACGCCAGCACCCTACAGGTCACCGCTGTGGCCGAGCGCCCGTGGTACATGGACGCCATGGGCATGTCCCAGCCGCTGCACTTCGGCGACTACGGCGGCATGCCGATGAAGATCCTCTGGGCGACCCTCGACGTGCTGACCATCATTGTCCTCGGCAGCGGCGTGTACCTGTGGGTGGTACGGCGTAAAGCGGCAAAACCGTTGCCGCTGGAGGCTGCTGCATGAAGCCGCGTCAGAGCAATTTCTGGAAGGTCTTCAGCACACCGCTGGTGATTGCGCTGCTGAGTGCGGCGGGATTGTTTTCGGCGCTGTTGGGGGACGGGATCTGGGATGCGTTGAGCTGGGTCGGGCTGGGTGTTCCGGCATTTCTGGCGATCAAGGGGTTGCTGCGACGCGGGTGATTTCCGTGTCGCCTGACAAGGCCTCTTCGCGAGCAAGCTCGCTCCCACAGGGGATTTGTGAACGAAACAGATCCAGTGTGGGAGCGGGCTTGCTCGCGAAGGCGGCCTGATGAACACCAGCAAATTCCTCGCCAGCCGCTCTGTATCTGACTAGGCTAATCTCCTGCTCTTCGATGACCACCGAGGTTTGCCAATGTCCGCCCCCAGCATGACCCTGTTCCACAACACGCTTTCCCCGTTCGTGCGCAAAGTGATGGTGCTGTTGCACGAGACCGGTCAGCAGGATCGCGTCGCCCTGCAAGACTGCGTCCTCACGCCGGTCAGCCCGGACACCGCGCTCAACGCCGACAACGCGCTGGGCAAGATCCCGGCGCTGCGTCTGGCGGACGGTAGCGTGATCCATGACAGCCGCGTGATCCTCGAATACCTCGACCAGCAGCACGTCGGCAATCCGCTGATCCCCCGCGAAGGAGCGGCCCGTTGGCGGCGTCTGACCCTGGCCTCGCTGGCCGACGGGATCATGGACGCCTCGGTGATGGTGCGTTACGAACTGGTGCTGCGCGCCCCGGAAAAACACTGGGACGAGTGGCTTGATGCCCAGCGCGAGAAAATCCGCCGCGCCCTGGCCTATCTGGAAAGTGACGCCATCGCTGAGCTGACCAGCCATTTCGACGTCGCCGCAATCAGCGTCGCCTGTGCACTGGGTTACATCGATCTGCGTCATCCGGATCTGGACTGGCGCAGCGCCAATCCGCAACTGGCCAACTGGTTCTTTGAAGTGAGTCAGCGACCGTCCATGGTCGCCACGATGCCCAAGCCTTAAGGCTGCGGCGCCTGATCCGGCCTCTTCGCGAGCAAGCCCGCTCCCACATTGGAATGCGTACTCCTGTGGGAGCGAGCCTGCTCGCGAATGCACCAGCTCGGTCCCACTGGCAGAAACCCGACAATCCGCGTCACCAACTCTTCCTTCCAGCGCTGATCCTCACGCAGCCCGCTCATTGCATCGCCCCCACATCAAAATCCAGCGGCTTGGCCGGTTTCTGCCCGATCCCGTACCAGTCGAGTTTCCGCGTCAGCACCATGAACACCCCGAGCAGGCCGAACAACAGCAGCGAACCCATCAGCAACGCGTAATCCTCGGCGCTCAGCAGGCCATACAGCAGGCCATACAACGCCGCCAATCCCGCAGAAAAACTCAGGCCGTGGCGCACGCTGTGCAGCACGTGGCAAACATAAAACCCGATCAACAGCACACAGCCACTGGCCGACAGCAGATACGCCAGGGCAAAGCCGATGTGCTCCGACAACGACAGCAGTAACAGATAGAAGAACGCCAGCGCCACCCCGACCAACGCATATTGCACCGGGTGTACTGCCAGACTCTTGAGCACTTCAAACAGGAAGAAACCGGCGAACGTCAGGACGATGAACAACAGCGCATATTTGATCGCCCGATCACTCTTCAGGTACTGATCCACCGGATCGATGAAACTCACACCAAAACTGCGCCCGTTGAACGCCTCGCAGTCATTGCCCATCACGCACCGGCTCATGGCTTCTTGCAGGTTGGTGGAGAAAAATGTGGTCTGCCAATCGGCGCTGAAACCCTGATCGCTGATCTCGCGTTTGCCCGGCAGGAAGTTGCCAACAAAACTGGGGTGCGGCCAGTTGGCGGCAAGGCTGACGTGACTGCTTTTGCCCACCGGCAACACCTGCAGCGAACCGGTGCCTTGCAGGCGCAGGTCGAAACCGAAAGTCAGTTCCGTGGCGTTGCGGGTATCCAGCGCCGGCAACGTCACCCGCACGCCTTCGCCGAGCCAGCCGACCTGGGTGCCGGGTACGAAGTCCAGGCGTTGACCGTCGAGTTCCAGTTTCAGGGCGTTTTCAATACCGCGAATGTCACTGATGCCCACCGCCAGAAACGGCGCATCGAACTGGTAATCGGCAAAGTCTTCCTTGATCCCCAATTGCGCCGGCAACGAGAAATGCCCATTGATGCGATTGTCGGCATGGAACAGTCGCGCTTCGTAGATACCGCGATTGCGCAGCTCGGTCTGCACCTGGCCGTCGAGCTCGAAGCGCTCCGGGAGAAAGTACAGCCGACCGCGTTCTTCACTTGGCTCGTCGTAGCGCTGGTTGGTTTTGTCGTTGAGCTTCCAGTTGTGAATCACTTTGCGATACGGCACTACCATCACCGGCCCGCTCAGTTGCTGGCTGTAGCTGGAGCTGCGAGCGATGTCTTCGAGCACGCCGTCGCGCAGTTGCTGGCGATCATCGATGATGCCGTCGATCATCAGCAGCGGTATCAGCAACAGCAGGATCAGCAGGGCAATCGCCCCGAGCTTTATGGTCAGATTCTTGTTCATGGGACTCTCCCTGTTTGGATGGGCAGAGTCTGCTGTTGATGTATGAGGGGAATGTGGGGGGAATATGGAGATTGTGTGGAGACTGCACCGGCCCCTTCGCGAGCAAGCCCGCTCCCACAGTTGATCTTTGGTGTGACAGAGACCTGTGTTTCAACACCCCCCCTGTGGGAGCGGGCTTGCTCGCGAAGGCAGCGACTCGGTTTCAGGACAAGCGCAATGTCACTTCCACACCGCTCTCGACGTTGCGGATATGCATCGACCCACCATGCAACTTCACCACTTCCTCAACAAAGTTCAGCCCCAGTCCAGTGCTCTTGCGCCCACTGTCCGGGCGCGGCAGCGAATAAAATCGCTCGCTCAGGCGCGGCAAGGCGTAATCGGGAATCGCCGCTGCTTCGTTGAACAAGCGCAACTCGACCTGCTCCCCCACGCGCTCGGCACTGAAGCGCAGCAGCCCGGCGACCGGGGTGAAATCCAGCGCATTCTCCAGCAGATTGCCCAACGCCTGACGCAACAGAAACGGCTCGCCGATCAGCAGCAGATCTGGCGCAATCGTCTGCTCGACCGTGAGCCGCCGGCCTTCGATGCGCGCTGCCTGCGCCCGCAGCAAATCATCAACCAATGCCGCCAGCGGCACCGCCACGCGCTCGTCCAGTCCCTGACGCTGCTCGACTTGCGCCAGATTCAACAGCCGCTCGATCAACTGCTGCATCCGTGCGCTTTCGCTGTCGATGTTGCCGACAAAGCGCAGGCGCTGAATCGCTGGCATCTCATCCTGCAGCAATTCCGCAGCACCGCGAATCGCCGCCAGCGGACTCTTCAATTCATGGGTCAGGGTGTGCACGTAGCGTTCGACGTAAGCCTTGCCTTCGAGCTGGGTGCGCATCTGCTCCACCGCTGTGGCCAGTTGCTTCAGTTCGCCGCCACGGTAATGCGGTACTTCCACTCGCCGGCCTTCGCTCACCGCCTGCGCATACCCGGTCAAACGGTGCAGCGCGCGGCTCAGCCACCACGACAGCAAAGCGCCGAACAGCAGACCGAGGCCGATCAGCCCGGCACCGTAAAACAGCAAGCGCCGCTCGGTACGATCAACATAAGGCTGCAATGAGCTGTTGGGTTTGGCCACGGTAACCACGCCGATGATCCGGCCGTTGTCGCGGATCGGCGCACCGACGTGCATCACCGAGGAGTTCGCATCATTCGGATCGCTGCGGCTCGAACGAGCGCCGTACTCACCACGCAAAGTCAGGTACACGTCGTTCCAGCGCGAGTAATCCTGACCGACCGCCACGCCGCTGGAATCCAGCACCACGATGCCTTTGGCGTCGGTGACGTAGATGCGGTGGTTGACCTGGTTTTTCGGCAAACCCCAAATCGTCGCCTGTGGTTGGCGCTCGCCGTAGGCCCGCAACAATTCGGGCCAGCGGTTCTCGCTGAGCGTGCCGGCCTTGAAATCATCACGGAGAATTTCCGCCATCAGGTTGGCGGTGTCGACCAGGGTTTCTTCGGTGGACTGGCGCACGCCCGGGCGGATTTCTTCCATCACCGTGTTGAGCACGAAGTAACCGGTCAGGCCAACAAACAGCACATACACCAGAAAAATCCGCAGCCCCAACGACATCAGCTGTGCCCCGGGCTGTAGCTGTAACCGAGGCCGCGGTGGGTCTGGATCGGCTCGGCGTCGGCCCGCACCAGGCGCAGTTTGGCGCGCACGCTTTTGATGTGGCTGTCGATGCTGCGCTCGTAACCGGCGTCCGCCGCCACGCCCAGCGCATCGAGCAATTGCTCGCGGCTGAACACCCGCTGCGGTTGTTCGAGCAGGCATTGCAACAGGCGAAACTCATGACGGGTCAGGCTCAACGGCTGTCCCCGATAGACGATCTGCACACGCTCGGCATCGATGCGAAACAGCGTCGAGGACGCTTCAACCGCAGAACGCGGCGCCATGCGCTTGAGAATCGCCCGTACCCGCGCGGCGACTTCCCGCGGGCTGAACGGCTTGACCACGTAATCGTCGGCGCCGATCTCCAGCCCCACCACCCGATCGATCTCGGCGTCCCGGGCACTGAGAAACAGCACCGGCACTTCACTGAAGCGCCGCAGCTGTTTGCAGGTTTCGAAACCGCTGATGTCCGGCAGGCCGATATCGAGAATGATCAAGTCAGCCGGGGTCTGCCGTTGAAACTCCAGCGCCGCCGCGCCGAGGCTCAGCCACGTGGTAGCGAACCCCTCGCCCTGCAGGGCAAAAATCAGCGTATCGGCAATCGCCGCTTCGTCTTCGACAATCAGGATATGAGGCATGGCGTCCGAGCCCATGGGTTAAGTGCGCGAACGGTGCCCCAAGCCTGACGTTACGTCAATGAGACCACTTAGCAGTCTGGCTTGTCGGCGGTGAAACGCCGCGCCGGGTTCACCGCTGCGCCAAACTCGCGCAAGGCCTTGGCACCGATCAGCAGCGGGTAGTTGAAGTTGCTGCGGTCGGTCAGGTTGACCTCAACGGTACGCTTGACGTTGCCCAGGCACAGTTCCAGATCAACCACCGGGCGCTTGGCGACTTCGGTGCTGTCGCCCTCGTCCTCTTCATCCGAGCGGCTCTTGATCTTGCTGATCCGCGCGACCTTGTGTTCGTAGACCTTGTTGCTGGCATCCTTGGTGCCGAGGCGGAAACGCACCCAGTTCTCGCCGTCGCGGGTGAAAGTCTCGATGTCCTTGGCCGACAGCGAGGCGGTCAGCGCGCCGGTGTCCATCTTGGCCTTGAGCACCTCACCACCGATTTCCGGCAGCGCGATGTATTCGTAACGCCCGTACAGGGTCGGCTCGGCGGCCATGACCGGCAGGGCGACGAGGGCAAACAGTGCAAGGAGGGATTTCACGTAAGGGGCTTCCTTGGAAAATGAGGGCGTCAGACGCGAGATTTTAGACAGCGGACGGGCAATTGGTTCGCTGGAGTCCGCCTTCGCGAGCAAGCCCGCTCCCACAGGGGATCCGGGATCTGTTGGAGATGGCATGCACACTGAAGATCCACTGTGGGAGCGGGCTTGCTCGCGAAGAGGCCAGCCCTGCCAACACGGTAATCAGCTCCAGCATAGCCAGCCAAAAGTGAAACATTCGTCACCATCGATTTGGCCTGTCACCCGAAGCCACTTATCATGGCGCGCCCATCCGCCTTCATAGAGTTGCTTATGCGCCGCCTGCTCACCGGCTGTTTCGTCACCCTGCTGCTGTTGCTCAACACCCTGATCCTGATCGGGCCGTTGCTGGTCTTTGCCCTGCTCAAGCTGATCGCGCCGGGGCGCTGGCGCGATTACGCCTCGTGGGCGGTGATGTGGATTGCCGAGACCTGGGCCGAAATCGACAAGCTGATCTTTCGCCTGTGCATTCCCACCCAATGGGATATTCGCGGCGGCGCAGACCTGCGTGGTGACACCTCGTACCTGGTGGTCAGCAACCACCAGTCGTGGGTCGACATTCCGGCGCTGATCCAGACCCTCAACCGGCGCACGCCGTTCTTCAAGTTCTTCCTCAAGAAAGAGCTGATCTGGGTACCGTTCCTCGGTCTGGCGTGGTGGGCGCTGGATTACCCGTTCATGAAGCGCTACAGCAAGGCGTTCCTCGCCAAGCACCCGGAGTTGGCGGGCAAGGATCTGGAAATCACCAAGCAGGCCTGCGAGCTGTTCAAACGCCAGCCGGTGACGGTGGTGAATTATCTGGAAGGCACCCGCTACACCGCGGCGAAAAGTGCGCAGCAGCAGTCACCGTTCAGACACCTGCTCAAACCCAAGGCCGGTGGCGTGGCGTTTGTGCTGGCGGCGATGGGGGAGCAGCTGGATGCATTGCTCGACGTGACCGTGGTTTATCCACAGGAGAACATTCCGGGGTTCTGGGATCTGATCAGCGGCAGCGTGCCGCGCGTCATCGTCGACATCCAGACCCGCGAACTAGACCCGGCGTTGTCGCAGGGCGATTACGAAAACGATCCACTGTTTCGTCAGCAGGTCCAGAACTGGGTCAACCAGCTCTGGACCGAGAAGGATCAGCGCATTAGCGAATTGCGCGGCGAGCGCAGCTGAATCAGCTACCGGTGCCGGCGCCCCAGATGCTGCCGAGACTCTGCAGAATCGGGCCGCCGACGCCTTGGTCACCCAGGTACTTGAGCAGCACCGGGGCAAATTGGCCGACCATGCCGCTGTCCATGCCCAAGGCCCCGAAGGCGTTGTTCAGGCCGTTGGTGTCCTTGACGTTGCCCAGCGCGTTTTCCAGCCCGGCCGACTTGCCCGACGAACCCAGCAAACCACTCAACGCCGCCAGGTTGCCGCTGCCGCCCGACAGTTTGTCGATGCCCGGCACTTCTTTGGCCAACTGCGAATAATCGGTGCTGCTCAACTGATTCTTGGCCAGGCCGAGCATGGCGCTGGTGCCACCGACGGCTTGCTGAGGCGTAACACCGAGACCGGTAACGGCTTGCAGCAAACCGGCGGTTTCCGAGGTCGGCGCGGCGGCGGTGGCAGCGTTGCCACCCTGCATGCTTGCAGCCGCTTTTGTCACATCGTCCAGACTGAAGCCGGCAAACACCGGGCTCGCTGCAAGGGTCATCAGTGAAGCCAAGGCAATACCGCGTGAAATCTTCATTCAGACATCCTCTTGCGCTGTGGTAACCGCCCTTCAATGAGCGGCAAAACTGCCGGTTTGACCGGGTTTCAGCCTGCATGTTCCTCGCCGGCGCATCCATTTTCAGCATAGCCACGTATATAAAACGTGAAACCGTGGATAACCGCAGATGAATGGCACAAGCGCTGTCGCTGAACTAGCCTGTGAACAGCCCGAGCAGCGCCCTCGTCGCCCGCCCATTGCCTGGAGAGCCGTCATTTCCATCGCCGACCACGATCAGTTGCGCCAGCTGTTGGCCCAGTGCTCACTGGGCGACCGCGGTGCATTCGAAACGCTCTATCGCAGCGTTGGCCCGCGCCTGCACGGCGTGGCCCTGCGCTTCATGGGCCGGGCGGATCTGGCCGAGGAAGTGCTGCAGGAAAGCTTCGTGCGCATCTGGAACAACGCCTCGCGCTACGAAGCCCATTTGTCGGCGCCGCTGACCTGGATGATCAACATCACCCGCCATCAGGCCATCGACCAACTGCGCAAACAGCGCGAACGGCCGATGACCGACTTCGAACAGGACACCCTGCCGGACGAAGGCCCTTCGGCCCACGACCTGTTAAACAGCAGCCGCGAAGCCAGCGCGCTGCACCGTTGCCTCGACACCCTCGACGGCATGCAGCGCCAGTCGATCAGCGTCGCCTACTTCCAGGGCCTTTCCTGCTCGGAACTGGCCGAACACCTGGCGGCACCGCTGGGCTCGGTGAAGTCGTGGATTCGTCGCGGCATGGAGCGTCTGCGCAGGTGCCTTGAATCATGAACTACCAGACCCCCGCCCTGCGCCGCGCCCTCGCTGCCGATTACGCCATTGGCCTGATGTCGGCGGCGGCGCGTCGACGTTTTGAACAATTGCTGCTGGATGACGCAGCACTGCGAACCGAGTTGGCGCAGTGGCAGGAGAGCCTCGCCAGTCTTACCGAAACGCTGCCGGAGCACCCGGTGCCGGATCGGGTGTGGCAAGGCATCACCGCACGGATCGAACCGCAAGTGCTGCACGTCCCGGAAAAACGTCCGTTCTGGAACTGGCTGCGCGTCAGCGTCGCTGCCTGTTCGATCGTGGTGCTGGTGTTCCTCGGCTCCCTGTACAACCGCGACGACGCCCGCTACCACGCCACCCTGCTGAGCGCCGACGCGCAACCGGCACTGAAAGTCGAGGCGCATGCGGATTATCTGCAGGTCGAACCGCTGACATTGGCAGCAATAGGGCCAGATCGCAGTCTGGAATTGTGGGCGATACCGGCGGACGGCAAGCCGATTTCACTGGGGGTGATTCCTGCAGGCGGCAAAGGCAAGGTTGAACTTAGCGCGGCGCAGAAAGTCTTGATCGGCCAGCCGATTGCGCTGGCGGTGAGTCTGGAACCGAAGGGCGGCTCGCCGACCGGGCAGCCGACCGGGCCTGTGCTTTACCAGGGCGCTTTGGCAGCCCTCTGATTGCAAAAATCAAAAGATCGCAGCCTTCGGCAGCTCCTACATCGATCCCTGTAGGAGCTGCCGAAGGCTGCGATCTTTTGATCTAAAAAAAAGGCGACCCGTGGGTCGCCCTTTTTACTTACGCCGCACTGAACAACCGATGCGGATCGATCACAAACTTCTTCGGTACGCCGGCATCGAACTCGCCGTAACCTTCCGGCGCCTGGTCGAGGCTAATGACCTGCACGCCGACCACTTCGGCGATGTTGATGCGGTCCCACATGATCGCCTGCATCAGTTGGCGGTTGTACTTCATCACCGGGGTCTGGCCGGTGTGGAAGCTGTGGGATTTGGCCCAGCCCAGACCGAAGCGGATGCTCAGGCTGCCCATTTTCGCGGCGGCGTCCACGGCACCCGGATCCTCGGTCACGTACAGGCCCGGAATACCGATCTTGCCGGCGACGCGCACCACGCCCATCAACGAGTTGAGCACGGTGGCCGGGGCTTCGGCTTTCACCCCGTCATGCCCGTGGCCGCGCGCTTCGAAGCCCACGCAATCCACCGCGCAATCGACTTCCGGCTCGCCCAGCAGTGCGGCGATCTGTTCGTGCAGCGGCGTGTCCTTGGACAGGTCGACCACTTCAAAACCCTGAGCCTTGGCGTGCGCCAGGCGGATGGTATTGACGTCGCCGATGATCACCACCGCCGCCCCCAGCAAACGCGCCGAGGCCGCAGCGGCCAGCCCGACCGGGCCGGCGCCGGCGATGTAAACGGTGCTGCCCGGGCCAACGCCCGCCGTCACCGCACCGTGATAACCGGTCGGAAGGATATCGGAGAGACAGGTCAGGTCGCGGATTTTCTCCATGGCCTTGTCGCGATCCGGCAGTTTCAGCAGGTTGAAGTCGGCATACGGTACCAGCACGTATTCGGCCTGGCCGCCGGTCCAGTCGCCCATGTCGACATAACCGTAGGCACCGCCGGCACGGGCCGGGTTGACGGTCAGACAGACACCGGTGTGCTGCTCCTTGCAGGAACGGCAGCGCCCGCAAGCCACGTTGAACGGTACGGAAACCAGGTCGCCGATCTTCAGGTTCTCGACGTCGGAACCTTTTTCGATCACTTCGCCGGTGATTTCATGGCCCAGCACCAGACCGGTCTGCGCCGTGGTCCGGCCGCGCACCATGTGCTGGTCGGAGCCACAAATGTTGGTGGACACCACACGCAGGATTACACCGTGTTCGATCTTCCTGCCGCGCGGGTCCTGCATTTTCGGATAGTCGATTTTCTGTACTTCGACCTTGCCAGCGCCGAGATACACCACACCACGATTGCCAGACATGCTTTCACCTCGCTGTTGTTTTTATGGAACTGCGTTGCCCAGGCAGGCAGCGCGTTAAGTGCTCGGGTACAGATGCTGATTGTTGTGTTGCCTGTTATGGCCTCTTCGCGAGCAGGCTCGCTCCCACAGTTGATCTTTGGTGTGACAGAGACCTGTGTTTCGACACAAATCCCTGTGGGAGCGAGCCTGCTCGCGAAAGCGATCTAGAGAACGACCGTGCGATTGGCGTTGAGAAACACCCTGCGCTCAATGTGATAACCCACGGCCCGGGCCAACGTCAGCCCCTCGATATCCCGCCCCTTGGCAATCAGATCCTCGGGGTAATGACTGTGATCCACCGCCTCGACACCCTGGGCAATGATCGGCCCTTCATCGAGGTCGTTGTTGATGTAATGCGCCGTCGCGCCAACCAGCTTCACGCCCTTGTTGTAGGCCTGGTGATACGGCTTGGCACCCTTGAACCCCGGCAGCAGCGAGTGGTGAATGTTGATCGCCTTGCCATCGAGCTTGCGGCACAGCTCCGGTGACAGCACCTGCATGTAGCGGGCGAGGATCACCAGTTCGGCGCCGGACTCTTCGATCACCTGGCACACCTGACGCTCCTGCGCCGGCTTGTCGTTGGGGTCGAGGGGGAAATGGTAGTAGGGAATCTGGTGCCAGTCGGCCAGCGGCTTGAGGTCCGGATGGTTGGACACCACCGCCGCCACGTCCATCGATAGTTGGCCGATACGCTGGCGGTAGAGCAAATCGTTGAGGCAGTGATCGGCCTTGGAGACCATGATCACCACTTTTGGCCGGTAGTTCGGCGCGGTCAGCTCGAAGACCATGCCGAATGCCTCTCCGCGCTCGGCGAGGCCGGCGCGGAAGGACTGCTCGTCGAAACCGTCGGGCTGACGGAATTCCACGCGAATGAAGAAACGGCCCGAGAGCCGGTCATCGAACGAATGGTGCTCGGTGACGTAGCAACCCTGCTCGAACAGAAAACGCGTCACCGCGTCCACCGTGCCGAGCACGCTGGGGCAGTCGGCGGTCAGAATCCAAGTGTCTGGGGCGCGGCTCATGGTGCGGTGACTCCTGTTCTTTTGTGCGCGGTGTCTGGGGGATTTTTGCCCCTCACCCTAGCCCTCTCCCGGAGGTAGAGGGGACTGACCGAGGTGTTCTTTCGAGCTACGCCGACCTGAAATATCGCGGCGAACTCAGGCTCGAAAACTACACAAATCTGCTCCCTTTCCCCCTTGGGGGAGAGGGCTGGGGTGAGGGGGTAAGCTTTTAGGCTTGTACGCTCAACCCGTATTCAGCCGAAGCATCCTGCAGCCACAACCACCAGTAGTCCGAGAAGCTGCGGCGGATCAGCAGTTCCCAGGTGTCTTCGGCGGTATGGCGGATCATCAGCTGCGACTTGGCGAACACCGTGCCCACCGCTTTGCCGACCGGGAAGTTGTTCGGGTGCACGTCATAGCTGGTGGATTTCATCAGCACCTGACGCACGTTCGGCCCGCTCAGTTCGAGCACCTGCTGGCCGCCGCTGACGTTGACGATCGCGATGTGCAGGTCGCCCAGCGCTTCGCGCAGTTTCTGCTCGGCGGCGAATTCTTCACCGCTTGGCACGATCAGCAGCCACTCGTCCGGGCCCATCCATTGCAGGCTGGTTTCGCCTTTGACGATCACGCTCAGGGCGCCCGGCAACTCAATGCCGAGGGCCTTGTGTACGCCGGCGGCGAACGCTGCATCGTGGCCGTCGCCACGAATCGTCAGGTGACCGAGGAGTTTCTTTTCACGCACGATCACGCCGGCGTTCTTGCGACCCTTGCCGACCAGGCTGGCGAGGTCGGCATGGTGCAGCGACGACTCGGCCTTGGCCCCGGTGGTCGGGCGTTGTTGGTATACGTTGGCTGTGGTCATAAAGCACCTTCCTGAATTCTGACTTGAACCCTTTGCAAGCAGATCTACCGCTATCGCGAGCAGGCTCACTCCTACAAGGGGTACGCGATCACCTGTAGGAGTGAGCCTGCTCGCGATGAAGTCACCGCGGTGCGACTGGCACTCCACAGGAGCCGAACCCTCAAATATTCTGCCGATCCCCCTTCGGATCGAAGAACACCGAAGACACAATCTCCGCCTCGATCACGCTGCCATCGGCCAGCGGCGCGAACACCCGCTCGCCCATGCGCTTCAGACCGCCCTTGACCACGCCCATGGCAAACGAATAGCCGAGGGAGTTGTGCGCGTAGCTGGAGGTCACGTGGCCGACCATGGTCATCGGGATCGCCTGCTTGGTGTTGAACACCAGTTGCGCACCTTCCGGCAGCCAGACGTTCGGGTCGATCGGCTTCAGGCCCACCAGTTGTTTACGCTGATCCTTCACGCAGTCTTCTCGGTTCATGCCGCGCTGGCCGATCCACGAGAACGGTTTGGTGCGACCGACGCACCAGCCCATGTTCAGGTCGTCCGGGGTCATCGAGCCGTCAGTGTCCTGACCGACAATGATGAAACCCTTCTCGGCGCGCAGCACGTGCATGGTTTCAGTGCCGTACGGCGTCAGGTTGTACTGCTTGCCGGCCTCGACGATTTTCTCCAGCACGCCCATCGCGTAGTCGGCCTGCACGTTGACTTCGTACGACAGCTCACCGGTGAACGAGATGCGGAACACCCGCGCCGGCACGCCGCCGACCAGACCTTCTTTCCAGGTCATGAACGGGAACGCTTCGTTGCTCAGATCAATGTCGGTCACGGCGCTGAGCAGCTTGCGGCTGTTCGGCCCGGACAGGGTCATCGTCGCCCAGTGGTCGGTGACCGAGGTGAAGTACACCTTCATCTCTGGCCATTCGGTCTGGTGGTACAGCTCCAGCCATTGCAGCACGCGAGCCGCGCCGCCAGTGGTGGTGGTCATGACGAAATGGTTGTCCGCCAGGCAGGCCGTCACACCGTCATCGAAGACCATGCCGTCTTCTTTGCACATCAGGCCGTAACGCGCCTTGCCCACGTCGAGCTTGGTCCAGGCGTTGGTGTACACGCGGTTGAGGAACTCGCGGGCATCCGGGCCTTGAATGTCGATCTTGCCCAGGGTCGAGGCGTCGAGCAGGCCGACGCTGTCGCGCACGGCTTTGCATTCGCGCTTCACTGCGGCGTGCATGTCTTCACCGTTTTTCGGGAAGTACCAAGGACGTTTCCACTGGCCGACGTCTTCAAACTCGGCGCCGTTTTTCAGGTGCCATTGATGCAACGCGGTGTAGCGTACCGGCTCGAAGATGTGCCCACAGTGACGACCGGCCACGGCGCCGAACGTTACCGGCGTGTAGTTGGGGCGGAACATCGTGGTGCCCATCTGCGGGATGGTCACGTTCAGCGAGCGGGCGGCAATGGCCAGGCCGTTGACGTTGCCGAGCTTGCCCTGATCGGTGCCGAAACCCAGCGCGGTGTAACGTTTGACGTGCTCGACCGACTCGAAACCTTCGCGGGTCGCCAGTTCGATGGCGGCGGCGGTGACGTCGTTCTGCAGGTCGACGAATTGTTTCGGCGCACGCGAAGTGCCCTTCTCGTGCGGCACTTGGAACAGCGCCAGGGTCGCTTCTTCGAGACGGCTCAGCGCTTTTGGCAGCGTGCCTTCGACCACCGCGAAACCGGCTTCACTGGCAGCGCGTGCGCCACCTTCGAAACCATCGGCCAGCGAATCTCCGAGGCCGTAAACGCCGTTGATGCCGCCGACGCACACACGCTTCTGCGGTGCTTCGCCCGGTACGAAACCGAGGATGTCTTCACGCCAGATCGGCTTGCCACCGAGGTGCGAAGCCAGGTGCACCACCGGGCTGTAACCGCCGGAACTGGCGATCACGTCGCAGTCGAGCCATTCGCCCGGGCTGGTCACGGTGTGCGCTTTGACGTCAATCGCGGCGATGCGGGCAGCGGTGACGCGCTTGCTGCCACGGGCCTCGATCACGGCGCTGCCGGTGAGGATGCGAATGCCTTTGGCGCGGGCTTCTTCCACCAGCGCACCACGCGGATTGCTCCGTGCATCGGCGATGGCCACCACTTGCAGGCTGGCGTCGAGCCAGTCCAGCGCCACGCGATAGGCGTGATCGTTGTTGGTGGTCAGCACCAGCTTCTTGCCCGGTGCCACACCGTAACGGCGCACGTAAGTCGAGACCGCACCGGCGAGCATGTTGCCCGGCACGTCGTTGTTGCCGTAGACCAGCGGACGTTCGTGGGCGCCGGTCGCCAGCACGACACGCTTGGCGCGAACCCGGTGGATGCGCTGACGCACCTGACCGATTGGCGCACGGTCACCGAGGTGATCGGTGAGGCGTTCGTGAATGGTCAAGAAGTTGTGGTCGTGGTAGCCATTAACGGTGGCGCGCGGCAACAGCAGCACGTCCGGGGTGTTCTTCAGTTCAGCAATGACGCTGGCCACCCACTCGATCGCCGGTTTGCCGTCGAGGCTTTCGCGCGAATCGAGCAGGCTGCCGCCGAACTCTTCCTGCTCATCAGCGAGGATCACCCGCGCACCACTGCGCGCAGCCGCCAGGGCCGCGGCGAGACCGGCAGGGCCGGCGCCGACGATCAGCACGTCGCAGTGCTGGTTCATGTAGTCGTAGGTGTCCGGATCGACTTCGGTCGGCGAACGGCCAAGCCCTGCAGCCTTGCGAATGTACTTCTCGTAGGTCATCCAGAACGATTGCGGGTACATGAAAGTTTTGTAGTAGAAACCCGGCGGCATCAGCTTGCCGCCGACCTTGCCGAGAATCCCCATCATGTCGTTGTTGACGCTCGGCCAGCCGTTGGTGCTGGTGGCGACCAAACCTTGATACAGCGCCTGTTGCGTGGCGCGCACGTTGGGAATCTGCGTGGCTTCGGTAGCACCGATCTGCAGCACGGCGTTCGGCTCTTCGGCACCGGCGGCGAAGATCCCGCGAGGACGCGAATACTTGAAGCTGCGGCCGATGATGTCGACGCCGTTGGCGATCAGTGCCGAGGCCAGCGAGTCGCCCTCGAAGCCTTTGTAGCTCTGACCGTTGAAGGTGAAGCTCAGCACTTTGTTGCGGTCGATCCGTCCACCGTTGGACAGGCGATTGGTCTGGCTCATACCTTCTCTCCCAGCGCCGTCGTGGCTGTTTTCGCCGTATCAGCCTTGTCGGTGAATTGCGGCTTGGTGCCGATCTTGTAGGTTTCGAGAATCTCGTAGGTCACGGTGTCGCGGGTGACGTTGAAGTACTGGCGGCAACCGGCGACGTGATCCCACAGCTCGTGGTGCAGACCACGCGGGTTGTCGCGGAAGAACATGTAGTCGCCCCACTCTTCATCGGTGCAGGCGTTCGGATCCAGTGGGCGCGGGATGTGCGCCTGACCGGATGCATGGAATTCCTCTTCGGAGCGCAGTTCGCCGCAGTGAGGACAGAAGATATGCAACATGGGGATTTCTCCTGTTAGTGGGCGACCGCAGCAGCGCCGTGTTCATCGATCAACGCACCGTTGTGGAAACGGTCGATGGAGAAAGGTGCGGCCAACGGGTGCATTTCACCCTTGGCCAGACTCGCGGCAAACACGTTGCCCGAGCCAGGAGTCGCCTTGAAGCCACCGGTGCCCCAACCGCAGTTGAAGAACATGTTCGGTACCGGGGTTTTCGAAATGATCGGGCAAGCGTCCGGGGTGGTGTCGACGATGCCGCCCCACTGGCGGTTCATGCGCACCCGCGACAGCACCGGGAACATCTCGACGATGGCCTGGATGGTGTGCTCGATCACCGGGTACGAACCGCGCTGGCCGTAACCGTTGTAACCGTCGATACCGGCGCCGATCACCAGGTCGCCCTTGTCCGACTGGCTGATGTAACCGTGCACGGCGTTGGACATGATCACGCTGTCGATAATCGGTTTGATCGGCTCGGACACCAGCGCTTGCAGCGGGTGAGATTCGATCGGCAGACGGAAACCGGCGAGCTTGGCCATGTGCCCGGAGTTACCGGCGGTGACCACACCGACACGCTTGGCGCCGATGAAACCCTTGTTGGTCTCAACGCCGATGCACACGCCGTTTTCCTTGCGGAAACCGATCACTTCGGTCTGCTGGATCAAGTCCACGCCCAAGGCGTCGGCGGCACGGGCAAAGCCCCAGGCCACGGCATCGTGACGGGCGACGCCGCCGCGACGCTGAACAGTCGCGCCCATCACCGGGTAGCGGGTGTTTTTCGAGCAGTCGAGGTACGGAATCTCGTCGGCCACTTGCTTGGCGTTGAGCAGTTCGCCATCAACGCCGTTGAGGCGGTTGGCACTGACCCGACGCTCGGAATCTCGGATGTCCTGCAGGGTGTGGCACAGGTTGTAGACGCCACGCTGGGAGAACATCACGTTGTAGTTCAGATCCTGCGACAGACCTTCCCACAATTTCATCGCGTGTTCGTACAGGTGCGCCGACTCGTCCCACAGGTAGTTCGAGCGAACGATGGTGGTGTTGCGCGCGGTGTTACCGCCGCCCAGCCAGCCCTTCTCGACCACGGCGACGTTGGTGATGCCGTGCTCTTTCGCCAGATAGTAGGCGGTCGCCAGACCGTGCCCGCCGCCGCCGACGATGACCACGTCGTAGACCTTCTTCGGCGTCGGCGTGCGCCACATGCGCTGCCAGTTCTCGTGGTGGCTGAGGGAGTGTTTGAAGAGGCCGAAGCCCGAATAGCGTTGCATAGTCATTTACTCCAAACCGCTCAGCGATAAACCGGGTAGTCGGCGCACAGTGCCGCGACGTTCTTGGCCACATTCGCTTCAACGTCGGCGTCACCGAGGTTGTCGAGGATGTCGCAGATCCAGCCGGCCAGCACTTCGCACTGGGCGACCTTGAAGCCGCGCGTGGTGACGGCCGGGGTGCCGATACGCAGGCCCGAGGTCACGAACGGCGATTGCGGGTCGTTCGGCACGGCGTTCTTGTTGACGGTGATGTGCGCACGGCCAAGGGCAGCGTCAGCATCTTTGCCGGTCAGGCCCTGACGGATCAGGCTGACCAGGAACAGGTGGTTGTCGGTACCGCCGGACACTACATCGTAGCCACGTTTGATAAACACGCTGGCCATCGCCTTGGCGTTGTCGATCACTTGCTGCTGATAGGCCTTGAAGCCTGGCTCCAGCGCTTCCTTGAAGCACACCGCTTTACCGGCGATGACGTGCATCAACGGGCCGCCCTGGGCCCCGGGGAATACCGCGGCGTTGAGCTTCTTCTCGATCTCTTCGTTGGACTTGGCCAGGATCAGCCCGCCACGCGGACCGCGCAGGGTTTTGTGGGTAGTGGTGGTGACCACGTCGGCGTACGGCAGCGGGTTCGGGTACAGGCCAGCAGCGACCAGACCGGCCACGTGAGCCATGTCGACGAACAGCAGCGCGCCAACCTTATCGGCGATCTGGCGGAAGCGCGGGAAGTCCAGGGTCTTGGAGTAGGCGGAGAACCCGGCAACGATCATCTTCGGCTTGCACTCGACGGCCAGACGCTCGACTTCGTCGTAATCGATCAGCCCGGTGTCGGTGTTGATCCCGTACTGCACCGCGTTGTAGAGCTTGCCCGAGGACGACACTTTCGCGCCGTGGGTCAGGTGACCGCCGTGGGCCAGGCTCATGCCGAGAATGGTGTCGCCCGGCTGGATCAGCGCCAGGTACACGGCGCTGTTGGCCGAGGAACCGGAGTGCGGCTGGACGTTGGCGTAATCGGCGCCGAACAGTTGCTTGGCGCGCTCGATGGCCAGCGCTTCGACTTTATCCACATGCTCGCAGCCACCGTAGTAGCGCTTGCCCGGATAACCTTCGGCGTATTTGTTGGTCAGGCCGCTGCCCTGCGCTTGCATCACGCGTTTGCTGGTGTAGTTCTCCGACGCGATCAGCTCGATGTGATCTTCCTGACGTTGCTCCTCGGCATTCATTGCCGCCAGCAGTGCATCGTCGTAACCCTGGATCTGGTCTTGCTTGCTGAACATCGCGTCTCTCCCAGCGGCATCTGTGCGCCATTCGTCTCGGTAAGGCACTGGCAATCAAGGCAGTGCCCTTTGATGCCGATGGTATGACCGGCGCAGACAGCTCAAATGCCTGCGGACGCCACGCAAAGGTGCGTTTACGACATGGCCGGAAAAGGCTGGTCGGACACATCATCCAAAACTGCGGAGATCCTCTGTGGGAGCGGGCTTGCTCGCGAAGAGGCCGTGTCAGTCGACATCAATGCCGCCTGACACACCGCCTTCGCGAGCAAGCCCGCTCCCACAGGGGTCAGGTGTATGCCGTGCGGACGGCGAGCAATAGGAGGAAATGCGCGGGGTAGAGGGCGTAAGCCCAGCGCCGCATTGGCGGTGGCTGGAGATGTCGCCCATGTCGCAACAGGAACATTCCGAGCATTGGCGCGAACAGGCAGGTGGCAATGCCAAGTATGGCCACGCTACTGCCGAACCTCGCCGACTCATACAGTACCTGCCACTGATTGCCCGCCAGACACACCAGCCCCGGCAGCAGGCTGAAATACCACGGACGGCGAAACACCAACAGCAGCGCCAGCGGCAACAGAACGCCGAAGAACCCGAACATCAGTCGCTCCGGAAAAACAGCGGCCAGCACCAACGCAGCGACACCCAGTAATCGCGACATGATCGAGGGATCCTGCCAGCCCCGCGCCACCAGCAACCCCAGCGCCAGCGTAGGCATCACGTTCAAGGTGTCGGGATCAGGAATGTACAAGCGGTACGGAATCTCACTGACCGCACTGAACAACAGCAGCCAGCCCAGATAGCGCCACTCGGTCTTCTGCGCACCGGCCCGGGACAGGTTCGCCGCCATCGCCAGGCAGAACCACGGGAACGCCAGACGTCCCGGCACATACAGCCAATCGGCGCTGATCCCGACATATCGCAGGTGATCGAGCAGCATGCTCAGCAGCGCCAGCCACTTGAGAAGATCCAGCGCGCCGTCGCGTTTAGTCACGTGCATAATCGGGTAACAAACTGGTAATTTTCTGACAGCGACATCCCGTGTGCTCCCCGGAAGATCTTCGGTAAAGTGCGCACCCTCATTGACCACGAGCCTTCACAAGAGTCTCGACCACGGAAGCCGGCCATGACCGACAAGAGCCAACAATTCGCCAGCGACAACTACTCCGGTATCTGCCCTGAAGCCTGGGCCGCCATGGAACAGGCCAACCACGGCCACCAGCGCGCTTATGGCGACGATGAATGGACCGCACGTGCGGCCGACCATTTCCGCAAGCTGTTCGAAACCGACTGCGAAGTGTTTTTCGCCTTCAACGGCACCGCCGCCAACTCGCTGGCGCTGTCGTCGCTGTGCCAGAGTTACCACAGCGTGATCTGCTCGGAAACCGCCCACGTCGAAACCGACGAATGCGGCGCCCCGGAATTTTTCTCCAACGGCTCGAAACTGCTGATCGCCGGCACCGAAAACGGCAAGATCACCCCGCAGTCGATCCGCGAAGTTGCGCTCAAGCGCCAGGACATCCACTACCCGAAACCGCGCGTTGTGACCCTGACCCAGGCCACTGAGGTCGGCAGCGTGTACACCCCGGAAGAAGTCCGCGCCATCAGCGCCACCTGCAAAGAGCTGGGCCTGCACCTGCACATGGACGGCGCGCGTTTCTCCAACGCCTGTGCGTTCCTCGGCTGCTCGCCGGCCGACCTGACCTGGAAGGCCGGCGTCGATGTGCTGTGCTTCGGCGGCACCAAGAATGGCATGGCGGTGGGTGAAGCGATCCTGTTCTTCAACCACAAACTGGCCGAAGACTTCGATTACCGCTGCAAGCAGGCCGGGCAACTGGCGTCGAAAATGCGCTTCCTCTCGGCACCGTGGGTCGGCATCCTCGAAAACGACGCCTGGCTCAAATACGCTCGCCACGCCAACCACTGCGCGCAACTGCTGGCCGAGCTGGTCAGCGACATTCCGGGCGTGGAACTGATGTTCCCGGTGCAGGCCAACGGCGTATTCCTGCAACTCTCGGAACCGGCCATCGCCGCGCTGACCGCGAAAAACTGGCGCTTCTACACCTTCATCGGCAAGGGCGGCGCACGCTTCATGTGCTCGTGGGACACCGAAGAAGAACGCGTACGCGAACTGGCCCGCGACATTCGCGAAGTGATGTCCGCCTGATTCCTTGAGCCGATAAGATCCCCTGTGGTGAGGGGATTTATCCCCGATAGGCTGCGCAGCAGCCCCAAAACCTGCCATTGAGTTTCTGTCTGACAGAGACTGATTCAGACTTTGGGCCTGCTGCGCAGGCCATCGGGGATAAATCCCCTCGCCACAAAGTTACACCCCACCTTACGTGTTTGCCTCTTGGTCTACATTGTCTGTCGAGCCCTCCGCTCACATAACAATAAGCAGGAGCATCGGCATGTCGCTACAAGGCAAAACCCTGTTCATCACCGGCGCCAGCCGTGGCATCGGGCGTGAGATTGCGCTGCGTGCCGCGAAAGACGGGGCCAATATCGTGATTGCGGCCAAAAGCGCCGAAACCCATCCCAAACTGCCCGGCACCATCCACAGCGTAGCCAAGGAAGTCGAAGCCGCTGGCGGCAAGGCATTGGCCCTGCAAGTCGATGTGCGTGATGAAGACGCGGTGCGCAATGCGCTGGCCCAGGCCAACGAGCATTTCGGCGGCATCGATGCGCTGGTCAATAACGCCGGGGCGATCAAGTTGACTGGCGTGCAGCACATCGAACTCAAGCGTTTCGACCTGATGCACCAGATCAACACCCGCGCGGTACTGCTGTGCAGCCAGGCCGCCCTGCCCTATCTGAAGAAATCCGCCGGACACATCCTCAACTTGTCGCCACCGCTGAACATGGCGAACAAGTGGTTTGCCCAGTTCAGCCCCTACACCGTGACTAAATACGGCATGAGCATGCTGACGATCGGGATGAGCGAGGAGTTCGCCAGTTACGGCATCAGCGTCAATTCACTGTGGCCGCAGACCATGATTGCCACCGCCGCCATCGAATTCCAGTTGGGCAACCGCGAGTCGTTCAAGCATGCGCGCACGCCGGCGATCATGGCGGATGCGGCGCATGTGATTCTGGGAAGCAGCGCACGACAGATCACTGGACGGCTGCTTATCGACGAAGAAATTTTGCGTGAGCACGGCGTGACTGAGTTCAAGCATTACCGGTTCGAGCCGGACAGCGACGCCGCACTGATGCCCGATCTGTTTATCGATTGAAGCGCATAACCCTGTGGGAGCGAGCCTGCTCGCGAAGAGGCCGTGTCAGACAGCACAGATGTTGAATGACACACCGCCTTCGCGAGCAGGCTCGCTCCCACATTGGATTTGTGCAGTGGTCTAGAATTCGATGCGCACGTCGCCCTTCGGCACGCTGCAGCACGACAAGATAAACCCTTCCGCCTCGTCGTCCTCGGTAATCCCGCCGTTGTGCTCCATCTCCACCTCGCCCCCCAGTTTCATCACCTTGCACGTCCCGCAAATCCCCATACCGCAAGCTTTCGGGATCATCAGGCCAAGCTTGGCCGCCGCCGCGTGCACGGTTTCGCCCGGTGCCACGCGAATGCTCTTGCCGGAGGCGGTGAACTCGACCTGATGCAGATCCGCCGCATCGATTTCCGGCGCATCGGCGGCCTGCTCGGCTTGCTCCACCGCATCGGCACGAGCTTCCGGTGGCGTGGCGCCGAAGGATTCCTCGTGATAACGCGACATATCGTAACCGGCCACTTCCAGCAGGCGCTTGACCGCGTTCATGTACGGCGTCGGGCCGCAGCAGAACACTTCGCGCTCAAGGAAGTCCGGCACCATCAGTTCGAGCATCTTGTGATTGAGGTAGCCGCGATAACCGGCCCACGGCTCGCCCAACCCGTGTTTCTCGCAGATCAGGTGCAGGCTGAAGTTGTCGATCCGCGACGCCATGTGCTCCAGCTCGCGGTGATAAATGATGTCTTTCGGCGAGCGCGCGCTGTGGATAAAGGTCATGTCGACGTTGGCGTTGGTGTCGTAGAACCAGCGCGCCATCGACATGCACGGAGTGATCCCCACGCCGCCGCTGAGATACAGCACTTTCGGGCTCGGGAAGTCGATGGCGTTGAACAGCCCGACCGGCCCGTGCACCGCCAGCTCCTGGCCTTCATGCAGGGTGTCGTGCAGCCAGTTGGAGACCTTGCCCCCCGGCACACGCTTGATGGTCACCGAGAAGCTGTACGGCACCGACGGCGAACTGGAAATGGTGTACGAGCGCATGATCGGCTGGCCGTCGATTTCCAGCTCCAGGGTCACGAACTGCCCGGGCTTGAAGAAGAACAGGATCGGCTGGTCGGCCATGAAACAGAAGGTGCGCACGTCCCAGGTTTCCTGGATGACTTTGACGCAACGGACGATGTGTCGGCCATTCGCCCAGGTCTGGGTGGTGACCGGATTCAGGAAGCTGTTGGACATGCTGTTCTCCACGGCCGACTGTCGGCCTTCATGTGGCGATTCTGCGTATAGCGTGAACCGTCCGTTTACCTATCCGCGACATCGGCATACTTATCGCGACCAGCCCCCAACCGCCGGGGGTTGCGCGTCGGGAACAGATTGCACCATGTCGCCCATGGATAAGGTTCCGGCCAGCGCCGGCCCCACACTCGCCCCACACCAAGACGAATTCTTTACACCTTGCGTAGCAACCCTGATCAGCCACTTTCGCGGCCACGCAGATGGCCTTGAGGAATACATCGATGGACGTCACCGCAAAAATCAGCCTGGGCGATCCGCTGGAACCCGCACGCAAGGCCACCGCACAGATGCTGCAGGAGCGCGAGCGCACTTTCTCGCTGCCGCAGCCGTTCTACAGCGACGAACGCCTGTTCGATATCGACATGCAGGAGATCTTCCAGAAAGAGTGGTTGATCGCCGGCATGACTTGCGAGATCCCGGCCAAGGGCAACTACCTGACCCTGCAGGTCGGCAAGAACCCGATCATCGTCATTCGTGGCGCCGACGGTGTGGTGCATGCCTTTCATAACGTCTGCCGCCACCGAGGCTCGCGCCTGTGCACCAGCGAAAAGGGCAAGGTCGCCAAGCTGGTCTGCCACTACCACCAGTGGACCTACGAACTGGACGGGCGCCTGCTGTTCGCCGGCACCGAGATGGGCGCCGACTTCGACATGAAGCAGTACGGCCTCAAACCGGTGAACGTGAAGACTGCCGGCGGCTACATCTTCATCAGCCTGGCGGAGAATCCGCCGGCCATTGATGACTTCCTGTCGACGCTGAACCACTACATGGAACCGTACGACATGGAGAACACCAAGGTGGCGATCACCACCACCTTGATGGAAAAGGCCAACTGGAAACTGGTGCTGGAAAACAACCGCGAGTGCTACCACTGCAACGCGTCGCACCCGGAACTGCTGAAAACCCTGCTGGAATGGGACGACGTCACCGACCCGCGCGCCGATCAGGCCTTCAAGGATCACGTCGCCGCCTCCGCCGCTGCCTGGGAAGCCGAGAAAATTCCTTATGCACACGCCAGTTTCGGCCTGCGCAACCGCATCGTGCGCATGCCGCTGCTCAAGGGCACCGTGTCGATGACTCTGGACGGCAAACAGGGCTGCGCCAAACTGATGGGCCGGATCAAGAACCCCGACCTCGGCTCGATGCGCATCCTGCACCTGCCGCATTCGTGGAACCACTGCATGGGCGACCACATCATCGTCTTCACCGTGTGGCCGATCAGCGCCCAGGAAACCATGGTCACCACCAAATGGCTGGTGCACAAGGACGCGGTCGAAGGCGTGGATTACGACGTCGAGCGCATGCGCCAGGTGTGGGACGCGACCAACGATCAAGACCGGCGTCTGGCCGAAGAGAACCAGCGCGGGATCAACTCCACGGCTTATCAGCCGGGGCCGTACTCCAAGACCTATGAGTTTGGCGTGGTCAACTTCGTGGATTGGTACAGCGAGCGGATGCTGAACAACCTTGGGGCCGAGCCTGCGCCGTACCTCAAGGGCGTGCCTGTTCAGGGTTGAAAATCGCCAGTGCCGACAATAAAAAACCGCGAGCACGCTCGCGGTTTTTTTATTGCAGCCGTGGCACCGTTACCAGTTCCAGGATCTGATGATGCTCTGCGCCGCCTCGAAGATATTGTTCACATCAGCGGCACTCGGCGGACGTTTATAGTCCGGGTCGATTTTTCTTTGCAGCGCATCGTACAAACCATCGATCTTTTCTTCGGTTCGTTTCTTGTCGCGAAGTCGAAGAGCATCGAGCTTTGCTTTATTTGCATCAAGCGCCCGATTTTCTTCAAGATTGATTGCGCGACACCACTCGCCTTCAATAGGATCGATAAACGGCGGTGGCCCGATGGGTTTAAATGGTTTGATCATTAAACACCTCACAGACCATAAAATGGCTTCAGGAGAACCAGCCTCCAATCCAACTGACGACCGAATTGAAAGTATTGGTAATTTTCTCCCAGACATTCTTCAGCCAACTGAGGATCTTCTGGCCAATCTCGATAAAGAAGTCACCGATCTTGTTGAGTACGCCATTAAAGAGATTGCCAAAGTTTTCCATAAAACCAATAACCGCATCGGCACTGGCCGGAAATTTGTCAACTTCATTGATGGCCGCGTCGTAGATTTTGTCGATTCGCTCTTCGGCAGCCTTCTGGTCACGTTTACGCAGTTCCTCAAGTTTTTCCTTGTAGGACTTGGTATCGGTCGACCCGGAATTCTGGAACGCTTCGGTGGCTTTCACCAGCCCTTTTTCCGATTGATTCGACTGTCCTTCTCCTGCTTCCCTGGCTTCTTTTTCCAGCCTTTTCACACCTGGATCATTGGCACCATTACTCAGATAAAGGCTGCGCAGGTGAATCTGTTGCAGGCGTGGCGAAGCCATCAGTACGCCTCGTGCCGCACCCGACGAGCGTTTCTTGGCATGAACGCGCATTTCGTTCAGCAGTTCGACATAAGCCTCTTTCGACGGAGGAACGGCCGCTTCGGCGACCGACTTGACTTTTGACTTGGCTGCTTCAGACATTTTGGAACTCCTTGTAGTGTTGTATTTATCGCACTTGGTGTTGTGCCCCGGCAGACAAATGCTGCTGATAAAACCGGCAGACAGCACTCGTCAAAAAACTCATACTCCGCCCATGCAACTGCTCGTTGTCTTTTTAATTCCGGCAATTATCAAACAGCATCCCACATGAAATACGCGCGAATTAAACAGCTTTCGCAGCGCCATCCCGAAATGGATTAATCACAAAGTAGGGTTTCTTGATAAAAAGCCAATAAATTGACTAAAAGTACTCCATTACAAAAAAACTCCTGCATTGAACCCGGCGGAATTTATTGCTGAACAATTTTGTTCAATTCCTCACGTGCAGCCAAGTAAAGTCGCAGCCACCATACCTGTCAAACTTGCCAATAGAACTATCGGAAACTGTTTCTATTTTGATTCGGCATATACCGACAACCAAACCCTTTAACTAGCCAGCACAAGAGAAGTTAAGGTTTTTATATTTTCAATGCATGAAAAGGCCTGCGGTACAGATACCGCAGGCACCCGGTCATGTGGATGACCACCTCACACTGCCATCCTCGCCAATAAACTCCTCGAAAATCTCCTCCCCCACCAACCTGATTTTCGCGTACCCGTTCAACACCCGCAGCGGATAGTCCGGATCCTTCGCATCCTGGGTCTCGGAAAACAGTATCCGTGGATGCCCGTTCAGCTCGCTGGTGGTGCCATAGGGAATCGCTCCGTGCCCGGCACAGCGCGCATGCAGTCCGCCCTGGGTGGCGTAGACGATGCCATTGTGCAGATGCCCCCAATACCAGTAATCCGGCTCGCGCCCCAGTGCATCGCACACCGGTTGATACAGCGCGGTCTTGTTGTGTCCGGTGATATCAAAACCCTGATGATGACTGAGCACCATGAGCTTCTTGCGTTTGGGCAAGCCCTTCATCCAGGCGATTTGCGGTTCGTTCAGCGTGCCGTCCATGTACAGGTTCATCACGTCCGAGGCATAGGCCGTGTCCAGCCCGACAATCAGCCAGTCGTCATTGATCAAGGCAAAGTAGCTGGTGCCCTGCTGCCCCGGAAAACGCGCGGCCAGTTCCTTGAAGTAACCGTGGGCGCCGCTGTACATCTCGTGGTTGGAATTGAGGGTGAACGAGCCGTGGGTGCCCATCGGCCAGCCCGACATGTCGGTGTCCTCCTGGGAGTGGGTGCCCGCGTAATAGACATCCCCCAGGTGAATGGTGAAGTCGGCATTGGCCAGTTGCATCTGGTTGGCCACCGACACCGCCGGCGCATGGCTGTTGAACGGCCCGGTGCCCCAGTCGCCGGCGATCGCCAACGTCACTTCGCGATCCATGGTCACCAGCGCTGGGTCGGTGCCGAAGGTCGCGTGGTGACGCAGGTTTTCGATCCATTTGAGCAGCGCCTCGCTCCACAGCAGATCCAGCAGTTCCCACTTGCGGCAGCCGAGCAGCGTGCCGTCCTTGAGCACTTTGGTTTGCAGTTGATCGGGGGACTGCGGCAATGGCGTCGCATTGCCGATGCGCAGGATCGACAACCCGTGGGACAACTCCCACGGCACCGCCGGCTCGTCATCCGGCAACTCGCCGTTTTTCAGCACGTATTGCGCCTGATCGTGACCGCGCTGCAGCAGCTTGATGATCGCCTGAAACTCCTGCGGCTCCAGCTCGCTGATGAGCTTCATCCAGGCCATTTCCATGCGCGTGAACAAGCCGTGAATGCGCAGTTTGACCTTGTCGTACTCGTGTTCCCAATGACTGACCAGTGACATGGCGTAATCCTCTATCCGTAAGGGCTCACAGGGTTTTCATGAATTCGATCAACGCACGTTTGTCGTCGTCCGACAGCGTGGTGCCATACAGGTGACCGCTGTTGTGGTTGCCCTCCAGTCGGGTGTCGTATTTGAAATCCGCCGAGGCTTTGGCTTGAGCGCCCGTGGTGACGAAACCGACGTTGACCGGGTCGTAGACGTCGGAGCCGGTGATGAACACCACCGGACGTTTTTCCGGCGGTTGCAGCAGGTCCCACAGGGTCGGCACCGAACCGTTGTGCAGGTACGGCGCGCGCAGCCAGATACCGTCAGTCGGCGTGTTGCTGTAGCTCTGGGTCTTGCGATACGCGCCGAAGTCGAATGGCGGTTTCTTGAAGGTGTGGAACGCGGTCACCAGACCGGTGGTGAACGAGTCCAGCCGATGTGGATCGGTGCCGAGTTGATCGATATTGGTGGTGACTTGCCCGGTGTCGGCGCGACCGAAGTCGTGGCACGCGGCGCAATTGGCATCCCAGATCGGCTTGCCTTGCGCGACTTTCGCCTGATCCAGCGCCCATGGCCACGCCGGCGCCTTGTGCCCGAGCAGCCAGTTGGTCACTCGGTTGAAGCTCGGCGGCAGCACCGATTCCGGGGTCGCGCCCACGGCCATCGCGGCGGCGTAGTTGCGTTCGTGGATCTTGTTGTTATTGCCGTCCCAGTGCAGGTACATCGATTCCCGCGGCTTCTGGTTCCACACTTGCGGCAGATCGACGGTGCCGATGGTCGAGTCATCCGGGAAGCCGAACACCACCATTTTCGTCGGGTTGAAGGTGTCGGTGCGGCCCGGGCCCTGTTGCGGACGCAGCTTCTGCCAGGCGTAGGCCTGCTTCTGCTTGAGCAAGGCGCTTTTCGCCATCGGGATGATCAGATAGCGGTTGTAGAGCTTCTCGAAAAAGCCCAGCTGGAATTTGCCGTTGATCGCCGCCATCACCGCGTCGGTGGTGAATTTCGGGTCGCTAGCGCAATCGTAGGCGAACCACTGGAAGGCTTGCAGTTGCAGGGTGTTGGCCGGCGCGCTGGGTACGTTGACCGCAACCTCGCTGGCATTGGCCCGGTAGGAACCGGTGTGACACAGCGCGCAGTTCGGTTCCACGGTCGGGTAACCGATCTGCCGCTTGGCCATGCCGATCGGCAGGTCCTTGCCGTTCTCATAGAGAAAGCCGAAGACTTCCCAGCCGCCGGGTTTGGGCAGTTTTTCCGGGCACATCTGCGGCAGCACGGCGAACAGGTAATACGGGATCCGCGCTTCGATGCCCAGACCGATGGCGGCGTATTTGTAATGATCTTCGTCGGAGGCGTATTCCTGCTCCGGCACCACGCGCAGCATCTGGTACCAGGTCTGGTAACCGATGAAACCGAGCAGCGCCAGTACGACCAAGGTACCGACCTTGAAGGTATGGCTCTGCCATTGCCGCGCCCAGGCCGCGCGCCACTCGCGCCAGCCATCGCACAGCAGCGCCCATGGCCGGTTCGCGGGCGTGGTACCGAGGTACAGCAGAATGCCGAGGATCAGGAAGAAGCTCAGATCGCCCATCAGCATCGGCACGAACACCGAGCCTTGAATGCTCGTATTGATCAGGTAAATCCAGAACACCACGGCGATCAGCCGCGTCAGTACGCACAGCCAGGAATGCACCACATAGCGCGGCGCATTGAAGCCCGACGGCATGTAAAACACGCTGATGCCCACCAGCAGCATCCCGGTGTTTTCCAGCCACGGGTCGGAGAGTTGCGGCGGCAGACCGACCACCGATGTCAGCAATCCCGGCGCGAACAGCGCCGGGATCGCGAACACCATGTTCATCGCAATGCCGATCCAGATGAAGCGTTGAAACCAGCGAATACAGGTATCCATGTCATCCATTTCCTTCTGACCACCAACCAGCGATGTCCCCTGTGGTGAGGGGATTTATCCCCGATGGGTCGCGAAGCGGCCCCAAACCCTGCCGGCGCGGTCTGTCAGGATGATCGCGCACTCAGGTTTTACGACTGCTGCGCAGCCGATCGGGGATAAATCCCCTCGCCACAGAGAATCTCCTCAACACAGAAATCAGTAATCGATCTCAGCCGAGGGCCGTTTTCTCCAGGTGCTCAAGGATGAGCGGATACACATCCACCACCGCGTTCTTGCCGAACATGCAGTCGATGTGGCCGTAGCCCGGCACCACATGCCGGCTGTAGCGCTCCGGCCCGTGGGCTTCGCAGACTCGCTGGTAGGTCTTGAGCGTGCTTTCCGGCAGGTAACACTGGTTCTCCGCGCCGCTGATAAAGCAGATCGGCATCGTCAGCCGCTCGAAGTGCGGCATGTACACATCGTTGCCCTTGAAATCCACCAAGTGCCCTTTGCGCACGATCAGCGCCAGGTGCTCGAAGGTCTCGATGTTCGATTCGCCGAACAGTTCGTGCAGGTTGTCGTGCAGGGTTTCGTTGAGGGTGTCGTGGCGATACAGCGAGGCGTACATGAAAGTGATGCGGTGGCACACCGGGTTGGTGCAATAACCCTGCGCCTCGATTCGCGCGTAACCGTTGAGGGCCTTGTCGTAGAGGCGGTTGAACCAGTTTTCCTTGCTGTCGGCGTAAGCCGTCATCGATTTGATACCGATTGCATCGAGCATGCCCGGCAGGTGCAAACCGGCCTTCAACCCGGTAGCCGTGGCAACCACAGTGTCAGCGGCAATCTGCGAGCAGACCACCGAACGCACACCCTGCAGCCCTGCCAGCAACGACATGAAGAATGTCGTCGCGCCGTAGCAATGCACCACGCACTGCACGTCTTTGGCCTGCGTCTCCTGCTGAATCTGCGCAATGGCAGCCTTGAAGTCGTACTGGGCGATCTGGTCGCCGTTCCATTCCTTCTTGCTCGCCGGCAGCAGAATGCTCACCCGGAAATCCAGCAGCCACACGTCGTAGTCGTGCTTGCACAGGTACTCCAGCAGGTTGGTCTGGATGGTGTCGGTGGAAAAGATATTCGAACCGACACCCAGGCCATGCACCAGCATCACCGGGCCTTTGCTGCCGGCCTGATAACGGGTCAGGCGCAGCTCGACACCGTCCTCGGTGGGGAAGAAATGCACCGCCGGGGTCGGCGCATCCAGCGGCCGTTTCAGGCGTGGCGGCGCGTCGGGGTTGAAGTAGATATCGCCAGCGAAGACCCCGCCGTAACTCTCCCAGAGAATCCCGGCGAAGAACTTGCCGAAGCGCGCCAAGCCTTCGATGCGCTCGCGCTCGTTACGCGCGTTGAGCACTTTCATGGTGGTCATCTGCTTGGCGAAATCGCTCGGATGAATGTGCATCACTCCGGAGCCGATCACCTCGCCCGACTTGTCCGGCCCGCGATACAGCGTCACGTACAGGGTGCTGGTGTCGTGCCAGATGTTCAGCACGCCGTTGTCTTCCGGCACGGTTTTGAAGGCGCTGAAGAAGTAGTCGCTGCCGTCCTCGGCGGTCAGTTTCATGTCGTATTTCATGTGCCGCGTGTCGACCTGCTGCTCGAATTGCTCGAACAGGTTGAACACGCCATTGCTGGCGGTCAGCGGTTGCGGCGACAGCGCCGGGGCATTGACCGTACCGACAATGGTCGCGGCGTGCTCCGGTTCCTTGATCATCCGGTTGAGGTCGTTGGCGGTGATGGTCAGGGTAAAGTCGATCGGCGAATTATCTGCCTCGCCGCGTTTGGCCGCCGCCTCGTAGACTTTCAGATCGGTGCTTTGCGCGGCGGTGAAGGCGCGGGAGAAATAGCCTTTCATGGTTTCGGTGAACTGCACGCCGAGAGTCGGTGGTGCCACCTGTTTGCGCGGTGCCGACGGCAGCGTGTAGTCGATCTGCCAACCACGGTCGGCGGCCAGCAGGCCCATGTTGCGTTCACTCACAGCGGAGATGGTCAGCAGCGGATTGACCGCCAGCGAGGTCGGAATCACCGCGCCGTCGGTCACGTACAGACTGGGGTAAACATCGGTGCCGGCCGCGCCGCTGAACACCTGGCCCTTGTGATTGACCACGCCTTGCGTCGCGTCTTCGCCCATCACGCAACCGCCCAGCGGATGCACAGAAACGATGCTGTGCTTGAGCAGCCTGGTCCAGATCGGATTCTCGACCCAGACCCCGCCCAGTGCCTTGGTGCTCTGGTACAAACGTTCGTTGCCGAGCTTGAAGTTTTCCTGCTCACCGACACCCGGCCAGTCGATGCGCAACTGGTCCTTGTTGTCGAGAATCATCCGGCCCTGGCCGCTGTCGTGGCTCATGATCAGGTAGGTCTGCATATTGTGCAGCGCGCCGTAATACGGGCCACGCAGGAAGCTTTCGGCCTCGCGCTCCTTGTAGCCGAGCTTGCCGCTGAAACTGTCGTCCGTGGCCTTGCCGATCATCTCGGCAAACCCGGCCATCGCCGGCACCATCGGCCGGCCGAGGGCGCCGGGGATCGAGCCTTCCTCGATGACCATGCGGCTGCGCCATTCACCTTCGGTGCGCATGTCGATGATCGAGGTGATGCACGGGCCGACCGGGTGCAGCTCCTTGGCCGAATGCGCGCCGAAGCCGATGCCGTTGATGGTCTGCTCGCAGTTGTGGCCGAAGCCGAGAATGTCACCGTTACCGCTCATGTTCTCGCCGAGCTGGCCGGACATCACCAGACCCTTGTCCCGCGAACGCAGCAGGATCTCGGTAGAGCCGAGAGTGCCGGCGGAGACCACGACGATATCGGCCTTCACGAACAGCGTCGGCGCGTCGAATTTCTCGCGCCCGCTGTCGAGGTACTGGAAGTGCACGATCCAGCCATCGCCGTCGCGCTCCAGATGCCGCACCTCAGCCTGGCAGAAAATCTCCGCGCCATGGTTCCAGGCATCCGGCAGATAGTTCATCAGCGTGGTGTTCTTGGCCTTGTTGTTACAGCCCGAGACGCAGTCGCCGCACTGGTTGCACGGCAGTTGTTCGACGCCGACGTGGTTGAGGTTGTTCGGCAGCTTGTCGAAGGTCACGTTGATCGGTGGCTTGTAGAAATGCGCGCCTTGCTTGAGGTAGTCCGCAGACTTTTTGTTGGCGTCGAGCTTGGGCAGGTTCGGCGCGCTGTTCGGATACGGATTGGGCTTGAGCATTTCCCGGGCGCGGGCGTAACCGTCCTTGAGCAGCGTATCGCGATGATCGCGTACCGCCTGCGGCCAGCGTGGATCCTCGAACACCCCGGGTTCCGGCTCCAGGGCAACGTTGGCGTTGATCAGCGATGTACCGCCGAGGCCGCAGCCGACCACCACGTTCTGCTGGGCATTCACATGCAGATCGAACAGCCCGGTGCGCGAGCCGATGTGGCCGTCCGGGTCATGCACCTGCAGCTCTTCAGTCGCGGCGATCATGGTGTTGGGGTATTCACCGGGCTGGATTTCCCGCCCGCGTTCGAGCAGGCACACCTGCTTGCCGGCCCGGGACAGGCGCGACGCAGCAATGCCGCCGCCATAACCGGAGCCGATGACGATCACGTCGTAGTGTTCCTTGATCTCGCTGATGGGCGTTGCGATGCGTGTCATGAGGGTGTTCCTCTTCTCAGGCAGATGGGGCAACTCTGCGGTTGCCTGCAATCTATGGGCGAACGGGCACCTGGCCTCCGGGTCGAGCCCGGCGACAGCACAGCAGTTAAAGCAGGAGGTCGCTACAGACGAGCGCGTTGATTGGCCGCACGACGTAACGTGCGCTTGCGTGGCGAGGGGGGATGGCGGTGTGGGCGGCTATCCATCATGCGTTCTCCCAGAACCTGATGTGGATAAGTGACGGCTGTCCTTGTGCCATTGCAGTGAAGACAGCGCAGGAATCGAAGTCAAGGCAACGGTTTAGAACTGTATGAAATCTGATCAATTGCTGTTTGGACTATGCCCGACGGGGCCTGCAGGGTTTGGCAAACAAGTTATCCACATAACCGCCCACAGCAATTGGGGGTAACTGTGGATGACTGGAAAAATAACTCGCTGATTTGTGAAGAAAAATCGTGACTTATCCAGAATGATGGTTTGCCAGACACATTGGCTATTTTTTGATCAAGTCTTTGTAAGCCACGGTTTTCATGGCTTGTAGAGGATGGCGAACACGTTATCCACAGAAGCACCAACAGAGTTCGGGGGTAACTTCGCGGCGGCTGTGGAAAAGCGCTGAGGGCTGTGTGAAATCGCGGTTTACACGGGGATTATCAGCTTTAAAAGCTTAATCGATCAATTATTGATCAATCCTATACAGGCCACGTTTTATATGGCTTGCAGCGGACAGCGAACATCTTGTCCACAGAAGCGCCAACAGAGATTGGGGGCAACTCTTGAAGTTATTCAGGAGAAAAAGCCCGGAAAAACCGTGACTTAGGCTGGTTGTTTTTTGAGCTGGAGCCTGGAGGGCTTGATTGGCGTGGGGTACAGGGATGGGCGAACACGTTATCCACAGATCCGCCAACAGGGATTGTGGGTAAACACACTGAGATCTGCTGCCCCTTAACCAATGTGGGAGCGGGCTTGCTCGCGAAAGCGGTGGGTCATTCAACTTTGATGCAGCTGAAACGACGCTTTCGCGAGCAAGCCCGCTCCCACAGGGGGTGTTCAGTGTCTGGAAGATCGTGGCTAGCGAACGACGCCTTCTTCGATCAGGAGTTTGAGGATCGCTTCCGCCCCGGCCTGCGCTGTAACGCCCTTGAGCACTTGTCCACCACCCCCACTGGCCTTGGCCGTCGCCGCTTTCATACGGTCCGCACCGCTCTTGGCCTTGATCACCTTCAAACGTTTCGGCCGTGGCTTGGCCGGCTGCAACGTGGCAACCGCCAGCAGTTCATCGTCCAGCACCTCAACGTCTTCGGCATTCAACACCCCGCGTCGCGCCGGGCCGTAGGCACTCTGTCGAGGTTTGGGCGCGGCGTTATCCACAGTCGCCAGAAACGGCAGCTTCACCTTCAACCGCCGCCGCTGCCCGCGAGGCAAGGCTTGCAGCACCAGCGCCGAACCGTCGGTGATCGACTCGACCTGCGCCAGCCCCACCACCAGCGGCCAGCCCAGCCCTTCGGCCAACAGGAACGGCAACATGCCCGAGCCTTCGCCGGTTTCCGCCTGACTGCCGGTCAGCACTACCTGGGCGCTGGCATCACGCAGATACGCGGTCAGCGCCGGCAAGGCGTCGGCGCCAGCGGGTTGCTCCAGCACATGCAGCTGTTCCAGGCCCATGCCCAGATAGGCGCGCAGTGCCGGTTCCGCGACATCCCCGGCATGCAGCACTTGCAGGTTATCCCCAGCCAGTTGCAGGCCCAGTTCTACGGCGCGCGCGTCCTGTTCGGCGCGGCGTGGCCGGCCCGAGGTCGGATGGGCACCGATGGAAACCAGACTGATGATCTTTGTGCTCATAACCCGTTCCTTAAGCCGCATCGCGCTTGGCTTCGTTGCGGTAAGCCGCTACCGCCGCGATCAACGCCTGAAGAATTTCCGCGCTCTCGCCAATCACCGACAGGTCGGCGCGTTTGATCATGTCGCAACCGGGGTCGAGGTTGATCGCCACCACCTTGTCACAGGCACCGATGCCCTGCAGGTGCTGGATCGCCCCGGAGATACCCACAGCCACGTAAACCCGCGCGGTGACCCAAGTGCCGGACGCACCGACCTGCCGATCACGGGCCATGAAGCCATCGTCTACCGCGACCCGCGAGGCGCCTTCGGTGGCGCCGAGTGCCGCAGCGGTCTGGTGGAACAGCGCCCAGTCCTTGACCCCGTTGCCGCCGGAGAAAATGAACTCGGCTTCGGCCATCGGAATCGCCGCCGGGTCCACCGCGACCGCGCCAAGATCCTCGATCCGCGACAGGCTGCGCGCCACCGTTGTGGATAACTCCACCGGCAGCGCCTCATGACGGGTTTCGCTGACCGGTTCCGCGCATTCGGCTGCGGCCAGAATCAAGCGTGCGACCGGTCGCGCCAGGTCTTGCAGGCCCGCGCCAGCGCGACCGATGCATTCCTGATCCTTGACCTGCCAAACTCGCGTTGCCGGCCGTTCGCCCAGTGCCGCGGCAAAACGCCGACCGAGTTCGCCGCCACCGCTGCGGCTGTCCGGCAGCAGCCAGTGGCGCGGATTGAACTGGTTATCCACAGCCCGCAGGCCCTGCACCCGTTGCTCCGGTGCATAACCGCTGAATTGGTCGCCCTCCAGTACCAGCAAGCGATCGACGCCGGCCGTGGCGAAGGCGTTCTCTTTGTGCTCGCCAAACACCACCGCCAGCACCGCGCCGTCGTTGCCGGCCAGTTGATGAGCCAGGCCGAGCAAGTCGCGGTCGTGGCTGCTCAGGCGGCCGCCGACCATGTCCGGCACCACGCTGATGTAGAACGCCGGGGCTGGCACCTGATGCAGCGGCAACTGCACTTCAACCGTGGCCGAGCGTTTGACCGCCCCGCCCTGTTGCGCGCCGCTGCGGTCGATACGCTTGATGCCGTTGGGGCCGATGAATCCGATGCCGTGCAGGTTCTTGCGGATGACACCATTGGGGCCCATCCAGCTGTGTTGCGCCGGTTGCATCGCCGCGTGCAACGGGTGCAGGCGGTTACGCGCAATCCATTCGGCGCGCGGGTCGCGGCGGATAATGTCGCTCATCAGTGGGCCTCCGCAGGTTCACGTTTGGCCGGTGCAGTCGGCTTGTTCGGCGCGGCGTCTTCGAGCAGCGCGTCGGCCACCAGCTCGGCGATGTCCTTGATCAGCGGACGCGGTTCGACCACGCCCTCGAGCATCGCAGTGCACTGTGGACAACCTACTGCCACCAGCTCGGCGCCGGTCTCGCGGATATCATCCATGCGCATGTCGGGGATCCGCTGCTTGCCGGGAATGTCGGTGATCGGCGCACCGCCACCGCCGCCGCAGCAGCGCGAACGGAAGCCGGAACGTTGCATCTCTTTGACCTCGATGCCGAGGGCGCGCAGCACTTCACGCGGCGCCTCGTACTCGCCGTTGTAGCGGCCGAGGTAGCACGGGTCGTGGTAGGTCACGCTGTTGCCTTTGTGCTGACCGAGATTGAGCGCACCGGCCTGGATGATTTCCGCCATGTAGGTGCTGTGGTGCTGCACCAGGTAGTTGCCGTCGAACGCGCCGTACTCGTTTTTCAGCACATGGAAGCTATGCGGATCGCAGGTGACGATGCGGTTGAAGCTGTATTTGGCCAGGGTCTGGACATTGCGTTTGGCGAGCAGCTGGAAGGTCGCTTCGTCGCCTAAACGCCGGGCCACGTCACCGCTGTCACGTTCTTCGAGGCCGAGTACGGCGAAGTCGACCTTCGCGGCTTTCAGCACTTTGACGAACGCACGCAAGGTGCGCTGGTTACGCATGTCGAAGGCACCGTCGCCGACCCAGAACAGCACGTCGGTGGATTTCTTTTCGCTGAGCAGAGTGAGGTTCAGATCCGCCGCCCAGTTCATCCGCCCGCCCGGAGCGAAACCGCCGGGGTTGTCAGTGGCGATCAGGTTTTCCAGGACCTCGGCACCCTTGTTCGGGGTCGCGCCTTTTTCCAGCGTCAGATGGCGGCGCATGTCGACGATGGCGTCGACGTGCTCGATCATCATCGGGCATTCCTCGACGCAGGCACGGCAGGTGGTGCACGACCACAGGGTTTCGGCATCGACCAGACCATTGACGATCGGTTGATGCGGATTGCCACTGTGTTCACCAATGGGCTTGCCGGGATACGGGCTGCCGGCAAACTTCGCGTCAGTGCCGCCAGCGAGGCCGACGACCATGTCCTGAATCAGCTTTTTCGGGTTCAGCGGCTGGCCGGCAGCGAACGCCGGGCACGCCGCTTCGCACTTGCCGCACTGCACGCAGGCGTCAAAACCGAGCAACTGGTTCCAGGTGAAATCCTTGGGTTTTTCCACGCCGAGCGGCGCGCTTGGATCATTCAGATCCAGCGGTTTCAAACCGGTGGAACGACCGCCGCCAAAACGTTCGGCGCGGCGGTGCCAGGCCAGGTGCAGGGCGCCGGCGAAGGCGTGCTTCATCGGCCCGCCCCAGGTCATGCCGAAGAACAGCTCCGACACGCCCCACAAAACGCCGAGCCCGAGAATCGCCGCCAGCAGCCAGCCGCCGAAGTTCTCCGGGAGAATTCCGGCCACCGGCAGGGTCACCAGGAAGAACGAGGCGGAGAAAGCCAGCAGGCTTTTCGGCAGGCGCATCCACGGGCCTTTCGACAACCGTGCCGGCGGGTTGAGCCGGCGCCGGTAAACGAAGAGCGCACCGACGAACATCACCGCCGTCATCAACAGCAGCGCATAGCCGAGGATGCGGCTATGCAGGCCGAAACCGTGCACCAGAATCGCCAGCACGATCGACGCTACCGCCCCACCGGCCGTGGCGACGTGGGTGTTGGCGATGTATTTGTCCCGCGCCACCACGTGGTGCAAGTCGACCATGTAACGCTTGGGCATGGCCAACAGGCCGCCGATCAGATCGACCTTCGAGGCCCGGCCCCGACGCCACATGGCCACCCGCCGCAACGCACCCAGCACCGCAAGGGCCAGGGCTGCGAACAACAGGATTGGAAGAAGGGTGTTCAACATGGTGAAGCTCCCACCAGTACAGCCTGGAGAAACACGGTCCGCTTTACTGTGGGAGCGGGCTTGCTCGCGAAAGCGCTGGATCAGTCAGCTCATGCACAACTGACAGAATGCATTCGCGAGCAAGCCCGCTCCCACAGTGGTCATGTGCAAGTCCTTAGAAGTCTTTGCACAACCGCAGGGCGTCATAGATCGCAGCATGGGTATTACGCTGCGCCACGCAGTCGCCGATGCGGAACAGTAAGTAACCGTCACCGGTACTGCTCAACGATGGCTGCGGCTGGATCGCGAACAACGCTTCGACGTCGATCTGGCCCTTGTTGCGCGAACCCTCTTTGAGCGCGTAGTAGATTTCCTCATCCGGACGCACGCCGTTTTCCACCACCACCTGATCGACCACCCGCTCCTCTTTGGCGCCGGTGTATTCGTTCTCCAGCACCGCCACCAGCTTGTCGCCTTCGCGGTAGACCTTTTCCAGCATCATGTCGCCGGTCATGATCACTTCTTTCGGGTACATGCTGCGGTAGTAGGTCGGGAACGACGTACCGCCGATGGCCACGCCCGGCTTGATGTCGTCGGTGACGATCTCGACCTGGCTGCCCTTGTCGGCGAGGAAGTCGGCGACCGACATCCCGGTGAACTCGCAAATGGTGTCGTAGACCAGCACGTTCTTGCCCGGCGCGACCTTGCCGTCGAGCACGTCCCAGCTGCTGACCACCAACCCTTCGGCGGCGCCCCAGTGTTCGTTCTGCTCAAGGAATGGATGCCCACCGACTGCCAGCACCACCACGTCCGGACGCAGATCCATAATGGTTGCCGCATCGGCCGCAGTGCCCAGGCGCAGGTCGACTTTCAGCCGCGCCAGCTCCAGCTGGAACCAGCGGGTGATGCCGGCGATCTGGTCACGTTGCGGCGCTTTCGACGCGGTGGTGATCTGTCCGCCGATGAATTCTTTCTTCTCGAACAGGGTCACGTCGTGGCCACGCTCGGCAGAGACGCGTGCTGCTTCCATCCCGGCCGGGCCGGCACCAACGATCACCACTTTGCGTTTGACGCCTGTGGACTTCTCGATGATGTGCGGCACGCCCATGTATTCACGGGAGGTCGCGGCGTTCTGGATGCACAGCACGTCCAGACCTTGATACTGACGATCGATGCAGTAGTTGGCGCCGACGCATTGCTTGATCTGGTCGATCTGGCCCATCTTGATCTTGGCGATCAGGTGCGGGTCAGCGATGTGCGCACGGGTCATGCCGACCATGTCGACGTAACCGCCTTCAAGGATGCGCGTGGCCTGGTTCGGGTCCTTGATGTTCTGCGCGTGCAGCACCGGAACCTTGACCACTTCCTTGATTCCGGCCGCCAGGTGCAGGAACGGCTCCGGCGGATAGCTCATGTTCGGAATCACGTTGGCCAGGGTGTTGTGGGTGTCGCAACCCGAGCCGACGACGCCGATGAAATCGAGCATGCCGGTGTCGTCGTAATACTTGGCGATCTGCTTCATGTCCTCGTGCGACAGACCATCCGGGTGGAACTCGTCACCGCAGATACGCATGCCCACGCAGAAGTCGTCGCCGACCTCGGCACGCACGGCTTTCAGTACTTCCAGGCCAAACTTCATCCGGCCTTCGAAGCTGCCACCCCATTCGTCGGTACGCTTGTTGACGCGCGGGCTCCAGAACTGGTCGATCATGTGCTGGTGCACGGCCGACAGCTCGACGCCGTCCAGGCCACCGGCCTTGGCGCGACGCGCCGCTTGCGCGTAATTGCCGATCACCCGCCAGATTTCTTCCGGCTCGATGGTCTTGCAGGTCGCACGGTGCACCGGTTCACGGATACCCGACGGCGACATCAGGGTCGGCCAGTGGAAACCGTCCCAGCGCGAGCGTCGGCCCATGTGGGTAATCTGGATCATGATCTTGGCGCCATGCTTGTGCATGGCGTCGGCGAGGTTCTGGAAGTGCGGAATAATCCGGTCGGTGGACAGGTTGACCGAACTCCACCATTGCTGCGGACTGTCGATGGCGACCACCGACGAGCCACCGCAGATCGCCAGGCCAATGCCGCCCTTGGCTTTCTCTTCGTAGTATTTGACGTAGCGCTCGGTGGTCATGCCACCGTCAGTCGCGTAGACCTCGGCGTGCGCGGTGCTGAGCACGCGGTTACGGATGGTCAGTTTGCCGATCTGGATCGGCTGGAACATTGCTTCGAAAGCCATGGCGGGTTCCTCGACTTACAACGGCTTGACGGTGAACAGGCCGTCGTCGTGGCCTTCTTCGGAGCCACCGTAGACTTGCTCGGCAACCGTACGAATCTTGCTGCCGCGAGCGGCGAGGATCTGGTCCATGGCGCCGGCAAACCAGCCGGTGAACATGTAGTCGACCTTGCGCCCGACCTTGCCGTACACATAGACGAACGCGGAGTGTTCGAGCTTGACGCTGGCGGTGCCTTTGTCGAGGTCGATGTCCTGAATCTTGAACAGGCCCCAGCCGCGTTGCGACAGGCGCTTCATGTAGTGTTCGAACACCGCGACGCCTTCCAGGCCGTGACATTCGGCTTCTTTTTCACACCAGTGCCAGGCGGACTTGTAGCCGGCCTTGTAGAGGATTTCGGCATAGGCGTCGGCGCCCAGCACTTCCTCGATACCCATGTGGTTGTTGACGAAGAAGTGACGTGGCACGTAGAGCATCGGCAGGGCGTCGGAGGTCCAGACACCGGTTTCGCTGTCGACTTCGATTGGCAATTGCGGGGCGATCTTGGCCATGGAAACTTAACTCCAGAAAATTCGTGGTTGGTGCCGAGCGAAGCTTTTGCTTTGCTCTTATAAACAAGCCGTATGAATGACTTTGGAGCCGTAGCGAGCACGTCGAGAGCAAGGAAGGACCGGAGCGACAAGCGAGACAGTACGGGACGTACGGCGAGTTTGGCGCGAGGACCTGACGCAGCTATCGGCGAGCGGAGTAGGCTCCAGAGTTATTCATTCGCCCCAGACGTCTTTGAGGACGTTCACCCAGTTCTCGCCCATGATCTTGCGCACCACACGCTCGGAGTGGCCGCGCTTGAGCAGGGTTTCGGTCAGGTTCGGGAACTCGCCGACGGTGCGGATGCCCAGCGGGTTGATGATCTTGCCGAAGCTGGTCAGACGGCGGGCGTAGCCCTTGTCGTGGGTCAGGTATTCGAAGAAATCCTGGCCGTGACCCTGGGTGAAGTCGGTGCCGATGCCGATGGCGTCTTCGCCGACGATGTTCATGGTGTATTCGATGGCTTCGGCGTAATCGTCGATGGTCGAATCGATGCCCTTGGCGAGGAATGGTGCAAACATGGTCACGCCGACAAAACCGCCGTGGTCAGCAATGAACTTCAGTTCAGCATCGGACTTGTTGCGTGGGTGCTCTTTCAGACCCGACGGCAGGCAGTGGGAATAGCAGACCGGTTTTTTCGATTCGAGGATGACTTCTTCGGAAGTCTTGGAGCCGACGTGGGACAGGTCGCACATGACGCCGACGCGGTTCATCTCGGCGACGATTTCGCGACCGAAGCCCGACAGGCCGCCGTCACGCTCGTAGCAACCGGTGCCGACCAGGTTCTGGGTGTTGTAGCACATCTGCACGATGCCGACGCCGAGCTGCTTGAACACCTCGACATAGCCGATCTGGTCTTCGAACGCGTGGGCGTTCTGGAAGCCGAAAAGGATGCCGGTCTTGCCCTGCTCCTTGGCGCGGCGGATGTCGGCGGTGGTGCGCACCGGCATTACCAGATCGCTGTTTTCGCGGATCAGCTTCTGGCTGGCGGCGATATTGTTCACAGTCGCCTGAAAGCCTTCCCACACCGACACGGTGCAGTTGGCCGCCGTCAGACCGCCCTTGCGCATGTCTTCGAACAGCTCGCGGTTCCATTTGGCAATGATCAGACCGTCGATAACGATGCTGTCGGCGTGTAATTCGGCTGGGCTCATCAGGCGTCCCCTTATTGGCGATTCATGCGCCGAATCGTCTGCCGGCGCTTTGGGGCCAGCATATGCCTCGGTGCCGGGGCGACCGGGTGCAAAAACGACAGGGGAATTGCCGAAAGCGTCAATCCGCGACAAAGGGTCGCCAGGCGCTCCGATCAGCTACCTGTTCAAGCCCGCACGCTTGAGCCAGAATCTGGCGCATCTTGGATACATCACTGGATTAGAGCGGCGACAACCATGAAATCGATCTTCCTGGCTTTGGCACTGATGGCGACCGGCGTACACGCCGCCGAAGAGACCGACAACAACCCGTGCGACGCGGTGGAAAACGACGTCCAGACCCTGGAATGCTCGACCTACAGCCGCAGCACCGCCGAAGACCTGCTCAAGGACAACTACGCCAGCCTAAACGAGCGCATGCAGACCACCTACGGCAAAAACGCCGCGCAACTGGCCGACATCACCGCCAAACTGAAAACCGCCCAGCAACAATGGCTGAAAACCCGCGACGCCGATTGCGCCGTGGAAGCCTTCCCCGCCACTGAAGGCAGCAAGGCATTCAAGATTGCGCAGAATGACTGCGTGGCACGGATGAGTGACGAACGGTCGGAGTTTTTGGAGTCGATCGGGCAGGAATGATCCTGAATGTTCCGCTGAAAGCTGGAACTGCCTCCAGCTTTCAGCCGCACTATCCCCTCTTCCTACAAAGTACTCCGACCTCGCCTACACAAATTTCTTGAACGCCCGAAGCTGCGGGCCTTTCACGCAACATGCTGTCAACGATTGTTGATTGGCCTCCGAAGAAACATAAGCAAAGATTCGCGAATCTTATAAAAGACTTATATTCTTCCATGAACAGCATCCACTGGACGCGAAAGGCCGTTAAGCAACTCTTGAAATTGCACACCGTTCATCAGGGACAGGTTAGAGATGCCGTCACGGCGCTTGCCGACATGCCTGATGTTGGCAATGTCAAAGCACTGATTGGCCATGACTATGCCTACCGCCTGCGCGTCGGCAATTATCGAGTCATGTTCGACTGGGATGGCGTAATCAAAGTGGTCAGTATTCAAGAGGTCAAAAAACGTGATGAACGCACCTACTGAAATCCAAATCATCAACGATGCCGAGGGCAACCCCGCCTTCGTAGTCATTCCCTACGCTCAATACGTTGCGCAGAAATTGCAGCCCGATCTGATCCCGCATGAGGTGGTCAGTCGCATGGTTGACGGGGCGACACCGATCCGTGCCTGGCGCGAACACCTGAACCTGACACAGGAAGAAGTGGCGAAACGTCTGGGAATTTCCCAGCCGGCGTTCGCTCAACAGGAAACAGTAGCGAAGCCACGCAAGGCAACCCGCGAGAAAATTGCCGCAGCGTTCGGCATCAGCGCCAATCAGCTTGAGTTGTAGGCTGCCCTCTTCATTCAAAGGAATTCCCATGAACATCTGCGGCATCGAAATCAAAGGCAGCGAAGCGATCATCGCCGTGGCCTCCCTTGACGGGCCAACGCTGAGCCACGTGGCACTTAACACCAAGAAAATCGCCCTCGACGATGATGACGAGGCGGCCAACGTCAAACGCTTCGCGGCGCAGGTCGCTTCGTTTGTGCGCGAGCATTCGATTGACCGGATTGCGATCAAGAAGCGCAGCAAGAAGGGCGAGTTTGCCGGTGGGCCGACCACGTTCAAGATCGAGGGTGTGTTTCAGTTGCTGGATGGGTGTGAGGTGACGTTGCTGTCGCCGCAGACGATCAATGCGCAGGCCAAGAAGCACAACTTTGAGCTGCCGGGGACGTTGAACAAGTATCAGCATGAGGCTTACAAGACGGCGTGTTCGGCGTTGGTGAAGAAGTAACCTTTTCTTCAGACACTGAAGATCAAAAATGTGGGAGCGGGCTTGCTCGCGAATGCGGTGGATCAGTCAACTCATGTTTCGACTGACACTCCGCTTTCGCGAGCAAGCCCGCTCCCACATTGGTTTTGTGTGCATCCATTCAGGCTTGGGCGGTACGCCGGTCTTCACGGGGACAGCGAGCGAACCTCGCGCGGTAGCTGCGGGTGAAATACGAAGGTGATTCAAACCCGCAGGCGATGCTGACTTCGAGCACACTCATATCCGTCTGGCGCAATAACTGCCGGGCCTTTTCCAATCGCAGACGCAGATAAAAATTGCTCGGAGTATCGTTCAGATGCAGCCGAAACAAGCGCTCCAGCTGCCGCCGCGTGACCTTGATCGATTCCGCCAGTTGCAGCGTGGTCAGCGGTGGTTCGCTGTGTTGCTCCATCTCGCCAATCACTTGCACCAACTTCTTGTTGCTGATGCCGTAACGCGTGGCGACTTCCATGCGCTGGTGGTCCTTGCGCGGACGAATCCGCCCCAGCACGAACTGCTCGCTGACCTGGATGGCCAGTTGCGGGCCATGGGCCTGGGCGATCAGGTCGAGCATCAAATCGATGGAGGCGGTGCCACCCGCCGAGGTAATGCGCCGCCGATCGATCTCGAACAGTTCCTGCGTCACGCTGAGCTGTGGATAAGACTCTTTGAACGCATCGATGGCTTCCCAGTGCAGGGTCAGGCGATGACCGTCGAGCAGGCCGGCCTCCGCGAGGACGAAGCTGCCGGTGTCGATAGCGCCAAGGGTCACGCCTTCGTTGTCCAGGCGTCGCAGCCAGTGCTCAAGGGTCGGCGTGGCGAACTTCAACGGTTCGAATCCGGCCACCACTAACAGCGTCGCGCCTTTCTTCAGCGGCTCCAACGCCGCGTCGGCGTTGACCGACATGCCGTTGCTCGCCAGCACCGCCCCGCCATCGGCGCTGAGCACGTGCCAGCGGTACAGCTCGCCACGAAAACGGTTGGCTACCCGCAGCGGTTCGATCGCGGAGATGAAGCCGATGGCGGAAAACCCCGGCATCAGCAGAAAGTAGAAATCCTGGGACATGTGCGCACTCGGTTAGCGGGTAGCGTGGATCGTTGATACGCCGATTGTCGTCAGCGTTCAAGCGCACAGGTCGCTACAGTGCAAATGCCAGTCGCCGCAGTGCGCTTTCACGGGGCCGTTGCTGCGTAACTTTGCATCACCGGCACGCCAGATGCCGGAACTCACAATAAACGACCTGCCGAGGAACCCGACATGAAACGACTGATCAGCAGCTGTGTTCTTGCACTCAGCGGTACCGCTTTCTTGAGCGCCAGCGTCATGGCGGCCGAACCTGCGTCGTGCCAGAACGTACGCATGGGCGTCGTGAACTGGACCGACGTGATCGCCACCAGTGCCATGACCCAGGTCCTGCTCGATGGCCTCGGCTACAACACCAAACAAACCAGCGCGTCCCAGCAAATCATCTTCGCCGGGATCCGCGATCAGCGTCTCGATCTGTTCCTCGGTTACTGGAACCCGCTGATGACCCAGACCATCACCCCGTTCGTCGATGCCAACCAGGTCAAAGTCCTGCCGGCACCAAGCCTGAAGGACGCCCGCGCCACCCTCGCCGTGCCGACCTATCTGGCCGACAAGGGCCTGAAAACCTTCGCCGACATCGCCAAGTTCGAGAAGGAACTGGGCGGCAAGATCTACGGCATCGAACCGGGCTCGGGCGCCAACACGCAGATCAAGGCGATGATCGCCAAGAACCAGTTCGGCCTCGGCAAGTTCCAGTTGGTCGAGTCCAGCGAAGCCGGGATGCTCGCCGCCGTTGACCGCGCCGTACGCCGCAAGGAAGCCGTGGTGTTCTTCGGCTGGGCGCCGCACCCGATGAACGTCAACGTCAAGATGACTTACCTCACTGGCAGCGAAGACGCCCTCGGCCCGAACGAAGGCATGGCCACGGTATGGACCGTCACCGCGCCGAAATACGCCGAACAGTGCCCGAACGTCGGCCGCCTGCTGAGCAACCTGACGTTCACCGCCGAAGACGAGAGCCGGATGATGCAGCCACTGCTCGATCACAAGGACGCCTTCGAGTCGGCCAAGCAATGGCTCAAGGATCACCCCGAAGACAAGCAGCGCTGGCTGGAAGGTGTGACCACCTTCGACGGCAAACCGGCCGCTGAAAATCTGCAACTGACCAGCAAATAACCCAAGCCCGAACACACGCTTCGCAGCCCGAGAAAGGGCTGCGAACAGACCCATCACGCCTGAAGGAAACCGCACCATGAACCATGACGTCATCATCACCTGCGCACTTACCGGTGCTGGCGACACGACCGCCAAGAGCCCCCACGTGCCGGTCACCCCGAAACAGATTGCAGCGGCTGCGGTGGAAGCGGCCAAGGCCGGCGCCACCGTCGTCCACTGCCATGTGCGCGACCCGCAGACCGGCAAGTTCAGCCGTGACGTGGCGCTGTACCGCGAAGTGATGGAACGCATCCGTGAGGCCGACGTCGACATCATCGTCAACCTCACCGCCGGCATGGGCGGCGACCTCGAAATCGGCGCTGGCGAGCACCCGATGGAGTTCGGCCCGAACACCGATCTGGTCGGCCCGCTGACCCGTCTGGCCCACGTTGAAGAACTGCTGCCGGAAATCTGCACCCTCGATTGCGGCACGCTGAACTTCGGCGACGGCGACACCATTTACGTCTCGACCCCGGCGCAACTGCGCGCCGGCGCCAAGCGCATCACCGAGCTGGGGGTGAAGGCCGAGCTGGAAATTTTCGACACCGGCCACCTGTGGTTCGCCAAGCAGATGATCAAGGAAGGCTTGCTCGACAACCCGCTGTTCCAGCTGTGCCTGGGCATCCCGTGGGGTGCGCCGGCCGACACCACCACCATGAAAGCCATGGTCGACAACCTGCCGGCCGATGCGGTGTGGGCCGGGTTCGGCATCGGCCGCATGCAGATGCCAATGGCCGCGCAAGCGGTGCTGCTCGGCGGCAACGTGCGGGTCGGCCTGGAAGACAACCTGTGGCTGGACAAGGGCGTGCTGGCGACCAACGGCCAACTGGTCGAGCGCGCCAGCGAGATCCTCAGCCGCCTCGGCGCCCGCGTGCTGACCCCGGCTGAGGGCCGCAAGAAGATGGGCCTGACCCAGCGCGGCTGACCCAACCACCCATTTCCCTCTGTGAAATGAATTCTGTGGTGAGGGGATTTATCCCCGATGGGTGGCGAAGCCGCCCCAAGACCTGACAACCCGGGGCATCAGATAGACCGAGAGTGCTGGTTTTACGACTGCTTCGCAGTTGATCGGGGCGGTGCGACGTTTCGCTAAATCCCCTCGCCACAAGACAGAGTTTCCACAGGACCACCGAACTCTCTCAGGAAATCACCATGAGCTTTATCACCGACATCAAAACCTTCGCCGCCCTCGGCAGCGGTGTCATCGGCAGCGGCTGGGTCGCGCGTGCCCTCGCCCATGGCCTCGACGTGGTGGCCTGGGACCCGGCGCCCGGCGCTGAAGCTGCGCTGCGCAAACGCGTGGCCAATGCCTGGGGTGCGCTGGAGAAAAACGGTCTGGCGCCCGGTGCTTCGCAGGATCGTCTGCGTTTTGTCGCGACCATCGAAGAATGCGTGCGCGATGCCGATTTCATTCAGGAAAGTGCCCCGGAACGCCTCGAGCTGAAACTCGATCTGCACAGCAAAATCAGCGCAGCGGCCAAGCCTGATGCCTTGATCGGATCGAGCACTTCCGGCCTGTTGCCGAGCGAGTTCTACGAGAGCTCGACCCACCCTGAACGCTGCGTAGTCGGTCACCCGTTCAACCCGGTCTACCTGCTGCCGCTGGTGGAAGTGGTCGGCGGCAAGAACACCGCGCCCGAGGCCGTGCAAGCAGCGATGAAAGTCTACGAATCCCTCGGCATGCGCCCGCTGCATGTGCGCAAGGAAGTGCCGGGATTCATCGCTGACCGTCTGCTCGAAGCGCTGTGGCGCGAGGCGCTGCACCTGGTCAACGACGGCGTGGCGACCACTGGCGAGATCGACGACGCGATCCGTTTTGGCGCCGGTCTGCGCTGGTCGTTCATGGGCACGTTCCTGACCTATACGCTGGCCGGCGGTGACGCGGGGATGCGCCACTTCATGTCGCAGTTCGGCCCGGCGTTGCAGTTGCCGTGGACCTATCTGCCGGCACCGGAACTGACCGACAAGCTGATCGACGATGTGGTCGGTGGCACCAGCGATCAGCTTGGCCGCCACAGCATTTCAGCACTGGAGCGCTATCGTGATGACTGCCTGCTGGCGGTGCTGGAGGCGGTGAAGACCACCAAGGAAAAGCACGGGATGAGTTTCAGCGAGTAATCCTTGCTCAGCAGTTCCGGCCCCTTCGCGAGCAAGCCCGCTCCCACAGGTGACCGCATTCCAATGTGGGAGCGGGCTTGCTCGCGAAGACGGCAGCCCAGTCACTATTAATGTTGGATCTGACACCATGCCCACTCTCACCACCTACCAAACCACCATAATCCCCGACTGGGTCGACTACAACGGCCACCTGCGCGACGCCTTCTACCTGCTGATCTTCAGCTACGCCACCGACGCACTGATGGACCGTCTCGGCATGGACAGCAACAACCGCGAAGCCAGCGGCCACTCGCTGTTTACCCTTGAACTGCACCTGAATTACCTGCACGAAGTGAAGCTCGACGCCGAGGTCGAAGTGCGCACGCAGATCATCGGTCACGACAGCAAACGCCTGCACCTCTATCACAGCCTGCACCTGGCCGGCGACGAAAAGGAACTGGCCGGTAACGAGCAGATGCTGTTGCACGTCGATCTCGCCGGCCCACGTTCCGCGCCGTTCACCCCGGACACCTTGAGCCGTCTGCAAGCCATCGTCGCCGAGCAAGTCGATCTGCCCGCCCCGGCTTACATCGGCCGTGTCATCGCTCTGCCACCCGCCCGCTAATCCCGCCCACGCAAGGAGCCGCCATGCACACCGCTGCCGCTGTTGCCGATTTCCGTACTTATCCGTTGATCAGCGCGCTGAGCGGCGTGCAGAACCTGGCGGATCGCGTTTCACTTGCCTGGGCCGACGGCCGCGTCAGCCCGTTCCATCACGTCTGGTTGCGAGATAACTGCCCGTGCGAGCAGTGCGTCTACAACGTTACCCGCGAGCAGGTATTCGAGATCGTCGATGCTGCGCCGGATCTCGTCCCCGCCAACGCGCACATCGACAGCGACGGCTGTCTGCAGATCGATTGGCAGGATGGCCATCGCAGTCGCTTCGATCCGGGCTGGCTGCGCGCGCACGCCTATGACGACGAGTCCCGCGCCGAACGTCTGGCCGCCAAACCCAAGGCTTACCTGTGGCGCAGCGATTTGCAGCTACCGGTATTCGAATATTCAGCGCTGATGAACGACAACGGCGCGCTGCTGCAATGGCTGATCGCGGTGCGCGACATCGGCCTGACGCAAGTACGCGGCGTGCCCACCGAGCCGGGTTCGCTGAAGCTGATCGCGCAGCGCATTTCGTTCATCCGCGAGAGCAACTTCGGCGTGCTGTTCAACGTGCAGTCCAAGGCCGATGCCGACAGCAACGCCTACACCGCTTTCAACCTGCCGTTGCACACCGACTTGCCGACTCGCGAACTGCAACCGGGTCTGCAATTTCTGCATTGCCTGGTGAATGATGCCGAGGGTGGCGAGAGTATTTTTGTCGACGGTTTTGCGATTGCCGACGCGTTGCGTCAGGAAGCACCGGAGCTGTTTCAGGCGCTGTGCGAAATCCCCGTGGAATTCCGCAACAAGGATCGCCACAGCGACTATCGCTGCCTGGCGCCGATCATTGCGCTGGACGCGTTGGGCCGGGTCGCGGAGGTGCGCATGGCAAACTTTCTGCGCGGCGCATTCGATACATCGGTGGAGCAAATGCCGCTGCTGTACCGGGCCTATCGGCGCTTCATCGCCATGACCCGTGAGCCACGTTTTCGCCTGATGCAGCGACTCAATCCGGGTGAACTGTGGTGCTTCGATAATCGCCGCACGCTGCATGCGCGCAATGCGTTTGACCCGGCCAGCGGGGCGCGGCATTTCCAGGGTTGCTACATCGATCGGGATGAGTTGTTGTCGCGGATTCTGGTGTTGCAACGGTAAACCGCGTCATCGTTCTTCGCGAGCCTGCTCGCGAAGGCGTCAGCGCCAACCACACCCCTCTCCCGGATTCACAGGCAAAAAAAGCCCCGATACAAGCCGTGACAGGATCGGGGCAGAGGGTACTGTTGAGGAGCTGCCAGTCGAGGGTGACCAAACCGTCTGTAGCGAGCTGAGGTCAGTGTGCCGACTCCCCTTGGCACTGAGTTAGCCGAAAACGACCTGTTCATAGCCGTCGCGGCCACTGCGACAAATCGCCCTTGCCGTGCCTCCACATGCCCACCAGAATCGAGTCACGACCTCCGTTGCCGAAGAAGGAAGCGCGCCATGATGTATGCCGATTTGATCGATCAGGAAGACTTGTTGGGCCAGCTCAAGGCATTGGGTTTTCAAGTACCGAGCGGTTCGACCGCCGAGCAGGCCTGTGAGTGTGCGGTGCGTGGTCTGGACAATGTTCGCGCGTTTGAATTGCGCAAGATGGTCAAGGACATGTACACCAGCGGCGCCAGTATCCAGCCTGCGGTGCGCCAGGCGATCGACAAGCAGTTGTTGCCGGCGTTGGCGGATTACCAGCAAAGCCATAGCGCCTGATAAATCCATTCGCGAGCAGGCTCGCTCCCACATTTGAAGTGCATTCCAGGTGGGAGCGAGCCTGCTCGCGAAGAACGATGACTCGGTCTACAGCCTTACGCTGGCAAACGTCGACTCATTACGCGCCTGACTCAACGCCGACATCGGCCCCGATAGCGGCGACATCACGATCGCCTGCGGCAGCGGCAGCATCGCCACTTGCTGGGTGGTGTTGGAGCCTACGCGTTCGTCACGCGGCGGAATGCCGAAGTATTCGCGATAGCACTTGGAGAAGTGCGGCGTCGAGACGAAACCACACACCGACGCGACTTCGATGATCGACATCGGCGTCTGCTTGAGCAGTTGCCGCGCGCGGATTAGGCGCAGCTTGAGGTAGTAGCGCGACGGCGAGCAGTGCAGGTATTTCTGGAACAGCCGCTCCAGCTGGCGACGCGACACGGCGACGTACACCGCCAGTTCGTCGAGGTCGATCGGCTCTTCCAGATTGGCTTCCATCAGCGCGACGATTTCCTGCAGTTTCGGCTGGTTGGTGCCGAGCATATGCTTGAGCGGCACACGCTGATGATCCTGCTCGTTGCGGATGCGTTCGTAGACGAACATTTCCGAGATCGCGGCGGACAGTTCGCGACCGTGATCGCGGCTGATCAGGTGCAACATCATGTCCAGTGGCGCGGTGCCGCCGGAACTGGTGAAACGGTTACGGTCGAGGGTGAACAGACGGGTGCTCATCGCCACGCGCGGGAATGCTTCCTGCATCGCCGCCAGACATTCCCAGTGCACACTGCAATCGAAACCGTCGAGCAGACCGGCGCAAGCCAAAGCCCAACTGCCGGTGCACACTGCGCCCAGACGCTTGGACTGACGCGCCTGGCTCTGCAGCCATGACACGTGTTCACGGGTCACGGTGCGTTGAATGCCGATCCCGCCGCAGACGATCACGGTGTCCAGGGGCGGAGCTTTGTGCATGGAGGCATCGGGGGTGATTTGCAGACCGTCACTGGCCCACACCTGACCGCCATCGACGGTCAGTGTGCTCCAGCGATACAGCTCACGACCGGACAATTGGTTGGCCATGCGCAGGGGCTCGACTGCGGAGGCCAGAGAAATCAGCGTGAAATTGTCCAGCAGCAGAAAGCCGATGGATTGAGGCGCACGGTTCTGGGGTTGGGCCCCGGAGTTGAACGACGTCATCGCGGTATCTCCTCACACAAAGCGGGTGATGGCCTCAGGCGGAGGCTCTTGTTATTGCCGGCGTTCTCGCGTGGGAGACGGGCTTTGTTATGACAGAGCAATTGCCATGCCTAAAATTGAATGGCTGTTCAATAACTCCTGAAAACGACGTCGCGACGTGTCTATTCAAGACGTCGGACACACGGTGTTTCGAAGTGCCATCAGCGGCGCCGAGAGCCCTGCCCCGCTGCCTGTGAGCAGATCGGTAGCACTTGTGGGAACGGGCTTGCGCGCAGTTGTTTCAGAGTGTCACCGCAAGCACGGGTGACGGACGGCAGGGAGTGCGAATGGCGCACTGCGAGTGGGAAAAGCTCTTATCTGATTGCGACGCGCTAAAAGGTGGCGCCTGCGGTTATGTGTGTTCCGTTAGCGAGCAGTTTTGACTGGTCTGACGCTTCCAAATCAAACATAAATCCTGTGGCGAGGGGATTTATCCCCGATCGGCTGCGCAGCAGCCGTAAACCATTCAGCGCGGTGTGTCAGGCAACACTCGATTGCAGGATTTGGGGCCGCTTCGCAGCCCATCGGGGATAAATCCCCTCGCCACAGGACATCTCGGTCTCAGCATTCTACGGCGCTAACCGCCAACCCACCCCGCGAGGTCTCTTTATATTTGTCATGCATATCCGCGCCGGTATCACGCATGGTGCGGATCACCCGGTCCAGCGAGATGAAGTGCTGACCATCGCCACGCAGGGCCATCTGCGCTGCGTTGATCGCCTTCACAGCGGCAATTGCGTTGCGCTCGATACACGGCACCTGCACCAGGCCGCCGACCGGATCACAGGTCAGGCCGAGGTTGTGTTCCAGGCCGATTTCCGCCGCGTTGCACAGTTGCTCCGGCGTCGCGCCGAGAATCTCCGCCAACCCCGCCGCCGCCATCGCGCAGGCCGAACCAACCTCGCCCTGGCAGCCGACTTCGGCACCGGAGATTGAGGCGTTCTTCTTGCACAGAATCCCCACCGCCGCCGCGCCCAGGAAGTAATCGACCACATTGGCGTCGGTGACCGCTTCGCTGAACTTCATAAAGTAGTGCAACACCGCCGGAATGATCCCCGCCGCACCATTGGTCGGTGCGGTGACCATGCGCCCGCCCGCCGCGTTTTCTTCATTGACCGCGAGGGCAAACAGGTTGACCCACTCCATGGCACTGAGGGTCGAGCCGATCACGTTGGGCTTGTTCAACTCCTGCAGGCTGCGATGCAACTTGGCCGCGCGCCGGCGCACATTGAGACCGCCGGGAAGGATGCCTTCGTGCTTGAGGCCCTGCTCGACGCAATCCTGCATCGCCCGCCACAGCTTCATCAGCCCGGCACGGATTTCCTCTTCGCTGCGCCAGACCTTTTCGTTGGCCATCATCAGTTCGGCGACGCGCAGGTTGTTCTTTTGGCACAGCTGCAGCAGTTCCACCGCGCTGGAAAAGTCATAAGGCAATTCGGTGCGATCCAGATCGACCACACCGCTGGATGCCTGCGCCTGATCCACGACAAAACCGCCACCGACCGAATAGTAGGTGTCGCGATGAATCTCGCCGTGATCGCCTTCGGCAACCAGAGTCATGGCGTTGGGATGGAACGGCAGGTTTTCATCGATCAGACGCATGTCGCGGGCCCAGACAAACGGCACCGACAGACGACCATCCAATAACAGCGTGTGAGTTTCACGCAGCGCCTGAATGCGCGGGCCGATCTGCGACGGGTCGATTGCGTCCGGCCATTCGCCCATCAGGCCCATGATTACTGCGTTGTCGCTGCCGTGGCCGATACCGGTAGCCGACAGTGAGCCGAACAGTTGCACTTCTATACGCCGTACCTGCTCCAGCAGGTGCCGGTCGCGCAGCGCTTCGACAAACAAGGCGGCGGCGCGCATCGGGCCGACGGTGTGGGAACTGGACGGGCCGATGCCGATTTTGAACAGGTCGAAAACGCTGATAGCCATTGCTGCAGAGCTCCTGAGGATGCCGTTCCCGGGCGTTAAGCGCCCGCTGGCGGAGCTGCTACGCTCAAGCTGCGATCCGCCGGAATGCCCGCATCATCAGGCTTTTGTCAGGTCGCTCGGCGTCTGACACCGACGCACTCATGCCCACCAACGCCGTGCCGGTTTCCTCCCGTGTTTTCGCCGTTTTTATGCGGCTCAGATGGCCAAACGGGGCGGAAAAAAGCTGTAAACGACGTCACTGACACTGGATGCGACCATCCCTGTACTGGATACGACCCACCCTGTAGGCGTCAGATTTTCACTGGTACATGATCGTTATGACTCGATTGCAAGGCGCCGTGGTAGAGCTGTCTCCAGAACGCCATCCAACCGCAACCTATAAGTGCGGTGGTCCACAGTCGGAACACTGCCAAAAAAAACACCAAGGAGTCCATCCATGAAAGGTTCCCCGTCGTTGTTGTTGGCCGCCATGCTGAGTCTGCCGTTACTGGCGCAAGCTGCAGAACCGGCGCAGTGCAGTACCGTTAACTTCTCCGATGTCGGCTGGACCGACATCACCGCCACCACCGCCACCACCTCGGTGGTGCTCGACGCCCTCGGCTACAAAACCAAGACCACCATGATCTCCGTGCCCGTGACCTACAAGTCGCTGGCCGACGGCAAGAACATGGACGTGTTCCTCGGTAACTGGATGCCGACCATGGAAAACGACATCAAGGCCTACCGCGATGCCGGCACCGTCGAAGTGGTGCGCACCAACCTCAAAGGTGCCAAGTACACCCTCGCCGTACCGCAAGCCCTGTACGACAAGGGCCTGCATGACTTCGCCGACATCGCCAAATTCAAGAAAGAGCTCGATGGCAAGATTTACGGCATCGAGCCTGGCAACGACGGCAACCGCCTGATCCAGAGCATGATCGACAAGGACGCTTTCGGTTTGAAAACCGCCGGCTTCAAGGTCGTCGAATCGTCCGAAGCGGGCATGCTCTCGCAGGTCGACCGCGCGCAGAAACGCGACACCGCCGTGGTCTTCCTCGGCTGGGCGCCGCACCCGATGAACAAGCGCTTCAAGATTCAATACCTGACCGGCGGCGATGACTTCTTCGGCCCCGATTTCGGTGCTGCCACTGTGGCGACCAACACCCGCAAGGGCTACACCACCGAATGCAGCAACGTCGGTCAGTTGCTGAAGAACCTGGAGTTCACCGTCGACATGGAAAGTACCCTGATGGGCAACATCCTCGACGACAAGATGAAGCCTGAAGCGGCCGCCAAGGCCTGGCTGAAAAAGAACCCTCAGGTGCTCGATACCTGGCTCGCTGGCGTGACCACCATTGACGGTAAACCAGGCCTGGAGGCCGTGAAAGCCAAGCTCGCACAGTAATTGCCTTACGCCGGGCGAGTTCGCTCGCCCGGGCTGTTTATTCCTTGCATGCGGACGTTCACTACCATGCTGATTGATCAGAAAATCCCTTTAGGCCAGTACATCGCGGGCTTCGTCGAATGGTTGACGCAACACGGCGCCAGCACCTTCGACGCAATCGCCGTGACACTGGAAACGATGATCCACGGCGTGACGTTTGCGCTGACCTGGTTCAATCCCTTCGTCTTGATCGGCCTCATCGCCCTGCTCGCGCATTTCATCCAGCGCAAATGGGGGCTGACTGTTTTTGTGATTGCCTCGTTCCTGCTGATCCTCAACCTGGGGTACTGGCAGGAAACCATGGAAACCCTCGCCCAGGTCATGTTCGCGACCCTGGTCTGCGTGGTCATTGGCGTGCCGTTGGGCATCGTCGCCGCCCACAAGCCGATGTTCTACACTTTAATGCGTCCGGTACTCGATCTGATGCAGACCGTACCGACCTTCGTTTACCTCATTCCTACCCTGACCCTCTTCGGGCTGGGTGTGGTGCCGGGCCTGATCTCCACGGTGGTGTTCGCCATCGCTGCGCCGATCCGCCTGACCTACCTGGGCATCCGCGATGTCCCGCAAGAACTGATGGACGCCGGCAAGGCCTTCGGCTGCTCGCGTCGCCAATTGCTCTCACGGATCGAACTGCCTCACGCCATGCCGAGCATCGCTGCCGGCATCACCCAGTGCATCATGCTGTCGCTGTCGATGGTGGTGATCGCGGCACTGGTGGGCGCCGACGGACTCGGCAAACCGGTGGTCAACGCACTGAACACTGCTGATATCGCCCTGGGCTTCGAAGCGGGCCTGGCGATCGTACTGCTGGCGATCATGCTCGACCGTATCTGCAAACAACCCGACGCCAAAGTAGGGGGTGACGCATGAGCATAATTCGCTTCGATAACGTTGACGTGATCTTCACCAAGGATCCGCGCGAAGCACTGAAACTTCTCGATCAAGGCTTGACCCGCAGCGAGATCCTGAAAAAGACCGGGCAGATCGTCGGCGTGGAAAAGGCCAGTCTGGACATCAACAAGGGCGAGATCTGCGTACTGATGGGCCTGTCCGGCTCCGGCAAGTCGAGCCTGCTGCGCTGCATCAACGGCCTCAACACCGTGAGTCGCGGCAAGCTGTTCGTCGAGCACGAAGGCAAGCAGATCGACATCGCCTCCTGCACCCCGGCCGAACTGAAAATGATGCGCACCAAACGCATCGCCATGGTGTTCCAGAAGTTCGCCCTGATGCCGTGGCTGACGGTGCGCGAGAACATCAGCTTCGGTCTGGAAATGCAGGGCCGACCGGAAAAGGAACGGCGCAAGCTGGTCGACGACAAGCTCGAACTGGTCGGCCTGACCCAATGGCGCAACAAGAAGCCCGATGAACTCTCCGGCGGCATGCAGCAGCGTGTCGGACTGGCCCGGGCGCTGGCGATGGACGCCGACATTCTGCTGATGGACGAACCGTTCTCGGCACTCGACCCGCTGATCCGTCAGGGTCTGCAGGATGAACTGCTGGAACTGCAACGCAAGCTGAGCAAGACCATCGTTTTTGTGAGTCACGACCTCGATGAGGCACTCAAACTGGGTAGCCGCATTGCGATCATGAAGGACGGCCGGATCATCCAGTACAGCGTGCCGGAAGAGATCGTACTGAACCCGGCGGACGACTATGTGCGCACCTTCGTGGCCCATACCAACCCGCTCAACGTCCTGTGTGGCCGCAGCCTGATGCGCACGCTGGACAACTGCAAACGCATCAATGGTTCGGTGTGCCTCGACCCGGGTGGCGATTCGTGGCTGGACCTGGCCGAAGGCAACACGATCAAGGGTGCGCGGCAGAACGGTTCGGTGCTGAACCTGCAGAACTGGGCACCGGGGCAAGCAGTGGAAGCCCTTGAGCGCAAGCCGACACTGGTGGACTCGAACATCGGCATGCGCGACGCGCTGCAGATTCGCTACCAGACCGGCAACAAACTGGTGCTGCACGACAACAACCATGTGGTGGGGATTCTGGGCGACAGCGAGCTGTATCACGCGTTGCTGGGCAAGAACCTGGGGTAAGAACCGCAGACACAAAAACGCCGCGAGAGGATCGCGGCGTTTTTGTTTGTCAGGGAATCAGGTCAAACCGTGTTGTGGCTGATGGCCCTTTCGCGAGCAAGCCCGCTCCCACAGTTAAAATGCATTCCAATGTGGGAGCGGGCTTGCTCGCGAAGAATGCGGCGCGGTGCATCAGACAGAAACACCGCACCACCTACAACTTAGCTATACACCCGGCCAAGGAGCTGCCGATGGCTTTCAAACTGATCGAGCACATCGCGTGTGATCTGATCCTGCGTGAAGCCCATCAGGTCGTAGTCCTGGCTGCCGTTGTGCAAATACACCTCGGCGCGGTAGTAACGCTGGCGCGCTTCATCGGACTGGGCCGATTCGGTCGGGGTCGCCAGGTAGCCGTCCAGGCTCACTTCATAGACGAAAGGGTTGCCCTCTTCCATCTCGACGCGCACGCCCATGCAACGCTTGGATTTGCCCAGCAGCGTCTGCACTTCCAGACCCTGTGCACGCAGTTGTGCAGCAGCGTCGTCCAGTGCCGGCGTCACATGTTTGTCCATGAAGCGCTGCACGACCGATTGGCTCGGTTGCAGATCCAGCTGCGTCAGACGCTCGCTGAAACCACGACGACCGCGCTCAGCCAGTTGCGCCTGCTCCTGTTCGATCTGCACGTCCTGGCGCATGGCCTTGTGCAGCCCGAACATGAAGAACACCAGCACCACCGAGAACGGCAGACCGGCCAGCACCACCATGGTTTGCATGGCTTCGAAGTTACCGGCGAACAGCAGACCGATGGTCACCAGCGTGATCACCACCGACCAGAAGATCCGCAGCCAGTGCGGCGCATCTTCATCAACGTTGCCGCCCTTGCAGGACAGATTCGCCATCATTACCGCGCCGGAGTCGGCGGGGGTCAGGAACAGCACGAAACCGACGAAGATCGACACGCCGATGACGACTTTCGACGCCGGGTAGTGTTCCAGCAACTGGTAGATCGCCATCGACGGTTGTTCCAGCGCCGTCTTGCCGAGTTCGACCGCCCCCTGGTTCATCACCAGATCCAGTGCCGAGTTACCGAAGATCGACAGCCACGCCAGGGTGAAACCCAACGGGATCAGCAGTACGCCAGCGACCAGCTCACGCACGGTACGACCACGGGAAATACGCGCGATGAACATGCCTACGAATGGTGCCCAGGAAATCCACCAGGCCCAGTAGAACAGGGTCCACAGGCCCAGCCAGCGGTCGGACTTGGCGCTGTCGCCTTCATAGACGTACAGGTCGAAAGTCTTCAGCACCACGCCGTTGAGGTAATCGCCGATGTTCTGCACGAAGCCGTTGAGCAGGTGCAGCGTCGGGCCGAACAACAGGACGAAAATCAGCAGACCGCTGAACAGCACGATGTTCAGGTTGGACAGACGACGGATGCCGTTTTCCACACCGGACACGGCAGCGATGGTCGCCACGGTGCTCATCACGATGATCACGATCAGCAGGTTGGTGTTGCTGTGCTCCATGCCGAACAGGTTTTCCAGACCCGAGGACACTTGCAGCGAACCGATCCCCAGGTTGGTCACCAGCCCCAGCAGGGTCACGAACATGCCGAAGCCGTCCACCGCGTGACCGGCGGCGCCTTTGACCCAACGCTCGCCGACCAGCGGATACAGCGCCGAACGCAGGGCCAGCGGCTGGTTATGACGGTAAGCGAAGTACGCCACAGCCAGACCGACCAGCGCATAGATCGCCCAGCCGTGCAGGCCCCAGTGCAGGAAGGTCAGTTGCACCGCCTGACGCGCGGCCAGGTTGGTGGCCGCTACGCCTTCCGGCGGATTGAAGTAATGGTCCAGCGGCTCGGACGCGCCGAAGTACAGCAGCGAAATACCGATACCCGACGAGAACAGCATCCCCGCCCAGGCGCCGTAACTGAAATCCGGGGTGTCGTCCTTGCTGCCCAGTTTGAGTTTGCCGTAGGAGGAAAACGCCAGGCCCACCACAAACACCAGGTACGCGGCGATCACCACCATGTAGTACCAGCCGAAGCTGCGCGACAACCAGGCCTGAGCGATACCCAACAATCTGCCGGCCTCTTGCGGGGCGATGATCAGAATGGCGGTCAACAACAGAATCAACGCGGTAGAGGTGTAAAACACCCAACCGTTGACCGTCACCTTCTCGGGCGGGGTCTTTATAAGAGAGGCAGAACTCATGGCACAAATGCTCCAGGCAGTGCGAGAGAAGAACACAAGGCAACACGGAACCCGACCAATCGGTTGGTTGGCAGCCGACCGGCGGGTGATATAAAGACACCCCGAAAAAAGCCCGAACCTGCCGAAATGGCGTTGCGAATCGCTTTCGTGGCCAAAGCTGTGCGGACGTTCATCCGAAACCTGGCCCCGAGCGTCTTGCCCATTCAACACGTCCATCGAACAGCGAACCGCGCCATGCCCCACGCAGGTTTCAAGCATTTTCGGATGTCGTTTTATCGCCATTTACAAGCAGAAAAAATCTGTAGGCAGCGACGATTTGTCGCAGATCTTATTCTTTGTTGATTGAACGTTCAATCAAAACAAAATAGACTGGCCCTCAATCCGATAGGCGTTTATCGCCCGTCGGAAGGCCTAAGGAGATGTGCAAGATGCCCAAGGTCGGTATGCAACCCATCCGCCGCCAACAACTGATCGAAGCCACGTTGCAGGCGGTCGATCAGGTCGGTATGGGGGACGCCAGCATTGCGCTGATCGCCCGTTTGGCCGGTGTCTCGAATGGCATCATCAGTCACTATTTTCAGGACAAGAACGGCCTGATTGCCGCCACGATGCGGTATCTGATGAATGTCCTCAGCGAGAACGTCACCGCGCGCCGGCAGGCGCTGGCAGACAGCAGCCCACGGGCGCATCTGCAGGTGATCATCGAAGGCAACTTCGACGCCAGCCAGGTCAATGGCCCGGCAATGAAAACCTGGCTGGCCTTCTGGGCCACCAGCATGCACCAGCCGTCTTTGCACAGGTTGCAGCGGATCAACGATCACCGTCTGTATTCCAACCTGTGCTGCGAGTTCCGCCGTGTGTTGCCGCTCGAAGATGCGCGCAGCGCCGCGCGTGGACTGGCAGCGTTGATCGACGGCTTGTGGTTGCGCGGCGCGCTGTCGGGAGACGCTTTCGACACGGCGCAGGCGCAACAGATCGCGTACGAATACATGGATTTCCAATTGGCCAAGCAGGTGAGCCAGAGCACACAGAAAACGCTCGGTACCTGAACCGCCACCGCAGTTTCAGCGCGGTGGTCGACGCCAACCACTAATGCACTTGCGAGGACACTATGGCCCGTTTCGAACTGCAAAAACTCTACATCGATGGCGCGTACTCCGACGCTGGCAGCGATGCCACTTTCGAAGCCATCAACCCGGCGAACGGTGAAGTCCTCGCCCAAGTGCAACGTGCGACCAAGGAAGACGTCGAGCGTGCTGTGGTCAGCGCTGAAAAGGGCCAGAAAATCTGGGCCGCGATGACCGCCATGGAGCGTTCGCGCATCTTGCGTCGCGCCGTCGACATCCTGCGCGAGCGCAACGATGAGCTGGCTGCTCTGGAAACCCTGGACACCGGTAAAGCCTTCTCCGAAACCAAATACGTCGACATCGTCACCGGCGCCGACGTGCTGGAATACTACGCAGGCCTGGTGCCGGCGATCGAAGGCGAGCAGATTCCGCTGCGCGACACTTCCTTCGTCTACACCCGTCGCGAGCCGCTGGGCGTGGTCGCCGGTATCGGCGCGTGGAACTACCCGATCCAGATCGCTTTGTGGAAATCCGCACCGGCCCTGGCCGCCGGTAACGCAATGATCTTCAAGCCAAGCGAAGTCACCTCGCTGACCACCCTGAAACTGGCCGAAATCTACACCGAAGCCGGCCTGCCAAACGGCGTGTTCAACGTGCTGACCGGCAGCGGCCGTGAAGTCGGCACCTGGCTGACCGAGCACCCGCGCATCGAGAAAGTCTCCTTCACCGGCGGCACCGACACCGGCAAGAAAGTCATGGCCAGCGCTTCGGCTTCGTCGCTGAAAGACGTGACCATGGAGCTGGGCGGCAAGTCGCCGCTGATCATCTGCGACGACGCCGACCTCGATCGTGCCGCCGACACCGCGATGATGGCCAACTTCTACAGCTCCGGTCAGGTCTGCACCAACGGCACTCGCGTATTCGTACCGAGCCACCTGAAAGCCGCGTTCGAAGCCAAGATTGTCGAGCGCGTCGCGCGCATCCGCATCGGCAACCCGGAAGACGAAAACACCAACTTCGGCCCGCTGGTCAGCTTCGCCCACATGGAAAGCGTGCTGGGCTACATCGCCAAGGGTAAAGAAGAAGGTGCCCGTGTGCTGTGTGGCGGCGAGCGTCTGACCGACGGTGAATTCGCCAAAGGTGCATTCGTCGCTCCGACCGTGTTCACCGATTGCACCGACGAGATGACCATCGTCCGTGAAGAAATCTTTGGCCCGGTGATGGCGATCCTCTCCTACGAGACCGAAGAAGAAGTGATCCGCCGCGCCAACGACACCGACTTCGGCCTGGCCGCCGGTATCGTCACCAAAGACCTGAACCGCGCGCACCGCGTGATTCATCAACTGGAAGCCGGTATCTGCTGGATCAACGCCTGGGGCGAGTCCGACGCGAAGATGCCGGTTGGCGGTTACAAGCAGTCGGGCGTGGGCCGTGAAAACGGCATCAGCTCGCTGACCAACTACACACGCATCAAATCGGTACAGGTCGAGCTGGGCGATTACGTCTCGGTGTTCTAAGCCCGAGTCTTGTATTGCTCGTGAGGCCGTCTTCGCGAGCAGGCTCGCTCCCACATTGAAATATGTCTCCTGTGGGAGCGAGCCTGCTCGCGAATCGAGTGCGCAGCACTCGCCGAGGCCCGACCTGACCACATCTAAAGAGGGTGCATTCAATGTCCCAAGAATTCGATTACATCATCATCGGTGCCGGCTCGGCCGGTAACACCCTGGCGACCCGTCTGACTGAAGACGAAGGCGTCACCGTGCTGCTGCTCGAAGCAGGCGGCCCGGACTATCGTTTCGACTTCCGCACGCAAATGCCGGCTGCACTGGCATTCCCGCTGCAAGGTCGTCGCTACAACTGGGCGTACGAAACCGATCCGGAGCCACACATGGACGGTCGTCGGATGGAGTGCGGTCGCGGCAAAGGCCTCGGCGGCTCCTCGCTGATCAACGGCATGTGCTACATCCGTGGCAACGCGATGGACTACGACGGCTGGGCGAAGCTGCCAGGCCTGGAAGACTGGACCTACCTCGACTGCCTGCCGTACTTCCGTAAAGCGGAAACCCGCGACATCGGCCCGAACGACTACCACGGTGGCGACGGCCCGGTCAGCGTGACCACGCCGAAGGCGGGCAACAACCCGCTGTTCCACGCCATGGTTGAAGCCGGCGTGCAGGCCGGTTACCCGCGCACCGAAGACTTGAACGGCTACCAGCAGGAAGGCTTCGGCCCGATGGATCGCACCGTGACGCCGAACGGCCGTCGTGCTTCCACCGCCCGTGGCTACCTCGACGTCGCGAAAAAGCGCTCGACCCTGACCATCGTCACCCACGCCCTGACCGACAAGATTCTGTTCGAAGGCAAACGTGCGGTCGGCGTGCGTTACCTGGTCGGTTCGGCGGAAGAGCGCGTTGAAGCCAAAGCGCGCAAAGAAGTCCTGCTGTGCTCCGGCGCCATCGCTTCGCCGCAGATTCTGCAGCGCTCCGGTGTCGGTCCGGCAAAACTGCTGGAAAGCCTCGACATCCCGGTGGTGCATGACCTGCCGGGTGTCGGTGAAAACCTACAGGATCACCTTGAGCTGTACCTGCAATACGCCTGCACCCAACCGGTCTCGCTGTACCCGTCGCTGCTCTGGTACAACCAGCCGGCCATCGGTGCCGAGTGGCTGTTCAACGGCACCGGCATCGGCGCCAGCAACCAGTTCGAAGCCGGCGGTTTCATCCGTTCGCGTCCGGAATTCGAGTGGCCGAACATCCAGTACCACTTCCTGCCGGTAGCGATTAACTACAACGGCAGCAACGGTGTGAAAGAGCACGGCTTCCAGGCACACATGGGTTCCATGCGTTCGCCGAGCCGTGGTCGCATCCAGTTGAAGTCCAAGGATCCGCGTCAGCACCCGAGCATCCTGTTCAACTACATGGCCACCGAGCAGGACTGGCAGGAATTCCGTGACGGCATCCGCCTGACCCGCGAAATCATGCAACAGCCTGCGCTGGACGCTTTCCGTGGCCGCGAAATCAGCCCGGGCATCGACGTGCAAACCGATGAGCAGCTGGACAAGTTCATCCGCGAGCACGCCGAAACCGCGTTCCACCCGTCCTGCTCGTGCAAGATGGGCACCGACGAGATGGCGGTTGTGGATGGCGAAGGTCGCGTGCACGGCATGCAGAGCCTGCGTGTGGTCGATGCCTCGATCATGCCGATCATCACCACCGGTAACCTGAACGCGCCGACGATCATGATCGCCGAGAAAATCGCCGACAAGATCCGTGGCCGCAAGCCACTGCCGCGTAGCAATGCTGCCTACTACGTGGCTGGCGGTGCGCCAGTGAAGGGCAAGCCGATGCGTGATATCACGCCTGTTGCTCAGTAAGACGTAATACCGCGTCACGGCTAATCGCGAGCAGGCTCACTCCTACAAGGATCTCCAGCGACCACACATTATGTGGACACTGGAGATTAACTGTAGGAGTGAGCCTGCTCGCGATGAGGCCCTGCAATTCAATACCCCTCCCCCCTGCTGCACAGTAAATCCTCCTACACCCCCTCTTCACTTGATCCTACCCCCACGCAGGCCTACTCTAGACCTCGCGCAATCGTTTCACCCCTCCCCCGCCGAATCGCTTCACCCCGCAACTCCATAACAAGGAGGTTCCCGAATGTTCGATTTCCACCCCCAGCTCAAGCAGCGCTTCGCTGCCTTGCGCACGGGCGCCGAGTTTTTTTCCCTGCGGTATGTACGCGAGTCCGGCCAGTACCTGTCGGTGCGCAAGAACGTCGCCGAGCCGCCAAGCCTGAGCCGCGACGAAGGCGCGATGCTCACTGTGCGCGTCAACGGCGTCGAGGCTTACGCGGCGACCAACGACCTGTCGCAGCAAGGCCTGCAAGCCGCCCTTGAGCGCGCCGAACAGCAGGCCCGGCGACTGAAGCCGCACGCCTTGCTCGACCTGCGCAACCAGCCGGTGTCGAGCGATCGCGCCGACTACTTTTCGCCCAATCTTGAGCAACCCTTCCCGTCCCTGAGCGAATGCTTCGAGCTGCTCGGCGCGGAATCCGCCTCGGTGCCAAAGGATGAGCGCCTGGTGAATTGGGAAGCGAGCATCGGCATCACCCACGTCGAGCAGATCTACCTGAGCAGCGCCGGCGCCGAATTGCGCCAGGCCCAGCGCTTCGTCTATCCAGGCCTCGACGTCACCGCCTACGACGGCCACGACAGCCAGACCCGTTCCCTCGGCCGCGAGAACTTCGGCCAGCAGGGTGGCGCGGACGTGATCAGCCGTTGCGGCCTGGTCGGCGCCGGCCCGAAGGTGGCCGATCAGGCCCTGCAACTGCTGCTCGCGCCGAACACCCCGCAAGGCCCGCGCGATCTATTGCTGATGCCGGACCAGATGATGCTGCAGATTCACGAGTCGATCGGTCACCCGCTGGAGCTCGACCGCATCCTCGGTGACGAGCGCAATTACGCCGGCACCAGCTTCGTCAAAACCAGCGACTTCGGCAGCCTGCAATACGGCTCGAAGCTGCTCAACGTGACCTTCGATCCGGACATTCCCGAAGAGCTGGCCAGTTACGGCCACGACGACGATGGCAGCAAGGCCAGCAAGCAATTCCTGATTCGCGAAGGCTTGCTGTTGCGGCCATTGGGCGGCGCGCTGTCGCAGTTCCGCGCTGGTCTCGACGGGGTTGCCAACAGCCGCGCCTGCGGCTGGAACCGGCCGCCGATCGACCGCATGGCCAACCTCAACATCGAGCCGGGCGATCAGTCGCTGACGCAACTGATCAGCGGCATCGAGCACGGCATTCTGATGAGCACCAACCGTTCGTGGTCGATTGACGATGCGCGCAACAAATTCCAGTTTGGTTGCGAGTGGGGTCAGTTGATCGAGAACGGTGAACTCAAGGGTGTGGTGAAAAATCCGAACTACCGGGGCATTTCCGCGCACTTCTGGAAGAGTCTGCGCGCGGTCGGCAATGCCGGCACCCGAATGGTGCTGGGCACGCCAAACTGCGGCAAGGGCGAGCCGAACCAGGTGATCCGCGTCGGCCACGCTTCACCGGCCTGCGTATTCAGCAACGTTGATGTATTTGGGGGAGACGCCTGATGAGCATTTCGAAGAGTCAGTCCGACGCCTTCAAGGTCATGGTCAATTGGCTGCGCGACAGCGTGCGCGAGCCGGAACAATTCACCCTCAGTTACGCCGCCGAATCCTCGGCGTTCGTACGGTTCAATCACGCCAAGGTGCGTCAGGCCGGCCAGGTGCAGCAAGCCGACGTCGGGCTGAAGCTGATCAATGACGGCCGCCATGCCGACCTGCACATCACCCTGTCCGGTGATCAGGAAGCCGATCTGCAACGCCTCTCCGAAGGCCTGCAACAACTGCGCGAAACCCTGCCGCTGCTGCCACAGGATCCCTACCTGCTGCTCAACCACAACGGCTGGCAGAGCAACAACGTGCAGGAACATCCGCTACCGGACACCGAGCAGGTGGTCGAGGAAATCTGCAGCGCTGCTGAAGGTCTGGATCTGGTCGGCTTCTATGCTGCCGGCCCGATCAGCCGCGGTTTTGCCAGCTCCTCCGGGGCGTTCGGCTGGCATCAGGCCAACAGCTTCAACTTCGACTTCAGCCTGTTCCACGACAATGGCGAAGCGGTGAAAGCCAGCTACGCCGGGCACGAGTGGAGTAGCGAAGGCTTCGCCCACCGCTTCCAGCAGGCCCGCGAGCAACTGGCATTCCTCGGTCGACCGTTGCGGACTCTGGCACCGGGGCAATACCGCGCGTACCTGGCGCCGGCCGCGCTGGAAGAAATCATGGGCATGCTCAGCTGGGGCGGTTTCTCGGCGCAGTCGATTGCCAGCAAGAGCAGCCCGCTGCAGAAGCTGTATGTCGGCGATCAGGCGTTCAGTCCGCTGGTCTCGCTGGATGAGCAAGTCAGCGGTTCGTTGAGCCCGGCATTTTCCGGCGAGGGTTATCCGCGCAGCGATCTGCGGCTGATCGTCGAAGGCAAGGCCGGTGATCAACTGGTCGGTTCGCGCAGTGCCGCCGAATACGGCCTGACCGCCAACGGCGCCGGCGGCGGTGAAATGCCAAGTGCACTGAACATGGCCGCCGGTGATCTGTCACAGGCAGAGATCCTCAAGCAGTTGGGCACCGGGCTGTACATCAGCAATCTGTGGTACCTGAACTACTCGGATCAACCAGCGGCGCGCCTGACCGGCATGACTCGCTTCGCAACTTTCTGGGTCGAGAACGGCGAGATTCAGGCGCCGGTCAGCACCATGCGCTTCGACGACAGCGCCTACAGCCTGCTGGGTTCGCAGCTGGAAGCATTGACCGCCGAGCGTGAGTTGCTGCTGTCGGCGAGCACGTATAGCCAGCGCAATACCTCGTCGGCACTGCTGCCGGGGGCGCTGGTGAGCCGACTGACCTTGACCCTGTAATACCAGGATCTCCAAAACACTGGAGATCTACTGTGGGAGCGGGCTTGCTCGCGAAAGCGTCGTGTCAGTCACTAACAACATCGACTGATTCACCGCATTCGCGAGCAAGCCCGCTCCCACCAAAAGCCTGCGCATCAACGCCCAACCACAAGAGGTTCCATGCCCACTCGCCCGCCTCTCGACGCCATCACCGCCCGCTGGTTGCCGTGGGTCGTCGCCATTGCATTCTTCATGCAGTCCCTCGACGGGACCATTCTCAACACCGCCCTGCCGGCCATGGCCCGGGATCTGGCCGAAGACCCGTTGCGCATGCAAGGTGTGGTCATCGCCTACATGCTCACCGTGGCCTTGCTGATTCCGGCCTCGGGCTGGATCGCCGACCGCTTCGGCACCAAGAAGATTTTCTTCGGCGCGATCCTGCTGTTCAGTTTCGGCTCGCTGCTCTGCGCGTTATCCAGCAGCCTGAGCATGCTGGTCGGCGCGCGGGTGATCCAGGGTCTGGGCGGCGCATTGATGCTGCCGGTCGGACGGCTGGTGGTGCTGCGCGCCTACCCGCGTTCGGAACTGGTGCGGATCATGGGCTTCATCACCATTCCCGGCCTGCTCGGCCCGCTGATCGGCCCAACCATGGGCGGATGGATGGTGCAGTACCTGACGTGGCACTGGATCTTTTTGATCAACCTGCCGGTCGGTGTTCTCGGCTGCTACGCGGTGTGGAAATTCATCCCCGACCTGCGCGGTACTGAACGCACGCGCTTCGATAGCCTCGGTTTCCTGCTGTTTGGCGCGGCGATGATCCTGATCACCATCGCCATGGAAGGTCTGGGCGAATTGCACTTGCCGCATCTGCGGGTGATGTTGCTGCTGTTCGGCGGTCTGGCCTGTCTGGCGGCGTACTGGCTGCGCGCCGGGCGTATCGAGAATCCGCTGTTCGCCCCGTCGTTGTTCAAGACGCGAACCTTCGCGGTCGGAATCATCGGCAACCTGTTCGCCCGCCTGGGCAGCGGCGCCCTGCCGTTTCTGGTGCCGTTGCTGCTGCAGGTGGCGCTGGGTTATTCGCCATCGCAAGCCGGGATGAGCATGCTGCCGCTAGCGGCTGCGGCGATGTTTGCCAAGTGGATGGCGCGGCCGCTGATCGAACGCCTCGGCTATCGCATTGTGCTCACCGGCAACACTCTGGCGCTGGGGATCATGCTGGCGAGCATGGGCCTGGTCAGCGAGCAGACGCCGTACTGGCTGCTGTTGTGCCTGCTGGCGGTTCTCGGCGCGATCAACTCGCTGCAATTCACCGCGATGAACACCGTAACCCTGATCGACCTCGACGACGCCAGCGCCAGCAGCGGCAACAGCTTGCTGTCGGTGGTGGCGCAATTGTCGCTGAGTCTGGGCGTAGCCTGCGCCGGTGCATTGCTCGGCGGGTTTACGGCGGAGATCGGCAACGATGGCGTCGAGACCGTGCTGGGCGCGTTCCAGCTGACGTTTGTCACGGTCGGAATCATGGCGATGCTGGCAGCGACGATCTTCTCGCAACTGTCGAAAGAGGACGGTCGCCGGGTCAAACGCCCGGATGAACATCCGGATGAGCACATCGAACACTAGGCAGTGTCATGTCTGGTGGAGGCTTTTGTAGTGAGGGGATTTATCCCCGATGGCTGCGCAGCAGCCCCAGAATCTGCCACCTCAGTACATCAGGCTGATCGCATTCAACCTTTTCAGGGGGTGCTGCGCACCCCATCGGGGATAAATCCCCTCGCCACAGGTTTATCTTCATTCAAGAAAAGCTTGGGCGAATGAATTCAGGCACTGTTCGTCCAGAACTTTCGAGGAAAGTGGCACGGGGCTGCTACACTGCGCGACATTTTGTTTTGCAGGCCAGTCCCGTGACCACCATCGCCACCGCTTTTAATACTCTGCCGCTGTCCGCCGCCATGCTGGCTAACCTCGAATCCCTCGGTTATGCCCAGATGACGCCGATCCAGGCGCAGAGCTTGCCGGTGATCCTCAAGGGGATGGACCTGATCGCCCAGGCCAAGACCGGCAGCGGCAAGACCGCCGCGTTCGGCATCGGCCTGCTCAACCCGATCAACCCGCGTTACTTCGGTTGCCAGGCGCTGGTGATCTGCCCGACCCGTGAGCTGGCCGACCAGGTCGCCAAGGAAGTCCGGCGTCTGGCCCGTGCCGAAGACAACATCAAGGTCCTGACCCTGTGCGGCGGCGTGTCGTTCGGCCCGCAGATCGCTTCGCTGGAGCACGGCGCGCACATCATCGTCGGCACCCCGGGGCGTATCCAGCAACACCTGCGCAAGGGTTCGCTGGTGCTCGACGGCCTGAACACGCTGATCCTCGACGAAGCCGACCGCATGCTCGACATGGGCTTCTACGACGCCATCGAAGACATCATCGAAAAGACTCCGGCACGCCGCCAGACCCTGCTGTTCTCCGCCACGTACCCGGTGGGCATCAAGCAACTGGCGTCGAAATTCATGCGCGATCCGCAAACGGTGAAAGCCGAAGCGTTCCATGACGACACGCAGATCGAGCAGCGCTTTTACGAAATTTCTCCGGAAGAGCGCATGAGCGCAGTGACCAAAGTCCTGCACCACTTCCGCCCGGCTTCCTGCGTGGCGTTCTGCTTCACCAAGCAGCAAGTGCAGGAAACCGTTGACCACCTGACCTCCAAGGGCATTTCCGCCGTCGGCCTGCACGGCGATCTGGAACAGCGTGATCGCGATCAGGTGCTGGCGATGTTCGCCAACCGCAGTACGTCGGTCCTGGTCGCCACCGACGTCGCCGCCCGTGGTCTGGACATCGACGCGTTGGACATGGTGATCAACGTCGAACTGGCCCGCGACTCGGAAATCCACATTCACCGCGTTGGCCGTACCGGTCGTGCCGGCGAGAAAGGCATTGCGGTCAGCCTCGTTGCGCCGTCCGAAGCGCATCGCGCGCAAGCCATCGAACAGCTGCAGAAAGCTCCGCTGAACTGGGATCAGGTCGATAACCTCAAGTCCCAGGGCGGCGCCCCGCTGCAGCCACCGATGAGCACCCTGTGCATCGCCGGCGGGCGTAAAGACAAAGTGCGTCCGGGCGACATCCTCGGCGCACTGACTGGCGATGCCGGCATCCCCGGCGCGCAGGTCGGCAAGATCGCGATCTTCGACTTCCAGTCGTATGTGGCCGTTGAGCGCACCGTGGTCATGCAGGCGCTGCAGCGCTTGAACAACGGCAAGATCAAGGGCCGTTCGCTGCGCGTGCGGGTTTTGTAAGCGATCTTCCAAGCAAAGAAGATCCCCTGTGGGAGCGGGCTTGCTCGCGAATGCGGTGTATCAGGCGACTTATGTGTCAACTGACACACCGCTTTCGCGAGCAAGCCCGCTCCCACAGTTTGTTTTGTAGCGACCTACCAAGAGGACACCGTTTTGCGCTCTACCGAAGTCGTGATCATTGGCGCTGGCGCCGCAGGGTTGATGTGTGCACTGACCGCCGCCGGGCGTGGGCGTCAGGTGCTGCTGCTCGACCACGCGAACAAGGCCGGCAAGAAAATCCTGATGTCCGGTGGTGGCCGCTGCAATTTCACCAACATGTACACCGAGCCGAGCAATTTCCTCTCGCACAATCCGCATTTCTGCAAATCGGCACTGGCGCGCTACACCCAGTGGGATTTCATCGGCATGGTCGCCAAGCACGGCGTGCCGTACCACGAGAAGAAACTCGGTCAGCTGTTCTGCGATAACAAATCCAGCGACATCCTCGGCATGCTGCTCGACGAGTGCGATCAGGTCGGCGTCGAGCTGCACCTGGACACCTCGATCCAGACCATCGAGAAGGTCGAAAGCGGTTACCTGCTCGACACCACCCTCGGCCAGGTTCAGTGCCAATCGCTGGTGATCGCCACCGGCGGGCTGTCGATCCCGACGCTGGGCGCTACCGGTTTCGGTTATCAGGTCGCCAAGCAGTTTGGCCATGAACTGCTGCCGACCCGCGCCGGACTGGTGCCGTTCACCATCACTGATCAGCTCAAGGAACTCTGCACCGAGCTGTCCGGTACTTCGGTGGATTGCCTGGTCAGCTGCAACGACCAGAGCTTTCGCGAGAACATTCTGTTCACTCACCGTGGTCTCAGTGGCCCGGCGATTCTGCAGATCTCGTCGTTCTGGGAGCCGGGCGACACCGTGGAGATCAACCTGTTGCCGGATCACGACACCGCGGCATGGCTGCAGCAGCAAGTAGCCGAACGCCCGAACAGCGAGCTGAAAACTTTGCTTGGTGAGATCTTCACCAAGAAGATGGCCAATCTGCTGGCGGACAACTGGTTCGTGTCCAAACCGATGAAGCAGTACACCCACGCCGAACTGGCGCAGATCGCCGACAAGCTCGGCAGCTGGAAAGTCGTCCCGGCCGGCACCGAAGGCTATCGCACCGCCGAGGTCACGCTGGGTGGCGTCGATACCCGCGAAGTGTCGTCCAAGACCATGGAGTCGCTGAAAAGCCCGGGGCTGTATTTTGTCGGCGAAGTGCTCGACGTCACCGGGCATCTGGGGGGGTTCAACTTCCAGTGGGCCTGGGCCTCGGGGTACGCTGCTGCGCAGTACGTCTGATCCAAAATCAAACGCAAGACCTGTGGGAGCGAGCCTGCTCGCGAATGCGGTGTATCAGTCGACATCAATGTTGAATGACGCTCCGCTTTCGCGAGCAGGCTCGCTCCCACAGTGGTTTGTGGTGTAAGTAAAAGGAACACTTTTTGCTGTCAGATGTGATCGGCGCCATTGCGTCGGCGTCATTACTGGCTCAATTTAGCGGCATCGCCTCGGAAGGCCTTCGCACTTCATGTCCTCGACCTCGTTTCGTCAGTCTTTGCGGCGCCTGTGGGCGCTGGATAAATTCAGCTACAGCGTGCGGGTGTTCATCGCCCTGACCGGCAGCATGGCGCTGTGTTGGTATCAGGATGAAATGGGCCTGCTGATCCCGTTGTTCCTCGGGATTATCGCCAGCGCCCTGGCCGAGACCGACGACAGTTGGCAGGGGCGCCTCAACGCCCTCGCCGTGACGCTGGTATGTTTCAGTATCGCCGCGCTGTCGGTGGAACTGCTCTTCCCCTACCCCATCGTGTTCGCCATCGCCCTGGCCTTGGCCAGCTTCGGCCTGACCATGCTCGGCGCACTCGGCGAGCGTTATGGCGCGATTGCCTCGGCGACCTTGATTCTGTCGGTCTACACCATGATCGGCGTGGATCAGCGCGGCGGCGCGGTCACCGATTTCTGGCACGAACCGATGCTGCTGGTGGCGGGTGCCGCGTGGTACGGCCTGCTCTCGGTGCTGTGGCAAGCGATGTTTTCCAACCAGCCGGTGCAGCAGAGTCTGGCGCGGCTGTTCCGTGAACTGGGTTTCTACCTGAAGCTGAAAGCCTCGCTGTTCGAGCCGATCCGCCAACTGGACGTCGAGGGGCGACGGCTGGAACTGGCGCAGCAGAACGGTCGAGTGGTAGCGGCGCTGAACAGCGCCAAGGAAATCATTCTGCACCGGGTCGGCAACGGTCGCCCGGGGTCGAAAGTCAGTCGCTATCTGAAGCTGTATTTCCTCGCTCAGGACATCCACGAACGCGCCAGCTCTTCGCACTATCCGTATAACGCGCTGGCCGATGCGTTCTTCCACAGCGACGTGCTGTTCCGCTGCCAGCGTTTGTTGCGCCAGCAGGGCAAGGCCTGCCGCGCGCTGGCCGAATCGATCCAGATGCGCCAGCCGTTCGTCTACGACGCCAGTTTTGCCGAAGCGCTGACAGACCTCGATGCCTCCCTTGAACACCTGCGCATCCAGAGCAATCCGGCGTGGCGCGGTCTCCTGCGCTCGCTGCGTGCCCTGGCAGCCAACCTCGGCACCCTCGACCGTTTGCTCAGCGATGCGAGCAACCCCGACGCACTGGCGGACGCCACCGACAGCAGCCTGCTCGACCGCTCGCCGCGCAACCTCAAGGACGTGTGGGTTCGCCTGCGTACGCAACTGACACCGACGTCCTTGCTGTTCCGTCATGCCCTGCGTCTGCCGCTGGCGCTGAGTATCGGCTATGGCATGGTGCACCTGATTCACCCGTCGCAGGGTTACTGGATCATCCTCACCACCCTGTTCGTCTGCCAGCCGAACTACGGCGCGACCCGGCGCAAGCTCGGTCAGCGGATTCTCGGCACCGCCATCGGCCTGACCGTGGCGTGGGCGCTGTTCGATCTGTTCCCCAGCCCGCTGGTGCAGTCGTGCTTCGCGATCGCCGCCGGGGTGGTGTTCTTTACCAACCGCACCACGCGCTACACCCTGGCGACCGCCGCCATCACCATCATGGTGCTGTTCTGCTTCAACCAGATCGGTGATGGCTACGGGCTGTTCCTGCCGCGCCTGTTCGATACCCTGCTCGGCAGTCTGATCGCCGGCCTGACGGTGTTCCTGTTCCTGCCGGACTGGCAGGGCCGACGCCTGAACAAGGTGCTGGCCAACACCCTGACCTGCAACAGCATCTACCTGCGCCAGATCATGCAGCAATACGCCGCCGGCAAGAGCGACGACCTCGCCTATCGCCTGGCCCGCCGCAACGCGCACAACGCTGATGCGGCGCTGTCGACAACGCTGGCGAACATGCTCATGGAGCCGGGGCATTTCCGGAAGGAAGCGGATGTCGGTTTCCGTTTTCTGGTGCTGTCGCACACCTTATTGAGTTACCTGTCAGGGCTTGGCGCACACAGGGAAACCCAATTGCCAGCCGATGTGCGTGAGCAGTTGATTGAAGGCGCCGGGGTGAAACTGGCGACGAGCATTGACGAAATCGCCCAGGGCCTGGCAAACAAACAGCCGGTGGCGATTCAGAGTGACGAAGAGGAAGCACTGGCCAACGAGCTGGAGCAGATGCCCGACGAGATCGATGAAGGACAGCGACTGGTGCAGACGCAACTGGCGCTGATCTGCCGGCAATTGGGGCCGCTGCGGACGTTGGCAGCGCACCTGATCAAGGACACCCGCGAGGCTTAAGGTGACCGGACTGGCCCCATCGCTGGCAAGCCAGCTCCCACATGGTTTGTGTACACCGCAATACCTGTGGGAGCTGGCTTGCCAGCGATGAGGGCATCAGCAACAACGCAACTCTGGTATCAGATGCTCACATCCCATGCTGGCGCAGCAACTTGTCATAACTCCCATCCGCCTTCATCGCCGCAATCGCCTTATCAAACCCGGCCACAATCTGCTCATGCTGCGGATTCTTCAGGCTTACCAGAATATGCAGGCTGTTCTCGCTCAACGGCTTGGGCAGAAACTCCACGGCGTTGCGCACTTTGGCTGATTCGCGGGCCAGGTAATAGCGCGCGACGTATTCATCTTCCAGGGTCAGCTTGACCCGGTCCGCCGCCAGCATGCGCACGGCCATGGCGAAGTTATGCACAGGGACTTTCTCCAGTGCGGTATCGGCATCGAAGGCCTGCGAGTAGGCATAACCGCGCACCACCGCCACCGGGTAGGTGTGCAGTTGTTCCAGGCTGCCGTACTCCAGCGGCGTGTCCTTGCGCTTGAGAAAGCGGATGCGGTTGAGCAGGTATTCGCCAGAGAACTGGCCGATTTTGGTCCGTTCGTCGTTGTACCAGGCGTTGACCAGCACGTCGTATCGTCCTTCGCCCACCCCCAGCAGTGCCCGCGCCCAAGGTACCTGTTCATAGTCGCTGGCATAACCGGCCCGCGCCAGCGCGGTGCTGACGATGTCGGTGGCCAGGCCACCGTTGACCAGCGTGTCATCGGTAAAGGGCGGCCAGATATCAAACACCAGTCGCAACTTCTCCGCTGAGGCGGTTTGGGCCAGCAAGAGCAATCCGATCAAAGCAAAGGCTCGATGCAGTCGCGGCATGCTTGAAAATCCTTAGCGGGCGGGCTGCCCAGCGTGTTTTCAGTCAAAACCCCAAGGCCCCTTACCGGCGAAACCCAGGCCCTAACAGTAGCTCATTGAAGCCAGTGCACAGCGCTTTCCAGCAGATTACACAAAGCAGCCGCTATCGCGAGAAAGGAATGATGGCATTTTGACCTTTGTCACAGACTGTTCCGCCATACAGACATCCAGGGCCTGTGCGCTTAGTATCGGGCGACGGAGTTCAAGGAGTCGGAAGATGACAATCGAGTGGGTCTGCAAGCATCACAGTGATCTGGGCAAAGAAGAGTTGTACGCACTGCTGAAGCTACGCTCGGAAGTGTTCGTGGTCGAACAGAAATGCGCCTACCCGGACCTCGACGGCCAGGATCTGGACGGCGATACCCACCATTTGATGGGCTGGGAAGACGATCAGTTGATGGCCTATCTGCGCCTGCTTGATCCCGAGTCCCAGAGCGGTGACGTGGTGATTGGCCGCGTGATCATCGCGCCGCAGGGCCGCGGCAAAGGGCTGGGGCATGTGATGATGGAACACGCGCTGAAACAGGCCGGGAAGCATTGGCCGCAGGTGCCGATCTATCTGTCGGCGCAGGCGCATTTGCAGGGGTATTACGGCAGGTACGGGTTTGTGGTGGCGGGTGAGGAGTATCTGGAGGATGACATTCCGCACATAGGCATGCGTCGCCCATAAGAGCCCCTTCGCGAGCAAGCCCGCTCCCACATTTGATTGCATTCCATCTGAAGGAACTCGATCGACTGTGGGAGCGGGCTTGCTCGCGAAGGCGTCAGCTCAGGCACTGCAAAACTCAGGGATACTCCAGCACAGTCTTGATCTGCCGCAGATTACGCTCGATCCACCCGCGATCAATCGCTCCCCACTCGCGAATCCGATAGCGCCCGGCATGGTTGCGCGCGCCCTCTTCCTGCTCGAATTCACAGACGATGTCCAGATCCGCCAGCGCGGCGATCGTGTCCTGCGCCGTGCGCCGGGGCATGCCGGTCACTTCGGTCAGCGCCGGGACGCTTGGGGCCAGGCCGCTGTCGATCAGGTAGGCCACGTACAGGCGCCGGTAAAAACTGCTTTTGGTCTTGCTGACGTCCATCTACCCGCTCCTTGTTGCGGCTATTGCAGGTCCCGCCACGTCAGGTATACCCGCAGATCGAACTCGATCTGGTGATACCCCGGCAGCATGTGTTCGCACAATTTATAGAAGGCCTTGTTGTGGTCCGATTCCTTGAAGTGCGCCAGTTCGTGCACGACGATCATCTTCAGGAACTCGGGGGCCGCCTCCTTGAACAACGAGGCGATGCGAATCTCTTTCTTGGCCTTGAGCTTGCCGCCCTGCACCCTTGAGACCGTGGTGTGCAGGCCCAGCGCACGGTGCGTCAGGTCGAGGCGGTTGTCGAACAGCACCTTGTCGATGGCCGGTGCGTTGCGCAGGTATTCCTGCTTCAGGTCCAGCGCGTAGCTGTACAGCGCCTTGTCGCTCTGCACATCGTGACGCCCCGGATAGCGTTGACTCAGGTACTCACCCAGACGCTGTTCGGCGATCAGTTGGCGCACCTGATCCTGCAATTGCGCGGGATAGGCCTGGAGGTATTTCAACGCAGTCATGGGCACGGCAATACGGTTCGAAAAGAGCGCCAGTGTAACGAATTCAAACCGGCAGCGCGCTCCAGTCGAAGGGCTCGGCGAAGCTGGCGGCGTCTTCGGAGGTCAGCGGACGCGCCACCAGGAAACCCTGCACATATTCGCAGCCATGCGCTTGCAGCCATTGATACTGTTCGATGGTTTCCACGCCTTCGGCGATCACCAGCAAGCCGTACTGTTTACACAGATTGATCACGTTGCTGACCAGCGCCGCGTCGCGCGTCGAATCCGGCAGCCGCGCAATCAGGTGTCGATCAAGCTTGAGCGTGTCCAGCTCCAAATCACGCAGATGCGCCAGCGAGCACGGCCCTGAACCGAAATCATCCAGCGCCACCCGCACCCCGAGATTGCGCAGCAGGCGCAGCTGTTTGCGGGTCTCGTCGGGGTTGTGCATCAGCGCGTCTTCGGTGATTTCCACCTCCAGTTGCCGTGGCTGCAACGAATGCCGCTCCAGCACCTGGCGCAACTCGGTGACCAGGTTCGGCAGCCCGAACTGGGTATTGCTCAAACTCACGCCAAGTACCAGATCCTCGGCGAACAGGGTTTCCCAAGCTTTGCGCTGGCCGGCGCCGCGATGATAGATCCAGCTGCCCAGCCGGCTGATCAGCCGCGCCTCTTCCAGTAATGGCAGGAACAACCCCGGCGGCACATCGCCGACGCTCGGATGCTGCCAGCGCAGCAGCGCCTCGAAACCGCGGATCTGCCCGCTGTCGATCGCCACTTGCGGCTGATACACCAGATTGAAATCACGGTTCTCGATGGCGTTGCGCACGCTCTCTTCAAGCATCAGCCGAGAGCGGGCGCGGCCGTTCATTTCGTGATCGTAAAAACGATACTGCTGACGCCCGGCGCGCTTGGCTTCGTACATGGCAATGTCGGAGGCGCGCAGCAGGCCGTCGAGGTTCGAGCCGCAGTCCGGGTAAGTGGCGATGCCGATACTCGCGCCGAGGGCAATATCCAATCCCTCGATCTGCTGACAGATCGACACCCGCTCGATGAGCTTCTCGGCAATCTTCGCCGCCTGCTCGGGGAACTCCAGATCGAGCAACGCCGTGAACTCGTCACCGCCCATGCGCGCGAGAATATCGAACGGCCTTAAGCACGCCTTCAACTGCTCGGAGACCCAGCGCAGCACCCGGTCGCCGGCATCGTGGCCAAGGGAATCGTTGACCCGTTTAAAGCCATCGAGATCCAGATACAGCAGCACCCAACTGCTGTCGCTGCGTTCACCGCGCAGCAGCAGGTTTTCCACCGTCTGATAAAAGCCCCGGCGATTGAGCAGACCGGTCAACGGATCGGTGACCGCTTGAAATTCCAGCTGCTGATGCAGGTGACGCACCACTGACATGTCCAGCACCGTCACCACCATCGCCCGCTGCTCGGCCGGCAACGGCGCGCAGGACAACGCCACCGGCACCTGTTGCCCCGGCGCCGTGCGTAACAACGCATCGTGCAGACGCAAGGTCTCACCGCGTTTATAGCCGGCCAACAGCTCGGAATCAGCCCACAGCGGGATGTGCGGTTTCTGCAGATAATCGAGAAATTCCTTGCCCTCCAGCTCTTTCACCGGCGCATTCAGCAGCCGCGAAATCGCCGGGTTGGCGAAGCGGATCAAACCGTCCTCGCCGAGCACCAATATTCCTTCCGCCGCGTTATCCAGCACCGAGGCATTGAAGGCCCGCGCGACCTCCAGATCATGACTCAGGCGCTGCAAGGCGCGGCGGTTGCGCTGGTGTTCGAGCAACGCCTGGACTTTCGGTTTGAGGATCTGCGGATCGAACGGTTTGAACAGGTAATCCACCGCGCCACTGGCGTAGCCCTTGATCACGGCGTCCTGGGACTGTTCGTTGGCGGTAAGGAAAATGATCGGCGTGAGGCGTGTGCGCTGGCTGCCGCGCATCAATCGCGCGACTTCAAAGCCGTCCATGCCCGGCATCTGCACATCCAGCAGCACCAGGTCGACGTCGTGTTCGAGCAGCAGATTGAGTGCCTCGAAGCCGGAGGCGGCGGTCATGACGTGCCAATCCTGACGCTGCAGCAACGCGCGCATGCTGATCAGGTTTTCAGGGTAATCATCAACGATCAAAAGGACAGAGCTGCCTTCACCTGGCTGGGGTTGCGCGCATTCCATGCTGCTTCTCTTGTCGGGACATCTCTTGTCGGACTATCGGCCGGTTCTTGGGAAAACCGTACAGTTACTGAGCCATCACTCTAGTCGCGGATCTGTGAAAGCAGAAGCTGTCACGCCGCCATCATTTAGCCAAAGCGGCGACTTACCGACTAACGGTCACCCCTGCAGCCCCCGAAAACCGGCACAGATGGCATTTCGACAGGATGTTGGCGCCAATCATCTGCCAAACGGGCGTTAACAAAAAACTCCTCTACGCTTATAACTGCCGCCCGAAAAGGCGCGGGCTAGAGCTTCTGGCACTCGCGTTCAGGATGAATTGAGTGGAAAACCGACATGATCGATCTCGCAACCTGGAACCTCAGCGTTCCCGTCGGCAGTCCGCCGTACACCGTCGAAACCTCCAAACTGGTGAATGGCTTCAAGGATCAGTACTTCCATTCCGACACCGGCACCCTGTTTTTCTGGTCACCGGTGACCGGGTCAAAAACCGAAAACGCCATCTACCCGCGCACCGAACTGCGCGAAACCTTCAGCAACGGCACCCTGCGCAACTGGTATTACCCGGACGCCGACAACACCTTGCGCGCAACCCTCGCGGTGAACAAGGTGCCCAGCTCGGGCAAGATCGTCATCGGCCAGATCCACGCGTATGAAAGCCAGAAGCCGATGGTCAAGCTCGAATACCAGTACAAGACCAAGACCGAAACCGGCAACCTGGTGATCAAGGTGCGCATGCACCCCGATGACGACGAAAGCCGCGTCATCACCCTCGCCACCGGCATCAAACTCGACCGCGAATTCAACTACCTGATCCACCTCAGCCCCGGCGGTGCACTGGGTGTGAGCGCAGCGGGTTATCAGTGGGATTCACAAGTCAGCGCGACGTGGCGCAACAAGCCGCTGTACTTCAAGGCCGGGGTGTATGTGCAGGACAACACCGGGTATACCAGTGAAGGTGGGCAGGTGACGTTTACCAAGCTGGATATTGATCACGATAAATAGTACTAACATCGCTCAACCATCGGACAATGTAAAGATCAATAAACTGGCAGACTCCAAGAGTCTGCCGTATTACTTAAGGCCAGTATCAAAAACTAACGCCTGAACGTAAACGTCCCCTTAGCTGACAACTTTCCTTCAACGAGGTCGAACTCGCCTACAGGATACGGGCTTACCTGTGTCAATCTCAACATACCGCTTGCATACTTATCATTTTCAATGCCATCAAATTCTAAATGCGCTCTCACGGGCTCATCTTTTCCGTCCAGCGTGTACACGTCAACCGCAAGATTATCTCTGAATTTAAGGTTCATATAATAACTATGTCCACCTAGCTCCCTTTGCTTCGTATTAATATAAAAAAACCCATCCCTATGGGTTAGGTGGCCTCCGCCCTCAAATTTTTGCTCATCATAACCTTCATGCTTGAATGTAACTTCCATGAATTCAGGAATTTCTATTTTGATGCTTTTATTAGTGCTCATATTTTTCATCCGAAAAGTAAGTAAAACAGAAGAATAACCACCTACCAGCGACAGTACACCTGTAATATCTGACAGGCGCTTATATCCGTTCGCATTTGGTAGCTGGCCTTGAACTACAAAAAACAAGCAAAGCCCTAACTTTCCATACTACCGACATCAACTATACGAGTGCTGGCGACTCAAACAGATCCGCCCCCGCTTCCTGCGTTTACCAAGCTGGATATTTATCACGATAAATAGAACTTATAGCCCTCAACTATCGGACAATGCAAAGCTTAATAAACCAGCAGACCGCCGGCACAGTTTTAACCGGTATCGACTAAGACCACTTCATGTACTCAAATTCACCTGCTGCTGAGAAGACGCCTTCTTCATAGATATCAAAGGTGCCTTTTGGGTAATCTCCACTTCTTGACAAATTAAACTTGCCGCTAGCCTGCCGATCACCATTTATATCATCAATCTCCAAATGCGCGCTAACGGGTGTATCTTTTCCACCCAGCTCATAATTCTCGTCAACTTCAAGGCCTGCCTTAAAGGACAATGACAAATAATACTTGTGACCTTCAAACTCTCGGTACTTTGGAGAAAGTTGAAAAGACTTTTCCCCCTTATATAAAAAACCATAATCTATAAATTTCATCGAATGCTCACCATATTTTTGATGCTTGTAGGTGATTTTCATAGAACCAAATAAGGAGTCGTCAACGCCAGCGTCACCTTTTATTTCTTTTTCGTTTTTCATTTCTATCTTTCCGAGGGACAAGTGAAACCCGATAGTAGGCGGCTCCATATTTCCGCACACCTGTAATATCTGACAGGTACTTATATCCCTTTGAAATAACAAATCCGCCTTTAACAAAGAAATCACTGGACAACCCGGACGTGCGACATACCAATCACTCACCCATAAGAAACCCGCCTATCGGCGGGTTTCTTATATGGACAGCTATTGCCTCAATCCATCACGATGTAAAAAAGAAGTCACATGTCTGTGGATTCTAAAGCCAGGGGCTTACTCGGGTTGCTTAGGGCGTGTGAAAGGAGCTGGCCCCTTGGAGTTTTTGAGGTCTTCCGTTTTTGGCTCAACTGGCTGGGTAGCCGGGGCCGAGCCTTTGGATTTAACGTCCTTTGTAGTCATTGCTGTGTACTCCATTACGAGGTGGAGTCTTATCTTGTGAGTATCGCTTGAGGCTGCCTACTGTCAGATCTGACAGTCATTGAGATCTATTGGAAATAAGCAAAACTCAGTTAGATCAACTTATCATGCACTCCTCATGAACAGTGTCGCTACGCGAAAAAATCACACCCAAAAAAAAACCCGCCTCTCGGCGGGTTTTTATCAGCGCAGCTTAACGTTCAGGCTTAGTTAACCTTGGCGTTCAACTCACCCTTCAGATAACGCTGGAACATCGCTTCCAACGAGATCGGCTTGATCTTCGAAGCATTACCGGCAGTACCGAACGCTTCATAACGAGCGATACACACATCACGCATCGCCGTCACGGTTGCGCCGAAGAATTTACGTGGGTCGAATTCGCTCGGATTGGTGGCCATCAGGCGACGCATTGCGCCGGTGGATGCCAGGCGCAGGTCGGTGTCGATGTTGACCTTGCGCACGCCGTACTTGATGCCTTCGACGATTTCTTCAACCGGTACGCCGTAGGTTTCTTTGATGTCGCCGCCGTACTGGTTGATGATCGCCAGCCACTCTTGTGGCACCGACGAGGAACCGTGCATCACCAAGTGGGTGTTCGGGATGCGCTTGTGGATTTCCTTGATGCGGTCGATCGCCAGCACGTCGCCGGTAGGTGGCTTGGTGAACTTGTAGGCGCCGTGGCTGGTGCCGATGGCGATGGCCAGGGCATCGACCTGGGTCTTCTTGACGAAGTCAGCGGCTTCTTCCGGGTCGGTCAGCATCTGGCTGTGATCCAGAACGCCTTCAGCGCCGATGCCGTCTTCTTCACCGGCCATGCCGGTTTCCAGCGAACCCAGGCAGCCCAGCTCGCCTTCTACCGAAACGCCGCAGGCGTGAGCCATGGCGACGGTTTGTTGGGTAACGCGGACGTTGTATTCGTAGTCGGTCGGGGTCTTGCCGTCTTCGCCCAGGGAGCCGTCCATCATTACCGAGCTGAAGCCCAGTTGGATCGAGCGCTGGCAGACGTCAGGGCTGGTGCCGTGGTCCTGGTGCATGCACACCGGGATGTGCGGGAATTCTTCGATCGCGGCCAGGATCAGGTGACGCAGGAATGGCGCGCCGGCGTATTTGCGAGCGCCGGCCGAAGCCTGGACGATCACCGGGGAGTCAGTCTTGTCAGCGGCTTCCATGATGGCGCGCATCTGCTCAAGGTTGTTGACGTTGAAGGCTGGAACGCCGTAGCCGAACTCGGCTGCGTGGTCCAGCATCTGGCGCATGCTGATAAGTGCCATTGTGTGTGTCTCTCCCGGTTGAGGGTCGTTAATCGTGCCAGCCTGCCGGAGCGGCGGCGGCTATTCAAGTGATTGCAGATCGGGGGTCGAAGCCCGGTCTGGTGATTCGGTGTTACCAAAATCTTGTGAACAACAGAGAACCCTGTGGGAGCGGCGGTGCGACGATTCGACTTGCTCGCGAATGCGGATTTACATTCAACATTGATGCAAGCTGATCCACCGCCTTCGCGAGCAAGCCCGCTCCCACATTTTGGATCTATGTGAATCAATTCAATCGTCTTACTCGGCCTTGCAGCCGCGGCCAATCAGGTCATTGGTGGCGACCCAATACACCAGGCCTTCGTCACCCTTGACGTGAAACGCCAGCATGCCGTCGCTGTACAGCACGCCCGAGGCGCCCGGCTCTTCTTTCAGGCGATAGACCTGATCACCGCCGCCCAGCCGAACATCGACTTCCTTCTGGCCGGCATTGGCGTAGCGCCACAGCACTTTGGCCTGGCTGTCGCAGGTCCAGGTGGTCCAGCTGTCCGCAGGTGCGGACGACTGAAACAGGTTCAACTGCGCGCAACCGCCCAACAATGCCAACGCCGCAATGGCGATCAAGCCTTTCATCCGTGTTCCTCGACTGACAACCAACGCCGCCAGCCCTGAGTTAAAGAGTCAGACCGGTCAAGGACAACCATGTTCCTTGGCCGGGGTTTGCGTCTCGTATTTGTCCAGACCGTCCGGCCCCGAGCGCTTGTTCAGCACCGGGTTGGTTTCGGCCTGCCAGTCGGCCTGGTAGCAGCCTTTCTGTGCCGCATCCGGCGCAGGTGTCGCCTCGGCCTTCGGGTTACTCCCGCAGGCCGCCAGCGTACCGGTGAGCAACAACAGCGCTAACGACTTGACCATCTGAACACTCCTTTGCCTGGCCAAACGGGCGGCCTCAGGCCTTGGCCCGGCTTTCCAGGACTTCAACGGCCGGCAGCACCTTGCCTTCGACGAATTCGAGGAACGCGCCGCCACCGGTGGAAATGTAGGAGATTTGCTCGGCCACGCCATATTTATCGATGGCCGCCAGGGTGTCGCCACCGCCGGCGATGGAGAACGCGGCGCTGTCAGCGATGGCCTGGGCCAGCACCTTGGTGCCGTTGCCGAACTGGTCGAATTCAAACACGCCGACCGGGCCGTTCCACAGAATGGTTTTCGACGATTTCAGCAGTTCGGCGAAGTTGGCCGCGGTTTGCGGGCCGATGTCCAGAATCATGTCGTCAGCGGCAACGTCAGCGATCAGCTTGACGGTGGCTTCGGCGCTTTCCGCGAACTCCTTGGCAACCACCACGTCCACCGGCAGCGGTACGCTGACCTTGGCGGCGATGGCGCGCGCGGTGTCCAGCAGGTCCGGCTCGTACAGCGACTTGCCGACCGGGTGACCGGCGGCAGCCAGGAAAGTGTTGGCGATGCCGCCACCGACGATCAGCTGATCGCAGATCTGGCTCAGGCTGTTGAGTACGTCGAGTTTGGTCGACACCTTGGAGCCGGCAACGATCGCAGCCATTGGCTTGGCCGGTGCGCCCAGTGCCTTGCCCAGTGCGTCCAGCTCAGCGGCCAGCAACGGGCCGGCAGCGGCGACTTTGGCGAACTTGGCCACGCCGTGGGTCGAACCCTCTGCGCGGTGCGCGGTGCCGAAGGCGTCCATCACGAACACGTCGCACAGGGCGGCGTATTGCTGGGCCAGCTCGTCAGCGTTCTTTTTCTCGCCCTTGTTGAAGCGCACGTTTTCGAACAGCACGATGTCGCCGGCCTTGACGTCAACGCCGCCCAGGTAATCGGCCACCAGCGGCACGTCGCGGCCCAGGGCCTTGCTCAGGTAGTCAGCGACTGGCTTGAGGCTGTTCTCGGCGGAGAACTCGCCTTCGGTCGGACGGCCCAGGTGTGAGCACACCATCACCGCCGCACCTTTTTCCAGGGCCAGCTTGATGGTCGGCAGCGAAGCCAGGATACGCGCATCGCTGGTGACAACACCGTCCTTGACTGGGACGTTGAGGTCTTCGCGAATCAATACGCGCTTACCTTGCAGATCGAGGTCGGACATCTTCAACACGGTCATGGGTCGCACTTCCTGAGTAGCTGTTCTTAGAGAGCAGGTTTTTTTGAAATCGCTGTTTGCAGATAGTGGTCTGCAACGTCCAGCATTCGGTTGGCAAAACCCCATTCGTTGTCGAACCAGGCCAGGATGTTCACCAGTTTGGGGCCGGAAACACGGGTCTGACTGGCATCGACGATGGCCGAATGTGGGTCATGGTTGAAATCACAACTGGCGTGCGGCAACTCGGTATAGGCCAACAGGCCTTTGAGCGGGCCGTTGGTGGCGGCCTCGCGCAGGATCCGGTTGACCTCGTTGGCATCGGTCGCGGTGGCGGTCTGCATCGTGATGTCGAGGCAGGACACGTTGACCGTCGGCACGCGTACGGCTTTGGCCTGAATTCGCCCGGCAAGTTCCGGCAGCAGACGCTCGATGCCACGTGCCAGACCAGTGGACACCGGGATCACCGACTGAAACGCCGAACGGGTGCGGCGCAGGTCTTCGTGGTGATAGGCGTCGATCACCGGCTGATCGTTCATCGCCGAGTGAATCGTGGTGATCGACACGTAATCCAGGCCGATCGCCTTGTCCAGCAGCCGCAACAGCGGCACGCCGCAGTTGGTGGTGCAGGAGGCGTTGGACACCAGCAGTTCATCGCCAGTCAGGCAATCCTGATTGACGCCGAAGACGATGGTGGCGTCGACATCCGCCTCGCTGGCCATCGGTTGCGAGAACAGCACGCGTGGCGCGCCGGCGTCGAGGAAACGCTGGCCGTCTTCACGGGTGTGGTAAGCGCCGGAGCACTCCAGCACCAGGTCGACGCCCAGCGCCGCCCAGTCAATGCCTTCGGGGGTGGCACTGCGCAGGACCTTCACGCAGTCGCCATTAATATGCAGACAATCGCCGTCTACTCGCACTTCGCCGGGAAAGCGGCCGTGGGTGGAGTCGAAGCGTGTCAGGTATTCGATGCTGGCCATGTCCGCCAGATCGTTGATCGCGACAATTTCAAACCCGGCCTTCTCGCCACGCTCGAACAACGCACGCAAGACGCAACGACCAATCCGGCCGTAGCCGTTGAGTGCAACTTTGTAGGGACGCGGTTGAGGCATGGGGTTCTCGATTACCGTTTGATTCCGTTATTGCAGTGGTGTCTGAACCACCGATTTCGCGAGCAAGCCCGCTCCCACATTGGATCAGGGTTGTGCACACTGTTTGTGTCACACAACAAATCCCCCTGTGGGAGCGGGCTTGCTCGCGAAGGCGTCAGTCCAGACGACGCAACTTCTGGATCAGTCTTCCAGCAGCTCTTCAGCCTGACCCAGGATGTTTTCCAGAGTGAAGCCGAACTCTTCGAACAGTGCCGAAGCCGGAGCCGATTCGCCGTAAGTGGTCATGCCGATCACGCGACCTTCCAGACCCACGTACTTGAACCAGAAGTCGGCGTGAGCCGCTTCGATCGCAATACGTGCGCTGACCTGCAGCGGCAAAACCGATTGCTTGTAGCCGGCGTCCTGCGCATCGAACACGCTGGTGCAAGGCATGGAAACCACGCGCACCTTGCGGCCTTGCTCGGTCAGCTTGTCGTAGGCCTGAACGGCCAGACCGACTTCCGAACCGGTGGAAATCAGGATCAGCTCAGGCTCGCCTGCGCAGTCCTTCAACACGTAGCCACCGCGGCTGATGTCGGCGATCTGGCCGGCATCGCGTTCCTGGTGCTGCAGGTTCTGACGCGAGAAGATCAGCGCCGAAGGGCCGTCCTTACGCTCCAGCGCATTTTTCCAGGCCACTGCCGATTCAACGGCATCGGCTGGACGCCAGGTGTCGAGGTTCGGCGTGGTCCGCAGGCTGGTCAGTTGCTCGATCGGCTGGTGCGTCGGGCCGTCTTCGCCCAGACCGATGGAGTCGTGGGTGTAGACGTGGATCACACGCTTCTTCATCAGCGCCGACATGCGCACCGCGTTGCGCGCATATTCCATGAACATCAGGAAGGTCGCGCCGTAAGGCACCAGGCCACCGTGCAGGGACACGCCGTTCATGATCGCGGTCATGCCAAATTCGCGCACGCCGTAGTACATGTAGTTGCCGCTGGCGTCTTCAGCGCTGACGCCTTTGCAACCTTTCCACAGGGTCAGGTTGGAACCGGCCAGGTCAGCCGAACCGCCGAGCAGTTCCGGCAGCAGCGGGCCGAACGCGTTCAGGGTGTTCTGGCTGGCCTTACGGCTGGCGATGGTTTCGCCTTTGGCCGCCACTTCAGCAATGTAGGCCGAGGCTTTTTCCGCGAAGTCAGCCGGCAGTTCGCCGCTCAGACGACGGATCAGCTCGTTGGCTTCGGTCGGGAACGCCGCGGAGTAGGCAGCGAAACGCTGATCCCACTCGGCTTCGGCAGCGCGACCTTTTTCCTTGGCATCCCACTCGGCATAAATGTCGGCCGGGATTTCGAACGGGCCGTGGTTCCAGTTCAGCGCCTGACGGGTCAGAGCGATTTCCGCGTCCCCCAGTGGGGCGCCGTGGCAGTCTTCCTTGCCCTGCTTGTTCGGCGAACCGAAACCGATGGTGGTCTTGCAGCAGATCAGGGTCGGCAGCGGGCTCTTGCGCGCGGTTTCGATGGCGGTCTTGATCTCTTCCGGATCGTGACCGTCGACGTTACGGATCACCTGCCAGTTGTAGGATTCGAAACGCTTCGGGGTGTCATCGGTGAACCAGCCTTCGACTTCACCGTCGATGGAGATGCCGTTGTCATCGTAGAAGGCGATCAGCTTGCCCAGGCCCAGCGTACCGGCCAGGGAAGCGACTTCGTGGGAAATGCCTTCCATCATGCAGCCATCACCGAGGAACACGTAGGTGTGGTGATCAACGATGTTGTGGCCAGGACGGTTGAACTGCGCACCCAGGACTTTTTCCGCCAGGGCGAAGCCGACGGCGTTGGCCAGACCCTGACCCAGCGGGCCGGTGGTGGTCTCGACGCCCGGGGTGTAACCGAATTCCGGGTGACCCGGGGTGCGGCTGTGCAGTTGACGGAACTGCTTGAGGTCGTCGATCGACAGGTCGTAACCGGTCAGGTGCAGCAGCGAGTAGATCAACATCGAGCCGTGGCCGTTGGACAGCACGAAGCGGTCACGGTCGGCGAACGACGGGTTGCTCGGGTTGTGCTTGAGGTAGTCGCGCCAAAGTACTTCGGCGATATCTGCCATACCCATAGGGGCACCGGGATGGCCGCTGTTGGCTTTTTGCACGGCATCCATGCTGAGGGCACGAATGGCGTTGGCACGCTCACGACGGCTAGGCATCGCTGATCTCCTGGGTGTGAATAGATTGAAACGGAAAAAAGGAGGGCATTTTCCCTCACCGGAGCGCCTCGGGGCAATGACAGATAGTCATCCGAGGGCGTTTTTCCCGTGCTGGACGGCGGTTTCGTCTGGTGAAACCTTTCCGCTGTTCGTTTGTAGAGTTAACCAGCCAGGGAGAAGTGCCATCTATCGAGCAATATCAAAACTTTTTGATATTGCCCTTGCGGCGATTTCCCACCGTCACTAGACTGCTGCCCCATGAACTTACGCGTGCCTTCCATTCGCCATGACGACTGCGACGAGCTGGCGGCCCTGTGCAAGGCCGGTGGCGACCCACTGCGCCTGAATGTATTGCGCGCGCTGGCCAACGACTCGTTCGGCGTACTGGAGCTGGCGCAGATTTTCGGCATCGGTCAGTCCGGCATGAGCCACCACCTAAAAGTGCTGGCCCAGGCCGATCTGGTGGCGACACGCCGTGAAGGTAACGCGATTTTCTATCGCCGCGCCCTGCCCCACACCGAATTGCTGGGCGGCAAGTTGCACGCCGCATTGTTAGAAGAAGTCGACAATCTGGCGCTGCCGGACGACGTGCAGACGCGCATCGCCCAGGTCCACGGACAACGCGAAGCCGCCAGTCAGGACTTTTTCACCCGGGTTGCGGAGAAATTCCGCGCCCAGCAAGACTTGATCGCAGGCCTGCCGCAGTACCGTGACAGTGTGCTGGCCCTGCTCGACAAACTGAACTTCAATGGTGCTGCCACGGCCATTGAAGTCGGCCCCGGCGATGGTGCTTTCCTGCCGGAACTGGCCCGCCGCTTCGGCACCGTAACCGCGCTGGACAACAGCCCGGCGATGCTCGAACTGGCGCGTCAGGTATGTGAACGTGAACGGCTGGCTAACGTCAGCCTGCAATTGGCCGATGCATTGAATGGCACCAGCCTTCAGGCCGATTGCGTGGTACTGAACATGGTGTTGCACCATTTCGCCGCGCCGGCCGAAGCGCTCAAGCACATGGCCGGCCTGCTGCAACCGGGCGGTAGCCTGCTCGTGACAGAGTTATGTAGCCACAACCAGAGTTGGGCCAGGGAGGCCTGCGGTGATCTGTGGTTGGGGTTTGAACAGGACGATTTGGCCCGTTGGGCCACCGCTGCGGGACTCGTTCCCGGGGACAGCCTCTATGTAGGCTTACGTAATGGTTTCCAGATCCAGGTTCGCCACTTTCAGCGACCGGCTGGCGACACTCACCATCGGTAAATTCAGGAAAACATCGAGATGAGCGAATACTCCCTCTTCACCTCCGAGTCCGTGTCTGAAGGACATCCGGACAAAATCGCCGACCAGATTTCCGATGCGGTGCTGGACGCCATTATCGCCCAGGACAAACACGCACGCGTTGCCGTGGAAACCCTGGTCAAGACCGGCGTGGCTATCGTTGCCGGTGAAGTGACCACCAGCGCCTGGGTCGACCTGGAGCAGATCGTTCGTGACGTGATCTGCGACATCGGCTACACCAGCTCCGAAGTCGGCTTCGACGGCGCGACCTGCGGCGTGATGAACATCATCGGCAAGCAGTCCCCTGACATCAACCAGGGTGTTGACCGTGCCAAGCCTGAAGATCAGGGCGCCGGCGACCAGGGCCTGATGTTCGGCTACGCCAGCAACGAAACCGACGTGCTGATGCCAGCGCCGATCACCTTCTCGCACCAGCTGGTGCAGCGCCAGGCCGAAGCCCGCAAATCGGGTCTGCTGCCGTGGCTGCGTCCGGACGCCAAGTCGCAAGTGACGTGCCGTTACGAAGGCGGCAAGGTTGTCGGTATCGACGCCGTTGTTCTGTCGACCCAGCACAACCCTGAAGTGTCCTACAAAGACCTGCGCGAAGGCGTGATGGAGCTGATCGTCAAGCACGTGCTGCCTGCAGAACTGCTGAGCAAAGACACCCAGTTCCACATCAACCCGACCGGCCAGTTCATCATTGGCGGCCCGGTAGGTGACTGCGGCCTGACCGGTCGCAAGATCATCGTCGACAGCTACGGCGGCATGGCCCGTCACGGCGGCGGCGCATTCTCCGGTAAAGATCCATCGAAGGTTGACCGTTCGGCTGCCTACGCTGGCCGTTATGTTGCCAAGAACATCGTGGCTGCCGGCCTGGCCGAGCGTTGCGAGATTCAGGTGTCCTACGCCATCGGTGTCGCTCAGCCGACTTCGATCTCGCTGAACACCTTCGGTACCGGCAAGATCAGCGATGACAAGATCATCAAGCTGGTGCGTGAAGTGTTCGACCTGCGTCCATACGCGATCACCACCATGCTCGACCTGCTGCACCCGATGTACCAGGAAACTGCAGCCTACGGCCACTTCGGTCGTGCTCCGCAGACCAAGACGGTTGGCGAAGACACCTTCTCCACCTTCACCTGGGAAAAAACCGACCGCGCCGACGCTCTGCGTTCCGCTGCTGGTCTGTAAGCCCTCCCCGGCGGCAAAAAAGCCCCGCACGGTTCGCGCCGTGCGGGGCTTTTTCATGCCTGAAATACCCTCCCAATATCAATAAAGCCCCCCTGTGGGAGCGGGCTTGCTCGCGAAGAGGCCAGTGCTGGCGACCCGAGTTTGGGCATGGAAACACAATGCAAAACACCCACCCGGGGCCTCTCTGAATCCTCGCCTAGCCTTAAAGCATTCCCCCTGAGCAAGGACGCTCAAAATGCTTGCCACGCTGCGCCTGTTTTCAGTTCTTTTGCTGAGTTTCACCCCTCTGATCGCCCATGCAGCCTGCCCCGACTGGTCAACCGACAAGGCGCAAATTGAAGTCTCGGCCCTGCAACAGCAAATCGACCAATGGGACGACGCCTACCACCGCGAAGGTCGCTCGCTGATTGCCGACGAACTCTACGATCAATCGCGCCTGCGGCTCACCGAATGGCGCCAGTGCTTCCAGCAACCCGCAGCGCCCGAGCCCTTGCGCAGCGCGTCTGGTTCTATCGCGCATCCGATCGCCCACACCGGTCTGGACAAGCTTCACCAAGCGGCTGCCGTTCAAGCATGGTTAAAGGATCGTCAGGAGGTCTGGGTGCAACCCAAGGTAGATGGCGTGGCGGTCACGCTGATTTACCGTCGCGGCCTGTTGCAGCAAGCGATCAGTCGCGGCGACGGTATCAGCGGCCAGGACTGGACGGCATCGGCGCAAAGGATCGCCGCCATTCCGCAACAATTGACTCAACCGCTGGACCTGTTGGTGCAGGGCGAACTCTACTGGCGCCTGAATCAACATGTGCAGGCCAGCGCCGGCAGCGCCAACGCCCGCGCCACCGTTGCCGGACTGATGAGCCGTAAATCCTTGAGCACAGAACAGGCGTCCGGGATCGGCCTGTTCGTCTGGGACTGGCCGCAGGGGCCGGCGAATCTGCCCGAAAGAACAGCGGCACTGGCGACATTGGGTTTCGCCACGACGGCGCCATTCAGTCAGGCCATCGCCAACCTTGAAGAGGCGCAGCAGTGGCGTGAGCACTGGTATCGATCACCCCTGCCCTTCGCCACTGACGGCATTGTCCTGCGCCAGAGCCAGCGCCCACCGGCTGAGCGTTGGCAGGCGAGCGCGCCCTACTGGGCCGTCGCCTGGAAATACCCGTTTGCCCGGGCGCTGGCCGAGGTGCGCAAAGTGAACTTCAAAGTAGGTCGCAGCGGACGCATCACGCCGGTATTGGAGTTGTCGCCAGTGATGCTCGATGACCGCGAGATCAGACGCGTCAGCGCCGGCTCCCTCAAGCGCTGGCAGACGCTGGATATCCGCCCCGGTGATCAAGTGGCAATCAGCCTGGCCGGGCTGACCATTCCACGACTCGACAGTGTGGTGTTGCGCACCACCGAACGGGCCGCTCTCGAGATTCCCGACACGCGCGATTTTCACGCCTTGAGCTGCTGGCAACCGACACCCGGTTGTGAGAGCCAGTTTCTCGCGCGCCTGACCTGGCTCAGTGGCAAGCAAGGGCTGGCGCTGCAGAATGTCGGGCGCGGTACCTGGGAGAAACTTCTGGAAACAGGCCGCCTGAACAACCTGCTGGATTGGTTGACCCTCGACGAGCCAGAGCTTGCTAACATTGCCGGCTTCGGCGAGCGCAGCAGCGCACGTCTGATCAACAGTTTTCACAGCGCCCGCCAACGGCCGTTCACCCAGTGGCTCAAAGCATTGGGTTTACCGCCAACCGGTCAGGCACAACTGGCCGACTCGTGGCAGGCGCTGGCACAACGCGACACCGAACAATGGCAGGCAGAAGCCGGAATCGGCCCGGGCCGCGCGGCGCAATTGAGCGCATTCTTCCGCGACCCGCAGGTGCTGGCCTTGAGTGACACATTACGCGCCGCCGGAATCGACGGTTTCTGATCACGCAATCCCCCGGCAGCCGGGAACCCAAGGGCCGTCAGACGCTCAAACAGCGCAGTGCCCCCGACCCGACTGCCTTTGCACATGGAGCTTTTATGAAATTTCTTGCACCGCTTGCCTTGCTGACTCTCTGTGGCGTTCTGGCCGCGCCTGTGATGGCTGACGAAGATGCACCGGGCCTGACCGGTTGCGCCGCGAAGAAGCAGGGCATCATCAATCAGCTCGAGCAGGCGAAATCCCGGGGCAACACCGATCAGCAGGCCGGTCTGCAAACCGCTCTGGATGAAGTGACCAAGAACTGCACCGATGCCGGCCTGAAGAAAGAACGCGAAAACAAGGTGCTGGAAGCCAAGCACGAAGTGAGCAAGCGTCAGGCGGATCTCGACAAGGCGATGAAGAAAGGCGATCCGGAGAAGATCAACAAGCGCAAGGACAAGCTCGCCGAGTCGCGCAAAGAGCTGCAGGATGCGCTGGACCAGATCGACAAGTAACCGTTAATGCGGGGAATTTGATGCCCTCTTCGCGAGCAAGCCCGCTCCCACATTTGATTTGTGAACGACACAGATCCAGTGTGGGAGCGGGCTTGCTCGCGAAGGCGTCAGCTCAAACAACAGAAATCAATGATCGCGAAACTCTTTATGGCAAGCGCTGCAGGCATCCTCAACCTTCTGCACCGCAGGCCCGAGGTTACTGGCCTTGTACGGCTGAACCTTGCTGGCGATCACCAGTTCACCGGTGGCCGCCTCAAGGTTACGGGCCAATTCCTGAAAGCGGGCCTGACGCAGCCAGACATCGTCCTTGGCGCTGGTGTGATCTTCTTCACGCACCTGCGGGAAATGCTTCCACGGTTCATGCGACAACGCATCAAGCTTCACCGCGCCTTCGGCGAATTTCGGCCCGTCGAACGGAATGCGTCCGCGCAACATGCCGCCCAGGTCTTCGCCGGTCTTGAGCATCTGCTTGAAGATCGCCTTGCGTTGCCCCAGCGGAGAATTCGGATCGACGCCGCCACAGGCGGACAAGGTCAGACAGGCCAGCAATACAACAGAAATTCTTTTAAGAGTCATGGTGGCTTCAGGTCACGGAATTCGGCGGCCAGTATCCTCGCGTCGCCGACAAACACCAATAGCCCTATTAAAAATACGGGTTGCCGGAGCGCATGGAGCACTTGGGCAACCGGCACAGGAATCACTCCATGAACAGCCGTTTCAAGGCCTGGCGTCACCCACTGATCGCAACCCTGCCACTGCTGGCAATCCTTGCCGGCTGCACCGGTGGCGACACTGCCAAACCGAAAACCCATGCCTTGGCCACTTATTCCAGCGCCACTTGGGAAGCCTTGCCGGCGGTGTCCGACAGCGATCTGGTGGCCGGTTTCGGTTCATGGCGCAGCGCCTGCACCCGACTCAAGGCTGATCCGGTCTGGGGCGGCACCTGCGCGGCAGCCGCCAACGTGCCGCAAAGCGCCAACGAGATTCGCGCGTTCCTCAAGCAGAACCTCGACGTGTTCGGACTGCGCGCCGAGCATGACAACCCCAACGGTCTGATCACCGGTTACTACGAACCGGTCTACCCCGGCAGCCTGACGCCCACCGAGGTGGCGAACGTGCCGGTGTACGGCGTGCCGGAAGACATGATCATCGTCTCGCTGGACAGCATTTACCCGGAACTGAAGGGCAAGCGCCTGCGTGGCCGTCTCGAAGGCCGAGTGCTCAAGCCGTATGACGACGCGGCGACCATCGAGTCCAAAGGCGTCAAAGCGCCGGTAGTGGCGTACCTGACCGATCCAATGAACCTGCAGTTTTTGCAGATCCAGGGTTCCGGGCGGATTCAGACGCCGGATGGCAAACAACTGCGCATCGCCTACGCCGACCAGAACGGCCACCCGTATCGACCGATTGGTCGCTGGCTGGTCGAGCAAGGCGAGCTGAAGAAAGAAGACGTGACCATGAGCGCGATCAGCAACTGGGCCAAGGCCAATCCGTCGCGCATTCCGGAACTGCTGGGCAGCAACCCGAGCTACGTGTTTTTCACTCGCAACCCGGACAGCAACGAAGGCCCACGCGGCTCGCTCAATGTGCCGCTGACCGCCGGCTACAGCGCAGCGGTGGATCGCAAGGTGATTCCGTTGGGCAGCCTGCTGTGGCTGTCGACCACCCGTCCGGACGGCAGCGCTTTGGTTCGCCCGGTCGCGGCGCAGGACACCGGTGGCGCGATTGCCGGCGAGGTGCGTGCGGATCTGTTCTGGGGCACCGGCGATGCTGCCGGGCAACTAGCCGGGGACATGAAGCAGCAGGGGCAGATCTGGATGCTCTGGCCTAAAGGTGCGGCGTTGCCGCAAGTACCGCAGGTGGCCGATACGGTTAAGGACAAGCCTTAAGCGCTCGGCGCCAGAGCTACCGCCTTCGCGGGCAAGCCCGCTCCCACAGGGTTCTTTGGTGTACACAGGATTTGTGCTCGCCATTGATACCTGTGGGAGCGGGCTTGCTCGCGAAGAGGCCGGCAGCAACACCCGAGATTCAGACCGACACAAAGAAGAACGCAGCAATCAGCCCCATCCCGACAAACCACACCAGCGACCGCAAGATCGCCCAATCCGCCAGGTAGCAGATGATGTACAGCAGGCGACTGGTGATAAACAGCACCGCCAGCACATTCACTGTCACTAGCTGCGCCGTGCCCACCAGATGCGCAACAATCACTGCGGCAGCAAATGCCGGCATCACCTCGAAGCTGTTCAACTGCGCCGCATGCGCCCGTCGGGCGACGCCGCCCACGCTATCGAGAAAATCCCGAGGATCATGATTGTCACTGAGCCTGAAACCGCCCGAGACCTTGGCCACAATCGTGCACACATACGGCAGGAAAATCGCGATCAACACACACCACAGAGCCACCGTCATAAAGCCGTCCTTCTTCGAGTGATAGAGAGTTGCGGGCAGTCAGAACTTCATCACCAGCATGCCGATCAATACCAGCCCACAGGCTAAGAGCCGCGGCCTGCCGAAAGGTTCTTTCAGGTACCGCATGCCGAACAGCACCACCAGAATCACGCTGATCTCACGCAATGCCGCCGCCTCGGCAATCGAGCCCAACTGCATCGCCCACAGCACCAGAGCGTAGCTGAACAACACGCAGAACCCGACCGCCAGCCCGAGCTTCCACTGCTCGCGCCAGAACACCAGAAATGCCGGGCGTTTGGCGACCCATGCCAGCAACGGAAACGGCCAGGCGCTGAGCAGCGTGACCCAGACCAGGTAATCCAGTGGATGCGACCAGCGCCGCAAGGCCTGACCATCGATGTAGGTGTAGCAACCGATGCACAAGCCGATCAGCGCCACCACCGGTAGCATCGACCAAGGGAGATGTTTGCCACCACCGCCCTGCCAGAGCAGGCAGGCCATGCCCAGCGGAATCAGCATGATCCCGAGGATCTGCTGCGCAGTGAGCACTTCACCGGCGAAGATCAGGGTCAGCGCCAGCACCACCAACGGCGACAAGCCACGCATCAGCGGGTAGACCAGCCCGAGGTCGCCGACCCGATAAGCTTGAATCAGCAGATAGCGATACAGCAGCTCGAATGCCGCGGAAGCCAGAATCCACGGCCAGATTTCCGTCGGCGGCAGGCTGATGAATGGAAATGCCAGCGCCACGAACAGCAGCGCCACCGTGTCCATGCACGCCACCACCAGCAACCGTTCGGCACTGAACTTGATCAGGGTATTCCACGTCGCATGCAACAGCGCCGCCATTAACACCAGAACTGTCGCCGCCACGTCCCACTCCTTGATTTTTTTGTTGACCCTACACCAATGTCTGCGGCTGACCAACCGAGGGAACGTGATTGTGTCCCCACCCCGAAACAGCCCATCCAACCTTTGCACCGAAGAATCGGGGCGCTGTCTTTCCACCCCTATCCAATGGAGCCCGGATGCTAGAACTTGTCGCCGCTTTTATCTGCCTCACCACCCTTCTCACCTTCGTCAATTACCGTTTCATCGGCCTGCCGCCGACCATCGGCGTTATGGTCACCGCACTGATGTTCTCCCTGCTGCTGCAAGGCCTGAGCGTGCTCGGCTATCCCGGCCTCGAAGAGCGCGTGCAGCAACTGATCGGCCAGATCGACTTCGGCGATCTGCTGATGAACTGGATGCTGTCGTTCCTGCTGTTCGCCGGCGCCCTGCACGTCAACCTGAACGACCTGCGCAGCTATCGCTGGCCCATCGGCCTGTTGGCCACTTTCGGCGTGCTGATTGCCACCGTCGTGATCGGCAGCCTCGCTTTTTACATCTTTGCCCTGTTCGGCTGGCACGTGAGCTTCCTCTACTGCCTGCTGTTCGGCGCGCTGATTTCGCCGACCGACCCGATCGCGGTGCTCGGCGTACTGCGTACCGCCAATGCCTCGAAGCCGCTGAAAACCACCATCGTCGGCGAGTCGCTGTTCAACGACGGCACTGCCGTTGTGGTGTTCACCGTGCTGCTGGGCATCGCCCAACTGGGTGAGACGCCGACCCTCAGCGCCACGGCCATGCTGTTCGTGCACGAAGCCCTTGGCGGCGTGCTGTTTGGCGGACTGATCGGTTATGGGGTGTACCGGATGATCAAAAGCGTCCAGCAGCATCAGATCACGGTGATGCTGACCCTGGCGCTAGTGATCGGCGGTTCGGCGATGGCCACCGAGCTGCACGTCTCGGCGCCGATTGCGATGGTGGTGGCCGGTCTGATCATCGGCAACCTGGGGCGCAACCTGGCGATGAACGACATGACCCGCAAGTACCTCGACGGCTTCTGGGAGCTGCTCGATGACATGCTCAACGCGCTGCTGTTCGCACTGATCGGCATGGAGCTGTTGCTGCTGCCGTTCAACTGGGCGCACGTGGCGGCGGCCAGTTTGCTGGCGCTGGCGATCCTGCTGTCGCGCCTGCTCACCGTGGCCCCGGCCATTGTCCTGCTGCGGCGCTGGCGCACGGTGCCGCGCGGCACCATCCGCATCCTGACCTGGGGCGGTTTGCGCGGCGGGGTCTCGGTGGCACTGGCGCTGGCCCTGCCGCTGGGCCCGGAGCGCGATCTGCTGCTGAGCATCACCTACATCGTGGTGCTGTCGTCGATCCTGCTGCAGGGTCTGACCATCGGTAAACTGGTCAAGCACGCCACCCGTGACGAGCCGACGACCGTGGCTGAACCCGCACACTGATGTATCACCGCAGCGCCGTCGTGCCCCCCCCTCACGACGGACCGCACAGCAAATCAAGCAGATGCCGCATCGCCAATGGGCGGTGCGGCGTCGAGCCATGCATCACCACCAATTCGCGCGCATGACGCTGCCCGTCCTCGACCGGTAATACGTACATCCCTTCCAGCCTCATCCCTGCCCACTGCGGCACCAGCGATACGCCCATCCCCTGCGCGACCAGCATGACGATCGTTTCCAGCGCATCCAGTTCGCACAGCACGTTGGGCTCGATGGCGTGTTCATCGAGGTAGCGCTGAGCAATCTGCCCACCCCACGAGCGTGCGTCATAACGAATGAACGGATGAACGCGCAACAGCGTTTCCAGCGACTGCCCGGCGTACGCGGCTGGAGCCACCAGAATCAGCGGCTCTACCTTGAGTACGACCAGTGCCAATGCCTTGGGCGGCTGGAATGGAGGCCTGACCAGAATCGCTGCGTCCAACTCCCCTGCAAGCACCTTCTCGTAAAGACTTTTCGAGTCACCCGGGGTGATCTTCAGCTTCAAATCAGGTGCTGCAAGCGCCAATCGCTCGATCAAGGTGGGTAACACGCCGGTCAGCGCTGTGGAAATTGCACCGATTGTCAGCTCACCGGCCAACCCATCGGGATGCAGATCGCTCTGTAGATCCTGGGCCAATTCGATGATCGCCCTGATCTTCGGCAGAATCAGCAGGCACTGGTCCGAGGGCCTGGCTGCGTGCGCGGTACGCAGCAGTAACGTGCAACCCAGCAATCTCTCGAGCGCCTGGACGCGCTGACTGATAGCCGCCGCAGTGCGACTCTCGCGCCGTGCCGCTGCCGCAATCGAACCGGTCTCGACCACCGCCACCAGACTTTTCAGAAACCGTACATCCATAAGTTTTCCTTTCGCTCAGAACAAGGCGAAGTCGTTATGCCCCGCCGCACGGTCTGTTTACCCTGAGCGCTCCTTCACTTGGGGACATCGCATGAACAGACCTTTTCACGCTGCATACCATGTTTGCGACCTGGAACAGGCGCGGACTTTTTATCGAGATGTGTTGGGCTGCACCGAAGGCCGCAGTACCGAGACATGGGTCGACTTCGACTTTTTCGGCAATCAGCTCTCGCTTCATGTGGGCACGCCCTTCACCACGACCCGTACCGGCCAGGTTGGCGATCACAAAGTATTGATGCCGCACATTGGCGTCGTCCTGCCGCTGGAGGAGTGGCTGGAGCTGGCCGATCGTTTGAGCCGCCTCGGCACAACGTTTGAAATCCCTCCGGTGATCCGCTTCGCCGGCGAACCCGGCGAGCAGCGCACGATGTTCTTTCTCGATCCCAGCGGCAATCCGATCGAGGTCAAGGGTTTCAAGGACTTCGACGGTCTCTTCGCACACTGAGCTTCACCCCAACAAACACAACAACAAAAGGGGCACATCATGACTACCAGGAAACCCACCAGTCTGGTCACCCGCATCATGCTCGGGCTGGCAGCCGGAATAATCGTCGGCATCCTTCTCAACCAGTTTCCCGAACACAAGATCTGGTTCATCGACAATTTGCTGCAACCGGCCGGTGACCTTTTCATCAGGCTGATGAAAATGATCGTCGTACCGTTGGTCTTTGCGTGCATGGTCGTCGGCATCGCCGGGGCAGGCAGCACCAGGGCATTGGGCCGGGTCGGGATAAAGACGCTGGTTTATTTCTTTACCATCACCAGCATTGCCATCGTCTTCGGACTGATCGTCGGCAATGTTTTTCAGCCCGGCGCCGGCGCGGACTTCAGCAGCACCCTGCAATCACCGGCCATTGGTCTGGCGAATACGGGGGACACACAGAACCTGGGCCGAACTCTGGTGAACATCGTGCCGGACAACATCGTCCTGGCCATGTCCCAGGGCAAGCTGCTCTCCGTGCTGTTTTTCGCGATCCTGTTCGGCTGTGCCCTGTCGATGCTGCCCGAGCCGCAGAAGGCGCCATTGATCGCCGTGATTCAGGCGGTATCGGACACCATGTTCAAGGTCACGCATCTGGTCATGCACTATTCACCCATCGGCATCTTCGGCCTGATCGGGGTCACCGTGGCCAGCTTCGGCCTCAGTGCATTACTGCCGCTGGCGAAGCTGATCGGCATCACTTACGTCGCGGTGTTGCTCTTCGCGTTGGGCGTGCTGGGACTGGTGGCGCGGATGGCCGGCATTCGCTTTTTCCACCTGATTCGGGAAATACGCAGTGAATTGATACTGGCTTACAGCAGTGCTGCGTCGGCCACGGTGATGCCACAACTGATCGAGAAAATGGAGAAGTATGGCGCTCCGCGCCCGATCACCAGCATGGTCATTCCACTGGGGTACTCGTTCAACCTTGATGGCGCCTCGCTGTTCGCGGGACTGGGCACGCTGTTTATCGCCCAGGCGTACGGGATTGATCTGGGTCTGGCGGATCAGGCCATGCTGGTGCTGATCATGGTGTTGACGTCAAAGGGCGCGGCGGGAGTGCCGGGTTTCATGTTCATCATACTCACAGCGACCCTGACCACCGCCGGTTTGCCAGTGGAAGGCGTGGCAATCATCGCCGGCGTCTACCGCTTGATGGACATGCCGGTCACCGCGCTCAATGTGTTGGGCAATGCACTGGCACCGCTGGTCATAGCGCGCTGGGAGGGACAGCTCAAGGCACCTGAAAGCGAACCGACGACAGACCCGGTCAGCCCGCCGTTCAAGGCCTGAAACTATCGGGGCTTGCTGTCGGATTCATCTTCGCGGGGTTTGCCGGAGTTCGGTTTATCCGTCTTGGGCGCCCCGCTTTCGCTGCGGATCTGCGCATGGCTGATCAGGGCGAAGATGAAACTGCCGCCGATGATATTCCCCGCCAGCGTGGGCCCGGCAAACACCATCCAGAAATCACTCCACGGCAGCTCGCCGGCAAACACCAGATACGACACTTCCGCCGAACCGACCACGATGTGGGTGAAGTCGCCCAGCGCCATCAGGTAGGTGATGAGGATGATGATCCACATCTTCGCGCTCTCCATGGACGGGATCATCCAGACCATGGTGGCGATCATCCAGCCTGAGACGATGCCCTTGGCGAACATCTGACTGGCGTGGTTTTCCATGACCTTGCGGCCGATTTCAAGGAAGGCGTGATCAGTCTTGGTGTCGAAGATCGGCAGCTCGAGCATCACGTACGCCACCAGAATCGTCCCGCACAAATTGCCGAACAGGACAACGCCCCACAAGCGGATCAGCCGACCGAAATTGGCCAGGGTCGGTTTGGTCATCACCGGCAGAACCGCGGTGAGGGTGTTTTCGGTGAACAGCTGCTGGCGGGCGAGAATCACCGCGAGGAAACCGGCGCAGTAGCCGAAACTGGCGATGACCTTGAATTCGTCGCCCTCGGGCAGGCGCGAATTGAGCAGGCCCATGCCCATCAGCGACAGACCCATGGTCAGCCCGGCGGCCAGCGCCGACCACCACAACGCGGCAATGCTGCGCTCCAGTTCCTGATCGCCCTGAGTGCGGATGATTTCATGCAGAACCGCCGCGCGGGGCGGCTGGTTTTTCTCGACTTCGTGTTGTTCGTCGGTCGAGAGGTTGGGGGTCTTGCCGTCTGTCGGGGTGGTCATGGCGTGGAAACCGTGGGGGTGGTGTTTACCTACGACCCCGGCGGTTCATGGCTGTTCAGTGGCCAGATGATTCTTCGCTGACTGAACAACCGCATTCGCGAGCAGGCTCGCTCCCACAGGTACAACGCAATCCATGTGGGAGCGGGCTTGCTCGCGAAGGGCGCGCCGCCGATGTTACTTGCTGACCAGTTCATCTTCCTTGAACTGGTCTTTGACGTACTTGATCTCGGTGCGACCGTGCGGCGCCGGCAGGCCGTCTTCGCCGAGGTTGACGAAGACCATCTTCTCGACCGTGAGGATGCTCTTGCGGGTGATCTTGTTGCGCACTTCGCAGGTCAGGGTGATCGAGGTGCGGCCGAACTCGGTGGCAGTGATGCCCAGTTCGATGATGTCGCCCTGGCGCGAGGCGCTGACGAAGTTGATTTCGGAAATGTACTTGGTCACCACGCGCTGATTGCCCAACTGGACGATCGCGTAAATCGCCGCTTCTTCGTCGATCCAGCGCAGCAGGCTGCCGCCGAACAGGGTGCCGTTGGGGTTCAGGTCTTCGGGTTTTACCCATTTGCGGGTGTGGAAATTCATGTTCACTCCTGAGCGTTTGCCGAAAGATGGCGCCATCTTGGCAGACCGAGCGGTCAGGCTCCATGAGCCTTCTACTATGGTCGCTATTAGCGATCTTCATCTGGCCGACAGAAACCCTTTGGAAGATCAGTCTAGACGGCTATAATCGCCCCCGTTTCAAAACGGTAACCTTCACTTGCTACCGTTTTCCCGCCACCTGTCCGAGGGGCGCTGCAGCAGGATCAACCTGTCAGGCTCGGATGGGGCGTTGACTGGCCACGGCCGGACACTAAACGCACAACGGCGCCCATTCGCATACATTACGAATGGAGGCTCTTCATGAGCGCTGTTATCACGCCTGCAGATTTTAACGATTACAAAGTTGCCGACATGTCCCTGGCTGCCTGGGGCCGTCGCGAAACCATCATCGCCGAGTCGGAAATGCCGGCCCTGATGGGTCTGCGCCGCAAGTACGCCTCCGAGCAGCCGCTCAAGGGCGCGAAAATCCTCGGCTGCATCCACATGACCATTCAGACTGCCGTGCTGATCGAAACCCTGGTTGCCCTGGGTGCCGAAGTACGCTGGTCGTCCTGCAACATATTCTCGACTCAGGATCAGGCCGCTGCGTCCATCGCTGCCGCCGGCATCCCGGTTTTCGCCTGGAAAGGCGAGACTGAAGAAGAGTACGAGTGGTGCCTGGAGCAGACCATCCTGAAAGATGGCCAGCCATGGGACGCCAACATGATCCTCGACGACGGCGGCGACCTGACTCAGCTGCTGCACGACAAGTACCCACAGGTGCTGGACCGCGTTCACGGCGTGACCGAAGAAACCACCACCGGCGTTCACCGCCTGCTGGACATGCTGGCAAAGGGCGAGCTGAAGATCCCGGCGATCAACGTCAACGACTCGGTGACCAAGTCCAAGAACGACAACAAGTACGGCTGCCGTCACAGCCTGAACGATGCGATCAAGCGCGGCACCGACCACCTGCTGTCCGGCAAGCAAGCGCTGGTCATCGGTTACGGTGACGTGGGTAAGGGTTCGGCCCAGTCCCTGCGTCAGGAAGGCATGATCGTCAAGGTTTCCGAAGTTGACCCGATCTGCGCCATGCAGGCCTGCATGGACGGTTTCGAACTGGTTTCGCCGTTCATCGACGGCATCAACAACGGCACCGAAGCAAGCATCGACAAAGCGCTGCTGGGCAAGATCGACCTGATCGTGACCACCACCGGTAACGTCAATGTTTGCGACGCGAACATGCTCAAAGCCCTGAAGAAGCGCGCTGTTGTCTGCAACATCGGTCACTTCGACAACGAAATCGACACCGCTTTCATGCGCAAGAACTGGGCATGGGAAGAAGTGAAGCCACAGGTACACAAGATCCACCGTACCGGCCCGGGCGCTTTCGACGCACAGAACGACGACTACCTGATCCTGCTGGCCGAAGGCCGTCTGGTGAACCTGGGCAACGCCACCGGTCACCCGAGCCGCATCATGGACGGTTCGTTCGCCAACCAGGTACTGGCGCAGATCTTCCTGTTCGGCCAGAAGTACGCCGACCTGTCGCCAGCCGAGAAAGCCGAGCGTCTGACCGTTGAAGTACTGCCGAAGAAACTCGACGAAGAAGTGGCCCTGGAAATGGTGCGCGGCTTCGGCGGCGTGGTCACTCAACTGACCAAGCAACAGGCTGACTACATCGGCGTCACCGTCGAAGGCCCGTTCAAGCCGCACGCTTACCGCTACTGATTGACGCGGCGGCCTGCTCTCCCTGTGGGAGCGGGCTTGCTCGCGAAAGCGGTCTGTCATTCAGCATTGATGTTGCCTGACCCGCCGCTTTCGCGAGCAAGCCCGCTCCCACATGGGCGGTGCAAGCCTCACAGGCTTCGTGTTTCCAAGGGTATTTCCCATGTCCCAAGACCGTCGCTACAGCTTCGAGTTCTTCCCGACCAAGACCGATGCTGGGCATGAAAAACTGCTCAACGTTGCCCGTCAGTTGGCAACGTACAACCCCGACTTCTTCTCCTGCACCTATGGCGCTGGTGGTTCGACCCGTGATCGCACCCTCAACACCGTTCTGCAACTGGAAAGCGAAGTCAAAGTACCGGCCGCCCCGCACCTGTCGTGCGTCGGCGACAGCAAGGACGACCTGCGCGGCCTGCTGAACGAGTACAAGGCGGCCGGCATCAAGCGCATCGTTGCGCTGCGCGGTGACCTGCCGTCCGGCATGGGCATGACCAGCGGCGAGCTGCGTCACGCCAACGAACTGGTTGAATTCATTCGTGAAGAAACCGGTGATCATTTCCACATCGAAGTTGCCGCTTACCCGGAGATGCATCCGCAAGCGCGTAATTACGAAGACGATCTCGCCAACTTCGTGCGCAAGGCCCGCGCCGGTGCCGACAGCGCGATCACCCAGTACTTCTTCAACGCCGACAGCTACTTCTACTTCGTCGACCGTTTGCAGGCGCTGGGCGTGGATATTCCAGTCGTGCCGGGGATCATGCCGATCACCAACTACAGCAAGCTGGCGCGTTTCTCCGATGCCTGCGGTGCGGAAATTCCGCGCTGGATCCGCAAGCAACTGGAAGCCTATGGCGATGACAGCCAAAGCATTCAGCGCTTCGGCGAGCAAGTTGTCAGCGAAATGTGCGAACGCCTGCTGCAAGGTGGCGCACCAGGGCTGCACTTCTATTCCATGAACCAGGCTGAGCCTAGTCTGGCGATCTGGAATAACCTGAAGCTGCCACGTTAAGCACTAAAAGAAAGATCAAAAGATCGCAGCCTTCGGCAGCTCCTACAGGGGTGTCGTTGCTGCGATTTTTTGCTTTTGAATCCCCGAATTAGAGCTTGTGCAGGCACTTTCTGGCTCTTTCGCGTTTCTCGTCGTAATCTCAAGCCATGCCTTTTTTCGCGCAGTTACTCACCGTGCTGGTTTTTGCTTGCCTGAGCTTTGCCGCTCGGGGCGAGAAATTGCGTATTGTCACCGAGCCGTGGGCACCTTACGTCTACGAAGAGGGCGGCAAGAACCTCGGACTGGACTACGAAACCACCGCCATTGTGTTCAAGCGCCTGGGGATTGAGGTCGAATGGCAGTTCCTGCCGTGGAAGCGCTGCCTGTCGATGCTCGAGACCGGCCAGGCCGACGGCGCACTGGACATCTTTCACAGCGACGAGCGCGATGCCACCCTGCTCTACCCCATCGAACCGCTGTCGGACGTCGAGTTCGTGATGTTCTACGCCAACGACCGTCCCCATCCGTTCCGCCAGCTCGAAGACCTCAAAGGCCTGACCATCGGCACTTCGCCGGGCTATCTGTACAGCCCGGATTTCAGTCAGTCGACACTGTTTACCCGTGAACCGGCACCGACCCACGAAGCCAACTTCGGCAAACTGCTGCGCGGACGCATCGACTTGCTGATCACCGATCGCCGCGTGGGTCAGCATTTGCTCGATCAACTGAATATTCGCGATCAAATCACCGAAAACCCCACGGTCATCAGCCGTCAGAGCCAATATCTGGCGGTTCGACGCAATGCCGGGATGGACTTGCTGGTGGCGCGTTTCGGTGCCGAACTCAAGCGTTTCAAGCGCGAACCGGCCTACGCCGAGCTCAGCGCACGCTATGGCGCCGCCCCGGTCGATGCCGTGCCGCTGGGCAATGCTTCGGCCAGCCGCAAAACCGTTGAGCAGCAGGAAAGCAGCGCGCAGTGATTGCTCTGTTATACTCCGGCGTTCCCGCCAGGCTCACGCCCGGACGCCCGGAACCGTAACAGGCCTCTCGACCCGCTACAGCGCAGCTTTCAGCCCGCGCGAGCGCTCCTGACGTGCCTTCGGAACCGCAGCAGGACCGGACGGGATCGCGTCCTCTTAAACGCGATTCGCGCCAGGCAAGACTCCCATTGGGCCAAGCCCTAACTAAAACAGGATTACTCATGTCCTTTGCTTCCCTCGGTCTCTCCGAGGCTTTAGTCCGTGCCATCGAAGATGCGGGCTATACCGAGCCTACTCCGGTGCAACAGCGGGCCATTCCCGCCGTGTTGCAAGGTCGCGACCTGATGGTTGCGGCACAGACAGGTACCGGTAAAACCGGCGGTTTCGCCCTTCCGATCCTGGAGCGGTTGTTCCCCAACGGTCACCCGGACAAATCCCAGCGTCATGGCCCGCGCCAACCGCGCGTTCTGGTCCTGACCCCGACCCGCGAACTCGCGGCCCAGGTACACGAGAGCTTCAAGATCTACGCCCGTGACCTGAAATTCGTCAGCGCCTGCATCTTCGGCGGCGTCGGCATGAATCCGCAGGTCCAGGCCATGTCCCGTGGCGTTGACGTGCTCGTCGCGTGCCCGGGTCGTCTGCTCGACCTCGCCGGCCAGGGCAGCGTCGATCTGTCCCACGTCGAAATCCTCGTCCTCGACGAAGCCGACCGCATGCTCGATATGGGCTTCGTCCACGACGTGAAGAAAGTCCTCGCGCGTCTGCCGGCCAAGCGTCAGAACCTGCTGTTCTCGGCAACGTTCTCCAAAGACATCACCGATCTTGCCGGCAAGCTGCTGCACAACCCGGAACGCATCGAAGTCACGCCGCCGAACACCACGGTCGAGCGCATCGAGCAACGCGTGTTCCGTCTGCCGGCCAGCCACAAGCGTGCCCTGCTGGCGCACCTGATCACCGCCGGCGCCTGGGAACAGGTACTGGTGTTCACCCGCACCAAGCACGGCGCCAACCGTCTGGCCGAGTACCTGGACAAACACGGCCTGCCGGCTGTGGCGATCCACGGCAACAAGAGCCAGAACGCCCGCACCAAAGCCCTGGCCGATTTCAAGGCCGGTGAAGTGCGCATCCTGGTCGCGACCGACATCGCCGCGCGCGGTCTGGACATCGACCAGTTGCCACACGTGGTCAACTTCGAGCTGCCAAACGTCGATGAAGACTACGTGCACCGTATCGGCCGTACTGGCCGCGCCGGTCGTTCGGGCGAGGCGATCTCGCTGGTGGCCCCGGACGAAGAAAAACTGCTGAAAAGCATCGAACGCATGACCAAGCAGAAAATCGCCGACGGCGACCTGATGGGCTTCGATGCCAGCACCATCGAGGCCGAGAAGCCTGAAGTGCGTGAGCGTCCGGACATGCGCAACCCGCGCAACGCCCGTGGCCCGCGTGGCGACGGCCCGAATGGCGGCGGTGGTGGCGGCGGTCGCAAGGACAAAGGCAAAGACAAGGGCAAGGAAAAACCCGCCGGCGAACGCGGCGAGCGCCCTGCCCGTCAGCAGAAACCACGTGAAGGCACCCCGGCCCGCGAACAGCGTCCGAGCCAGCCACCACGCGCGGCGGCTGATCGTGCACCGGACGAGTTCCTCGACGACGATATCGATAACTTCGGTAACCGCGTTGATTACGTGCCGAAAGCTGCTCCTGCCGGTGGCCGTGGTCGCCGTCCAGGCGCGCCAGCTCAGGGCGCAGGTGCAGGCGCTCCACGCGGCGGTCAGTCGCAAGGTCGCCAGAACGGCCCGCGTAACAGCAACGGTTCGAGCACCGGCACCCCACCGGGCAAACGCAACGGCCCGCGCAACGGTGCTCCCCGTGATGGCCAGGGCCGTCGTGACGAGTCCTCGCGCAACCGCCGCCCGGCTCGCGACGATCAGCAACGCGCCGAACCGGCCGTGCAGAACCCGCGCAGCACCGGGCCGAAGATCATGCACAAGGAGTCCAAGGCAGACCGCTTCCCGACGCCTGAGCAGCTCGATCAACTGCCGACCCGTCCGCGCGGCGAAAAACCAGCTTTGCTGACCCGCAATCGCTGAGTTATCGCGGCAATGAAAAATGCCCCGGTTCGAAAGAGCAGGGGCATTTTTTTATGCCGTCACAAATATCCTGAATCGCACACTCCCCCCTGTGGGAGCGGGCTTGCTCGCGAATGCGTCGGATCAGTCGAAACTTATGTTGAATGACACACTGCATTCGCGAGCAAGCCCGCTCCCACAATGGATCTGTAGTGTGCCGCAATAAAAAACGCCCCCGGCCTTACGACCGGGGGCGTTTTTGTATGGCGGCGAAAATTACTTCGCTTTCACACCTTCGAACGAGATGTACAGGTCGACCTTGTCGGACTGTGGACCCAGATCCATCATCTTGCCGAAATCAGAGCGCTTGATGCTGGTGGTGCCTTCAAAGCCGGCACGGTAGCCGCCCCATGGATCCTTGCCTTCGCCCAGGAACACAGCCTTGACCACGATTGGCTTGGTCACGCCGTGCAGGGTCAGGTCGCCGGTCACGTCGGCAGTGTCTTTGCCCTCGGCGTTCTTGCCGGTGGATTTGACGCTGGTGGAGACGAACTTGGCGTCAGCGTATTTGCCCACGTCCAGGAAGTCTTTGCTGGAGATGTGCTTGTCGCGCTCGGCGTGGTTGGTGAACACGCTGGCGGTTTTCACGTTGAATTCGATTTTGCTGTCTTCAGGCTTGGCGGCGTCGAAGCTGAACTTGCCGTCGATGTCCTTGAAGGTACCGGTGATGTAGCTGTAGCCCAGGTGGCTGATCTTGAAGTCGACGAAAGCGTGCTGGCCTTCCTTGTCGACGGTGTAATCAGCAGCCATCACGTTCGCGGACAGTACGGCCGAACCGATTGCCAGAGCGGCCAGAGTCTTTTTCAACATGCTTTCTTTTCCTTTGAGTCGAGGTTGAATTTCAGGCTTTGCGACCGAGCATTCGAGTGAGGGTCGCATCACGATCGATAAAGTGGTGCTTCAATGCTGCCAACGCATGGAGACCGGAAAAAATTACCAGCGCCCATGCCAGCCAGAGATGAATCACCCCAGCGGTGTCTGCCTGATCCGGTAGCCCGGAAACCAGTGCAGGAACTTCAAACAGGCCAAACACCGGGATCCCGACACCGTCTGCGGTGGAAATCAGGTAACCGGCAAGCATCACAGCGAACAGCCCGACGTACAGAAACCCGTGGCCGAATTTGGCGCCGATGCGGGTCATGCGGCTGTAGCTTTGCAGCGTCGGTGGCGGTGGGCTGATAAAGCGCCACAACACCCGCAACACCATCACACCCAGCAGCACCAGACCGATGCTCTTGTGCAGATCCGGCGCGTCTTTGCGCCAGCTGCTGTAGTAATCCAGCCCCACCATCCACAGACCCAGCGCGAACAGCCCGAAGACCGCCAGCGCCACGCCCCAGTGCATGAAGATGCTGACCCAACCATAGCGTGAAGCAGAGTTACGTAGCTGCATTGCCCAAATCCTGTGAGAACTGCGAACCAAGACTAGCGAGTTATCTATCGAATTAAAGCGGAAAATTTTGCTTTGAAATATCGAGAAATACGATCAAGAGTCTGTAAGTGGCTTGTTAAGGAAAGATTAAGCGGGAAAAGTGTGGCGGGATGTTGTTGCCAGACAATGGAATTGCGTTGTCTGAGCGAGCCCTTCGCGAGCAGGCTCGCTTCCACAGGTGATCGCATTCTCTCTGAAAGCGCTCGGTCAAATGTGGGAGCGAGCCTGCTCGCGAAAGCGATCTGACAGGCAAAAAAAAGCGCGGCATAAACGCCGCGCTTTTTTCATTCACCGCAAGGCTTACTGCGCCTTGGTATCGGTCGTTGCCGCCGGAGCTGCTGCGGGCTTGGCCGCAGGTTTCGCCGCTGGCTTCTTCGCCGGCTCAGCCTTCTTCGCTGCAGGTTTCTTCGCGTCGGTTTTCGCTGCAGGCTTCTTCGCTGCAGGCTTGGCCGCCGCTTTCTTCGCCGGTTCAGCCTTCACCGGGGTCGCTGGTTTCGGCGCTTCCACCGGAGCTGGCGCAGGTGCCGGAGCCGGTGCAGGCGCTGGGGTGACCGGTGCTGGAGCCGGCTCAGGCGCCTTCACAGGTTCTGGCTTCTTCTCGTCATCCGAACCGCCAAACAGGTTGCTGAAGAAGTTGCCCTTCTTCGCCGCCACGGCACCTGCCGCGCCTGCCGCTGCTGCGGCCGGAACCACTTTGACCGGTTCAAACGACTTGCCGGCAGCCAGGTCTTCAACCTGACTGGCCGCACGCTGACCGGTGCGCAGCGCGCCTTCCAGAGTGCCCGGATACAGGGTGTCGGTGTGTTCGCCGGCAAACGCTACGCGTTGCAGTGGGCGCTCCCACATGCGCCAGAACTTGCTGATCTGGCCCGGGCCGTAAGCCAGGTAGGCGCCGCCCATCGACGGGTCGGTGCTGTAGCGACGGATTTCATAACCGGTGAACGAGCCACGGGCCTGTGGATAAAACGCGTGCAGACGGATCAGCACCTGATCGACCATCTGCTTGTCGCCGAACGCTTGCATCACGCGGGCATTGTCGCCGGACAGGTTGATCACCACGTTGGCGCCACCTTTCAGCGCCGGCTCGATCCAGAGCATGCCGAGGCCGGCGTTACTGTAGATCTCACCGGACATGCGCGCCTTGCTTTCCCACACAGGCGTCTTGAACTTCAACATGATCTGGTCGCGCCAGCCGTAGTTGGTGCCCTTGATCGCGGCCAGGTGCTGAGCGTCCAGCGCCGGGGTCAAAGCAATCTTGTTCAGCGCGCGCAATGGCACGGCCAGCACCACGTAGTCAGCCTGATAGCCAACACTGCCGACCTTGACGGTCACGCCATCCTTGTCCTGAGTGATCGCGGAAACCGGCGAGTTGGTCTTGATGGTCTTGATCTGCTTGACGAACGCCTGGGCCAGTACCTGGCTGCCGCCGACCAGACGCGAGGCGCGCAGGTCACGGTCGGAGACGCCGCGATAAACGCGGTTCTGCTGGGCAAAATACAGCAGCGACAGCCGCGAAGGCTCGTCGTAGTGGGTGCGGATGTCCTGGTTGATCAGCTGACGCGCGGTGGCCGGCAGGTTCTGCTTGTCGAGCCAGCTCGAGACGTTGATCTGGTCCAGTGCATGCAGGGTATTGGTCGCGGCCGGGTTCTGCGGGTCGTCGATCGAGCGTGCCAGATCGTCGAGGGTTTTCTGGTAGCGCTTCAGGGCATCGGCGGTGGCCGGCTGCTTGGTCGCCAGATCGGCAGCGGAGAAATATTCACCGTCGATCAGATAACCCGGTGTACGCACAAATTCAGGGGCTGGCGTGGTGCCCAGCTTGAAGGTCGAGACGTACTTGTTCAGCACCGGCTGGGTCTTGTCGTTGCCGATCCACTCGCTGGTGGCCATGCCCGAGCGACCGCCGAGGCTCGGCTTGGCTTCGAGCAGCGTGACCTGCCAGCCCTTGTTTTGCAGCTCGTAAGCTGCGGTCAGGCCCGACAGGCCGCCGCCGATCACGATTGCGGTTTTATCCTTGGCCAGCGCCGTAACGCTGAACAGCCCCAACATCACCAGCGCACAGGCGCGCAGCCAACCGACAGACATTCAGCGAACTCCGGAAATACACGTAGGAAAAAAGCAGTTTTGCGGGTCAGACGACCCAAAGAACCGCGAAGAATACGTCAGCCATCAAAACGCCGCCAGCGACGTCTATCGGCCCATACAAAGTAGCTCAATCGACGCAATGGGTTGTCCCGGCGCGATGCATTGCATAGGCTTGCGCGATTGTTTGCCCGCGCCTGACGCGAGCCGCCTTGAGGAGACTGTAAATGGGCCTGAATAACCAGTGGATGCAACGCGACCTCGCGGTGCTGTGGCATCCCTGCACCCAGATGAAAGACCACGAACAGCTGCCGCTGATCCCGATCAAACGCGGCGAAGGCGTCTGGCTCGAAGACTTCGAAGGCAAGCGCTACCTCGACGCCGTCAGCTCCTGGTGGGTCAACGTGTTCGGCCACGCCAACCCGCGCATCAACCAGCGCATCAAGGATCAGGTCGATCAGCTGGAGCACGTGATCCTCGCCGGTTTCAGCCATCAACCGGTGATCGAACTGTCCGAGCGTCTGGTGAAAATGACACCGGTAGGCCTGAATCGGGTGTTCTACGCCGATAACGGTTCGTCCTGCATCGAAGTCGCGCTGAAAATGAGCTTTCACTACTGGCTCAATCGCGGCCAGCCGAACAAGAAACGCTTCGTCACCCTGACCAACAGCTACCACGGCGAAACCATGGCAGCGATGGCAGTCGGCGACGTGCCGCTGTTCACCGAAACCTACAAAGCGCTGCTGATGGACACCATCAAGGTGCCAAGCCCGGATTGCTACCTGCGCCCCGAAGGCATGAGCTGGGAGGAACATTCGCGCAACCTGTTCGCCGCCATGGAACAAACCTTGGCAGAACATCATGACAGCGTTGCGGCAGTCATCGTCGAGCCGTTGATTCAGGGCGCCGGCGGCATGCGCATGTATCACCCGGTGTACCTCAAGCTGCTGCGCGAGGCCTGCGACCGCTACGGCGTGCACCTGATCCACGACGAAATCGCCGTCGGTTTCGGCCGCACCGGCACCATGTTTGCCTGTGAGCAGGCCGGCATCCGCCCGGACTTCCTCTGCCTGTCCAAGGCCCTGACCGGCGGCTATCTGCCGCTGGCAGCGTGCCTGACCACCGACGAGGTCTATAGCGCGTTCTACGACGACTACCCGACCCTGCGCGCCTTCCTGCATTCGCACAGCTACACCGGCAACCCGCTGGCCTGTGCAGCCGCGTTGGCGACGCTGGATATCTTCGAACAGGACAACGTCATCGAGAACAACCAGGCGCTCGCCCAACGTATGGCGTCGGCCACCGCGCATCTGGTCGATCACCCGAATGTCAGCGAAGTGCGCCAGACCGGCATGGTGCTGGCGATCGAGATGGTCAAGGATAAAGCCACCAAAGAGGCCTACCCTTGGCAGGAACGCCGTGGTTTGAAGGTGTTCCAGCATGCGCTGGAGCGCGGCGCGTTGCTGCGGCCGCTGGGCAGCGTGGTGTATTTCCTGCCGCCGTACGTGATCACCCCGGAGCAGATCGACTTCCTCGCCGAAGTCGCCAGCGAAGGCATCGACATCGCCACCCGGGACAGCGTCAGCGTGGCGGTGCCGAAGGATTTCCACCCGGGGTTCCGTGATCCGGGCTGATTCAAAATTTGTGGCGCCTGAACTGCCGCTTTCGCGAGCAAGCTCGCTCCCACAGGGAAATGCATTCTAAATGTGGGAGCGAGCTTGCTCGCGAATGAAGTCGACACCGATCCAACTGATTCACATCTTTCCAGAGACCCGAAATGAGACTGTCCCGCTTCTTTATCGACGCCCCCCTGAGCACCGGCGAACACGAACTGCCGGAAGCCCAGGCGCATTACATCAGCCGCGTGCTGCGCATGGCCGAGGGCGATGCGGTGCAGTTGTTCGACGGCTCCGGCCATGAGTTTCGTGGTTCGCTGGTGGAAGTCGGCAAGAAACGCGTGGTGGTGCAGATCGACGAACAGCTAGCCGGGCAGATCGAATCGCCGCTGCACATCCACCTCGGCCAGGGCCTGTCCCGGGGCGAGCGCATGGACTGGGCGATCCAGAAAGCCACCGAGCTGGGCGTGAGCGAAATCACCCCGATCTTCAGCGACCGCTGCGAAGTGCGCCTGAAGGACGAACGCGCCGACAAACGCCTGCTGCACTGGCGTCAGGTGGCGATCAGCGCGTGCGAGCAGTGCGGGCGCTCGCGGGTGCCGGTGATTCATCCGCCGGTGCTGCTGGCCGATTGGCTGAAGCAGACCCAGGCTGAGTTGAAACTGGTACTGCACCCGGTGGCCGAGCCATTGGTGAGCCATGCCAAACCGGCGACCCTGGCGTTCCTGATCGGGCCGGAGGGCGGTTTGTCGGATGCCGAGGTTGAGCAGGCCAAGGGCAACGGCTTCCATGCAGCTCGGCTTGGGCCACGGGTGTTGCGCACTGAAACTGCGCCGGTGGTTGCACTGGCGGTGGCTCAGCAGCTTTGGGGTGACTTCTAGGGCCTCTTCGCGAGCAAGCCCGCTCCCACATTGGATTTCCAGTGAGCACAAATTTTGTGTACACCCGAGAACTACTGTGGGAGCGGGCTTGCTCGCGAAAAGCTTCCCCTCGGTCTGACTGTCACTCCACCGGATCACTGACTGGCCTGGCAATGATCGCCTTCAACTCGCTGGTCATCGGAAACTCCAGGTTCAACCCCTTTGGCGGGATCGGCTGTTCGAACCACTTACGGTAGATCCCGTTGATCTCCCCCGAGCTGTACAGATCGGCCAGCGCGTCGTTCACCAGCGCGAGGAATGGCGGATCATCCTTGCGCACCATGCAGCTGTAGATTTCCCGCGATTGTTCCTCCCCCACCACGACCCAGTTGTGCGGGTCCCGCGCCTTGGCCCGCTCGCCGTAGAGCAATGCGTCGTCCATGTAGAAGGCCGCTGCCCGTCCCGACTGCAGCATCTGGAACGCCTCGCCGTGATCCTTGGCGCTGATCACGAACATGTTCAGTTTGTGGTCGAGGTTGTAGCTCTTCAGATAGCGCTCGTTGGTGGTGCCGGCGGTGGTCACCACGTTCTTGCCGCGCAGGTCATCGAAGCTGTGAATGCCGCTGTCCTTTGCGGTCAGCAACTGCCCTTTTACGTAGATGAAACCGTAGGAGAACGCGACCTGTTTCTGCCGCTCGGCCGTCACCCCGGTGGAGCCGCACTCAAGATCAACCGTGCCGTTCTGCACCAGCGGAATCCGCGTCTGCGACGTCACCAGGTTGTACTTCACCTTCAGCTCCGGCAACGCCAGTTGCTGCTTGATCCGCTCGACAATCTTGCCCGCCAGCTCCACCGAATACCCCATAGGCTGTCCGGTGTGATCGCCCACATACGAGAACGGCACCGACGCATCGCGATAGCCCAGGGTGATGCTGTTGGCGCTGGCGATCTTGCCAAGCGCGCCGGTCAGCGGCACTTCATTGGCCTGTGCCTGGGCGCCGATGAACAGCGCCAGTGTGCAGCCGAGCAACGTGATTTTTTGCATTGTTATTCTCCGTTGTGGTTGGGGTGTTTGAGCAGAAGCCGTCACGCCGCACGGGGATTGAAGCCGTGCAGATCAATGGATGTACGCTGCTGGCCGATCAGTTCGCTGAGCAACTGCCCGCTGCCGCAGGCCAGGGTGAAACCGAGCGCGCCGTGGCCGAGGTTGAGCCACAGATTGCGATACGCCGTGGCGCCCAACAACGGTACGCCGGTTGGGGTGGCCGGGCGCATGCCCGCCCACTCCACAGCCGCGTCGTAATTGCCGGCATCGGGAAAGGTGTCGCGGGCCTGGCGCTTGATCAGTGCCAGCCGCTCGGGATCTACCGCCGGGTCGAAACCGACGATGTCCACCATCGCCGCCACCCGTAACTGTTCGCCGATGCGCGCGTAGACGATCTTGCGGTCGTAGTCGGTGATGCTCACGTCCGGCGCCCGATGCCCGTTGCCGATCGGCACGGTCAGGCTGTAACCCTTCAGCGGATACAGCGGCACGTGCAGGCCGGGCAGCGTCAGCAAAGAGCTTCGGTGCCCGGCGGCGATCACCAGTTGGTCGACCGGCAGGGTTTCGTCGCCAAGCTCAATGGCGGTGACGGCGCCGTGGCTGTGACGAATACCGGTGACTGCCTGACCGAGACGAAACTCGCAGCGGCCCGACGCCTTCAATCGCACCGCCAACTGCTGGCAAAAGGCGTGACAGTCGCCGACTTCTTCATTCGGCGTGTAGATCGCGCCCACAAACGGCGCCTTGGTCAAGGCCGGTTCCAGTTGCGCACATTCGGTGGCGGACAACACCTGTTGTTGCTGCGGATCGGCCAGGCCCTTGCGCGCATGGTCGAAACTGACGGCATTGCGGAAAGTCACCAGTTTGCCGTTGCGCCGCCAGTTGAAACCGGTGAGTCCGTCATTCTCGCGCCAGCGTTTCAGCGTGCTCTGGCTGAACAGCGCCAGACGCAACAGATGCGCCGCGTTTTCGCGGTTGACCGAGGTGCGGCAGGCGGCGAGAAACGACGCCATCCAGCGCCATTGCGCCGGGTCCAGACGCGGGCGCAGCTTGAGCGGTGAGTCGCCGCGCAGCATCCAGCCGATCGCCTGCAACGGCACGCCGGCATCGGCCAGCGGCGCCACATAGCGGTAGGACAACTGGCCGCCGTTGGCGAAGCTGGTTTCGCTGCCCAAGGACTGCCGCGCCTCGACCACTGTCACTTCGAAACCGTCGCGCACCAGCGCATAGGCCGTTGCCAACCCGATCACGCCGCCGCCGATGATGCACACACGCTGAGCCATGTCCGTCCCTATTTCTATTTGAAGACGAGGCTGAGGTTAGGGTGAGGTGACAGGCGCCGAACAATGAATAAAGATGCCAGACCTATAAACAAAGGTTATGGACTCGCCATGCGCCTTCGCCACATCGAGATTTTCCAGGCCATTCGCCAGACCGGCTCGGTCAGCGCCGCTGCGCAATTGCTGCACGTCTCGCAACCGGCGGTGACCAAAGTGCTGCAGCACGCCGAGCAGCAGTTGGGCTTTCCGTTGTTTCTGCGGGTGCGCGGTAAATTGCAGGCGACCCCGGAAGCGCTGGAGCTGGAGCGCGAAGTCGACAAGGTCACGGAAAGTCTGCAGGGCGTGCGGCGCCTGGCACAGAGCCTGCGCCGCGAACCCGGCCACAGCCTGCGGATCGGCGCGACTCCTGCGCTGGCCCTGTCGTTGCTGCCACCGGCGATCCGGCAATGGACGGCGCAGTTCCCGGACATCGCCTGCGAACTGTCCAGTGCCCACAGCCGCGAGTTGATGCAGAACCTGCTGATGCGCGAAGTGGACGTGGCCCTGACGTTGCAGTTGCCGGATCACCCGGGGCTGAAAGCGCAGCCGTTGGCGGCGGGGGTGCTGGTGGCGTTGGCGCCAAAGGACTTCTGGCCGCCGGCAGACGTCGGCAAACCGCTGCCACTGATGGCGCTTGCGGATGTGCCGCTGATTGGTTTATCCAGCGCCGATCCATTGGCGGCAAGGCTCGACAGCTATCTGGAAGCGGTGGAGCCACCGCCACGGGTGCGGATTGCCGTGCAGACCTATTCGCTGGCACGGGCGATGGTCGAGTCCGGCGCCGGCGTCGCGGTGATCGATCCGTTCACCGCACTGGGCGCCTCTGTGGCAACCACCACCCTCCGCCCCCTCGCCCCGCCACTGCCGATCACTTTGTACGCCGTGACCCGCGCCAGCGAGCCACCACCGCATACGCTCAACGATCTGCTGCAGATTTTCAGTCAGCGAGCTGAACAACAACTCAATAACCTGCACTCGGCACAAGTCTGATGTGGGAACACAATCTAATGTGGGAGATTGGGGACAATTTCAGTTAGAGGACATAAAACAGAATCGCCACAAAGTGCAGCAGACTCCCGGCGATCACGAACAGATGCCAGATCCCGTGCGCATGCCGTAACCGGTGATCCAGGGCAAAAAAGATGATGCCCACGGTATACAACACCCCGCCCGACGCCAGCCAGGCAAAGCCTGCCGTGCCCAACGCCGCAATCAACGGTTTGACCGCCACCAGCACGATCCAGCCCATCACCGCATAAATCACGATCGACAGGATCCGCGCCTCCGAGCGTGGTTTGATCTCCTGCAGGATGCCGATCAGCGCCAGCCCCCAGACAATCCCGAACAACGTCCAGCCCCACGGCCCGCGCAGCGTCACCAGGCAGAACGGCGTGTAGCTGCCGGCGATCAGCAGGTAGATCGAAAAGTGATCGACCTTCTTCATGATCGCTTTCTTGCGCCCGCGCACGCTGTGGTACACGGTCGAGGCGCTGTAGAGCACCAGCAAGGTAAAGGCGTAGATCGCCACGCTGACAATTTTCCACGGACTGCCGTCGAGGCTGGCAATCACCAGCATCCACACGCCACCGATAAATGCGGCCACTGCCCCGACCAAGTGCGTCCAGGCGTTGAGTTTTTCCCCGTGATACATGTGTCGCTCACCTCGTTATTCGTTACCGCAGCGCGCAAGGCTCGGGCCTTGAGCGTAAAAGCGCAATGTTTCTGTTCAACGCGGACCTGCGCACGCCACGGTAATTGGGCACAATCGGTCGATACCAAAAAGAGTCCGCGCCATGCTGATCGACGAAGAATTGACCCTGAAAAAACTCGAGGTGTTCCTCGCCTTCATGCGCACCGGCAACCTCGCCCGCGCCGCCGCCGAATTGCAGACCAGCAATGTCAGCGTGCACCGGGCGATCCATTCGCTGGAAAGCGCCCTGCGCTGCCCGCTGTTCAAGCACGAAGGACGCAACCTGACGCCACTGGAAAGCGCCTACGTGCTCGAAGAACGTGCGCAGAAGCTGATCCAGGACGTGGTCGAAAGCGTGCGCCTGACCCGCGAGGCCGCCGGATTCTCCGCTGAACGCTTCAAGCTCGGCTCGCTGTATTCGCTGACAGTGAAAACCGTACCGCAACTGATCATGGGCCTGAAGATCCGTCGCAGCGAACTCAACATCGACCTGATCCTCGGCTCGAATATCGACCTGCTCTACAAGCTGAAGAACATGGAAGTCGACGCGATTCTGGTGTCGCTGGACGACACGGTCAGCGACCCGGACTGCGAGCAGATCCCGCTGTTTTCCGACGACATTTTCCTCGCCACGCCGGCAGATTCAAGATTCGCTCAACGCAGTGAAGTCGATCTGGCCGAGGTGCGCGATGAAACCTTCATCACCCTGACCCAGGGCTTCGCCACCCATCAGGACGGCATCCGGGTGTTCAAACAGGCGGGGTTCGAGCCGAAGGTGGCGATGCAGGTCAACGACATCTTCACCCTGCTGAGCATGGTCAGCTCGGGGGTGGGTTATGCGTTGCTGCCGGGAAGGATTGCGGCGGTGTACGAGAACCGGGTGAAGCTGATTCCGTTGCAGGAGAAGTATCGGTTGCAGCAGCACATTGGTGTGGTGTTCTTGAAGGCCAAGGAGCGTGATCCGAATCTGCTGGCGTTGCTGGCGGAGTGTCGGATGTATGCCAATCGCCAGGCTTGAGGCCGAGTCGCGC